>DDZV01000018.1 GCA_002346475.1 Acidobacteria bacterium UBA2999 | reverse complement strand
TTGGAGGAAAGCATGCGCGTAAGAGGACTATTGTTCGTTGCGATGACAGTTTGTGTTGTTGCACTGGCAGCCGGATGCACGAGCGATCCGGGGACAGTAGCACTTGCTGGGACCGTGAGTTCTCAGGAAGAAGGGCAGATGGAGGGGGTTGTTGTTTCCGCGCGTCGTGAAACAGCGAACTTCACCGTGTCAGTGGTGAGCGATGCCGAAGGGCACTATAGCTTTCCACGAACGCATCTGGTGCCTGGCAGGTACAACTTAACCACGCGAGCTGTTGGCTACGATCTAGTTGATGCAGGTTCAGTGGAAGTGCCGGCAGATGGACCAGGGAGTCACGACGTTCAACTGCAAGTCACGGAAGACCTAGCTTCTCAGCTTTCATCTCTTGAATGGATTATGAGTATGCCTGGCACAACTGAGCAGAAAGAGTTGCTCGCGTATTCGGGCTTGAGTTGTGCATATTGTCATAGCTACGAACGAATCGTAAGGTCGCGACACACGGCCGAGGAGTTTGCCAAAACCATACCGCGGATGTTTACGTACTTTAATGATGGAACGGCATTAAATGATGACGATAGTCGAGGACGCGCCGAGCCTTTTCCTCATCGCACTCCTGCGATCATGGAGGCGCCTTCTGCGCTAGCTGAGTATCTTGCTACGGTAAATTTGAGTGACGGAAAGTCTACATGGCCTTACGAATTAAAGACATTGCCTCGTCCGACAGGCCAAGCCACCCGAGTCATTATTACCCAGTGGGATATGCCCAGGGCAGACACGGTTCCCCACGACTTTGCCATGGCCCCAGATGGAACTCCTTGGTATGCGGATCAAAGCCGAATGTATATTGGCAAGTTCGATAAGGACACGGACACCTTTACTGAGTACAGCATGGACCCGTTGCCAGAAGGATTTGTTGGTGGCATGAGTGATATTGACGTAGACCATGATGGCAATGTGTGGTTTCCAGCAACCCAAGGTTTCGAGAGAGAGTGGGCAGCTAGTATTTTCCAGGCGAACGAATGCCATTTCGGAGCACCAACTCGATTTGATCCTGTAACAGAAGAGTTCACCGTAATCGACGATCCAAGCAAGGAATGTTTACAGTTTGTTGGGGTGGGTCCTGATGGAAAGGTCTGGATGAACAACGTGCAGACAATGGTCAGAATTGATCCCGCGACAGAGGAAGTGGATGGTATTTTCCCCTTTGTAAATACACCAGAGGGCGCCCCGCCTGGAAGTATTGGTTACCAACTTGTGGTTAACTCAAAAGGCGATGCTTATATTTCTGATTTTTTAGGTTCAGGTGTTATTGGTGTTAACGGTGAGACAGGTGAGGTGAAGCACTGGCCAACACCTGACCCTGGTGTGCTCCCACGCCGCGGTCAGATGGATTCGGAGGATCGTTATTGGTTTGCTGAGTATGGGGGAGATAAAATCACCCGTTTTGATACCCAAACAGAGGAATTTACGCAATGGCCCGTCCTGCATAAATTCACCACACCGTACGCTACCTCTAGTCCTGATAGCCAAGGCCGCGTTTACGCAAGCAGTAATATGTCCGAGCGCGTTCTTCGTTTAGATTCTGAGACGGGTGAGATGATTGAGTATCAGATGCCAACAAACTTTGACTCAAAGAAGATTCTCTACGATCCCACCGACCCTGATACGGTTTGGATGGCAAATACACGAGAGGCGAGACTCATTAGGCTTGAACCTCTTGATTGATATAGGAACCCTAGTTTTGTTCAGGCACGTACTCGAGGAACATCAAAAGTCCTCGGAGCGAATGCTATGATTTCTATTCGGTTTCAAACTGCAATGGTAGTGGCCAACACAGCTGAGTTGCTGGTGTATGGCACTACTGTTGTGGTTGAGTAATGAGCCACTTCAGCTACAGACGAAATATCATTCTAAAAATCAGAGAGTAGACATTGCCCAAACGTTATTGGTTAATGAAATGTGAGCCCGTTGCTTACACGATTGACAATCTTGCACGTGATCAGCGAACGAGCTGGGAAGGCGTTCGTAATTATCAGGCTCGAAACTTTATGCGTGATGAAATGCAGGTGGGAGACGGCGTACTGTTCTATGCTTCAAATGCTGACCCGTCTGGTGTGACGGGTCTTGCAAAGATTTCCAGAGCAGGACATCCTGATTATTTTTCCTGGAGAAAAGGTCATAAGTATTTTGATCCGAAAAGTACGAAGGCTTCCCCAGTGTGGTACATGGTTGAGATTGAATTTGTCGAGCGATTCCCAGAGATTGTTCCTCTCGCGACACTGAAAGCTCATAAGGGTCTTAAGCAAATGATGGTTACTAAAAAAGGAAGTCGATTATCGGTTCAGCCAGTTACTCGGATAGAGTTTGATATTGTGAGTCATCTTGGTCGGAAGAATTGACGCTCAAAGGTCTTATTATTTAGCAATTAAGTTTTAAGTATGACAGCAGTGAATCGTATTGCGAAGACAGGAGTGAGTCACTATGGTTAAGCGGGGAATGATTGTTGTAGTTATTCTCATGGTTTTAATGGGCGGGCTGGCCTATTGGCAGGTGCCTGTTGCACAAGTCTCGCAGCCGACACTAACACCTCAGGACTACATGGAGATTAGGCAGCTATATGCCAATTATGTTCGTGCCACTGACATGGGTGGTGGGGGTGACGGTAGTGACTATGTGGCAAATTTTACTGAAGATGCTGAATTTGAGCAGCCTGGGCGGGTTGATGCAAGCGGTGAATTCATACGCACTCAGGTAAAAGGTCACGATGGATTGAAAAAAATGATTACAGGTTTTCATTCTACGTTGAAAAAAAATGGTTGGTCCAGTCGTCACACATATAGTGGTTTGCACATTATTCCCACGGCCGAGGGCGCGAAGGGATCTGTGTACGCCCTGATTTTTAATGTCACAGCGACGCCTCCATTTGTTGACCATTCAGGTGTCTATGAAGACACACTCGTTAAAACAACAAGCGGATGGAAATTTAAGAAACGCATGTTCAAGCCAAGCGGGTCCTATGAGCCAGCAATGCCGCTTGGTCTTCCCTGAGCGCGACCATGTCTTTTTCTAACGAACTTAAACGTTTAAACATTGCTCGTTGGCGTGTAGCTGGTGGCCTAACCATTGCCATGATGGTGGTGTATTTTGGGTTCATTGGGTTAGTTGCATTTCAGAAGTCTTTATTGGCGGTGCTTCTTCGACCTGGACTCAGTCTTGGCATCTTGATTGGTGTACTCGTGATCGTCGCAGCATGGATTTTTGTCTGGGTTTATGTGAGATGGGCAAACCGGCACTATGATTCGGCTATCTCTGAGTTGCGAGGACGGTTGTGACAAGCGGTCTAGGTGAACCCAACCTTGTTGCAATAACGGGGTTTTTTCTATTTATCGCACTCTCACTCGGCATTACTTATTTTGCTGCAAGGCGCACACGAAGCGCTGAACATTTTTATGCCGCTGGCCGTAGTGTTACGGCTCTTCAAAATGGTCTAGCTTTGGCAGGCGATTACATGAGTGCGGCTAGCTTTCTAGGGATAGCTGGACTAGTAGCGTTGTCTGGCTTTGATGGCCTGATCTATTCCATTGGGTTCTTAGTTGGTTGGCCAATCGTCATGTTTCTGATTGCTGAACCCCTCAGAAATCTCGGGCGGTACACTTTTTCTGATGTTGTTGCGTTTCGATTGCGTCAAGTGCCGGTACGTGTCGCTGCCGCTGCGGGTTCCTTGGCGGTGGTGGCATTCTATTTAATTGCCCAGATGGTAGGCGCTGGGAAGCTTATCCAACTGCTGTTTGGATTGCAGTACGAGGTAGCCGTCATTGTCGTTGGCCTTGTGATGTTAGCCTACGTGCTTTTTGGAGGCATGATTGCTACCACGTGGGTACAAATTGTCAAAGCAGTTCTATTGCTCTTCGGAGCTTTTTTACTAGCAACACTTGCGCTTGCACGGTTTGGGTTTAATCCACTGGAACTCTTTCAGGCAGCGGCCGATCAGTATGGGGCGGGCGTCTTAGGACCTGGTGTGCGGTACTCTGATCCAATAGACACCTTTTCACTGGGGTTGGCGTTAATGCTTGGCACAGCGGGCCTTCCACATATTCTGATGCGTTTCTATACTGTGCCGGATGCACCGACAGCTCGGGGATCGGTATCCTACGCAACGGTGTTTATTGGTCTTTTCTACTTGCTTACCTTCATTCTCGGGTTTGGTGCGATGGTGATTGTTGGGCAGGATGCAATCCGTGACATTGACGCCGGTGGAAACATGGCGGCCTTGCTGTTAGCTGAGGCTGTTGGCGGGCCGGCATTCCTAGGTTTTATTTCAGCCGTTGCCTTTGCCACGATTCTCGCAGTAGTCGCAGGCTTAACTTTAGCCGGAGCTGCAGCGCTCTCGCACGACTTGTGGGTGCACGTGATTCGCAATGGAGTGGCCTCTGAGAAAGAGCAGTTACGCGTTGCCCGTGTATCTTCGGCACTGCTTGGCATCGTGGCTATCCTTTTGGGAATTGCGTTTGAAGGACAAAATGTAGCCTATATGGTTGGGCTTGCCTTTGCGATTGCGGCGAGTGCGAATTTCCCAGCGTTGTTGCTTTCAGTGTTTTGGAAAAATTTCACAACACGTGCAGCGCAGGCCAGCATGCTCACAGGTACGGTGACGAGCCTCCTGCTGATTTATCTATCCCCGGCGATTCAGATAGATATCCTTGGCAATGCCGAGGCAATTTTTCCGTTGCGAAACCCTGGCATTGTTTCGATTCCGCTGGCTTTTCTTGTAGCGCTGGTTGTCGCGAAGCTCTGGCCAGAAGCAGTCGCCGCAGAGAAATTTTCTGAACTCGAACGACGTGTGCATCTTGGCGAGACTGAGTCGTCATAATTAACACGTCAATCAGACCATCCATAGTAAACAGTATCCGTTAGTTAGTAGCGCTTCTTGTACAATTTGGCCTGCGGCCAATCTTTGAGTGTGTCTTTCGGGAAGTGCTCACGGTTCCCTCTGTGCCAGGCGTGTTGCATGTAGAACACGTCTTCTTGTCGAACGGTTTTTTCTGGTGTGTTGTCTGTAAAAGGATCGCGTACTACATGGGCCTTGTGATAGTTCTGTAGCACCCATGCGATAACGTGCCACGTTTCACCATGCACTTGAGTGGGAAGTTTACCTGTGACAACAGCATAGACGTGGAAGCATTCCATTAACAGACACCGCCGGAACCAGTCGATAGGTTTTCCACCACTTTTTGTAAATGCGCCGTGTGCAATGTTGGCTCGTTCAAGATGGTCAGTCGCGAACCAAACTTCGTTATTCAGCTTCTCTAGTTTCTTCTTTGATAACGGTTTGCCTTCTCGTTCCTGTTGCAGAATCGCGTGCACAGCATCGGATTGTCGCTGTTCGTAGTGGTTGCGTTTTTCGTTGATTTCCATCCGTGTTGTGCCGTAGAAGGTCATCTGCATTGCCTTATTCACAGCTTGCACGTAGGCAACCGGCAAGTAAGACATCATCTGTTCTTGAATGTGTCCTTCTTCCGAAGGACGGAAACAAGACGCAACGATCTTTTCGAGTTCTTTCAAAAAGCAAGGTTCACCCTTCAGAATGCGAATACCTGGAGGCTTGTGTTGGCGTTGCATTAAATCGCTTTTAGCCATCAGCCTATATTGTCTCGTAATTTTTCTTTTCTTTAGGAAATTCTGGAGCCGACGAGCGGATTCGAACCGCTGACCTGCTGATTACGAATCAGCTGCTCTACCAGCTGAGCTACGTCGGCCGAATCTGAAAGAATGCGAATTGTAACATACTAAAATTTTCTTGCAGGTGCGTCTGCGTTGGTTCAGATCGGGGTCTTATGTTTGAGTTTTTTCAAGTGTGTCTGGTTTAGGAAATGCTAAGGACGCACCCACTGAGCCTCCGATAAGTACTGCCACGACAACGAGAGACAGCGGTGTCGAGATGTGATAAATATCCATCAGCAACATTTTTCCTCCAACAAAAACTAGCACTGCTGACAAGCCCATCTTAAGGTAATGAAATTTATGAACGACACCAGCTAGTAGAAAATAGAGAGCCCGCAATCCAAGGATGGCAAATATATTTGAGGTGTAGACAATAAAGGGATTAAGCGTAATTGCAAAAACAGCTGGAATTGAGTCAACGGCAAAGATGAGATCGGTTGTTTCAATGAGCACGAGTACTACAAGAAGTGGCGTTGCCATGAGGTGTGTTCGGCCAGCCGCATCATCTTTTTTTACAAGAAATTTCTGGGCGTGGTAGGTATTAGTGACAGGGACTATTCGTCGAAAAAGACGAAGCACAGGGTTTCGCTCTGGTTCAATTTGTTCGTCATCCTGCCAGAGCATCCGAATGCCAGTAAATACGAGAAAGGCACCAAAGAGATAGATGATCCAGTGGAACTGAGTGATCAGGGCAGTGCCAAGAGCAATCATGACTCCGCGCATGATCATGGCACCAAGAATGCCCCAAAAGAGTACGCGGTGTTGATATTTTCTTGGAACATTGAAATAAGAAAAAATTAGAACAAAAACAAAAAGGTTGTCGACGGACAGTGCTTTTTCAATGAGATAGCCTGTCAGAAATTCTAGCCCAGCCTGAGGTCCCATAAAGAAGTAGATTCCGAGATTAAAAACCCCTGAGAGTGCAATCCAAAACACACTCCATCCCGCAGCTTCTTTCATGGATACTTCGTGTGCGTGACGATGAAACACCAGCAGATCGAGTATTAACATCGCAAGGACAAAGATGTTAACGATGATCCAAATTGTGATTGGTGGATTCATGTTCCTTTTTTATATGGGTGGGAAACGTTTTCCATTTCAACAATACTGTTAGACTGCCTGTACATTAGTTAGGATCGGTCTTAAATTACCAGTGAATCGTACGTAAAAAGGCCCGCGTTAAAGCGGGCCTAAGAATTTTAAAGAAAATAGTTAGCGCATGGCAACTTCAAGAGAGCCTAATTGGGTGGCCATATCCTCAGCTGAAGTTGCTGGTTTTACAGCTTTATCAATTGCAAGGATTTTACCGTTTGTACCAATATAGAAGGTCCAGCGCTGAGCCATTTCTCCATACTCACCACCGAAGTCACGGAGAACACCGTATGCAGTGGCAGTCTGTTTGCTTGGGTCTCCAAGTAACGGAAAATCAGCATCTTGAGACTCTGCAAAAGCTTTGTTGCCTTTGTCTCCCTCAATGTCGTCTACACTGATCATGAAATAAGCAACGTCGTACTTCTTAATAAGGTGTCCATTTTCTGCAAGAGATTTACACTCAATAGTGCACCCTTGCGTAAAAGCCTTTGGGAACCAAGCCAACGCGACCGCTTGTTTTCCTTTAAATTCAGAAAGTGTATAGCTTTGCCCGTCGGAGGCCTGGAGCGTAAAATCTGGGGCCACGTCACCCACTTTTAATTCAGTGTCTGCTGTTACAGTTGGGCTCATCAGTGCTGCCACAACCAACGCCATTAATACGCGCATGTAATTTCTCCTTGAGGGATTTAGGTGGATAAGTTTACGTCGTGAAGGTTAGGCGAGTCCATAGTTGAATAGAAAACTAGCGATAACGCGCCTAATTTTGTTCTACCTTGAACCAGCTCTGCTCCAGTAGTAATCTGCTTAGTTTTAGCGCCAATGGATATTCGCGTCTGTGGTTGCTTCCTATGGCTGAAACCTTACTTCACGTTCGTGACCCAATTATCATTAAAGGGGCACGTACACATAACCTTAAGAACGTCGACATCACTTTGCCCAAGGGCAAACTTATTGTTGTAACAGGTGTTAGTGGTTCTGGGAAATCCTCGCTGGCTTTTGACACGGTTTATGCGGAAGGCCAACGCCGTTACGTTGAGTCATTGTCAGCGTATGCCCGCCAATTTCTTGAACGTATGGAGAAGCCAGATGTCGATCGAATTGAAGGTATTTGTCCAGCGGTAGCAATCCGACAGAAGAATAGTGCAAGAAACCCTCGTTCCACTGTTGGTACTACGACGGAGATATATGACTACATGCGTCTTTTGTACGCAAGGGTTGGAAAAACTTTCTGTCGCCAATGTAAGAAAGAAGTAAAGAACGATACTGCGGAAGCAGTAGTTCATCGGATAGCGAGCATGTCTACGGGCACTCGTGTTCTGGTCGGTTTCCAAATGCCCGTTATTTCTAGCTCTGACGCGCTGTTTAAATCTTCAAATAATGATGTCGATGGATCGACGCTAGTATCTGATCCTGCTGTTAAAGCTACAGTCGACGATCTTCGACGTAGAGGGTACGGTCGATTACTGATTGATAGTCAAGCAGTGGCTTTGGACGAAGTCAGTGTTGAATCGCTTCAGGGAATGAGCACGCTTGATGTTGTCGTGGATCGAGTGCGTGTTAAAGAGAAACTCCACACTCGACTAACTGATTCAGTTGAGACATGTTACCGAGAAAGTGGTGGCACTATGTTTATCGTAGTGCTGCATGAAGATGATTCCCCAGAGCGCTTCGTTTTTTCAGAACGCTTTGAATGTAACAAATGTGCCCTTACTTATGAGACGCCGCAACCAAGACTCTTTTCATTTAACAGTCCATTTGGTGCTTGCCCTACGTGTCATGGCTTCGGAAACATAACTGAGCTTGATATGAATTTAGTGGTCCCTGATCGATCGAAATCAATCGAAGAGGGTGCCATTGAACCATGGACCAAACCTCATTACCGATCGCAGTTCCTTGCACTCAAACGTGTTGGTCAAAAGGCTGGAATTCGCTTAGATGTTCCGTGGGAGGATCTGACAAGTGAGGAACAGGATTTTGTGGTTGAGGGTGAAGAGAACTATCAGGGGGTTCGTGGATTTTTTAGACGGTTAGAACGAAAGAAGTACAGAGTCCACGTCAGAGTATTTCTTAGTCGATACAGAGGGTATTTGGTTTGCCCAGAGTGTTTTGGCGCTCGGTTGCGTCGTGAAGCAAGAGACGTCCGTTTGGGTAGACAAACAATTAGCGAGGTGTCAGCGTTAACTGTTCAACAAGCGAAGATTTTTTTTTCCAAACTTAAGCTGTCTAAAAAAGATGTTGAAGTTACTCAAAAAGTACTTAGTGAGATTCAGCGTAGACTTACTTTTCTTCACGATGTTGGGCTTAATTATCTGACTTTAGATCGATTGTCTTCGACTCTTTCTGGAGGTGAGTCGCAGCGAATTAATTTAGCAACTTCCCTTGGGTCTGCGTTGGTTGGTGCCTTATATGTTTTAGATGAACCGTCTATTGGTTTGCATCCATGTGACAGTCAAAGATTAATAAGCATATTGTGTCAATTGCGAGACCAGGGAAATACTGTTTTGGTAGTTGAACACGATGAGGAGATGATTCGTATAGCTGATCACGTTATCGATCTTGGTCTTGGTGCCGGCGAGCAAGGCGGACAGGTTGTATATTCTGGAAAACTAGCTGGATTACTTAAAGAGAAACGATCGTTGACGGCTAAGTATTTGCGGGACGAATTAGCGATCCCTGTTCCATTAAAGCGTCGAAAGAACCGTAAGCAGATAATCCGCTTGAAGGGTGCCAAAGAACATAATCTTAAAAATATTGACATCTCTATCCCTGTTAATGTGCTCACGTGTGTCACCGGTGTTAGTGGATCTGGAAAATCAACACTTGTTCATGATGTGCTCTACGCAGGGATTAAGAGGGCTAAAGGTAATTGGAATCAGCGTGTTGGACAGTTTAAAAAACTTGAAGGACTTGAGTACGTTAACGATGCAATTTTAGTAGATCAAACACCAATTGGACGGACGCCAAGATCTATTCCTGTAACTTACCTTAAAGCTTTTGACCAAATCAGGGAGCTTTTTTCGTCCACAAAGCTGGCGCGTTCGAAACGCCTTACTCCTAGTCACTTTTCTTTCAATGTGCCAGGCGGACGATGTGAAGCTTGCCAGGGTGGAGGAGTGGTTCGTGTCGAGATGCAGTTTCTTGCAGATGTTTTTGTTCCCTGCGAGCATTGTAACGGGACACGATTCAGGTCAGAGATTCTTGGCGTTTTATATCGAGGGAAATCAATACATCAAATACTACAGATGACGGTGCGCGAAGCCTTGACGTTCTTTGCAACGGTTCCAAAAGTAATACGGAAATTACAGGTGCTCGATGAGATTGGGCTAGGATATCTTCGCTTGGGACAACCCGCGACGACATTGTCTGGTGGTGAGGCACAGAGAATAAAAATAGCTGCTCACCTGTCTTCCCTTAGCAGTGGGCGGATCCTTTATATTCTCGACGAGCCTACAACAGGTTTGCATTTTGATGACATTGCTAAACTATTAGCTGCATTAGGTAAGCTTGTAGAATCAGGTCACACATTACTTGTGATTGAACACAATCTCGACGTCATTAAAACAGCAGATCACGTGATTGATCTTGGGCCAAGAGGTGGGCAAGAGGGCGGGCAGGTCGTAGCTACAGGTACTCCTGAAAATTTAGTAAAAATCGTAGAGTCTAAAACAGGTTCTGTTCTAAAAGAAGTGCTAGCCTCTGGACGTCAAAATGCGTACGCCAGTCAGTAGTCGAGATTGTAAGTGACGAATTCAAGTTCCCTCCCTAGAGATTTTTATGCTGCACCAACATTGACTGTGGCAGAAGCACTTCTTGGGAAGGTGTTAGTACATTCTTCGTCTGAGGGTACTGTGGCTGGGACTATTGTTGAAACGGAGGCTTATATTGGTCAAGATGACCCAGCTTGTCATGCTTCGACAGGTCTGACAAAGAGAAATGCCCCGATGTATGGACCTCCAGGGAAGGCATATATCTATCTTAATTATGGTGTTCATTTTTTATTAAATGCTGTTACAGAAAAAGAAGGTTTTCCAGCAGCTGTGTTAATTCGTGCCCTTGAGCCGTTGTCTGGTATGAACTTAATGCGTCGTCGACGAATTATTAAGAGCCGTGATATTGCGTTAAACGATCTGTGCCGGGGGCCTGGAAATTTGACCCGTGCTCTTGGAATTACGCTTGCTGAGAATGGCTTTGACCTAACAGGTAGACAGTTGCGTATTGAGAATAGAGGCATTGTACTTGGCACCGTTGCTCATGGTCCAAGGGTTGGTATTCGTGTAGCAACAGACAGGCCTTGGCGTTGTTGGATTGATGGACACCCCTGTGTGTCGCGTTAAGTGAATCTATTTTTATTAGTGTCACTTGTCGATGACGTAATCTACAACAAAATTATTAGCTGAGGCTTTTTTTAAATATAAATTTCAGCATGCTACCATCATATAGCTAGGGGTCTTGGTGTCATGGGAAAAACTCTGTTTCAAAAAGTTTGGGACTTGCATACAGTGCGCGAACTGCCAACTGGCCAGACGCAGTTATTTGTAGGTCTTCATCTAGTTCATGAAGTAACTAGCCCGCAGGCCTTTGAAGCACTTCGTGTTCGAGGGTGGAAAGTCGCTTTTCCAAAAAGAACTTTTGCTACAGTTGATCATATTGTTCCGACAGAGAATCGGAAACGACCCTTTCTAGATCTTATGGCAGAGAACATGATGAGTGCTCTTGAAAAAAATTGCCATGAGCATGAGGTTCCTCTTTGGAATCTTAGAGATTCCAATCAAGGGATTGTTCATGTAATAGGGCCAGAATTAGGTTTGACTCAACCAGGGCTAACAATTGCTTGTGGAGATAGCCATACCTCAACACACGGCGCTTTTGGTTCTATTGCATTAGGTATTGGCACGACACAGGTAAGAGATGTTCTTGCAACTCAGTGTCTTGCGATGGAGCCACTACGCGTACGTCGTATTAAGGTTAACGGAGATTTGCCAAGTGGTGTTTATGCGAAAGATGTGATTCTTACGATTATTCGTCGACTTGGTGTTCGGGGCGGTGTGGGTTTTGCCTACGAGTACTCAGGTGACACGATTGGTCAAATGTCAATGGATGAGCGCATGACAATCTGCAACATGTCTATCGAAGGCGGTGCAAGAGTTGGCTATGTTAATCCTGACGAAACCACCTTTAAGTATCTAGAGGGCAGACCGTTCGCACCGAAGGGCAGTTCTTTTTTAAATGCACGAGAATGGTGGTCGTCACTTGCGTCTGACAACGATGCTTCTTACGATGACGAAGTTGAAATTTTTGCAAACGAATTAACACCAGTTGTTACGTGGGGTATCAATCCTGGTCAATCAGTGAGTGTGATAGAGACAATTCCATCACCGGATGAACTGCCAAAGTCAGATCGTGCTAGTGCCGTTGATGCAATTGATTACATGGGTTTTAAACCTGGCCAGAAAGTAACTGGAACGAAAGTCGACGTTGCTTTTATTGGCTCGTGTACAAATGCGAGACTTTCAGACTTACGTGAGGCAGCAAAAATTATTCGAGGACATCGAGTGTCAGGTGATGTAACAGCGTTAGTTGTACCTGGTTCGACAGGTGTTCGAATTGCTGCTGAACGTGAGGGATTACACGAAGTATTTCGTGAGGCTGGATTCGATTGGAGAGGCGCTGGATGTTCTATGTGTCTTGGTATGAATCCAGATAAGTTGACCGGGCGTCAGGTTTGCGCTTCTTCATCAAATAGAAATTTTAAGGGTCGGCAGGGTAGTCCGACAGGGCGAACATTGCTAATGAGTCCAGCGATGGTGGCTGCTTCTGCTATAGCGGGAGAGGTAGTTGATGTTCGGGAAATGGAGAAGTAATACGGATGGTTACCCGAGTTGAAGTGGTTAAGGGTAAAGCAATTGTATTGCGGGGAAACGATATTGACACAGACCGTATTATCCCAGCTCGATATTTGCGAGCCATTAGCTTTGAAGGCCTTGAACGTTACTTGTTTGAGGACGATCGTGCACAAGTAGAGACAAGGTCTAATGAGGTTCATCCTTTTAGTGATTCTCGCCATCTTGGTTCTACGGTGTTATTTGTTGGGCGAAATTTTGGTTGTGGTTCGTCTCGTGAGCATGCGCCACAGGCTATTTATAGATGGGGAATTCGTGCAATAGTTGGGGAGTCTTTTTCAGATATTTTTTTTGGAAATGCTGCGATCATTGGCTTGCCTTGCGTGACTTGTGTCAATGTAGATCTTGAAAAACTTATGGGTTTAGTCGAACAGGATTCTGAAGAAATGATCCAGGTTGATTTAAAAGAAATGCAATGTATAGCGTCAATTGGAAAGTTCCCAATTAAAATTCCTGAAAATATTCGAGAGTCGTTTCTTACTGGTGCCTGGGACACGATGGGAATGTTACGTTCTGAATTCGAAGAGGTGCGTAATTTAGCCTCAACCTTACCTTACATTGAGAATTTTAAGTCTTAGTGAGAGTTTTTTGCTTATTCGGTAGTTGTTGACTCGCTAGTAAGTACCGTCAAGAACGCTGCTGAAGCATGAGATCGTTCTCCTGAACTTCGATAGATAAGCCGTACCTGACGATTAAGTTTCAATTCTGGAACCTGCAGAGCTAAAAGTTCGCGACGTTTAATCTCAGCTTCAGCACATCGGCGTGGGAGAATTGCTACACCAAGCTCCATTGCGACGGCACGTTTAATTCCTTCAAGGCTTGGCAAAGATATAAGAATATTTGCAGGGATATCTTGTTCTTGGAAAAGTTGCAGGACGTGTTCTCTGACGTGTGACGGGTCGTTGTGTGCGATGACGGTTTGGCGTGCGCACTCAGCAAGCGTCACTTCTTTTTGTTGTCCGAGAATGTTAGATGGGTGAATTAGCATTACCAGCTCGTCTTGGCCAAGCGTCACAGATTTAAGCCCTTGTTCTGGTGGTTGGAATGTAAGCACTCCAAAATCGAGACTGCCTTGTGTTACTTCTGCACCAATTTGACGTGCGGGCACACGACGCACATCGATATGTACGAGTGGATACGTTTTTCTGAACCGTTCAATGAGTGGGAGTATTACATGGACAGAACCTTCATTGGCTCCTATGAGTACTCGTCCGCGTCTCAGATCCTTCAGATCGCGAACGGCTGATTCGGCTTCTTCTGAAAGACGTAGAAGTCGTTCAGCGTAATCACGTAGAAGGTGACCTGCTTCAGTGAGAGTTGCGTCCTTTGTTGTTCGATCGAAAAGTCGCTCCCCTAGAGAATTTTCAATACGGCGTATTGATTGGCTAATCGCAGGTTGTGTTCGGTGTAGCTTTAATGCTGCACGGGAGAAACTACGTTCGCTGGCAACCTGGAGAAACACCCGAAGTTCGTTCAAGTCCATCTATATAAAGTATATAAGATAATATAATCTAAAAGTAATAATTATCATCTTGACATTATAGTAGGCGTGTCAGCTACTGTTGTAAAACTAATTATGGGCAATTCTAATCAGGTTCGAATTTTCGATACGACCTTACGTGACGGCGAGCAATCCCCGGGTTTTTCTATGAGAGTTGGGGAAAAATTAGAACTAGCTCGACAGTTGGATAGTCTTGGAGTTGACTTTATAGAAGCAGGATTTCCAATTGCATCTGCAGCTGACGCGGAGGCTGTTCGTTTAATTGCCAATGAGGTCAAGCGACCAAGCATTGCATGTTTGGCCCGTTGTCGTCGTGGGGATATTGAACGAGCAGGTTGGGCCATTGAACCTGCAGTGCGACCAAGGATTCACACATTTATTGCCACTTCTGATCTTCATTTATCTGCGAAGTTACGAATTACGCGTGAAGCATGTCTTGAAGCTGCAGTTGACAATGTTCGCCTTGCTAGAAATTACACAGACGACGTGCAATTCTCAGCTGAAGATGCGACACGTAGCGATCGAGAATTTCTTTGTCGTGTAATTGAATCGGTGATTAAGGCTGGTGCTTCAACAATTAATCTTCCCGACACAGTAGGTTACTCTACGCCTGACGAAATCTATGAATTTTTTAAGAGTATTCGCGAACAGGTTTCAGTTGCAGACAAGGTAATTTTTAGCACTCACTGCCATGACGATCTTGGCTTAGCTGTGGCAAACACATTTGCCGCAGTCCGTGCTGGAGCTCGTCAAGTAGAGTGTACTATCAACGGCATTGGTGAGCGGGCTGGCAATGCAGCACTTGAAGAAGTTGTCATGGGTTTCCATGTTAGAGCTGATCGCTTACCGTTCTCAACTAAGGTTAACACAAAGCACATTTACGCAACTAGCCAACTGCTATCACGTTTAACTGGGCAGGGAGTTCAAGTTAATAAGGCAGTTGTAGGAAGGAATGCTTTTGCACATGAAGCTGGCATTCACCAGGATGGCATGCTTAAAGATCGCAGAACCTATGAAATCATGAGAGCAGAAGATGTCGGGGCACCTTGGGAACCACTTGTGCTTGGCAAACACTCTGGTCGGCATGCTGTACAGCAGCGTTGCAAGGAACTTCAACTTAAAGTTTTACCAGAAGAGATTGTCGATGTTTATAGGACCCTAATGGCTGTTGCGGATGATCGAAAAACAATTACAGACAAAGACGTTGTTTCTGCTGTAAAGAAAGTTCGGAAGGCATTACGAGATTCTTCTCACGTAGAACCGCTCAAAGTAACAAGTCGTGTTGCTGGTACGTGAAGTAAAAAATATATTACTGTATGTTAAGGGCGCTGTCGGCGTGTTTAGGGAAGTTCGATAGTCACTTCAATTTGTAATTCATTCCCTCCGCGAATAAGAGTGATGATTTTGCTCGTGTTCACAGGCGCATCCTGTACTAGGCGTGAGAGATGTGCAGGATCAGCAACAATTGTTTCATCAAAAGCGACTATTACATCGCCTGCTCGTAATCCAGCACGATAAGCTATTGAGTTCGGATCAATAGCTCTAGTCAGTACGCCTTGGGTGTTTGGGACACCTAATTGTTCAGCCAGTTGTTTTGTTAAGGGTGCAATTTCTACGTAGCCAATTGAACCCCGACGTACTTCACCATAATTAATAAGATCGTCCATGACGCGACGGGCTAAGTTGCTTGGCACGGCAAAGCCGATTCCTTGGTAGCCACCACTACGACTAAAAATAGCTGTATTGATTCCTACAAGTTCGCCTGCTTGATTAATAAGGGCTCCTCCGGAGTTGCCAGGATTTATTGCTGCGTCAGTTTGGATAAAGTCCTCGTACGTTGCGATTCCCATGTTGGCCCGCCCGGTAGCAGACACAATGCCTAATGTTACTGATTGGTTTAGTTGGAAGGGGTTGCCAATTGCGAGCACCCACTCTGCAACTAATAATTTTGACGAGTCACCCCAGGGGATCGTTGGCAGGTCTTGGGCCTCAATTTTTAAAAGTGCTAAGTCAGTTGCTTGATCGACCCCTACTACCGTCGCTTGTAACTCTCTGGTATCAGCTAAAGCCACTGTTATTTCTAGTTGATCTATTAATTGCCTAGATTCACCAGTGACGACATGGTTATTCGTTAGTATGTAACCATCAGAACTAACAACAACTCCAGAGCCCAGGCTGCTTTCAATTCGGTTGCGAGGCCCAAACATGTCACCGGAGTTTCCAAAAAAATATTGAAAGAAGGGGTCGTTAGAAAATGGTGAATTCGGACGACGAATTAGTTGCAAGGAGGAAATATTTGCGACTGCAGGCACTGTTGAAGCAGCTATAGCAGTGAAATCAGGAATATTATTGACAGTAGGTTCTAAAGAACTCCGAGCTGAGCTAGCAATCAAAGGGCTTAATGGGGCTGTAGTGTTAGGTTCTGAGAGGTTGGCGTTAGTCTCCCCGGTTAGTTGTAGTTTCCCAGTTACTACGAGGCCAGTAGCAAACACACAGCTAATGAAAAGAGTTGCAAGTAATAGTCGTTTCACAGGCAATATATTTCTGGTTTATTTGAAGAAACAGGCTCCCGGTGAATTAATATCACTTTTAGATCGTAGCACAGCATGTGAAATCTCTGTGTTGAACCTATGCTAGGATTCGTTGTTCTTTAAGGGGTTTTTGAACTGGTAAGTAAAGGTGGTTTTGTGAATAGGCTATATTTATCTGTTTTTGTTTTCTAGGTTTAAGACTAAATAAAAAAATGACATCAATACAAGCAACACGAATTAGAAAGGGAATGTTGCTCCAGCTTGGCCAGCACCTTTTCAGAGTTCTAGGCTTTCAGCATGTCACTCCTGGAAAGGGGCCAGGTTTTGTGCGGGCCAAATTACGGAATATACGTAACAGCACTCTTTCCGATCAGAAATTTCGGTCAGACGACTTCCTTGAGCGAGTGACTTTAGATAGTCGTGAGATGCAATATCTCTACCAGGACGGCGATAACTACTGTTTTATGGACACTGAGACTTTTGATCAGGTGTCTATCTCTAAGGGAACTCTTGGAGATTCAGTGAATTACCTCAGGCCTGAAATGACAATCCAGGTTGAATTTTACGAGTCAGAGCCAGTTGGCATCGAATTGCCTCAGGCAATGGATTTAAAAGTGGTAGATACAGTGCCAGGCATTAAAGGTGCTACTGCTAGTGCCCAGGTGAAGCCAGCAACTTTAGAAACTGGCTTGGTAGTTCAGGTTCCACCGTTTATTAATACAGGGGATATGGTACGCGTTAATACAGAAACGGGCGAGTATCTTTCGCGTGCGTAGAAAGACAAACATGCATTCGATGGCGACAAGGTAGTGCTTCAAAATATTCTTTTTATTTTTGGGGTAGGGTTTTTTGTTGCGAACATGAAGGTTTTTGCTGACCTTATAAAATTTAAACTCAGGAAAAAAACAGCGCTCTTAATTTGGAACAATCCAAAACCTAGGTTTTATGGCTTTAGTCTTGGTCTTGGAGTTGTGTTGGGGATTCTTATAGCTTTTAAGTGGTTTATCCAGGGTCAATTACTAAGTCAGCTCTTTGGCGAAATAATGATGTTTGTGTATTACGGCTACACTTTTCCTCTTAGCACAAGAATATCTCGAGGTTTTTATGCAGACGGTATTTGGTCTGATACCAGTTTTATGCGCTGGGCACAGATTTCTGCTGTTTCATGGCGTGAAAGAGAAGCTGTGACACTTGTACTCATTTCAAAACTGCGACAAGTTGCTCGCCCGCTTAATGTTCCCGGAGATTTTTATGGTGAAGCACGTCGTTTGCTGTTGGATCGGGTTAAAACTCATGACATTCATCTTGGAGGGACTGGTATAAATCTAGGCAGTCGACAAGAAACAGATGTTGTTTAGATTTAGAGTTTGCTAGAAGCTGTAGAGCAGTTAGTTTTTTAGAATTGGGAAAGTTCTTACCATCCCCAGATGCCGAGCCCGACGGCTGTCGGATCTTTTAGCCAAGCTGGAGGTGTAAGCCAGACAAACGCAAGAATTGCTACAACCCATAGGTCGTAAGGTAACGTTGTCCGAGAATCTGTCCAGAAAAATGCACGCCAGAAAACTCGAGAGATTACATTAGAGCCACGTGGCACTGGTTTTCTATTTAATGCTAGGTATGTGTAGTGAATGCGGTTAACAACTGTTACGATCGACAACGTAAGAATTACTATCAGCACAGCACCCATGCGATCTGTGAACGCACCAATCATAAAGAGCACAATTCTTTCAGGCCTTTCCATAAAACCGACTTTGCATTTATCAATTAAAGATTCAGCGCGTGCTCTTGTATAACTAGTCATAATTGCAAATATCATTGCAATTGCAGCAATCATTACGTAGTCAGTACGGTGAAGATTGGCGTAAAGGTAGATTAACCCTAAGAAGAGCGAAAGATCTGAGAATCGATCGAGGGTAGAATCCCAGAAGGCGCCAAATCGTGAGACGGTATTTGTTAGATGTGCAACTTTCCCATCAATAAAATCAAAGATGTTTGCACAGATCATTATTCCGCCAGCAAGTAAGAATTGGTCATGACCCAGGGCCCACGCGGCGCCAAGGTTAATGAGCACGCCAATGAGTGTCAGAGTGTTTGGATGAATTTTTAGTGCAACGCTTACGCGAATAATTGCGCGAAGCGGAAACATGCACACGGTTCCGATAAGTCCTGTTAAGGTCATTGGACTGTTTATAGTGGTCGGTTGTCAGTTCGAAATTCGGTTCGGCATAGTAACACAGGAAAAGCAAACGTAGCGTACCAAGAAATTAATGCAAGGACTTTAAGTTTATGGCCATTCAAGATCTTCGGAAAAAGATAGCTCAACTACCAGAGCAACCAGGCGTTTATATTTGGGTAAACAAAGCTGGCCGTACAATTTATGTGGGAAAGGCACGGTCTTTGAGGGTCCGTGTTAAAAGCTACTTGAGTGCCTGGGGAACCAGTAGAAAGATTGAAGCTTTACTTAAGGAAATATCTGATCTTGAAATTATAGTGACGGATTCAGTTATAGAGGCTCTCGCGCTTGAAAACCATCTAATAAAGGAGCGAGCTCCGAAGTTCAATATTTTGTTACGGGATGATAAAAATTATCCTTATTTGAAACTTACTACTAGCGAAACATTCCCTCGACTAATTGTTGCTCGTCAGATAGAGCAAGCCGGAGATTTTTATGCGGGCCCTTTTCTTCCCTCACGAGTAGCTCATAGGACAATGGGACTCGCACATCGGATTTTTGGAATTCGATCTTGCAATGAAGTTATTAATGGAGATCGTGGAAGGCCTTGTCTCGAGTACGACATCAAGCGCTGTGTCGCTCCGTGTGTTTCTGATATTTGTAGCGAGAATAAATATCAAGAAGCTGTTTATCGTAGTCAACTTTTTTTGGAGGGGCGTAACGACGAGCTGGTTAAGAAGCTCCATGAAGAAATGGAGAATGCAGCAGAGGAAGAGCGTTTTGAAGAGGCTGCCCGTCTTCGAGACGCAGTGCGTGATATACAAGCTATTCAAAATAGACAGCAGAAAATTTCAACTGTTAGCCTTGGCGACAGAGACATTTTTGGCCTAAAACTTGGTCTAAGTGGAGGAGTTGTCCAAGTGTTTTCTATGCGACGAGGCCGCGTCGTTGAACGCTTTGAGTTGTTGGTTAATTCAGATGCAATCGCTGACAATGAGAGTGCCGTGCTTGAGACAGCCCTTCAACAGTTCTACCAGGTCCGAGTGCCTCCAAAAGAGATTCATGTATCGAATAGTTTAGAAAATATAGACTTGCTAAGTTCTTGGCTTTCATCCCGAGGCACTAGAAAGGTTCAGATTAAGGTTCCTAGGCGTGGGGATAAGCGTGCACTTGTTGACTTGGCTATACGTAATGCCAAGATTTCATACCAAGCCCACTTTAACGCAAACACAGCAGCGCATTTTGAAGCATTGGAAAAGCTTCGGCTTTTGTTAGGGCTTCCAGTATTGCCACGTCGGATCGAATCTGTAGATGTTTCAAATATTCAAGGCAGTGAAACGGTTGCTTCATTAGTAGTTTGTGAAGATGGGAGGATGAAAAAGAAAGATTATCGAAAGTTTCGTATTAAGGGGGATCTAATAGGCCCAGATACTCAATTGCATGGAACTGGCACCTTGCCAGTAAATGATTATGCAGCAATTCGTGAGGTTGTTCACCGTCGTTACCGTGCATTGTTAGACCGTGGCGGTCCTTTTCCAGACCTTATTCTTGTGGATGGTGGTAAAGGTCAACTTTCAGTATCTTATGAAGCCTTGGAAGAAATTGGATTGGGAAACCTTGTGGTAGTTGGCATAGCAAAACGAGAAGAATTGCTTTACTTAAGAAATAAAAAAGAGCCAATTGTTATTGATAGTCATGATCCGGCATTGCTTCTTGTTCGGAGAATTCGAGATGAAGCCCACCGATTTGCCATAACATTTCATAGGCATTCTAGAACGCTTCGTGATCTTAGGTCTGAATTGGATACGATTCCAGGCATTGGATCAAAACGACGCAAGGCACTTTTGAATGCTTTTGGCAGCGTTTCAGGTGTACGCCGTGCAACTCTTGAGGAGGTTGGAGGTGTAGTGGGGCCTAGAGCTGCAGCAGCAGTTATTGATTATTTCTCAACATCAGCGTAGGCAGTTTATTTTTGTGGAGATGTTTTGATTAATTTTAAAGAGGCTCTACGTATAGAGAGCAGTGCTTTAGTAACATATCCAATATGACAGAGAAACCTCGTGCTGTTTCTGGCATGCGACCGACAGGAAGGTTACATTTAGGCCATCTTGTTGGGGCCCTGAGGAATTGGGTTCCACTGCAAGACACTCATGAATGTTTCTATTTCGTCGCCGACTGGCATGCCCTTACGAGTGATTATTCAAATACAGCCCCCCTGACTGGCTATGCCCTCGACAATTTGGCAGATTGGATTTCTGTAGGGCTTGACCCTGACCGCAGCACAATTTTTGTCCAGTCCCTAGTTCCTGAGCATGCCGAGTTGTTTTTATTGTTATCAATGGTGGTGCCAATCCCTTGGCTTGAGCGTGTTCCGACCTATAAAGAACAACAAGAGCAGATGTCTGACAAAGACTTGTCGACTTTAGGCTTTCTAGGCTACCCACTCTTGCAGACGGCTGATGTTGCTCTTTACGATGCACGTTTTGTGCCAGTGGGTGAAGATCAAGTCGCACACCTTGAATTATCTCGGGAAGTAATTCGACGTTTTAATCAATTCTACGGTGAAATATTAGTAGAGCCTCAGCCTTTGCTTACACCCGTTCCACGGTTGCCAGGACTCGATAATAGAAAAATGAGTAAGAGCTATAAAAACACCATAGAACTGGGTGACGATTTAAAAACAGTTCAGAAAAAAGTACGAATGATGTACACAGATCCAAAACGAACTCGAGCTGATATTCCTGGAACCGTCGAAGGCAATCCTGTTTTTATGTACCATGATGCGTTCAACTTAGATACTGCAGAGGTCAATGATCTTAAGGCACGCTATCGTAGCGGAACCGTTGGGGACGTTGAGGTTAAAAATAAGCTTGCAAGTGCCATCAATCTAATGCTTGAACCGATTCGAGAAAAACGACAAAAGTTAATAGCAAAACCTAGTCAACTTACAGAGATCGCAGTGGAGGGTTCTCGGAAGGCCAGGCAGGTAGCTAAAGAAACTATAGAACGAGTTCGTGATGCTGTGAGGCTCAGATATTAATTGTGGCTGAACATCGTGAAAATTTTGAATCGTCCCCAGATGCTTACAGCGTTAGCCTTGATTCGTTTGAGGGACCTCTTGATTTACTGCTTTATTTAATCAAGAAGAACGAATTAAATATTTATGACATACCCATTGCCTTAATCACAGAACAATACCTCAGCTACAGTGAATTAATGCAGGAGCTGAACCTTGATGCTGCTGGAGAGTTTCTTGTAATGGCATCGACGCTTATTCATATTAAGTCTCGGATGCTGATACCTCGACCGGAAACTGATGTTGAGGATGGAGAGCCTGAGGAAGATCCTAGGGACGCATTAGTTCGTCGTTTGCTTGAGCATCAAAAATTTAAGGCAGCGGCTGGTTTACTGCATGACCATGAAATGTTGCGTAGTGCTCAATGGATACGTCCGGATTCTAGCGTCATAGCAGCAGCTGGGGAGGCCTACGAGCCTGAACTTGAGGTAGACCTCTTCGGGTTGCTTACAGCTTTTCGGGGTGTATTAGACAGGGCGAATCGTCGGCCTCCAATGGTAGTCCCCCCAGAGCGGATCTCAATTGAACAAAGAATGGATCAATTGATAGCCGGTTTATCGGAAACTGAAAGTTGTGGCTTTGAAAATTTATTTACTGAGGGGGATAGTTCCCGTTCATTTCTTATCGTTACATTTCTAGCTATTCTTGAGATGATTCGTCTTAAATTAGTTCGGGTATTTCAATCAGGAGCATTTGGGCCTATTCGGGTGTATAAGCAGCCACAATCACCAGAGAAAGCTAAGCCACTGATAGAGCCTCGAGAATCTTAGATAGGTGCCGTCTCGTTTTCTTGCTGACGGAGCAACTATGTCAAATAAGGATCTACCCAAAGCTGAAGCAATTTCTTTGGAGGAACTAAAGGGAATTATTGAGGCACTTGTTTTTGCCTCTCCAGAACCTTTAACACCAGCTATGTTGTACAAACTCTTGGGTGATAACGAAAAAGAGAGAGTACTAGAAGCACTCGACGGACTGTGTGCAGATTACAAAAACAGGCCTGGCCTTCAGTGGATTGAGGTGGCTGGAGGTTATCAGATTGTTACAAGGACTGAGTTTCACGAGTGGGTGCGACGCTTGTTTAATGAACGTTCAACTCAAAAACTTACGGTCCAAGCACTCGAGACACTTGCAGTAATTGCTTACCGACAGCCGATAACCGCACTTGAGATTACAGATGTTCGTGGTGTCAATGTAGCAGGGGTCCTTTCGACTTTACTCGAACGACAGTTAATTAAGATTAGTGGTCGAAAAAATGTCGTTGGAAGACCATTTCTTTATGCAACGACGAAAGAGTTTTTAGTTAGATTTGGCTTAAATGATTTATCTGATCTTCCAAAAATCGAGGACATGATTGAGTCGCTAGGCCTTGAGCCTCCGGAGGAATTGGCAGAGCCTATGTCAAAGGAAAGCATGTTGCTTCTTGAAGAGGACCGCGAAGGTACGACAAGGCAGTAATGTCCAATCTCAAAGTGTCGAGCAAGGCTTAGCCTTGTGCCTGGCGTAGAACTTTTTGCAATTCTTGAAGTTCCCGATCAGTTAATTCCCGCCATTTTCCAGTTTTAAGATTTCGATCTCTGATTGGACCAATGTGAGTTCGTTTTAATCGTTGAACTGGATGTCCAACTGCTTCGCACATTCGTCGCACTTGTCGGTTTCGGCCTTCTCGAATTGTAATCTTTATTAGGGCATTGTTTAGATTTCGACTTTTGAGAAGCTTGACTGTAGCTGGGCTAGTATTTCGACCTTCAAGTCGAATGCCTGTTCTAAGTTTTTCTAGGGCGTGTTTATTTGGTATACCAGAAACGAGCGCCTCATACGTTCGTTGTACCCTATGTCTAGGATGGGTTAGGGTAGTTGCAAGGAGGCCATCGTTTGTTAGCAGAATCAGGCCTTCTGTGTTGTAATCAAGTCGTCCGACAGGATAGACATATTCTTTTACATTAGGAATTAGATCCATGATGGTAGGGCGTTGTTGTGGGTCATTGCGAGTTGAAATGTAGCCCTTAGGTTTGTTTAAGAGGATGTAGCGATGTTTTTCTGGGGTTTTGATTATTTTTCCATCAACGCGTATGTCGTCACGAACGGAATCAGCCTTAGTGCCGAGTTTTACCACAGTTGTACCATTAATTGTCACTCGACCATTGACGATCAGTTCCTCGGATTTCCTTCTGGAGGCTATTCCTGCTTGTGAAAGAATTTTTTGCAAGCGTTGTTCAGCCATTAGGCAAAACCATTGTTCTTGAAGATCGAGTTACTGCCGAGAATGTAATTAGCACCATTAAGTAGCCTAGCAGATAGATATGGCATCGCATGTTAAAGTACATTTTTGATGTCAGTAAACACTACTCTAGATCTATTGTCTTAATATTTCAGACTAGTTAACGAGAGGTGGTTAGCGTGCGGAAGCTTCTTTTCAGATGAA
>DDZV01000020.1:30535-65165 GCA_002346475.1 Acidobacteria bacterium UBA2999 | reverse complement strand
GGTACGTGAGCTGGGTTTAGAACGTCGCGAGACAGTTCGGTCTCTATCTGTGATGGGCGCAGGAGATTTGAGTGGGGCTGACCTTAGTACGAGAGGACCGGGTTGGACGGACCTCTAGTGTATCGGTTGTCGCGCCAGCGGCAGCGTCGAGTAGCTACGTCCGGAAGGGAGAAACGCTGAAAGCATCTAAGCGTAAAACCCTCCATAAGATGAGATCTCCCAGGTCGCAAGACCTCTGAAGGTTCCTGGAAGACGACCAGGTTGATAGGCCAGGTGTGGAAGCGTAGCGATACGTGGAGCTAACTGGTACTAATAAGCCGTGCGGCTTGACCATATTTTCTTTAAATTGCGGTGTGGTCTGAATTGAATTACCGTTTGTAAGATATTCAGTTGTTTAATTTTTGATGAGAGTGTTTGAGCTCATCGAACGTTATTGTCTGGGACGATCAGTTGGAGCGTATCGTGTGTTAATCATGCGCTACACCACTGGACCCCAGGCAGCCATTTTCCCGGTGGTCATAGGAGTAGGGCCACACCCGTTCCCATTCCGAACACGGAAGTTAAGCCTACTACCGCCGATGGTACTGCGTGCGCAGGTGCGTGGGAGAGTAGGTCACTGCCGGGAGTAATTACTACCAGCCCGTTGTGATAATCACAGCGGGCTTTGTTTTATACAAAAGAGATATTTATCGTCAGTTCAGAGACGCAACACGTCTGCGCAGTGTTTTCACGTGTTCCCAGATCTGAAAGTGTTCTTCTCGAGTGTTATCGTCAGAGTCTTCAAGGCTAGAAAGTTTTAAATAAGTTTGTAAATCATGAAGGGCTGATGGTAAGTCGTTTAGGTGATAAGCCAGCAAGCCCCGATCTCGCAATTCACTAAGTGCAGAGGGGCTTAGCGCTAATAATGCTTCAGTGACTTCTCGCGCCTGTGGAAACGATCGCATGTTCACGTAAATCTGTTTGAGGTTTAGAAGCATGCGTACGACAATTTGCGTTTCCGTGGCCGGTTTGAGTAATGCTTGATCAAAAACAAGCTCTGACTCTCTATTTTCTAAGAGGAGTTGACAGTCGTACTCGGATAACAATGCTCCGACATTAAATGGATCGATGATAAGTGGCGCTGAAGAGGCTATTGTTTGAGCACATCGAACTAGGAAGTGTCCCGGAAAGTTAATACCCTCTATATGTAGGCCAGCACGCTTGGCAACCTCTATGTACACGATTGACAATGTAATTGGTATACCAATTCGTCGGTCGAGCACTTCGTTAAGACAACTATTCCTCGGGTCTTCATATTCTTCCCGATTACCCACGAAACCTTCTTTTTTAAACAGGTAGTTATTGAAGTTAGTTACACGTGCCTCAATGGATTCATCTTTTGTTTTTTGTAGTGCTTTGTCTAGGTATAAGCGTGCGTTCTTACCTAGAGTATCGAGTTTGTCTAAATACGGTCCTGGATCTAGGTGAGGGTATTCAACTTTTGCAATAAGAAGCGCCGAATAAGCCAGATTATGGTGTACCGGGTTTCTGGATGCTTCAGTCAAAATCTTTGAAAGGGTTTGATGCATAGAAATAGTTATTGGGACCTTAGATATAGTAGTTGTTTTACGTTCAGTTTGCGAAAAGTGTTTCGAGTATTTCAAGAGTCAGTTTGTCAAGTCCAGAGACGGCAAGATCTGCACCAAGCAGTTCATTAGCTGGATAGGTGTTTGTCACGCCTACACAGCGTAATCCAGCAGCCTTAGCTGATGCGAGTCCCCAGCGGGAATCCTCAATAGCAACACAGTAACGCGCTTCGATGTTTCCTTGGGTTCTGTCCCGAAGCTGAGTAAATGCTAACTGGTACGGTGCTGGCAATGGTTTGCTTTCGGCTGTGTCTCCAGCTGCCACAATTGCCGAAAATTGATCCTGTAGCTTCCCGCCGGTAGCAAGCACCTCAAGGATTTCGTGACGCTCTGCGCCGGATGCAATCGCTATAGGTACTTCTGAGGAGCAACGTTGGATGAACTCAGCAGCGCCAGGAAAGAGCACGCTTTCGTTTTTTAGGAGTAATTGTAATTTCGACATTTTTCTTTTTATTAGTGCTGACAGACGATCTTCAGGCATTGATAGTTCTCGGTCACTAACTAGCTCCTGAAATAAAGTGGCGTCATCAAATCCCAAATAACGGGAGTAATAGTCCTCGGATGACAGAACGATGCCTGCTTCTGTAAGTGTTTCTTGAAACGCGCGCAAGTGGAGAGGTTCAGTGTTTGCTATAACACCGTCGAAATCTAAGATAATGCCTTGAAGGACGCGCACCGTGCTTACTATCCCGAACCTTCTGCACCGGAAGTATCAGGTGTTAAGGTTTTGAGACGTTCGCCAGCTTCAATTCGCACTTTGAGTCTATTTGATGCTGGAGGGTATGGACATTCGTACGTGGCGTTGTACGCACAATAGGGACTATAGGCCTCATTAAAATCAATAACATAGATACCAGTAGCGGTACGTTCGATATCAAGATAACGACCTGCCTCGTAAGTTTCCGTGCCGGTAGTAAGATCGCTAAATGGCACGAAGAGTAACTCAAGCGCTGACTGGTTAGCATCAACAAAAGCACCAAGTGTCATTGCTTGGCCTTTAAGCATGAACTCAAGAGTTCCTACCTGTCGCATTGCTCGTAAAGTACCTGTAGACGTCGGCATCTCAAAAATTGGTTGTTTGTCGGCTATCCTAATTGCAGCAGGAACTCTTAATGCTGGATTTACTGGAAAGTAGTTGAGTGGTAGGAACTTGTCTTGTTGATCTGCTGGCACAGGGGATTCACTATTGTTCTCGCGAAAGAACTGGTCTTTCTCAAGACGTTTTTCCACGACGCTTTCTATATAAGAGGTTGCGTTTGGTGCAGCAGGTCCAGATGAACAACCCGCAACAATGCACATAAAGACGGTAGTGGCGAGTGGTAAATTGTAATACGACATCCCTAATGAAAAATATACCCTGCCTTGACGATAGTTGCACTACATGGTTTTAGTTAAGTGGCAACATTCCCCTTGAAATCTCCAAGTAATTCTTCGAGCGTGTCACCAACTTCACTGGCTTGCCCATCAAACACATGATTCGCACGGTCAATTATTACAAGCTCTTTGGGTTCGACCATTTGCGCATAGAATTTTCTGACTGCTTTTACAGGAATTAGTTCGTCGGCTTCACCGTGTACAAGAAACTTTGGTTTTATCGAAGTTTGAACAATCGAGAAGTTTCGCATACTTACAGGGGGTGCAATTCCTATTAGAGCACTTACACGGTCGTCATTCGCCCCTGCGGTCATTGCAATATATGCACCAAACGATGCACCACAACTCCAGATTTCCACATTTGGGTACTGTGCTGATATAAAGTCCAGAGCTGCGCTGAAATCATCTAGTTCGCCACGCCCTTCATCGAAAGCACCGGTACTTCTGCCAACACCGCGGAAATTAAAACGAAGCACTAAGCAACCAGCACGTGCAAGTCCTTTTGCTCCTTGAAACACCATTTTGGTGTGCATACTACCGCCATGGGTTGGAAGAGGATGGGCAAAAACAACAAGTGCTCGCGGTTCTCCGACTGGTTCGTCTATAAGAACTTCTAACGATCCAACTGGACTGGGAATATCTCGAATTAAGTCAGCCATAACTTCTTTGCGTAACAAGCTGGAAGGTAATTGTTTTTCAAGTACGAATCTAGTACCTGGAAATCTCTTGGATTGCCCTCAGCACATCCTGTGAAGTTGGCAAGATTGCTTCCTCAAGCTCTGGCGCGTAGGCGACAGGGCAGTCCAACGCTGCGACACGTTTAACTGGTGCATCAAGGTGCGAAAATAGTTCATCTGAAATCCTGGCTGCGATCTCTGCTCCAAAACCACACGTTAGCTGGTCTTCGTGTACGACAATGGCTCGATTAGTTTTTTGAATGAGTGAGGCAATGGTATTCCAGTCATAAGGAACAATAGTTCTAAGATCGACAACAGCAACGCTAATTCCTTCTTTCTCTGCTTGTTGTGCAGCTAGGAGAGATCTCTGCACTAAAGCTCCCCACGTGATAATCGTGACATCGCTACCCTCTCGTTTGAGCGAAGCTTGACCAAAGGGAAGCGTGTAGTTTTCGCCAGGGTACTCACTTTTTGTATAGGTTTGGCGGTACAAGTGCTTGTGTTCAAGAAACAATACTGGATCTTCGCAACGAATCGAAGTTCGAAATAATCCAGCTGCATCTAGGGCAGTCGATGGAAACACAATTCGAACCCCTGGGCAATGAGCAAAGATGCTTACGCCGGATTGACTGTGATACGGTGCTCCACCTCTTAGGTACCCACCGATTGGAGCTCGAATTACTATTGGGCACGACCATACATTAGCGGAGCGATAACGCAACATAGCCATCTCATCTCGAATCTGCATCATGGCTGGCCAAATATAGTCAAAAAACTGAATTTCAATTACAGGTTTAAAACCACGCAAAGCTAGTCCAACGGCCCGTCCAACAATATTAGCTTCAGCTAAAGGTGAGTTAAAAACTCGGTTGCTGCCAAATTCCCTTTGCAGGCCGTGCGTAACTTTAAAGACTCCACCTTTTCCTTTTACTTGAGTGATTACTTCTTCGCGACTAACGTCAGCTACATCTTGACCGAAGACCAGAATACGTTTATTTCTAGCCATTTCATCTCGCAAAGTACGGTTGATTATTGCAACCATTGTTGCAGGCTGGCCATCGAATACTGGTTTTGAGATGAACTGTTCAGACCCAGGGTTAAGAGTAGGCGAGAAAACAAAATCAGCCGCTGTGCTTGGGTCAGGCTTTGGCGCTTCAATTGCGTGATCGGCCGCAATACTAATATTGTTTTCTATAGATTCCAAGATTTCTTTAAACTCAGCATCTGTTGCGAGGGATTCATCTTTTAAGAGTTTTTCCAGGCGTAAAACTGGGTCAAGTGTAGATTCAGCTTTTCGCTCAGAGCTTGTTTTGTAAAGTGTTTCGTCATCAGACAGCGAATGTGAGTACGGTCGGGTGACGTGTGCGTGCACTAGCACTGGTCCCATTCGACGACGTGCCCACGTGACGGCTTCCTCCATCGTACGATAACTCTCAATAAAATCAGTACCGTCACAGCGGAGCACTTTGAGACCTGGGAACGCTTCAACAATACGAGAGATGTCGCCACCAGGAGTTTGTGCTTCAACAGGGACAGAAATAGCATAACCGTTGTCTTCAATGAGGTAGACAATTGGCAAGGATTCTAGGCAAGCAGTATTCAGTGATTCCCAGAATTCACCTTCGCTCGTGGCTCCATCACCAACTGATAGATAAGTAACCTCATCTTTATGGCAGTCTAGGTCAGCAGCAATTGATGGGTTATCACGCTGAGCTCGCACAGTTGCTTCAGCACAGCCGATGGCATGTAAGCATTGCGTAGCAACAGCGCTGCTTTGGGAAGGAATGTTAATTTTTTTTGAACTCCAGTGAGACGGCATTTGACGACCAGCTGAAGCGGGGTCTGTCTGTGCTCCTACAGCAGCCAGTAACATATCACCGGTAGAGACACCGAGCCAAAGACACAGAGCACGGTCACGGTAATATGGGAAGAACCAGTCATAACCTGGTCGAAGGTGCATTGCTGCTGCAGTTAGGATAGCTTCGTGCCCAGCTCCGCTGATTTGAAAAAATGCCTTGCTCTGATTTTTAAGCCTGATCTCTTTATCGTCGATCTTTCGAGACAAGAGCATATTCCGGTAGGCTTTTAGCAACACGTCTCTGGGAATCCCTTTGAATTCCTTGACGTGGTGGGACGAGGCTGTGGTCGTGTCCTCCGCACTGTTAACCACCGTCGACGCCTTCATAACCAGGGAATTATACATCCAGGTGGGTGTATAGTGGACGACATGTTAACAGACAGACTCTATCGTTTTGATGATATTAAACTTGAAAAAGTTACAGAAATGATTTCTCGTAAGGTCATCTCAGGTGATCGTCAGACGCTAGCCCAAATTTATCTAAAACGCGGCGCTGTAGTTCCAATGCATTCGCACGAAAGTGAGCAGATGACCTATGTTTTGAGTGGGGCATTAAAATTCCTAGTTGAGGATAAAGAAGTAGTTGTTCGAGAGGGTGAACTACTACATCTGCACTCCTGGCTTCCTCACGAAGCTGAAGCACTTGAAGACACTTTTACAATAGATATTTTTAGTCCAATCCGACAGGATTGGTTAGATCATACGGATGACTACTTTCACCAGAGTAAAAGTAACCAAGGATAACTTGTTTAATGTACATGCCGATCGAAGTCATCGGGCCTGTCGCTGGAGTAAACATCAAACTTCCGACGCGTGCGATTGATACGCCAACTGGCAAGACGGTATCTCAACTCACTTAAGAAATTTATTCGCCCACCCTTCAGATATAGGTATCCGGCTATCAATCCCCCGAGGTGAGCTGTGTGGGCTACATTCCCTCCTGGACCACCAACTGATGAAAAAAATGAAATCATTCCTATAATTATTACGAAATATTTTGCAGGAATCGGAAAAACAAAGTACAGAAAGATTGGACGATTCGGGAAGTACAATCCATAGGCGAGCAGTACACCGTATACAGCACCTGACGCACCTATAGTTAATGCAAAGTAAAGATGATCAGCAATGCTGAACGGCGACAATGAAACAATAAGTGTTGTTATGGCTGCGCCAATCCCAGCAGCAAAATAGTACTTTGCAAAGTAGCGACTACCCCACAAGCGCTCAAGCTCGACTCCGAACATCCACAGTGCCAACATGTTAAACAGAATGTGGCTAATCCCACCGTGTATAAAAAGATATGTAACAGGTTGCCAAATGGCAAAGCGTTCAAAAAAATCAGCTGGTCGGAAACCAAAATTCAGTGTGAGGGTTGGGACTAGAGCAGTAAGAAAAAAAACTGCGAAGTTTAATCCAATAAGCATCTTAATTACTGGAGTAATTGGCCCAGGTCCAAAAGAGTACGAAGAGGTTGAGCTTGTTGGGTAACGGCGCATAGCTGAGTTTGATTCAGTTGAAGTCTACTCTGAAATTCCCATTCACAATTTTTAGTTTCCTTTTCACTAGTGTCGGCCGAACCGTCTTGTTAAAAGAGACATTGCTTCCCGGAATTCGTTTACACGAAGCAGGTGTGCTGTTGTGGTTAGCACAGCGATCCCTGCACTAATAGCGATGCTGAGCTTGATCAGTTGTAGAAAGATCGCATCACCTGGTAACCATTGATTCACCGTGGCCTCGACCCAACTTACTGCGAGCCCCATTAGTATGGCTGCTGTCATAATTTTTATTAACGTTAATAGTATTCGAGAATCTTCAAGTCCTCCAAGGCGGCGCCGAAGCAGAAACAGTAACGTTGAAGCATTCAAGAGAGCGGCAAGTGAGGTTCCCAATGCAAGTCCACGGTAACCAAACAACTGAACAAAAAAAAGATTGAGCCCGACATTTACCAGTACGATCATAACGGTGACGGTAGCAGGTATTCGACTTTGACCTAAAGCGTAGAAGACTGGAGAGGTAATTCGTACAGCAGCATAACCAAGCAGACCAATTGCGTAGAGTTGCAAGGCAGCAGCAGTAGCTGCTGTGTCCAAGGGAGTAAATGCTCTACGTTCAAAAAGAATCTGGACAATAGGTGATGCAAGAACAATGAGTCCAATTGTTGCGGGGATGTTCATTACCATCGTAAGAGAGAGGCTGTCCGCCACAGTTTTTCTAATTGCCGGCGCATCGTTTACTGCGGCTTGTCGAGACACAGCAGGCACCGAAGCCGTTGCAATAGAAACACCAAAAATTCCAATCGGTAAATACATAATTCTGAAGGCATAATTTAGCCACGACACTGCTCCAGTGCCTTCCCCTGTCGCTAACACAGTGTTAACAAATAAGTTAATCTGTGTGGCAGCTAGGCCAAGAGTTGCTGGTCCCATAAGTAAAAGAATTTGTCTTAATCCAGGATCCCTGAAGTTTAAGATGGGACGGTACCGAAAACCCTCTCGAATGAGAAGTGGCCATTGCAGTGCAAGCTGTCCTAACCCCCCGACGAGGGCACCAATTGCAATTGCTGTGATTGGTTCTAAGCCTGCCAGTGACATGATCGGCACTAGAAAAATAGCGCAAGCAATTATTCCAATGTTGAACATTGCCGGTGACAGGGCTGGTATAAAAAAACGATTCAGCGAGTTGAGCATGCCCATAACACCAGCAGCCAATGCAACTAACGTTAAGAATGGCAGTATGATTCGTGTTAGATGTACTGTCAGATCTAGCTTCCCTGGGACATCTATGTAACTACCTGCGAAAGCTTTTACCATGGGTTCTGAAAAAATAAGACCTGCTACAACAAGTAAACCAGTGATCACCAATAATGAATTTAGAACCAAACTGCCTAGTCGCCACGCTGCTTCTTTTCCCTTTGTTGCTAGCTCTTTAGTAAAGGTTGGAACAAAAGCTGCGCTCATGGCCCCTTCAGCAAAAAGGTCACGCACGAGATTTGGAATGCGGAAAGCCACGTTGAAAGCATCCATGGCGTTCCCGGCGCCGAATAGAGATGCCAGTACTTGTTCTCTGATTAAGCCCAGAAGGCGACTGCTCATTGTGGCGGTGCCCGCGACACCAGCAGAGCTTGCGAGACGCTTAGAGGACGGGTTGGCTTCGTCCGTCATTGCTCAGGCCACTGAACACAGAATAGGCTCCGAGACGATGGGAACCAGGTATGTGAAGTGAGAAGCCTGATTGAGGTTTTTCAGGCAGTGTGAAATCGCCATTGAACAGTTTGTTAATTTAACAGTGACGCACAAACAAAATTTTGTTACTAAGTTTTTACTTACCACTAAGTTTTCGCCTGACCACTTCATTGACTATCCGACCTGGAGCCGTTTTACTGGACAGCTTTGCAAGTGCAATTTTCATGACGGCCCCGAGATCTTTTATGGATTTTGCTCCAGTTTCAGCAATTGCAGCTGTGACCGCATCCTCAACTTCTTGTGGTGTAGCGGCAGGCGGTTGGTACTTCTCCAACACACTAATCTCAAGCGTTTCTTTCTTAACAAGATCATTCCTATCAGCTTTTTTAAATTGTTCAATTGAGTCACGGCGTTGTTTCACTAAAGAGGCTACAACTCGCATAACTTCAGAGTCTTCGAGGTCCTGTCCTTGTTCAATACTCCGGTTTACAATTGCGGTTTTAAGTAAGCGCAGAGCAGACAATCGGCTAGAGTCCTTTGCTTTCATTGCTGTCGTAATGTCGCTGTTGATACGTTCAGTTAGTTTCACGTAAGTAATCCTAGGTCAGAATCTCCGCTGGTGAAATGCCACCCGTCGGGAACTTCATAAAAGCCCAGGGGAACCTGGACAGCATTGATTTTAATTGCCACATTAAGTGAGGATTTCACTGGGAAATATCCATTCCTACGCAAAATTTTTCGAAAGCCTGAATGAATAAGGTGACATCTAATTTTGTCTGAGTCTTCAGCACGTGCCTCGCGGTCAATCCAGCGAAGCAGTGTTTTAAGTCCTGATATATCTTCTGGTGCGACCAGAAAGTCAACGAGCACAGTAACTTTTCCAAGTGGCTCACGACGATGCCGATACACAGCGTATCCGTGTAATTGACCTTCTCGTTTCAACGCTACTACTGAATGTCTTATATGGGGAGGTTCGACATAGCGCCAATTAAGATACGCTGCATCTCGTCGAACAGCTAGTTCGAGTTTCGGAGCAAGACGTTCCCACAGGTTTGTGAATGATTCATCAAACTTTCGGATTGGTTGACACTCCGCTCTTAATGGCCGTGAGCGAGAAGCGATCCGGACGATAGGAAATGAAAGTGCAGAAATAACCCGATTTAAAGTTGGGCTCCACTGTGGTAAGCGAACAGCTCGTCGGGTTAGCGGTTTAACCATGCAGGGTAACAAATGAGATTGAGGCCAACATAATTGATCTAACACATTCCCAAGATCGGACTCCCTGTGAATGGTCAATGCGATTCCTGTATACCGATCCCACGTTCGCACGAGTGATTCATTTAGTCCTTGCGCGTCACGTTCAGGCACAACAATTACATCAGGACCCCAGGCCCCATCCACTTCAAGACCCTTAAGAGATACTCGGACAGATAAAGCCTGACAATGTCCAACAATTGTAGGGCCTTCTCTCACTACCCAAATTACTGGTTTTCCGGCGAGATTGCTAGGATTTCGAGCATGTTGCCAGTCCCAGCGGAGCTGACGAGCGTCAGCTACATCAGAACCGTACATTCGTCGATAAAGTGTTTCTACGTTTCGACGGTCTTCGGGTCGGAAGCGATAAATCTCTGACATGAAAGATACTAGGAACTTATTGCTTAACTTTTCCGAAAATGGTCTACGACCTTATTAATAATTTCATCAAGGTTAACCTGAGGTTTAAAACCGACCAGCTCTTTTATTTTTGTAATGTCTGCTACTCGTCTGGGCATATCTTCGAAACCTACTTCATAAGCTTGATCGTAGGGGATATAGTGTATAGGAGAGTTGCTTCCTGCTAGCTTTCGGACACGCTCAGCCAATTTAGCGATTGTGACCTCCTGGGTGCTACCAATATTAAAAACATGACCGACGGCTTGTGGCTCGCCTACGAGTTTGACAAGTGCCTCAACAACATCAGCGACATACGTAAAACTACGAGATTGTGATCCATCTCCAAAAACTGAAATTGGTTGATTTGATAAGGCTTGCTTGACGAAGGTAGGTAGTACCATCCCATACTGACCAGTTTGTCGAGGCCCAACTGTATTAAAGAGACGGGTGATAATAACTGGAAGTCTCTTTTCCTTCCAGTATGCCAGTGCAAGGAACTCGTCGATTAATTTACTGCAAGCGTATGCCCAACGATGTTTGATTGTTGGGCCGAGCACTACATCTGAATCTTCATGGAATGGTACGTCTGTACTTTTTCCGTACACTTCTGATGTAGAGGCAATGAATACAAGCTTTTTGTTTTTGCTTGCATGTTTTAGCACGACCTCAGTTTCGTGAACATTAGTTTCAATTGTATGGACCGGTTGTTCAACAATAAGTTTCACACCAACCGCTGCTGCTAGATGAAATACTACGTCTGCACGATCAATCATCTCAGCAAGGAGTGGCTCATGGGCTACAGAGTTGATGTTGTAAGTAAAACCTTGATGATCCTTGAGATGGGCAATGTTTTCAATTGAGCCGGTTGACAGATTATCGAGAACCTGGACCGTATGCCCATCATTAATAAAACGTTCGGCAAGATGTGAGCCGATAAAACCAGCGCCTCCGGTAATCAAAACTCTCATAGGTTCTACTAGTATGTGCTAAGCCATTCTAGATAGCTCTACTCTTTTAGTGAAGTTAGACAGCTCCTACCAGTGTGTCAACAACGCCGTCCCAGGTGATCATACGTGCGACTTCAAATCCCGCCACTCCAAGCTCAGAAGCAAGGCCACGATTACTAGCTAATTGGTTAATGACGTCTGTAAGTGCTTCTGGTACTGGTTCAGCGACCAATCCTGTTTTATCGTTTGAAACAAACTCCAGCACTCCGCCAGAATCAGAGGTTGTAATAACAGGTTTTTTGGCAAGAAAAGCTTCAAGAGTGACGTATCCGTAGTCTTCATCAAAAGGCGTAAAAATAACAGCTAATGCATGTGCATATAAACGAATTAACTCTTCATCAGAAACATGCCCTAATAACGTGATCCGATCCTTTAGACCACATGTCTCAATCTGTGAGGAAAGCTCTTGGTGTTCAGTACCAGTTCCAGCAACAACGAGCCGTACTCCTGGATCGACTTTGGTGAAGGCTTTGATTATGAGGTCTACACGTTTAACTTTCTCAAGTCTGGTAACCGTAAGAACGTAATCCTTCGCCTTTCCACTCTTTAGTTGTTCAGCGAGCTTTGGCGGGTGATACAGCGGTTTAGCAATCAACCCGTTATACTTTTTTAATCGCATAGAAACATTTTTAGCAATACTAAATAATTCCCGGCATTCAGCGAGTGTTTGCGTATCAAGTTTTACTAGGCGATCACGAAGCCCAACATCTGATTCAGTATTTGAAAAGTTACTGAATGATGTACCACAGAGCTCATAGGCAGCTCGATGCTGGTGGGCAAGCCAAGCGACTTTAGTTGGATGTCGAACAAAATATGTTGGAAATTTTGTCCCAATAACTAGATCAATTGATTTATTAAGGGCAGACGTTAGATCAAGTAGTCTCCAGACAATGGCGTGTGCCATTAATTGATCGTGTGGGTGATCGCGGAATGGAATAGAAACAATCTCTGCATCGTATCCCTGTTTCTTAAGAGTGCTAGTTAACTGACGCACTAGGATCTCTGCACCACCATGCACAAATGGCACTTGAGCTTCTAAAACAAGTACTCGTTGTATTGACATAATTACGTGGCGAATCGGAAGTTAATAATATCTCCGTCCTTAACGATGTACTCTTTCCCTTCAAGACGGACTTCACCATGTTCTCGACAGATAGGCATCGATCCTCTTGAAGTAAGTGATTTATAGTCAACAACTTCTGCCCGAATGAAGCCTCGAGAAATATCGCTATGGATCTCACGCGCAGCGATTTGTGCGGGGGTGTTTTTAGGAATTGACCATGCGCGACATTCATCTTCACCCACTGTGAAGAATGACAGATAGCCCAGCAAGTCGTAGCTAGTCTGAATTACACGATCAAGGCCAGATTCGTTAAGTCCTAGGTCTTGCAGAAAGACAGAAGCATCTAAACTTTCTAGTTGAGCAATTTCGAGTTCGATCTTTCCATAGACTGCAACCGCTGTAGTTGCTGCTCTTGCAAGGAATTTTGTTAGACCAGTTCTGTCAGCTACTTTCTCAATGTTAACACCGACATCAGTGAGATCTTTTTCGTCTAGGTTAATAACCAATAATAAAGGTTTTGCAGATAGTAACTGAAATCCTCGGAGTTGCTTTAAGTCCGCGCTGGTCATTTTTAGGGCACGCAGGGGTGTTCCTTCCTCTAATGCAGTACGGCAGCGCTGAATCAACTGTTGCTCATGTTCCAATTCATTTGAGTAGCTTCGCTTGAGGTCTTTTGCTAATCGTTCTAGGCGTCGTTCGATGACACCTAAGTCAGCTAGAAGCAGTTCATCTTCCATGGCTTGTGCATCTCGTACGGGGTCAATTGAGCCGGATGGATGCGGTACGGAGTTATCCCGAAATGCTCTGACAACGTGAACAAGCGCATCTGCATTGCGGTAACTAGCAACATCAACAAGAGACTGAGTGCCTCCACGTGCCATGGTGAGGATATCAGTGAATTCAACCGTAGCAGGGGCTCGCTTCTTTGGGTTGTAAATATCACAGAGCACATCAAGGCGTGTATCTGGCACTTTGGAAATACCAATAGCTATATCGCCTTTACTCCGCGGGTTTTCTTGGGTCGAGGTCATAAGCTGAAACAGCGTAGATTTGCCGCTAGCTGGAAAGCCAATAAGGGCTGCGTGGAGCATTGGTGCTTCAGACTACCAGAGTCAGGAGTCTCTACAGCACCAAAAGAAAAGCGAATATTTTTCGTAACATATTGTAAATCTAAGGTTTGCAGTTGACATGCAGGCAATGTGTCAAATAATATCCAGGTGGATTTTTGTGGACTAAAATGGATAAAAAGGGTCTTAGGGGTAGTGCTGTAGCACGGATCGATAACAAGGGCAGGCTTAAGGTGCCCGCGATCTTTCGTGGCTCAGTACAAAGTCAAAATGGGCCAGAAGTCTTTGTCACAAGCCTTACCGGTGAATGTGTTCGTATCTACCCCTTGTCCACTTGGCTTGATATTGAAGACCGGCTCTCGCAAATGCCAGCGAATCATCCATCGCGGCTGAAGTTTTTGGATCGTGTCAATTATTACGGACAAAGTGGAGAGCTCGATCAACAGGGACGAGTGGTCATTCCAGCGCATTTGCGTGAAAGTGCATCAATTGTTGGAGAAGTACGTGTGTTCGGTCGGATTGACTATCTAGAAGTTTGGAACGAAGAACTATTTGCCCAGAAATTAAAGCGTGACCCATGGATTGATGACGATGGATTACGGCTATCGGAGCACGGAATCTAAGCGGAGGTATTGGAGTGTGGTTGCTATGGCAATAGTCAGAGCACGAGAATCAGTACTTAAACGAAATTGAGGATAGAACGTGCACGAACCGGTCATGGTGACCGAGGCGCTTGAATGGCTTGACCCAGGACGTGGCGGGTTGTTTGTAGATTGCACCGTTGGTCTTGGAGGTCACTCACAGGCACTGTTACGTGGTGGTGCAACGCGGTTAATTGGACTTGACCGTGATTCGTCAGCACTAGAACGTGCCAAGGAGAGTGTGGCTTTGTGGAGTGATCGTGTTGAACTTGTACACAGTGACTACCGCCATCTTGACAACGTTCTTTTGACACGAGGCGTGACAAAGGTCGATGGATTGTTAATGGATATGGGTTTGTCATCGATGCAGCTTGAAACACCAGGAAGAGGCTTCAGCTTTCAAAGAGACGAGGCTCTCGATATGCGTATGGATCAAACCAATGGAAACACTGCAGCTGAAATCCTACGAGAGGCTGACACATTAACATTGGCCAACGTGATTCATGAATTTGGTGAAGAGCGTTATGCAAGACGCATTGCTCGAGGAATTGTAAGGGCCAGAGCAAATGATTCAATTGAAACAACGGGACAGCTTGCTGCGATTGTAAGACGTGCGATTCCTTATCGTGGGCACACTCGCATAGATCCGGCAACACGTACTTTTCAGGCAATACGAATTTGGGTGAACAGTGAGCTAGAGGAATTGGATAATTTTTTAGAAATGGCTGTTAAAAAACTCAGTGTAGGCGCAAGGTTTGTAGCCATTACGTTTCATTCACTTGAAGATCGAATCGTCAAACATAAGTTCCGTGCACTTCAGGAGGGAAGCAAAGTTCGCCTTCGGGTACTTACGAAGCGGCCATTGGTACCTGGAGAAGAGGAATCACGTCGCAATCCACGTTCGCGGAGCGCGAAGTTTCGGGTAATAGAACGGATTTAGTTAAGGAGAGTGATGGCGGAAGCTTTCGAATACGCGATTAAGAAAGACGTTCGCAATAACCCGATCGTTAGAGAAATTGACAGTGAGCGTCACAGAGAAATGTGGCGTTCGGTTGTGGTAGGTGTCTTCCTGGTATCGGTCGTACTGTTTTCTACATGGCAACATTTCGAGATAGTAAGTCATGGATATCGACTTGAAGAGATACAAGGAAATCGTGCTGTTGAAGACAATATTAATCGTCATTTACGTCTAGAGATCGAGGCTCTCCGATCTCTAGAGCGAATCGAGCGTATTGCTTTTGAGGAGTTACACATGGTTTCGCCTGCTCCAGGAGATGCTTCTGTAATCGAGCGGGTTATTCCTGCGGTTCCACCACCGTACTCTGTGGTGGCTAGTCGTTAACAAAGGGGTTAATCAAAGGGGATTACGCGGTGTCCAAATCGAAAGCCCAGCACTGGCGCCGAATCATGAAGCCTCGGTTTGTCTTTGTGGCACTTACCTTACTTATTTGGGCTGGTGCTATTGAGGCAAGACTCGTTTGGTTGCAAATCTATGAGCATGATGATCTTGTTGCTCGAGCAGAAGACCAACAGCTTGACACCATTAATACTTCCCCCAAGCGAGGAGATATTCTTGATCGCCGGGGTCGACTTCTCGCTTATAGCGTAGAGGCTGACTCGGTTAGTGCCAATCCTCGTGTGATTGAGGACCCTGTTGCTGTTGCTGCTTCCTTGTGTGAAGTACTCAACGATTGCACAGAAAGCAGTCAAGCTGAACTTGTCAATAAATTGAATCAAGATCGAGCATTTGTGTACGTTCGGCGAAAAGTTACACCGGGGCAATCCAAGCGTATAGCAGGCCTTAACCTTAAAGGCATTGATTACTTAACAGAAGATCAACGGTTCTACCCAAACAAAGAATTAGCTGCACATGTTCTTGGCTATGTTGGTATCGATAACGATGGGCTTAGTGGTGTTGAAGCTGTCTACGACAGTTTAATTAAAGGCCGTCCAGGAACAGTTCTTGTACAAACAGATGCGCGCAAACTTGGTTTCAGTCGACTTGAACGCCCGCCAACAGCTGGGGCAACGCTTGAGCTAACAATTGATCACTATCTTCAGTATGTCGTAGAGCGGGAACTCCATATAGCCATTGAAGAAAATAAGGCGGCGGGGGGCACGGTTGTCGTTATGGATCCCCAGACGGGCGAGATCCTTGCGTTGGCCAATGCTCCTACTTTTAATCCTAATACCTATCAACGAAAGTCAGCTCAAACGCGTCGTAACCGAGCTGTCCAAGATTTATATGAGCCTGGCTCTACTTTCAAATTGGTTACCGCGTCAGCAGCTTTTGAAGAGCACGTTGTATCACAAAGAGAGGCAATAGACGTTAGCGCCGGCATGATCAAGTTCGGCAGTCGCGTCATTGAGGATGTTCAGCAATATGACGATTTGTTGTCTTTCACTGACGTGATTGTGAGATCGAGCAATGTGGGTGCTATCAAGGTTGGTTTAAGGGTTGGGGCTGAACGTCTCGGTCTATATGTGAAGCGTTTTGGTTTTGGTCGTCCAACATCTCCTGATTTTATGGGTGAGAGTTCAGGCATGGTTTACGATCCATCCACACTTGATGATAGTGCGCTCGCGTCGGTTTCCATGGGTTATCAGGTTGGCGTCACTCCACTTCAAATGGCCGCTGCTGTAAGTGTGATAGCTAATGGTGGAGAACTTTACGAGCCTCGTGTAGTTCGAGCAGTAATTAAAGACGGCAGACGTTCGCCAGTGCCTCACAAAGTAGTACATCGTGTGATTTCAGAACGCACAGCTGAGATTCTTACAGAAATTATGGAGCAGGTTGTCGAGCGTGGCACGGGAACGGGCGCAAGTCTGGATGAATACAGAGTGGCTGGGAAAACTGGGACTACCTCCAGGCTAGTGGATGGCGAGTACTCAGAGTCTGATTACAACGCTTCATTTGTAGGATTTGCGCCTAGTCGAGAACCAATCTTCACAATCGTGGCAATGATTGAGTCGCCACAAGGTCCGAACGGTTATTACGGCGGACAAGTTGCGGCTCCAATGTTCAAGAAGGTCGCTGAGGCTGCACTTCTTCGTTACGGTATTCCACCAACCATTAATACACTGCCTCCGATACTTGTTACACATCGTACCAAGCGATATGAACAGCAGGTTTCAGGTTCGCCTGGGCTTCAAGCGATCGTGTCACTAAACAGTGATGAGAAGGAGCGTGGCACAGTATTCCCTAACTTAAAAGGGCTCAGCGCTCGAGATGCAATTCGCGTGCTAACCAAACTCGGAATGAACCCACATCTTCATGGTGTTGGAGTTGTAGTTGCTCAACAGCCAGAAGCTGGTATGTCCATCGAACTTGGTTCAAAAGCCACCCTATGGTTGGGTCGTCATGTCCCGACCCAAGCTGTGAATGGGTCTCAGCCATGACCATCGGTAGTGTTGTGCGGAATTTAGAGAAAGCTTTACCTATGCCAGGCCCTGCAGCCACTGGTGTATCTGAAACGGTGTTGAAGATACCAGTAGCAGACATCGTGTATGACTCCAGGAAAGTTAATCCTGGTTCAGTATTTGTAGCACTGCGTGGCATGAAATCAGACGGAAGAATGTTTACTGATCAAGCCATTGCAGCAGGTGCTGTTGCTGTTGTAGCGGAGAAAGCACCTGAAAAAGGTGTTTCAGTGCCATGGATTGTCGTGTCGAATACGCGTGTTGCATTAGCGTGTTTAGCGACGGAATACCATGGTCACCCAAGTTCTCAATTAACGGTTGTCGGTATTACTGGAACGAATGGCAAGACAACGACGAGCTACTTATTAAGCAAAATATTTGAAGCTGCTGGGTATCAATGCGGGCTGATTGGCACTGTAACTTATCGCATTGGTGGTCGGGAATTTTCTTCAACACGAACGACTCCCGAAGCACCAGATTTGCAAGGCTTTTTAGGAGAGATGGTTCGTGAGGGATGTAACGCATGTGCGATGGAGGTTTCATCACATGCTTTGGCCCTTCATCGAGTGAGCGGCACGAAATTTTCTGCAGGGATCTTTACAAACCTTGGTCGTGACCATTTGGATTTTCATCTGACGATGGAAGAATATTTTTCTTCGAAGAAACGTCTTTTTGAAATGCTTCCAAACGATGCACCAGCTGCAATCAATATCGACGACCCGCGAGGCCTGTCAATAGTTGAGCTTGTGCAACGTCCCGTTACTTACGCAATCGATCGCCCAGCTGATGTGACGCCTGGACCCATAACATCTTCCCTGGAAGGACTCTCATTTGATGCACGATCTCCCCAAGGTGTCGTCCGCGTACGTTCAAAGTTGTTAGGTCGTGCAAATGTATACAATCTACTCTCAGCGGTCGGTACGGCAACTGCTCTTGGCCTTCCTCATAAGGCTGTTGAGCAGGGAATTGAGAGAATGACTGGAGTTCCTGGACGATTCGAGTCGGTTTCGTCCTTTGACGATGACATTTCTGTATTCGTAGATTACGCACACACAGACGATGCCCTTCGTCATCTACTTGAAACTGTACGTCCACTCGCATCTCAACGGCTGATTACCGTATTTGGTTGTGGCGGTGGTCGGGATCGAACAAAACGGCCTCTCATGGGGATGGTTGCAGCACGTCTTAGCGATCTTGTTGTAATTACATCCGACAATCCAAGAAATGATCAACCTGTTCAGATTATCGAAGAGGTTTTTCGTGGTGCACAGACAGAGGTTGATATAGCGGGGGCTGAAATAGTCACAATTGTAGACCGCAGGGAAGCTATTCATGAGGCTGTACAACGCGCCCAACCCGGAGACATGGTTGTTATTACGGGTAAAGGGCACGAGAAATTTCAAGAAATTAACAATGACTTGATTCCATTTGATGATGTTCTTGTAGCACGTGAGGCATTAACGAAGCGTAGGGGCAGGTCTCGGGCGACTTAAGTGACGACAGATGAGATTCGCATTACTTTGGGGTGGTTGGCACATGCTACAGGTGGGCGTGTAGTGACAGGAAATCCAGAACAAGTTATTGGTCAAATAACCACTGACACTCGCCGTTTGCAGTCAGGTGATTTTTTTGTGGCGTTACGTGGAGCGAACTTTGATGGACACACGTTTGTCGACGAAGCTTTCGCAAATGGTGCCTTAGGAGCGATGGTTGACGAAGGTTATGACGGGACACCGTCTCTAGGGGCGCTTGTGCGTGTTACCGACAGTACGCGGGGATTACAAGATGTAGCACATGCCGTACGAATTTTGTCCAAAAGTCGCGTCATAGCAATAACAGGCAGTGCAGGGAAAACAACAACCAAAGAAGTAATAGCAGATTTTGCCAGCACTAACTTTAGCGTGGTTAAGAACAAGGGAAATTTGAATAACCACATCGGTCTACCAATATCGCTGCTACAACTTCGTGAGAAGCCTGACGTTGCCGTGGTGGAATTAGGCATGAATCACGCTGGTGAGATTCGAAGACTTGTTGAAATCTCTCAGCCTGATGTGCGTGTCTGGACAAACGTGGGTGATGCACACCTTGGATTTTTTTCCTCCCTTGAGGAGATTGCGAGAGCTAAAGCTGAGATTCTTGAGGGGGCAAAACCAAGTAGCCTACTTGTTTGTAATGCCGACGATTCCAGGGTTATGCAACATATACAAAGCTTCCCTGGAAAGATTGTTACGTTTGGAACAGCTAAGAGAGCAACTGTTCGAGCAACTGACATAGAAGATCGTGGCCTTAATGGCACACGTGCCAGATTAGTGACCCCAATGGGTGAATGCAATATTCAAACACCACTTCTCGGACACGGCAATCTTTCTAATCTTTTGGCAGCTACAGCTGTTGCATTGGAACTTGGCGTGGAACTCAACAATATCGTGGCAAAAGCCACTGAGTTCCATGCTTTAGATAGACGTGGGGTGGTGCATAGAACACCAAACGGCGTGATTCTCATTGATGACTCGTACAACTCTAGTCCGTTTGCATTCCAGTCTGTCCTAGATGTAATTGCGCACGATACAACAGCGGACAGGAAAATTGCTGTCATTGGGGAAATGCTTGAACTTGGTGAGCGTGCAATTAGATTGCATGAAGAATGCGGACAGTTAATAGCATCCGCAGGTCTTAACAGTATTTTTACGGTTGGGGGTGTGCCAGCTCGTGCCCTGGCGACGGCTGCAATATCTAGTGGAATGTCTCCTGATTCAGTGACTTACGTTGAAAACAGCAAACAGGCGGCTGACTTGATCGCTAAATTTGTGAGGCCAGGCGATCTAGTTCTTGTAAAAGGGTCACGGGGTATCTCTACTGATCTCGTAGCGGATCGAATATTGAGGCAGAACTAATGCTTTATTACTTACTGCCGCCACTCGCTTCCTACCTTGGCATATTAAATGTTACGCGATACATCACATTCCGTACGGCGGCGGCAAGTTTAACAGCCCTTGCGTTAAGTCTCGTATTAGGCCCGTGGTTGATTCGGAAACTTAGAGAATTTCAGATCGGTCAAGTTATTCGTCAGGAAGGCCCGTCCACACATCAGGCTAAAGCGGGAACTCCAACAATGGGGGGGCTTCTAATCTTAGTGTCAGCTATTATCCCGACGTTGCTCTGGGCTGACTTATCAAATTTTTACGTTTGTATAGCTTTGCTTGCAACTATTAGCTTTGGGGCAGTTGGTCTTGCAGATGATTACTTAAAGGTCACTCGTCGTTCTCATCGTGGCTTGTTACCGCGTTACAAGATAGGGCTTCAAGCAATTGTGGCTATTGGTATAGGGATTGCATTAGTAGCATTAGCTTCAACAAGCCCGGCTCTCTATAGCACGCATCTTATCGTTCCATTTTTTAAGAACTTCGTTCCTGACTTAGGGGTGCTATATATTTTTTTTGCAGCCCTAGTTTTGGTCAGCACTGCTAATGGCGTCAATCTTACAGACGGACTAGACGGTCTTGCAATTAGCACGTTTGCAGTTGCCGCCACAGCTTTTACAGCACTCACCTACGTTATAGGACATCACACACTTGCCGAGTATTTGCTTCTGGTACGTTTCCCTCCAGCGGGAGAATTGACAATTTTCTGTGGTTCATTGGTTGGAGCGAGTCTCGGATTTCTTTGGTACAACTCTTATCCCGCAGAGATCTTTATGGGTGATGTTGGTTCTCTTGGATTGGGTGGTGCGCTTGGCACGGTTGCAGTCCTTATAAAACAAGAGTTGCTCTTAATTATCGTTGGGGGAGTCTTCGTGCTTGAAGCAGGCTCCGTCATTCTACAGGTCGCTTCATTTAAGCTGACCGGACGACGTGTGTTTCGAATGGCACCGTTACATCATCATTTTGAGTTGAGTGGTTGGAGTGAACCAAAGGTTATTTCACGGTTCTTAATTATTGCAGTGATCTGTGCATTGTTCAGTTTAACAACACTAAAGCTTCGATGAATGTTATGAGGCAGGGGGAGTTTTCGGTGCGTGACCAGCGAGTAGTTGTAGTTGGAGCTGCTAAGAGTGGGATTGCTGCAGCAGAGCTACTTGTCAAGCGAGGAGCAACGGTAACACTTTCTGAACAGCAAGAGTCTTTTAAAGACATCGCTCGTCTCCAGGCTTTAGGAGTAACAGTTGAAACTGGAGGTCATCGAACACAAACATTGTTAGAGGCGGATCTCATCGTTACTAGTCCTGGTGTTCCCATGGACCAACCTGTATTTAACCAAGCACGAGAAAAATCGATTGAGATCATAGGAGAACTAGAACTTGCTTGGCGGTGGTTGAAAGGTCCAGTGATTGCAATAACTGGGACAAAAGGGAAATCGACGACAACTACGTTGGTTAGTCGAATGCTGCAAGCTGGAGGACGTGAAGTTCTTGTGGGTGGAAATATTGGAATACCTTTGAGTGCTCAGGTAGAAAGCTCGAAAGTTAATTGCGTACATGTAATTGAAACAAGTAGTTTTCAGCTTGAGACAACTACGACTTTCCATCCTTGGATCGCTGTATGGCTGAATGTTTCGATGGATCACTTAGATCGACACCCATCATTTCAGTCTTACGTTGACGCAAAGACCAAGATTTTTTCGAATCAAGATCGCAATGACACTTTAATCATTAACGCGGATGATCCTCAAGTTAAGAAAAGCACTGCTTGTACCAAAAGCCATTGTCTTACATTTTCACTTTCAGGGTCGGAGCATGCTGATTTTGTAGTTAGTGACGAGTGGGTAGTTCGTCGAACAACGACAGGCGACAAGCCGCTACTGCCTCTTGCGGCTGTGGAACTAACTGGTTTCCACATGCTTAATAACGTGCTTGCTGCAGCTGCGACTACTTATGCTGCAGGGATGGAGGACAGCGAGGCAATTATTTCTGCACTGCACGGTTTCCGAGGTCTTGAACACGTTATGGAACCCGTTGGATCGATACAGTGTGTTCGCTTTGTAAATGATTCCAAGGCAACGAATGTGGAAGCAGCGCTGAGATCAATTGAAAGCTTTACCGGAAATGTTGTTGCGATTCTCGGCGGACGTTACAAGGGTGGTGATTTTCGTGAACTAAGAGGACCGCTAGCTGCAAACGGTAAAGGTGTTATTGCTATTGGCGAAGCCGCCTCATTAATTCGTGAAGCACTATCAGACTTATTACCAGTAATTGAAGTCCATTCGATGAAAGAAGCTGTTAAAGCAGCATACAAACTTGCAAAACCAGAGGGAGTCGTTTTGTTAACTCCTGCGTGTGCAAGCTTTGATTGGTTTACTGATTACGCCGGACGTGGACGCGCTTTCAAGGAGGCCATCACGTTACTTGATGGAGACATGATACCCCCAAGAGGGGATGAGGAGGGAACTCCTGTTACAAGAATGTAAACGGCGAATAGTCGTCAGTCGTCACGGTGCGGGTTGGAGCTGTCCGCTGGGAGCGCAGCCTACCCCGGTCTGCGTGGGTGGTGTCCTATTCCACGTGTCGGCTGACGACTGTTGGCTGTTTACATTAATACTCAGTGCAAATCAGGTGCGTAAATATAGTGTCGGCTGTACGCACCTGTAACTTTAGGAGCTAGAGAAGATTTTTAACTAGGAAAAATGCCCTGTCTGAGGACAAGGGCACTCTTAAGTGAACATAGGAGAATCGATTGGCGCGGAAGTTAAAATCAGATCGAGTCCTATTTACTACGATACTGTTCCTTGTTTGCGTCAGTGTCGTCATGGTGTACAGCGCTTCCGCGATGCTGGCAGATCAACGCTTCCAGCAACCATACCTTTTTCTAGGCAAACAAGTGCTTTGGATAGTACTTGGACTTGCTATTTTGTCTATTGCAATGCAGGTGGACTATCGGAGGTATCGTAATAATACTGTCGTTTGGGGAATGCTTGGTTTCGTAACACTAATGCTAGTCGCTGTTCTATTTAGTACACCGATTAATGGAACTCGACGTTGGTTCGGTCTTGGTGGACTCGGAATACAACCATCGGAATTAGCAAAACTTGCTTGCATTCTTTTTACTGCGCTCACCCTTGAACGCCGGATGCATAAAATCAACGAAATCTCGTACTCGCTCTTACCAATAGGGCTTGTCGTCGGTGTGCTCAGCACCTTGATTTACTTGCAGCCAGATTTTGGAACCTTGCTCTCCTTAGTGTTGGTTGTTGCGGTGATGGTAATTGCAGCAGGTCTCCAATGGCGCTACATCGTAGGAGGCCTTGTAGTATTAGTCCCGACTGCATACCTCCTTCTTATGAGTGCGCCCTACCGCCGCGCTCGGATAACGGCATTTTTGGATCCGTGGGCAGATCAATTTGGAGACGGGTTTCAATTAATTCAATCACTTATTGCCGTAGGCACTGGAGGTGTGTTTGGACGTGGGCTCATGGCTGGTGTCCAGAAACTGTTTTACTTACCAGAGCCACACACTGATTTTATCTATGCAGTGATTGCAGAAGAACTTGGTCTTATTGGAGCAACAGTAATCTTAATTTGTTTTCTAGTTATTGCTTGGCGTGGATTACGTATTGCGATACGTGCGCCAGATCGCTTTTCTTCATTCGTTGCTCTTGGTGTAACAGCGATGATTACCTTGCAAGCTTTTATAAATATAAGTGTTGCATTGGGCTTATTGCCAACAAAAGGAATTCCGTTGCCTCTAATTAGTGCAGGAGGTTCTTCATTGCTGATTACTTTACTCGGACTGGGAATACTGTTGAATATTTCACAGCATGAGACAGTTGAGGGATGAATGCGAGTTCTTGTGGCGGGTGGTGGAACCGGCGGGCATCTTTATCCAGGAATCGCCGTAGCACAGGAGATCAAAGCTCGAAGGCCAGATGCAGAAATAGTGTTTGTTGGCACTGCGCATGGCATCGAATCTCGGGTTATTCCAAGGGAGGGTTTCCCCTTAGAAGTAATTCGCAGTGGAGGACTAAAAGGAAAGTCACTGACGGAAATTTTTTATGGCCTTTTTTTGTTACCACTTAGTGCCCTTGATGCCTGGCGTGTTTTGTCGGAGTGGAGTCCTGAAGTGGTGATTGGTGTTGGAGGTTACAGTTCTGGACCTGTTGTGTTGCTTGCATCGTTTAGAGGAATTCCAACTCTTTTATTAGAGCAGAATGCCATGCCTGGTTTGACGAATCGTCTATTGGCTTGGGTAATCGATGTGGCAGCTGTGGCTTATGAAGAGAGCACAAAGTTTTTTCGTGGGAAAGCATTTATAGCAGGGAACCCTGTTCGTTCACAGTTCCACCAGTGGAAAAAAAACATCAGTGCGACTGCTAATGAAGCATTACAAGAAACAAGAGTTTTAATTTTTGGAGGTTCTCAAGGTGCCCACGCAATTAATTTAGCTATGGTGGCCGCAGCATCCCATTTAGCTGGTGCAAAGACAAAAATGATCATCACACATCAAACTGGGGAGCGTGACTTAGAAATGGTTCGAGAGGGTTATCGTCGTGTTGGGTTGTTAGTACGTGTTGAGGCGTTTCTATTTGATATGGACCAGGAAATGAAAAATGCTGACCTAATTGTATGTCGTGCTGGCGCGACAACTATTGCTGAGATTGCAGCTTTAGCTAGGCCAGCAATTTTAATTCCGCTTCCAACAGCTACAGACGATCATCAGCGAAAAAATGCACTTGCACTAAAAAGTATTGGTGCTGCACGTTTACTAGAGCAACAAGGTTTGTCAGGAGAGCGTTTAGCGTCAGAGATTACTGATTTATGTATTGATACAGCTACTCGAATAAAAATGAGCAAGGTTGTCCAAAGTTTCTCACGTCCAGAGGCTGCTCGGCTTATTGTCGACCGGGCTTTTTCTCTGATGGCTAGGTAAAGATGCTGATAGATCAAGATGGGAGCAGAAGTCAGTGCTAGGTAGGACGCGTCATATTCACTTTGTGGGTATTGGTGGAGTTGGGATGAGCGGGATTGCCGAGGTGTTGGCGAATCTTGGATACGTAGTAAGCGGTTCAGATATCAATCCGTCTGAGTTAACAGAACATTTAGTGTCTTCCTGTGGTGTCGTCGTTCATGAAGGACATACTGCTAATAACGTCGTTGGAGCTGATGTCGTAGTTTTTTCGTCAGCTGTAAAAACAACAAATCTTGAGATCCTTGAGGCGAAGCGCTTAGGCATCCCAGTAGTGCCGAGAGCTGAAATTTTAGCGGAATTAATGCGTCTTAAATTTTCAATTGGAGTTGCAGGTGCGCACGGTAAAACAACGACAACATCAATGATTGCACTTGTGCTTGATCGAGCAGGCCTTGATCCAACTGCAGTTATAGGAGGAAGGCTCAGCGCTTTTGGAGGAAATACTCGCCTGGGAAGTGGCAAATATATGGTGGCTGAAGCAGATGAGAGCGATCGATCGTTTTTATTACTGTGGCCATCTATTGCAGTGATCACCAATATTGATCAAGAGCACATGGAACGTTATGACAGTTTTACAGAGTTACAGCAAGCATTTGTAGATTTTGCAAACAAGGTTCCGTTTTATGGTGCGGTTGTAGCTTGTGCCGATGATGCTGAGTTGATGAGTTTAGTAAAAAGCATGAGGCGTCGTGTTGTTAGCTATGGACTCTCGTCCAATGAGGCTGATTTTATGGCTACGGACTCAGAAGCTATATCTTTCGGGGTTCGGTGTCTTGTTCAAAAACGTCGTCATACAGGTAATCAAGTAACACTTGGAGAACTTCAATTAACAATTCCAGGGTTACATAACTTGCGTAACGCACTGGCTGCTGTGGCAGTTGCTGATGAGATTGGCATTGATTTTTCAACAACTGCAGAAGCACTTGCCGAGTTTGATGGCGTCGATCGGCGGTTTCAACGTTATGACGAACAAGGAAGTATTACGATTGTTGATGACTATGGCCATCATCCTACAGAGCTTTCAGCTGTTCTTGAGACGGCACGAAGTGTATTTGCTAGAAGACTCGTAGTTGTTTTTCAACCCCATCGTTTTACTAGAACGCACCAGCTAATTGACCGATTTGGCCCAGCTTTGGTAAATGCTGACGAAATTATCCTGACAGATATATACCCTGCTGGCGAAGATCCAATCCCTGGTGTCACGATTGATTTGCTTGCCAACAGTCTTCGTCGTGACGGATTGCGCGTGAAAATTGCAAGGGAACTCGATGAGGTGGTTCCCATGGTTCTTGATATTGCACAACCAGGAGATGTTGTTATGACGCTTGGTGCTGGTTCGATTAGTCGTGTTCCTGCGAGATTAATTGAAGCTCTTAGAAAAGAGGAGAGGTTGCACTAATGGTTGTACGAGCCCCAGCTGATAGGCGATTTCGCCGAGCACATGTTCGTCCAGCCCGTCGTCGCCCTTGGATTATCAGGGGCTGGGTGCTTGGGGGAGTTCTTGTATTAATGGTTCTAGCAACTCTTACAACCTACGGTGTAGTGAGGTTAGCGTCTTCTTCACAAGCATTGGTAGTAAAGGATATGACGGTTAATGGCAACCTCAGATTGTCGTATGGCGAGATTGTTGCACTCCTTGATGGTATTCAGGGAGCCAATATGTTGACGCTGGATTTAGAGCATTTTCGGCAAAGACTCATGGGTTCACCTTGGGTAGCTGATGCAGATATCCGGCGCGTACTACCATCAACAGTTGTTGTAGTTATTCTTGAACGTGAGCCTATTGGCATTGGTCGCTTCGGTAATAGTCTGTATCTCATTGATGGGAGAGCAGCAATCATTGACACGTATGGTCCGCCGCACGCAGATTTAGATTTGCCAATTATTGATGGTTTGGCTGCTACTGGTCATGGCAATGGGGTTCGTGTTGACGTTGCCCGTGGAGTTTTAGCTGTAAGTCTGATCCAAGCTCTTACTGTTCGGCCTGATATTGCGAAACAAGTTTCTCAGATTGACGTGGCCGACCTTCGTAATGCCATGGTTGTCTTTAAGGGAGACAGCACTGCTGTGCGTGTTGGTGAGCAAGACTTTGTTCGGAGGCTTCAGGCATACCTTGACCTCATGCCTGCGCTCCGTGAGCGAATGCCTGATATTGATTATGTCGACTTACGATTTGATGGTCGTATTTATGTCAGGCCTCACGAGGCAGTTGCCCAAGTGCAGTCAAAGTTGGAGGATCTGAGTGGCTCGTAGAGAACGTTACATCGTCGGTCTAGATATTGGTACATCGACTGTTTGTGCCGTGGTTGGCGAAAGTTTGGACGAGGACAATTTCGATATTGTCGGAATTGGAGTCGCTGAATCACGTGGTATCAAACGTGGCGTGGTAGTTAATTTAGAGGCAGCGGTTGTATCCATTAAGAAAGCAATTGAAGAGGCAGAGCTTATGGCTGGTGTCGAGGTAGACGCAGTACATGTGGCTCTGTCAGGACCTCATATTAAAGGTTTTAATAGTCGAGGTGTCATAGCTGTTGCTGGCAAGAATCGTGAAATAACAAGAGACGATGTTCGTCGAGCTATTGAAGCAGCCAAGGCTGTTGCTCTACCTGCTGGTCGAGAAATCCTCCATGTTCTTCCGCAGGATTTTGTCGTCGATGAGCAAGATGGTATTGGTGCTCCTGTTGGTATGACAGGTACACGACTTGAAGTTAATGTGCATGTTGTGACTGGAAGTGTTTCATCCGTTCAGAATCTGATTACATGTGTGAATCGTGCAGGCATTACGGTTGTGGATACTGTAATCGGTCAACTTACAGCAGCTGAAGCTGTCTTGACACCCGATGAGAAAGAACTTGGAGTGGCTTTAGTTGATATTGGTGGTGGAACGGCTGACTTAGCAATATTCGAACGAGGTAGTCTCTGGCATACAGGCGTGGTTGCGGTTGGAGGCGATCATTTTACTAATGACATTGCGGTTGGTTTGCGAACACCAATACCTGACGCAGATCGTGTTAAAAGGAAACATGGCTGCGCACTTTCCTCAATGGTTGGTGAGGATGAGACGATTGAAGTAGCTAGTGTCGGTGGACGAAAGCCAAGACTTATGGCGCGTCGTATTCTTTCTGAAATTTTACAACCCCGTGCCGAAGAGATTTTTCATTTAGTTTGGGATGAAATTAGGCGATCCGGTTACGAAAAGTCACTCAATTCTGGCATTGTGCTGACTGGCGGTGGAGCAATTCTTGACGGTATGCCAGAGATTGCCGAACAGATCTTTGATTTACCCATTCGGCGTGGTTCTCCGATAGAAGTGGGTGGACTTTCTGATCACGTTAGCAGTCCAACATTTGCCACCCCTGTGGGGTTGGCTCTTTACGCTCATCGTAATCGTCCACCAGAACCTGCACGAGCTGGTGCTGGTGCACTTAGTCGTGTAGCTGGACGGTTACGAGGAATATTTAAGGAGTTCTTTTGAAGCCTACAAGTGGTGGGGAGACTTTTATGAGAGACGAACGGCTTCGACTGACGCTCGATGCTGTAAGACAGGCTAGTGCAAGAATCAAAGTAATCGGTGTAGGTGGTGGTGGCAGCAATGCTGTTAATCGTATGGTCGATACTGGCCTAGCTGGTGTTGAGTTAATTGTTGCTAACACCGATAGTCAAGCACTGGAACACAATAAGGCTAGCTTTAAAATTCAGTTGGGTGCCAAGCTGACTAAGGGACTTGGAGCGGGGGCCGATCCCAATGTAGGACGTCAAGCGGCTCTAGAAGATACAGACTCAATTATCCAAGCACTTTCCGGTGCAGAGATGGTTTTTGTTACTACTGGACTAGGCGGTGGTACTGGTACTGGTGCAACACCAGTTATAGCCAGTCTTGCAAGTGAGCTTGGCGCACTCACTATTGCTGTTGTAACTAAACCATTTAAGTTTGAAGGTAAAAAACGTGCACTTCAGGCAGAGGCAGGACTTGAGTCACTTAGAGAATGCGTTGACACAGTTATCACAATTCCCAATGAGCGATTATTGTCCATTATAGATAAGCAAACCTCCATGACTGATGCCTTCCGTACAGCAGACGATGTGCTCAGGCAAGCTATTCAAGGCATCTCTGATCTAATTCTTGTACCTGGGTTAATTAATCTAGATTTTGCAGACGTAAAGACTATTGTTGCAGGAATGGGTGTTGCGATGATGGGTACTGGCACTGCAGAAGGAGAAGGACGTGCGATGGCAGCTGCACAAAAAGCCATTTCAAGCCCACTCCTAGAAGAAGCTACTGTCAACGGTGCACGTGGTGTCATTATTAATGTAACGGGTGGCCCAGATCTCTCGCTAACGGAAGTGAGCGAATCTTCATCCGTCATTCAAGAAGCAGCCCATGAAGACGCTAACATTATTTTTGGTGCAGTTGTGGATCCAAGCTTGACTAGCAAAGTCAAAATTACTGTTATTGCGACTGGGTTTAATCATACGGAGTCAACTCGAGTGCCAGGAGCTTCCGCTGCACCAACACCTGTTGATCTTCATCAGTACTCCACACAGATGTCCACAGGTCGTAAAAGCACCTCCGAGGAAACTGTGGCAGAAGAACCAGAAGTTTCAGAAGAACCAGCGATGGTTCTGGCATCGGTTACACAGTTTTCGGCTCCACAGTTTGGCGCCAAGCGTGAACCGGAAGTTGATCAAAAATCTCCAATTACCAAAGATCGTCATATTGATACTGGCTCTGACATCGGGGATGATTTCGAGAGCATTGACGTGTCTTCTCCACTAGATGTACCTGCTTTTTTACGGCGTCAAAATTAAGACTGATACACTACATAAGATAATCAAACTAATTGGTTGTGGTATTTTTCCACGGAGTGTCTCAAAATCTCAGGCCAATTACTTAACATGTGATTCTTGAGATCTAAGAGATCGTCTATTTAAATTAATGCAGCCCTGGCAACAACGAACACACGCGAAGGAGATTCTTTCAAAAGAAAGGGGATATATACAAAAGCCCCACAGCGATCGTCTTCGTGTGGCTCTTTCATTTCCGAATACCTACTTTGTAGGCATGTCTAATCTTGGCTTTCAAACGGTATACAGTCTTTTTAATGCTGAGCCTGAGATTGTTTGTGAACGCGTGTTTCTACCTCCCAAGCAAGAGATTAAGTCCCATATTACATCCGGTACACCTCTCGTCACTCTTGAGTCACAGAAAAAAATATCTGATTTTGATGTGATCGCTTTTTCGGTTTCATTCGAATGGGACTATACGAATGTTTTAACTATGCTTCGGCTATCGGGATTGCCCAGTCGGGCCGAGCAGCGTGGTGATAAATACCCACTTGTGCTAATTGGCGGAGCTGTTACATTCGTGAACCCTGAGCCGCTTGCCCTGTTTGCCGATGTTATTGCTGCTGGCGAAGGAGAGGTTCTTATTCCACAGCTTCTTCAAGCGTTTCAATTATCTAACGATCGTCAAAGTCTGTTACGCCACTTAGTAACTGCACGGGGTTTCTATATTCCTTCATTTTACGATGTTACTTATGCCACTGACGGAACACTGGATAGCGTTGTACCACGTCCCGGTACGGGTGCACCAGCAATTGTAAAGAAAGCAGCACTTAAAACCACTGACGCAGTCGACCCACCCACAACAAAAATCTTGACCCCAGACACTGAGTTTGGTTCACGTTTTCTTATTGAAATTGTTCGTGGTTGTGCCAATCTCTGTCGTTTTTGTTGGGCAGGGTATAACTATCTGCCTGTTCGATCTTTTCCAAAAGAACGAATCCTTGAACTAGCTGCTGAAGCAAAACAATATTCGAATCGGATTGGTTTAGTATCGATTGCGCTCTGTGATCACCCAGATATTGAAGAAATTCTTACGAGCCTTGCTGATATGGGATATTCAATTAGTCCTGCATCGCTCAGGTTAGATGACTTAACCCCAACGATCGTCAAATTATTACGGGATAGTGGCGAGCGCTCTCTTACGATTGCACCAGAGACAGGATCCGATCGACTCAGGCGTGTTATTAACAAAACTATAACTAATGATGAGATTCTCGAAACTGCTGACATGATTTTTTCATCTGGCATCGAAAGTCTGAAGCTCTATTACATGATTGGACTTCCTACAGAGACAGATGAGGATCTTGTTGCTATTCGTGATTTAACCCTTCAGCTTAAATCATTGATGCTCAAGTATGCTCGTGGTCGAGGAAGAATAGGTTCCATTGTTGGAAGTGTGAATCCACTTGTACCAAAGCCCGGAACAGCGTATCAGTGGCTCCCAATGGAAGAACAGAAAAGCATCTCTCGAAAAATTAAACGTATGCGTACTTTGATAAATGGAATTGATAATGTTTATTTAAATATTAAATCTGAACGACATTCTTTCTATCAGGCATTGCTATCTCTTGGCGATCGTCGTGTAGCAGCAGTTATTGAAGCGGCTGAGCGTAATGGTGTTAATTGGCGTTCGGCATGTGCGGAGGCTGGCATAGATCCAGCCTTTTACATTTTTCGGGATCGTTCTAAAGATACTATCCTTCCGTGGGACATTATTGACGGGGGCATGAAGGGTGATTTCTTTCGCAGTGAGTTAGAAAAATCAATGCGCGGTGAATGGACACTCCCTCCAAAACGGGCTAGTGAAAATGCCAGACTCTTACCAGTCATTTCTTAGTTCTTAGAGACACCTTGCAGGCCACCAATTCTGCTTAAGTAGTCTCAATATTTCTCACGAGTATGACCTGGGCAAGTGCGAGCGTTTGAGAATGCGTGAGCGTTAGAAAGGTATCAGTTACGCCGAGTGCCGAAGCCTGAGCTGCTGCACCAGCGTTAAGCCGAAGCCGTGGCGGGCCGCTTTGGCGAATAACTTCAATACTTTTCCAGGAAACTCCTCGAGAGTGACCAGTGCCAAGAGCTTTCATAGTTGCTTCTTTAGCTGCAAATCGTGCAGCAAATGAAGAAACAGCATCACGTTTACGCTGGCAATAATCAATTTCTAACTCTGTAAACACGCGGTGGAGGAATCTGTCCCCGTATCGTTTGATAGTTTGAGCAATTCGGTCTATTTCGGTGGCGTCTAGACCGATGCCTATAATATCCATTACCGAATCATCCCATGTTTTTTCCACCTGTGCCGGACAGCTTTAAATGGACCACCAAAGCTGGGATTGTTGCGCTTTACTGTCAACCACTTGCAGTAGTGACATCACACTTATTTACTACCAGGCAGGCACCATTATTAACCAAAAATGATTGGGTCCAGTTATCTGCTGCAGTGGGAGCTCACGAGGTGCTTCAAGTCAGGCAAGTTCATGGATCTAGTACTTTAGTTGTTCAGCCAAAAAGACCGCTTCCAAGTTGTGATTCTGAAGCTGATGTACTGCTTTCTGGTGTGCCTGAAGTTGCCGTTGCCGTACGTTCAGCAGACTGTGTCCCGTTATTAATAGCTGATGCAGGCTCAGGAGCAGTTGCAGCAGTGCATGCCGGATGGCGGGGTACTGCAGCAGGGGCAGCGACAGTCGCAGTTGAAAGTCTACAGAGAAATTTTAGTTCGAATCCAAGTGACTTGATTGTTGCGATTGGTCCCTGTATCGGGCCGTGTTGTTATAAGGTTGGTATGGATGTTGTCAATGCTTTTCAAGCACAGCAACACTTACACCACAATGTTGACCAGTGGTTTCATAAAACGCGTCCCTTAAACACCTCCAAGCAATTATTCTCGCTCGATTTAGTAGCTGCGAATTTCGATCAACTTGTTCTTGCAGGTGTTCCTGAAAATCAAGTTCATGCCACTGGACTTTGTACTGCAATGCACTTAGATCTTTTCCCATCATTCCGTTCTGAAAGAGAAATGGCAGGTAGAATGGCGGGCATTATCAAGCCCTCGTGTTCTGTTAAAAGGCAGGGATCTGTTTAGTCTTAGTGAGAGCCTGTAGTATTTTCAGTGTTAGTTAAGAGATTTCATCCATAGCTTTGTTTGCAAGCCTGTCAGCTTCTTTATTGCTTTCTCTAGGGATGTGTTCATATTCTACTTGTCCGATTCTTTTTGCTAGTACAGTTGCCTCACCATGAAGTCCTTGTAGTTTGGCATTACGAACACGGTATTTTCCCTGCATTTGTTTAACGAGGAGTTCAGAGTCAGATCGTATGTGTAGTGATCGAATGCCTTTTTCAACTGACCACTGCAGCGCAGACAAAAGCCCTCGGTACTCAGCTATATTATTAGTAGCAATTCCAAGAGCTTCTTTTAGCTCGACAATAGTTCCATTACATTCGATTCGGACACCGTATCCTGCAGGACCAGGATTTCCTCGGGATCCACCGTCTATATTCGCAACTGCATGCACCACTGTTCTAGGATTAAAGAGTTGTGGTTTACTCATGAGACAATTTGAGTTTTTGAGGAGTCCGTGTCCATGTTTGATGGCGCATAGTACAGAATCCTGTTACAGCTTTCACACTGGATAATACTGTTGTTATGTCGAAGTTGCTGATAAACAGGTGGTCGAAGCCGCACGTGGCACAAACAACACAACCCATCTTGCGCTGCGCAGACACCGATGCCTTTTCGGGCTTGAGCGACTTGTTCGAATAAGCTAAGCAGTTTTTGGTCTAGCTTCTTTTCAAGATCGTTACGAGCCACCGTTGCTTCATTTAATAATTTTTCTACAGTTTTCAACTCTGTCTCAAGTGCAGAATGCTTTGTATCAGCACTTTTCTTTTCCAAAGTTAGTTTAGTTGTAGCTCCATTTATTTCGGTTACCAGGGTATCTGCCTGAAGCATGTTTTCTAGTAATTTGTCCTCAGTCTCACGAAGTTCTTTTATGGCAAGTTCAAGTTCCTTTTGCATTGCTTGGTATTCACGATTTGTTTTGACGGCATTGAGTTGGTCCTTGAACTTTGAGACGCGGGTCTGGTAAACAGCAGCATCCTTTTCGATTGATCGACGCAACTCTCTGTTCTTTTCTGCTTGTTGTTCGACCACTTCAAGGGCTTTCTGAGCATTATTGACTTCGAGATTTGCAGCTTCTAGTCGTTCTGGTTGTGCAGCAATCCGATCCTCACCCTCAGAAATTGTCGTGTTGAGTTTTTGCAGTGAAATGAGTCGCTCGAGGTCTATAAACATGACTTGAATGGGCCCGCCAGGATTCGAACCTG
>DDZV01000020.1:30012-30195 GCA_002346475.1 Acidobacteria bacterium UBA2999 | reverse complement strand
TCTAACCACTGAGCTACGGGCCCTCTATGATCACTTTCTCTTCCAGTTTAAAAAACTTATCTGAGAGAGCAGAGGTTAATTCTATCTTTAGATTACTAGTTTCTACCTTCCAGGAACGCCTTAAGTTTTCTACTCCTGGAGGGATGACGCAATTTCCGAAGTGCCTTAGCTTCGATTTGTCGA
>DDZV01000020.1:29425-29718 GCA_002346475.1 Acidobacteria bacterium UBA2999 | reverse complement strand
AGTGCCTTAGCTTCGATTTGTCGAATCCTTTCCCGAGTGACAGCGAAATTCTGTCCCACTTCTTCAAGAGTATGTTCGCTACCATCTCCTACTCCGAACCGCATCTTTATTACCTGCTCCTCTCTTGGAGTAAGACTTTTTAAGACAGTATCTGTCTGTTCCTTAAGGTTTAGACTGATAACAGCTTCCGCTGGCGAGACAACATTCCTGTCCTCAATGAAGTCACCAAGATGGGAATCTTCTTCTTCACCGATAGGTGTTTCTAGAGAAATTGGTTCTTGGGCAATTTTGAG
>DDZV01000020.1:28982-29133 GCA_002346475.1 Acidobacteria bacterium UBA2999 | reverse complement strand
AATTGGTTCTTGGGCAATTTTGAGCACTTTACGGACTTTTCCAACTGGAATATCCATACGCTGTGCTATTTCTTCGGAAGTCGGTTCTCGTCCAAGTTCCTGAACAAGCGCACGCTGTGTACGAATGAGTTTATTAATTGTTTCAATCATA
>DDZV01000020.1:0-28680 GCA_002346475.1 Acidobacteria bacterium UBA2999 | reverse complement strand
TGTTTCAATCATATGAACCGGAATGCGAATTGTTCGAGCCTGGTCGGCGATTGCACGTGTGATAGCTTGCCTAATCCACCACGTTGCATAGGTTGAGAATTTGTATCCTCGGCGGTACTCAAATTTATCTACGGCTTTCATTAGTCCAATATTTCCCTCTTGAATAAGGTCGAGAAATTGCAGGCCACGATTTGTATATTTTTTTGCGATTGAAACAACTAAACGTAAGTTTGCTTCAACAAGTTCTTTTTTGGCGCGCTCGGCCTGTATTTCACCACGCTGAATAACCTCCAGCGTGCGTTGCAGTCTATCTGGCGTTTCTTCAAGCGCTGCAGTCATTTTTCTTAGGAGCGACCTTAATTCTGTCCGTCGTTTAAGTATTTGTTTCCGGTCATCTTCTTTTAGTCGAGTTTTTTTGTTTTTAGGTTTTAGGTGACGCTCAATACTGTTCAGTTCGCGTTGCACATACTGAACGCTTTTTACTCCATCTTTGATATTTTCGATTAGGCGTCGTTTGACTATTTCTGTGAAATCAATTTTTCTAATCAATTTTGATAAAATAATACGGCCACGCAAGGCTTTGCGACGTGCTTTTAGATGCTTACGTTTGTCTCTTTTTGGTGTTGCTTCCACCTTTTGGGTAAGTTTCTTGAAGTTGAACCTGGCTTTTTGCACGTTATCAATTTGTTTCAAAAGACTACGAGACCGTTTCTCTATACCCTCGTCAGTAATCTCCTCTTCACTAAACACCACTAGTTCACGAACAGTGCTTTCCCCTAGTCGCAAGCGTTCGCCCATGAGCAAGATTTCCATGGCAACTGTAGGTGTACGTGAAATGGATTTAATTACAGAGAGTTTTCCTCGCTCAATCCGTTTGGCGATAGCGACTTCTCCCTCACGATTTAACAATGGGACTGTTCCCATTTCACGGAGGTACATACGAACTGGGTCGTTTGTTTTTTCTAATGTGCCAGGAGTTAAATCAAGTCCTTGTCCAGCTCCATCTTCCCGTTCAACACCCCTATCATCCCTGTACGCTTTGTCTGTCTCCACAATCTCGATACCTGCACTACCAAAGGCATTGAACAGTTCATCGAGTTCTTCTGAAGAAGTAACCTCTGATGGCAATATTTCGTTTACCTCGTCGTACAGAAGGTAACCTTTCTCTTTGCCTAATGTGATTAGCTGGCGTACTTCGTCGTATCTTTCCTCAATTGACAAGGTGTTCCCTCCGTCTTACAAAGCGTTAAACCAATCCTGCAATTCGTTCTAAGAGTTCTCGTTTTTTGACCCAGAGAGCATTGATTTCATCTTCATGAGCTGCAGCACCGAGCTCCTGAAGATGATCAATCTCTTGTTGTACAACTGCTTGTTCGCGGTCGTAACGAAGTCGTTTTAGTTCGCGAATACATTCAGAGAGATCTAAAACAGGAGGCGCTGATTCCGCTGCTATAGCGGTTGCTAGTTGAGCCTCCATCATACTTACGCGTTCTAGCAAACCGGAAGGAAGTATTTTGCCTTCTCGGCGCACTGTTCTTGCTACCTCTAATATTGGTCGTGTCATTAAACCTTCAAGATCAGGCTCGTCCAAGGTTTCTAAGAGAGTCCCCGCTGTATCCGATTGGTGAAACACGGCCCAAACTAAAGCGCGCTCAGCTGCCGTAGCATGATTTGTTTGTGGCAACTCACGTTCTGTGATAGTTGTTCGTTTAGCTGCAGCTGCTTTTCGAATTTCTTTTCGAACCACTCCTTCCGTAATCCTGGCTTTGTGAGCTAGCCGATCAGCAAATTGGTCCCTGACAGTCGAATCTGGTATTTGCGCTGCTACAGATAACATATTTGACAAAAATTTTCGGCGGCTTTCTGCGTTTGTAAAATCATGTTTAGCCGCTGAGCGTTCCAACAAGTACTCAAGATAAGGCCGAGAATTTCGCAATCGACTAGCATACTCCTCTGGGCCATGATTCCGTACTAAAGTATCGGGATCTTCGCCTGTTGGCAGTAGGGCAACATTAACATCAAATCCCTCAGCTACCAGGAGTTCGCACGATCGGACAGCAGCCCCATCTCCTGCAGTGTCTGGGTCAAAGCTTAAAACAATTTTAGACGTAAAACGACGCAAAAGTGCTGCCTGGCGTGGTGTTAGAGCAGTTCCGCAAGAGGCCACCACTATTTTAAACCCGGCTTGATACACTTGTGCAAAGTCAAAATAGCCTTCAACTAATACGGCAAAACCATTTTGGCGGATGCCCGTTCTTGTAAGATTTAATCCATATAGTGTGCTGCTTTTATTGTAGATAGGTGTTTCTGGTGAATTTAGGTACTTTGGTTGCTGGTCAGGAGCTATTGCCCTACCCCCAAAAGCAATGATAGTTCCTGTTTCTCGGCAAATAGGAATCATAAGACGACCACGAAACCTATCTACGTTTTTCCCGTCATTTCGTTCCACGACAAGGCCGCTTCGCAGCAACACTGAGTGTGAGAAACCTTGTGCCTGTAAATACTTTTTTAGGTTTTCATTCCCATGCGGTGCAAAACCAAGTTGTAAGGTTTTTGCAGTCGTAGATGATATTCCGCGATTTGCTAATTGTTCTTTTACTCGGCGCCCAGCTGGTTCTTCAAGCTGCTGGTGAAACCATGTGGCAGCTACTTCGTGAACTTTTAGTAGGGTTTCACGTTCTGCAATGCTTGCACGGTCTTCATTGCTAACCTCTATTTCAGGGATTGGCAAACCGACTCGTTGTGCAAGTTGCTTCACGGCGTCAGGAAAATCCATCTTGTCGTGAAGTTCGAGAAATTTAAAAATGTCGCCGCCCACACCACAACCGAAGCAATGAAAAAATCCTTTGTCTCGATTTACGTGGAACGACGGAGTTTTTTCTGCGTGGAAAGGACAGAGCCCCTTATAGGTGGCTCCAGTTTTTTTGAGTGAAACATAATCCTGGATCACCGTTACAATATCCGCTTTTGACTTGAGCTCATCGATGAAACGCTGTGGGAAGAGTGGCACTTGTTAAACCTTTTTTTAATCCTTAGAGCTCCACGACTGTGATGCCAGTTTCCTTGTCTTTAGTCATGAGTGATTAGGCTCGCGATACAAGCTGCTCCAAAACCATTGTCGATATTTACTACTGCAACACCGCTAGCACAGCTGTTCATCATGCCAAGTAAAGCAGCAAGGCCTTTGAAGTTAGCTCCATAACCGATGCTCGTTGGGACTGCAATCACTGGTACTGATACGAGTCCGGCTACAACGCTTGGCAAGGCACCTTCCATTCCCGCTATTGCGATTACAACCCGTGCACTTTGCAATCGATCCTGCTCAGCGAGGAGTCTGTGAAGTCCTGCTATGCCAACGTCATACACTCGTTCAACCGTATTTCCCATAGTTTCTGCTGTTATAGCCGCTTCCTCTGCTATGGGAAGATCTGCAGTTCCACCAGAAGCAATTACGATGGTTCCTCGACCACGTTCAATCTGACCTTGCTGTAGAATAATAATGCAAGCATCTGCATTGTAGGTTGCGTTTGGCAGAACTGCTTGAACTGCCTTAAAAGCTTCTGGTTTTGCGCGAGTTACAAGTAGAGTTTGACCGTTTGCTACAAGACGTTCGGCAATGGTTGCAATTTGGGAGGGGGTTTTGCCTAGGCCCAAGATAACTTCCGGGAACCCTTGACGGATTTCACGATGGTGGTCAACACGGGCAAAGCCAAGATTTTCAAATGGTGCTGCTTGCAGTAAAGCCAGGATCTGTGCATGGGCTTCGGAGAGATCAACCGTGCCACTTTTTACCTGAAGGAGTAGGCTTTTTAATTCGGACACAGTCATAAGTTGTTACTCAGCTTTGTTGCACATTGTTAGCTTGCTAGATCGTAGTTTATAAGTGCTACTGGAGAACAAATCTAGTCTATTAATCTAACTACTTACACATTAAGGCAAATACTAGGAATATAGATTGTTATGCCCACAAAAAAAGATAGCAAGGGAGGACTTCAGGATGTTGTTGCGACCACGTCAGCAATTTGCGATCTTGATGGTGATCGCGGAATGCTTTCTTACTGTGGGTATGACATAAGCGATCTGGCCACTGGTGCAACCTTTGAGGAAGTATGCTATTTGTTGTGGCATCGTAGATTACCCACGCGCAGTGAATTAGGCGATCTGCAGTCGCAGTTTTCGGCTGCGACACCCTTGCCGGAACAGATCCTGCGTATCATGAGATCGCTACCCCCGGGCGATGGGATGGATGCTCTTAGGACTCTTACTTCTGCATTGGCACATTATGATCGAGAGGCTGGAGATACATCAGCGCCTGCTCAATATCGGAAAGCAATTCGACTAACTGCAAAAATTAGCACCATTGTTGCAACCTGGGGCCGGCTCCAGATTAGCGGTGGTCCTATTGCACCGGATCCAGCTCTTGGGCATGCAGCAAATTTTCTTTATATGTTGACCGGCCAGCGTCCTACAACTAGAGCAACGCGTGCATTCGATATTGCTTTGATTCTTCACGCAGATCATGAACTTAATGCATCGACTTTTGCCGGTCGAGTAACTGCGGCAACGCTTAGCGACATTTATTCGGCGACGGTTGCTGCTATTGGTGCACTTAAGGGTCCGCTTCATGGAGGAGCCAACGCTGCAGTAATGCGACTGCTTCTTGAGATTGGTGAAGATGCATCAAATGAACAAATTGACCAAGCTATTAAGTCTAAACTTAACAAGAAAGAAAAAATCCCTGGGTTTGGTCATCGTGTTTACCGGACGGAAGATCCACGAGCTACTCATCTTCGACAGATGTCGAAAGAGTTAGGAGAGGAAAGTGGACATCCTGGATGGTTTAGTGTTTCGGAGCGGATTGAAGCGCTTGTTAAAGAAGAAAAAAATTTGAATGCAAATGTTGATTTTTACTCAGCATCGACGTATCACGCACTCGGTATTTCAATAGATCTCTTCGTTCCAATTTTTGCCGTAAGTCGAATTTCTGGATGGACAGCACATATTTTGGAACAGTATGGGAATAATCGGCTTATTCGCCCAAGGGCAGAATACATAGGGCCTGAGTACCCACAGCAATTTGTTGAGTTAAGTCAACGGTAACCTTTGCGACGATTTCTTTGCCTTAGTGATGTCCTTTGAGGTGTGCACAGTCGCTAAAAATCTTACTACGGCTGTTATAACTTCAGTATCTGTATAGATGAATCAGCGTTACATTCGAAACTTCTCGATCATCGCTCATATTGACCACGGCAAGTCGACACTGGCCGATCGGTTTCTTGAATTTACTGGTGCACTACAGCCAAGAGAAATGGAGGCACAGGTACTTGATGCGATGGACTTAGAGCGTGAACGTGGGATTACCATTAAGGCACACCCAGTACGCTTGAGTTATACAAGCCAGTCTGGAGACAATTACATTCTTAATCTTATTGATACACCTGGTCATGTTGATTTCAGTTATGAGGTTACACGCTCTCTGGCTGCATGTGAGGGAGCTTTGCTACTTATCGATGCATCACAGGGTGTGGAAGCCCAGACACTGGCGAACGCCTATCTTGCTGTCGACAACAGTTTAGAAATCGTTCCAGTAATTAATAAAATTGATCTTCCTGGTGCGTTGCCAGATGAGACACGTCGTCAGATTGAAGAAATTATTGGCCTTGAAGGATCAAGTGCTATTTTGGCGAGTGCAAAAGAAGGCATTGGAACAGTTGAGATCCTTGAGTCTGTCATTGAACGGCTACCTTCACCTACGGGTGATTCCTCAGCACCACTTAAGGCACTGATTTTTGATTCTTGGTATGACGCTTATCGAGGTGTTGTGATCGTTGTACGTGTCATTGATGGTGTGCTTCGACCAAAGACTAAAATTCGGTTAATGGCTACAGAGCAGGATTACGAGGTTGATCAAGTCGGGGTTTTTTCACCAAAAGCACAGCCAGTTAGTGAGCTTGGCGTTGGGGAGGTAGGCTTTGTTGTAGCAAATATTAAACGAGTTTCCGACGCAAGAATTGGCGACACAGTTACTGATGCAACCCACAAGACCTCGAACCCATTTCCTGGATTCAAGGAACTTAAACCAATGGTTTTTGCCGGATTGTACCCAGTTGAAGGCCATCAATATTCGGATCTCCGCGAGGCCCTGGAGAAGCTTCGTTTAAATGACGCGTCATTTTTTTACGAGCCTGAAACATCTACTGCTCTCGGATTTGGTTTTCGTTGTGGATTTCTTGGATTACTTCATATGGAAATTGTTCAAGAACGTCTTGAGCGTGAGTTTAATATGAACTTGGTAACTACTGCACCAGGAGTGTTATACCGGGTTTCTATGACAGACGGGTCTGTCATGGAAATTGATAGTCCCGCGAAACTTCCAGAAGCTGGTCGCATTGCTAAGCTTGAAGAGCCTGTAATTATGGCAACCATACTGACGCCATCGGAACACGTCGGTGGAATCCTTAAGCTCTGCCAAGATAAACGTGGAGTTCAGAAGAAACTTGAATATTTAAAGTGGGATCGGGTTCTTATTACTTATGAGATGCCATTCAATGAAGTGGTGCTTGATTTTTACGATCGACTGAAAACAATCTCTCGTGGTTATGCATCGCTTGACTATCACGTAACAGGTTATTGGGAATCGCCACTCGTTAAAATGGATATTTTAGTCAATGGAGACTCGGTAGATGCACTTTCTATTATTGTTCATAGTGATTCTGCCTATGAGCGTGGACGAGCTCTGGCATCGAAGATGCGCGAGTTAATTCCTCGACAGATGTTTGAAGTGTTTATTCAAGCGGCTATTGGGAATCGTGTGATCGCTCGTGAGACAGTGAGGGCCTTACGAAAGAATGTGTTGGCTAAATGTTATGGTGGCGATATTACGCGCAAACGAAAATTGCTCGAAAAACAAAAAGAAGGTAAACGACGAATGAAACGCGTAGGCCGCGTAGAGATTCCACAAGAGGCTTTTCTGGCTGTGCTTAAAGTAGGAACAGAATGAGTAAGTCATACTCTAAGTCCACCGCTCGAGAGTATTTCGAATCGATTGCCATTGCAGTCATCCTAGCTTTATTTGTGCGTACTTTTGCAGTTCAGGCATTTAAGATTCCCACCGGTTCTATGGAAAACAGTCTTCTTATTGGGGATCACTTGCTTGTCAATAAGTTTGTGTTTGCGCCAACGGGATTTGATTTTGAGAAAATGTTATTGCCAACTCGAAAGGTTGCTCGAGGCAATGTTGTTGTTTTTAAATACCCTGAGGACCCTTCTCGAGATTTCATTAAGCGAGTTGTTGGATTACCAGGAGAAGTTGTCGAACTTCAAAATAAAAATGTTTATATTGATGGGAATGTTTTGGATGAAAGATATACAAAATTTCTTGAATTACCGTTAGAAGATCCAAGTGAGAAGGATCAAAACAATTTTGATGTACGCCGTCAGTATGGACCTGTAACAATCCCAGCCAATCAATATTTTGTTATGGGGGATAATCGAGATAATTCCCAAGACAGTCGGTACTGGGGTTTCTTGCCGAGAGAATATATCAAAGGTGAAGCAATGCTGATTTACTGGTCGTATGATGGTAAATCAGAACGCAGATCGGAAAATATTACTTCTAAGTTGAAGCAATTATTTACAAAGCCACGCTGGGAAAGATTGTTCCACCAAATTCATTGAGTCTGACTCTGTCGTGTTCCAAAGATTGCTGTTCCTATTCTTATCATGGTGGCGCCTTCTTCTACGGCGACTTTAAAATCCCCACTCATACCCATTGAAAGCTCGTGGAGCATCTCTGGCGGCACGCCGCCTGCTAGCCATTGGTTTTTTAGTTCATGTAAATGTTTGAACCATTGGCGTGAATTCTCTGAATTTTTTGAAAACGGGGGAAGTGTCATTAGACCAACTACACGAGCAGCCACACAACGTTCACCTGCTTCTAATAATTTTGGTACTAAAGCCGGTGGTGCTCCAAACTTTGTGTCTTCAGTGGCTAGATCTACCTGAATAAGTATTTTTGGAGACGTTCCCACGGTTGCTGCACTGCTATCAATCTTTTTTAGTACATCTATGCTATCAACAGAGTGAATTACAGGGAACGTAGTGGCAGCCTTGCGAATTTTATTCGATTGAAGATGACCAAGGAGGTGCCATCTAATTGCAAGTTCAGACAAGGCTATAGATTTTTGTAGGGCTTCTTGTACACGGTTTTCGCCAAAATCACGCTGGCCTGCTTGATAGGCCTCGCGGATGGCATCGAGACTAAAGGTTTTAGAGACAGCAATAAGCCGAACGGTGGATGGATCCCGACCAACTGAGCGTGCGGTATCTACGAGTTCGTTGCGAATTTTAGTCAGCCGGTCGGCAATGGATATAGTGTTCAGCGAGAACGTTACCTCTCCAGAAGGCTATTGTTTGAGTGCATTAACGGCAGCTTGTACCTCAGCAGCTTTTGGGCCGTCTGGAGCGAGTTCAAGATAACCTTCAAAGGCTTCTACAGCTGCAGGGATCATGCCGAGGTTTAGGTTTGCCATACCAAGTTGGTAAAAAGCGTCAGGTATCGTGCCATCAGCTTTGATTGCGGCCTCAAACTGTTCCTTTGCCTCTGCAAACGAGCCAGCATTCCACAGAATAACACCCTGATTGTATAGAGCCTGCCCGCTACCACCACCACCACCAACAGATGAAAGAGAGGTCGCCTTAGCACCTGCCTCTTGTGCCAAGTCATATTTTTTTTGAGCGTTATAAACTAATGCAAGTCCTGCGTAAGCATCACTCGACTGGTCGTCTAGGCTAGTCGCTGTCATAAAAGCAGTTTCTGCGTCCGCGTATTTTTCTGTATCGACCAATGCATGGCCAAGATTTACAAAGCAATCGGTACAATCAGGTGCGATTGTTGTAGTTTCGGTAAACTTTGCAACAGCTGTGTCATAGTCACCTGCCTCTTGAGCAACGACCCCAGCATTAAAAGCAGCTTGTAACAAGAGTAGCTGTTCTTGATCGGCCGCAGTTAAACCAGAGATCGGTGACAAATGGAACGTTAGTTCTCTTCCGCGTCCTCCTTGTACTACCGCTACGCTGGTTGACTCTGAGCCAACTCTTTCTTTGGAAGCTGTTACTGTGTAATCTCCAGACCGAAGACCAATTTGTATAAATGTACCATCATCACCGGTTTTATTTTCAGTTCGAGGATGACGTCCCTGGTTGTGCTCAAATACAACTATCGCATCAGCAACGGGTTCCCCGTTGACATCAAGGACTGTTCCTCTAACTTGGCCACCTTGTCCAAAAACTGGGGTACCAGCCATTAACAGGGCAGTAAATACAAACACGGCGCGGAGCAGGTTAGTCCGCATAAGTCACTCTCCAGTCATATCAAAAGACCAATCACTACAGATTCTCAGCAGTAATTATGTTGCCATAATTTTACACGATGATGTCTCAGTTTTGGCTATTAGCTTCTAGGAAGTCTTTCACTACGCTGAGGTCGTTTGTTCTTGGGGCTGGTGGGAGGGAATCTAAGAAACGTTTTCCATAGCCCATAGTTTGAATACGTGGATCGAGCACTGCCAAAACCCCGCGGTCATTTCGGTGCCGAATCAACCTTCCCAGTCCTTGCTGTAGGGCTAGAACTGCTACAGGTACCTGGTAATCGCTAAATGGGTCGCCACCCTCTGCAGCGATGGCTTCAATACGAGCTGCTGTAATGGGGTCTGATGGTGAAGCAAAGGGTAATTTATCAATAATAACGCAACTCAAAGATTCCCCAACAACATCGACTCCTTGCCAAAAGCTTGATGTTGCCATGAGAACAGCATGTGGCGTTTCACGAAATTCAGAGAGCATTGCCGACCGCGGTGCACGACCCTGAACAAGAACCGGGAACGTTACAGCCGCTTCAATAATTGGGTGCACTTCTCGAAGAACTGCATGGCTAGTAAATAAAACAAAAGCTCGACCTTTTGATTGCTCTAAGAGTTCGACAATTTCCTGGGCTGCGGATTCTGCAAAAGAGGAAGAGCGAGGAGGTGGCATGTGCTGTGGTAGATATAGGATTGTCTGAGTTGTATAGTCAAATTCCGACGGCACTCGTATTTCATGAGCTTCCTGTGCACCAAGGCGCTTCCGGACATAGTTGAACGATCCTTCGATTGTAAGTGTTGCAGATGTCAGGATGGTTGTTTGCATTCGATCTAACAACGACTCGTTGATAATTTTTGACACATCAACAGGGGAAGCGCAGAGCGTAACCCCATGACTTCGAGTAATAAGATAGTAAACGTAATCTATATCTGTTGCGCGAGACAGGAATCGCAACTTCTTGCTGATTGCAGCATTTCTTTTGGTGAGGTTGCTAAGTTCATTCTTGAGTTTTGTTTCAAGGGTTTCGGTGCGAGTAAGCGCTTCAGCTAAAATGGCGTGCAGAGCATCTAATGCACCTGCCAGGATGTTGCTATTTTCCAAGTGTTCGCTGAATGATTCCTCTGTATATCTCAGCTTTCGTTCAATTAGGTCGCTGGTTCGACGGATGTCATCTGCTCGAATACTTGAGGTCGCAGCCAGTTCTAAGCCTGCGAAGAACTGCTTGGTCTGGTTTGTTACTTTTATAAAGGCTTGTCTAATTTCTTCGTTTGTATTTCGACCATCAGGTTGTAGCGCTAGTGGTTGGCTAGTCAACAGACGCTCTACGTCACGTAATAATTCGTTTACACCGTGACTGTTTAGAGACATGCCAAAGTGCTGTGTTGCTACATTTTCGAGTTGATGTGCTTCATCAACAACAAGTGTTGTACATGCTGGTATTACTTCACCAAACGCACTTTCACGGACAGCTGCATCAGCACAAAGCAAATGATGGTTAACGATGACTACATCTGCTTCTGTAGCTTTTTGACGCATGCGTGTTACGAAGCACTCATTGTATTCTTCACATTCTGAACCGAGGCATGTATCCGCCGTTGCCGCAATGTCATGCCACAGGGGTAGCTCTTCGGGGAGGTCATGTAGCTCTGACCTATCGCCCGTGTTGGTATGACGAGCCCATTCTTGTATAAGAGGCAAGAATATTTTTTGCTCTGAGTCGTCTGGGTTTTTAGATTTTGAAAAAGGTAGAGCTACACGTAATCGATCGGCTTCTGACACTTGATTGAACCGGTGAAGGCATAGATAGTTTGATCGACCTTTCATCATTGTGGCGGTGAAGGGCACAGAAGCTATTTTCTGCAGAACTGGTAAATCCTTAAAGAAGATTTGTTCTTGTAGATTCTTTGTCCCGGTTGAGATAATTACACGTTGTTTATTCAGGATTAACGGCACTAGATACGCGAGCGTTTTCCCAGTGCCAGTACCTGCTTCTGCAAGAAGAGTTCCACCTTGGGTTGCTGTGATGGCTACGGAGTCAGCCATCTGCTGCTGGCTTTTTCGTGTCTCGTAATGTTCTAAAATTTTTGAAAGGCTACCATCCTTCTGGAATACTTCTTTCACACTTGCACGAAGTGTATTTCGCGTAGATCCAATGAGACGTGTACGATCCGTTTCTTTATTTATTCCAGGATTCGATAGACTGCCCATGTCTTGCTAGAGGTGTTCTGGATACAAAGGAAACTTTTCACATAAACGTTCAACTTCGGTTTTTACTGTCGAAAGTACGTGCGTGTCTTCGGGTGCTGCTAAGACGCGCCCGATGAATTCCCCAATTAGTTCCATTTCAGTTTCTTGCATACCTCGACTGGTAATTGCTGGGGTACCAATACGTATACCACTTGCAACCATTGGTGGGTTCTGATCAAATGGGATAGCATTTTTGTTTACGGTAATACCTGCTTGTCCTAAGGCTTCTTCCGCAACTTTTCCAGTGAGTCCTTTGCTAAAAACATCGACCAGCATCAAGTGGTTATCTGTACCTCCGCTTACTAAACGGAACCCTTGTGCAATCAATACTGTTGCGAGACGTTGTGCATTTGCGACGATTTGTCGTTGGTATTCAGCAAAAGTCGGCTGCATAGCCTCCCGGAAGCAAACAGCCTTCGCTGCGATAACATGCATTAGTGGACCACCCTGAACACCTGGGAAAAGTGCCCGGTCGAGGTTCTTAGCATGCTGACTCCGGCAGAGTACCATGCCTCCACGTGGCCCACGCAATGTTTTGTGAGTTGTGGAAGTAACAAAATCTGAATGTGGCACTGGGCTTGGATGTACGCCCCCAGCTACTAACCCTGCTATATGTGCCATATCCGTGACCATTGCGGCACCGACCGTCTTCGCGATGTTTGCGATACGTTCAAATTCAATAACTCTCGAATATGCACTGGCTCCAACCATAATCATTTGCGGTTGGTGCTCATCAGCTAGACGTGCAAGCTCTTCATAGTCAATGCGTTCATCGTCTTGCCGTACTCCGTAAGGAAATACTTGGTACAGTTTTCCAGAAAAATTCAGTGGGTGGCCATGCGTGAGGTGACCCCCATGAGCAAGATTCATTCCCAGGACCCTGTCGCCTGGCTTCAAGAGAGTGAGGTAGACAGACATATTAGCTTGTGCACCTGAGTGTGGTTGCACATTGGCGTGATCAGCGTTGAAGAGGGCTTTAGCCCTCTCGATCGCTAGCGATTCAGCAACATCTACGAATTCACAACCGCCGTAATATCGTCGACCAGGGTAACCTTCAGCATATTTATTGGTCATTACCGAGCCCGTGGCTTCGAGCACGGCTTGACTGACAAAATTCTCTGAAGCAATAAGTTCGAGTCCTTGTGCTTGCCGACGCACTTCTTTCGTCACAGCATCGGCTATCTCAGGGTCGACGCCAGCTAGTGCTTGCTGCATTTGTTTGTAGTCAGGGCTGGACATGGGATCACGGTATTGAAACGTTTTGGTTACCGAGACGTTTCAATGTCTAACCTTTCCGTTCAGAAGCGCTTTGTAACATTCCGAGAAGTTCAATTGGCATTGGGAAAACAATTGTTGAGTTTTGTTCTCCTGAGATTTCACCGAGCGTTTGCAAATACCGAAGCTGCATTCCCCCTGGTTGTGCGTTAATAATTTCTGCAGCTTGTGAGAGTTTTTCTGCGGCAATAAGTTCGCCCTCAGCAAGGATAATTTTGGCTCGTTTCTCTCTTTCTGCTTCGGCTTGGCGTGCCATTGCACGCTGCATATCTTGCGGAAGATCTAAATGTTTGACTTCAACTGCTGATACTTTGATACCCCATGGATCGGTTTGAGTATCAAGAATTTGTTGTAGTTCGGCGTTTAACCGATCACGTGATGATAACAGTCCGTCTAGGTCCGCTTGCCCAAGGACGCTTCGTAGGGTGGTTTGTGCAAGTTGCGATGTAGCGTACATGTAATTTTCGACATCCACTACGGCACGCATTGGTTCAACCACGCGGTAATAAATTACCGCATTGACTTTTACAGAGACATTGTCACGCGTGATGATGTCTTGAGGCGGTACATCGTGCACAACAGTACGGAGGCTTATTTTTACGATAGTATCAATTGGACGAAAGACCAGGATCACTCCTGGACCTTTTGTTTGTGGTAGCAGTTTTCCAAGTCTAAAAATCACGCCACGTTCGTACTCTGTCAAAACATGGATTGAGCTAAAGAGATAGATAGCAACGACGATAGCGACAATAAGTGGAGTGTCCAGCATAAGTATCCTTTTGTATGGCTTCGTGGTCAGACTTTGATTACCTGAACGCTTAGGTTATTGGCTGCGACCACACGTACTGTACTACCAGGAGCAATGGTGTCCTGACAAGTTGCGTTCCAAATTTCACCTCGTAGTTTCACCTGTCCAGGGCTATTAGCACTTACAGCAGTAAGGGTTTGACCTTCAATACCTACCAGGCCTTCAGGGCCTGTCGTTGAGGGTGTTCGCTGAGCTGAAATCGCTAGCCGCCCAAGGAAAAGAGTGATGCCTGCTAGTGTTAATACCACTGGTATGATGAAACCTAATCCGACACTGACTCCAGGGATATCGCTAGTGAGCATGATTGATCCAGCTAACAAGCTAATAGTACCGGTGATGCCAAGGACTCCAAAACTTGGCGCGAAGATTTCTCCAGCAAGTAGCCCAATGCCAAGAAGTATCAGAAGCAACCCAGTCGTGTTTACTGTTAACACTTGAAATGCAAAGAATGCTAGCAACAGTGCCATGGCACCTGCAAAACCTGGCACGATCGCGCCAGGATTCCAAAGCTCTACTGTTAAGCCAAGCATGCCTAATGTAAGCAACAGATAGGCAATTTGTGGGTGTGCAATAGTGCTGAGCAGTTCTTGTCGCCACGTCATTTCAACATACACAGTTTGAGCGTTAGCAGTTTTCAGGGTCACTTCTTTTCCGTTGAAACGGTGGATCTTCATTCCATCCAGTTCTTGTAATAGAGTTTCAATATTTTCCACAACCATGTCTATCAGTGGGGGTGTTGCACCCAGTGCTTCACTATCAGTGAATGCACGGCTTTCAGTGACTGCTTCTTCTGAGAGCAAAACATTACGATTACGTGCTTCAGCGAGTGATCGTACGTACGCTGCGATGTCTTCTTCAGCTTTTTTAGAAGAAGTTTCATCTAGTTGTTGACCAGTTCCTGAGACTGGGTGTGCAGCACCGATGTGTGTTCCAGGCGCCATAGCCGCCACATCTGCAGCCAGTGTCAAGATGAACCCTGCTGATGCAGCTCTTGCACCAGAGGGGCCGACAAATACAACGATCGGTGCCTGTGATTCGATCATACGAGAAACAATTGTACGCGTTGAATCGACAAGACCGCCTGGTGTTCTCAGGACAATAACAATTGCTTCCGCATTAATCTCGACAGCACGAGCTAGAGCATCATCTACAAATTCTGCTGTAACAGGATGAATAACGCCGTCTATTTCCGCAACGACAACAGAAGGGCGGGCGTCTTGTTGACCTTGGATCCCCATTAATACCTGAAGCGATAGCGCAACTATCGCTAAACACAGACCACGTCGCAGCATTAGAGGATTGTACGTCGAAGATGGTTTTTAGTGTTGGACATCAGAGTTTTTGACTACCAAGGAAATATAATCAATCTTTTAGCGATTGATAAGCATAGAACGAGCAGCAACTTTCTGGTGATTAAGCCCTGCAGCGTGCGCAAGCTTGTTAAGTAGTGGGGGAAAGTTTGCTGACCATCGCCACTGGTCGCATCTTCCACCGAGGTTCACTGCCATTTGGGCTACATCATCCCACCAAGGATTCACAGTTTTAGAGATCGGTTCGATAATTAGTAGAGGGACACCATCAGAAGCCCAGTTGAACAGAGTGTGGAGTACAGTGGTTCTTTGGCTTTTGTTAAGTTCGTTGAGAATATATGCAGCAACAATACCAAACGGTTTTTTAGGTCGATGAAGGCGAACAAGATCGGTTGTGCGGAGGACGCTTTTGAGGTTTAGGTGTTTGCACGTCCATCGTGTTTCAGCGATAGACCAGGGATGACGATCAATTCCAATAATACGAGGGTTGGACGTTGTTGTCAGTGCCCAGGCAGCTCCTGCAGCACCAGTGCCACAACCGAGGTCTAGAATTGTTTTCGGTGTCTGCAGACGAAGTCGATGCACTAAATCTTGAACTATCAGGAAGTGCAGTGGTCCATAAAATAATGCAAAAGCTGCTCGTTTGCCTGCGCCATTTAGTGCACCGCCTCGGCTAAGCGTATGGCGCCGTTGAACGTACGCCGATGAAAGCGCACGAAGTGCACGTGTCACCTCAGAGAATTTCAAGTTTGTTAAGTGCCGACTTTCAAGTGCGGTAAGCCAATTAATATAAGTTTCCTCAGAATTTGACAGTATCACTTTGCTTTTATTGTCCTTTTCACAGACACATGTTAACTGGGAGAATCCTAAAAAGAGCATTTCTTTGTAGTTACAACAGATTCAGACCGCGACATCTGGAAGCATGAACGTTATAATTCTGTTGCCGCCAGGGGTATCCATTGAGGATTGAGACAAACCCTTGGAACCTGATCCGGTTTAAACCGGCGGAGGGAGCGCGGTAGTTGCAACCTACCGCCTCAAAATTGAATGATTAATTTCGAAGAAAATTTTCCAAATTCACAAAAAGTATTTGAAAAAAAATCTGTAAAAGTAGATCCAAACGACGCACGCTTGACACTACAAGTGCCATTTCGTGAAGTTCAACTAAGTGGGGGACATCCACCTGTGAAACTTTACGACACGAGTGGACCTGGAAGCGATGATGTCCGGCGAGGTATTTCTAAAGTACGAAAACCCTGGGTTGATGCTCAGCGTCGCCGAGGGAATGTAGGCACACAGCGTTGGTACGCTAGACGCAAGGAAATTACGCCAGAAATGGAGTATGTATCAATACGCGAAGGCCTCCCTCCAGAGTTTGTGCGATCAGAAGTGGCACGTGGCAGAGCTATTATTCCTGCCAACATTAACCATACAGAGCTTGAACCAATGATTATTGGGCGTAATTTTCTTGTGAAAATTAATGCCAATATTGGTAATTCTTCTGTGAGTTCTTCAATTGAAGATGAGGTAGAGAAGTTACGTTGGGCAACCCTTTGGGGCGCTGATACCGTTATGGATCTTTCGACTGGCCAGGATATTCATGAAACACGAGAAGGTATTATTCGTAATTCACCAGTGCCAATTGGAACTGTACCGATTTATGAGGCCCTTGAAAGAGTTGGTGGAAAACCAGAAGACCTGACATGGGAGATATACAGAGACGTTCTTATCGAACAGGCTCAGCAAGGCGTTGATTACTTCACGGTGCACGCAGGCGTACTGTTACGGTATGTCCCAGCAACAGCAAAACGTATAACAGGCATTGTTTCTCGTGGTGGATCTATCATGGCGAAGTGGTGCCTCGCTCATCATCAAGAAAGTTTTCTCTACACTCATTTCAAAGAGATCTGCGAGATTATGAGAACTTATGATGTGTCATTCTCACTTGGAGATGGACTAAGGCCTGGTTCAATTGCTGATGCCAACGACGAAGCTCAATTTGCAGAATTAAAGACGCAGGGTGAACTAACGAAGATTGCTTGGGAGTTTGATGTTCAAGTGATGAATGAAGGTCCTGGCCACATTCCCATGAATCTCATACAAGAGAACATGGATAAACAGCTTGACTGGTGTAGTGAGGCACCATTTTATACATTAGGCCCACTGACTACGGATGTAGCTCCTGGTTACGATCACATCACTTCTGCCATTGGTGCCGCAATGATCGGTTGGTATGGCACTGCGATGCTCTGTTATGTGACGCCCAAAGAGCACTTAGGTTTACCAAATCGAGACGATGTAAAGGCTGGTGTTATTGCTTACAAGATAGCCGCACACGCAGCGGATTTGGCTAAAGGGCATCCTCGCGCTCAGGATTGGGACAATGCGCTTTCACAGGCACGATTCGATTTCCGATGGGAGGATCAGTTTAATCTTTCGATGGATCCCGTAACGGCTCGTGCATTTCATGACGAAACCTTGCCAGCTGAAGGCGCAAAAGTTTCACACTTTTGTTCAATGTGTGGTCCGAAGTTTTGCTCCATGGAATTAACGCAACAGGTGCGTGACTATGCAGCAGAACATCACTTAACTGACATTGAAGCTTTACGCGAAGGTATGAAGGAAAAATCTGCTGAATTTAAGCAGGTTGGTGAAATTTATTCAAAAACCTAACAAGCCATTGCGGCTTTGCTCGTTTGATTACATAAACAAGACATGCGCATCTTAACGATCTCACTCGTTGTCAGCATGCTTAGTCAGTTCAATGGACACCCAGTGGTTGAACATCTCTTATTCAACATCGAGGGACATGGAGAAATGTCGTACGCCCTCTCGGTGCCTTCAAACTACAACCCAGATCAACCGCGTCCACTTGTTTTAGTGCTTCATCCTGGCGGGGCACGTGGTTCGTACTACGGCAGTGTGAGTATGCGGCAACTTTTTGAACCTGCTCTTCGTGACTGGGGTGCAATTATCGTGGCGCCAGATGCACCAACACGAAGCTGGGCTACTGAGCTTTCTGATCGGGCAGTTATGGGACTTTTAGGTGAGATTATCAATCAATACAGCATTGATCGTACTCGTATCCTTGTGACTGGTTTTAGTCTTGGCGGTCGTGGCACTTGGTTTTTTGCTACACGACATTCTGATTTTTTTACTGCTGCAATTCCAATTGCTGGTTCTCCAGGAGCTATCGCCACAACAGCAATTGGAGATATGCCAATTCATATTGTTCATAGTCGGGACGATGACGTTGTGCCGTTTGAACCTGCTGCTAAAGCTGCGGAAGATCTTTCCCGTACAGGGCAGTTGGTTCACTTGAGCGCATTGGAAAACGTTGGTCATTACGAGATGGCTGGCTATCTTAAAGCCCTTCGTGAAGCTGGGGATTGGGTACGTGAGCAGTGGGATAGTCGCGGATAAGACTTAACAAATTTGAGTTGTGTTTTTTTCAAGTGGAGGAAGTATCTCAATGGCCAAAACCTATCTGAAAGCAGTCTGTGAATGTAAAGAGTGGTCCGAAACAGATTTGGTGGTCGTTGAGGATGTGAGTAGCCTGATGTCTTTTGTTTACTTCATGAAGAGGCGTTGGCGTTTGAATCAGCCAGGGATCGGATGGACAATAGCTGACATACTGCTTCTGTTGATTACTGGAGGCTTTTGGTTGGGCGTGATCGTTGGGGTTTGGCTGGCTAACAGAGTCTACCTCGTCAGCGGTTATCTTGTCTGTCTAGAGTGTGGAACGCACCACGCGACCAGGAGTGCTATCAGGGGGCGACTGTAGTTTGAAAAAAATCCCATACTTACGAGTGCAAACGTAGTTGTGATTTAACTAGTCTCTATGGTGTTTCTGATACAACGGGCGACGGTACAATTTGGATGATTGTTGGGAATCTCTCTGTTGTTCCGGCTGTAGCATTTGGGTAGCCAGCTGATCCCGCCCATGTATAGTCCTTCACAGTCACGCCTGGCGGGAATGCCATTGTTGATTCACGAAAGCGACCAATTTGAAACCAATGTGTTGGAGGTTCGTCAAAAATTGTACGCCCCCTATTTCGAAGGACAGTTCGGTAGTAAGCCACAATATCCTCGAAGACAGCGGTTGTACCAAAGAGATAGTAGCGTTGGTTTCGTCCAGCATCATATGAAGTGATGTACTGTGCGGTCGGATACAAGGGAAAGCCGAGTTCTGTTTCAGTTGGAGTGAGCGGATCAATTGGCCTAGCTTCCTCCGTGACGACGTTGGCTGGTACTTCTGGATTTACAGGTTGTAACGGAGGAGAAGCTTCTGCCTGAGCAGGTTGCTCTGACTCAGACGATGTGCCAGCTCCAGGAAAAGGTTGCGGTGTCTGGGCATTGACTGTTACATAGCCAACGAACAAAAAAATCAAGCCTCCGAGACATAGATTGATTCGCATGTCATATCTATTATGCGCGACATTGACTCTGAAGTGCGCACTTCGCCTTCACTATTATTTAGCAAGAGCCAATACCTACGTTTCGTGGTTTTTGACTGTTTGCTTCCAGTAATCAAGCAGGTCTTTCAGCATGTGGTTGAATGAAATAGTAGGGTTCCACCCTGTTTCAGAGTTAATACGAGACGGATCACCCAATTGCACGTCAGTGTCATTCTTGCGTAGCAATTTTTGGTCAACACTGACCTGTACCTGGCAAGAAATATTTCGTCTGAGTTCATCGAGGACGTCACTGATTGCGTAGGCAACACCAGAACAAACGTTATAGAGCACCCCTGGTCGGCCCTGTTCCATCAGTAAGTGGTACGCGCGAACTACATCTCTGACATCAGTAATGTCTCTTTGCGCATTCAAGTTTCCAGTTTTTATGATTGGTTCGACGCGCCCAGACTCAATTAATGCTAGTTGTCTAGCAAACGACGGTGCGACGAAAGACGGAGCTTGTCTGGGACCAGTGTGATTGAATGAACGGGTGAGGATGACCTCGATGGAGTCCTCGGCTAGAGCTTTTATTCCGAGTTTTTCCTGCGCCAGTTTACTAATGGCGTAGGGACTTGAAGGTTCGATCGGATGTTCCTCTGTGACGGCTTGTGTTGATGGTTGATACACAGTTGCAGAGCCAGGAAGTAATATGCGACATTTTTTTCCAGTACGCCGTATGGCATCAAGCAAGTAATGAGTGGCAAGGACGTTGCTCTCAAAAGGTCGAGCCCCATCATCCCAAGAGGACGCAACGTGTGGTGCGCCTGCACAGTGATAAATAGTTGCTGGGTTTAAGTCATTGATGTATTTCCGTACTAAATCGCGATCGAGAAGGTCGATGGTGTCTCTCCGCCAGCCGACAGTACGGATACCACATTTAGAGAGGTGTTCAACTAGGTGCGTGCCGACGAATCCACTGGCTCCAGTTACGAGAACAGGCCCTGGCACTTTTATTGGTGACGCTCGTATTGAGCTTGATAGTACGAACGAAATTCTTCGTCTTGTTCTTTAATTGGACGCCACCACCATTCGTTTTTAGTGTACCACTCTAGTGTTGCGTGAAGTCCTTGATTGAAAGGTGTTTGAGGGGACCAACCGAGATTTTGAAGTTTATTAGTATTAAGTGCATACCTGTGGTCATGTCCTGCTCTATCAGAGACGGGTTTAATTAAAGAATACGGCCGGTTAAGCCCTTGAAGAATCTGGTGGGTCAGATCGATATTTGTAATTTCATTGCCACCACCAATGTTGTACACCTGACCATTGACACCCTTATCAATCAGAAGTTCCAGAGCGCGGCAATGGTCCTCGACGTGTAGCCAATCTCTAATGTTATGTCCGTCACCATATAGTGGAACCTTGAGATGGTCGATAGCATTAGTTGCAAATAGTGGGATCATTTTTTCTGGATATTGATATGGACCGTAGTTATTAGATGCTCGTGTGATAATCACAGGGACGTTGTAAGTTGACCAGTAGCTGTACGCAAGGCGGTCGGCTGCTGCTTTGCTTGCAGAGTAAGGATTCCTGGGTAGCAATTCGTCTGTTTCTAAGCTATGGCCTTCTGCAATGCTTCCGTAGACCTCGTCTGTCGAGATCTGAACGAAACGGCTAAGGTTGCTGGCACGTCGTGCAGCCTCAAGCAATACAAATGTTCCCACCACATCTGTTTGTATGAAGTTGTCAGCTGCCTGGATTGAGCGATCAACATGTGTTTCGGCAGCGAAATGTACAACAATCGTAGCTTTTTGGACGAGATCCTTTGTAACACTTGCATCTGTGATGTCGCCTTGAACGAACGTATGTCTAGGATGGTCAATAACGTCGTGTAAATTCTCTCGGCGGCCAGCATAGGTTAACTTGTCTAATGTCGTAATGTGGCAGTCGTTATTATGTTTTAGGGTATAGCGAATAAAGTTACTTCCAATAAATCCAGCGCCACCGGTAACAAGAATCTCAACCATCCTTACGAGCCCAGTCATATGGGAGGCTGTTATGGGGTTCAAGACGAAATTCATCTGGTTCCGCATAATGGTACGGTTCGCTGGTGACATTAATTACAAGTGAGGCTTCTTGCGAGATGCACTTCCAACCGTGATATACCAAGTTTGGTACCTGTACAAGCGTTGGGTTGTGTGTGCCGAGGAAAAACTCGTTAGTGGCATCTTTGGTAGGTGACTCTGGTCTTGTATCAACGAGCACTAATTTCACCATTCCTGCCACACAGGCGAAATTATCCACCTGATGTTTGTGATAGTGCCAAGCTTTTACAACACCAGGGTACGTTGCAGAAAGATAAACCTGGCCAAACTTTGTAAATAGATCTTTTTCATCTACACGAAGAATTTCCATTAACCAACCACGTTCATCTGGAATAACACTTAGCGATTTTGTTTTGACCCCTTGAATCAGTGGATCTTTCTGTACAGTTTCCGTGTATGTTTTTGGGCTACTCATTTGTTTTACCAGCGGATTCCCACTTCTGAATTATCTCCGAGCATGAATCGGTACGCACTAGGTTTAGCCGGTTCTCGGTAGATTCGCACATTCTTTCCAATCAGACTATTAATTACACGATTATCTAAATCATTGAGATGTGTTCCCTCTAGAACAATACTATGTTCAATCTCAGCATTGAGTATCTCTACGTCATTCATGATTGAAGTAAATGGCCCTACGTAAGCGTTTACTAGACGCGTCCCACTACCAATAATAGCTGGTCCGCGAATGGTGGAACGTTCAACATTTGCGCCAGACTCAATGATTACGTTTCCTTCAATACGACTATCTTGGTCTACGACACCTTCGATTCGGTGTTCAAGCGTTTCTAGGATTAACTGATTAGCTTCAAGGATATCCTCAGGTTTACCTGTATCCTTCCACCATCCATTAACAATCTGAGGGTGCACATCAAGTCCTCGGTCAATTAGATCTTGGATGGCATCAGTAATTTCAAGTTCATTTCTAGAACTTGGTTGAATCCGTTTCACAGACTCAAAAATGTCAGGTTGAAACATGTACACACCAACTAAAGCCAGGTCACCAATCGGTTCCGTTGGCTTTTCAACAAGTCGTACAACTTTGCCTTCTTGGAGTTCGGCAACTCCAAACATTTGCGGGTCAGGGACACGGGCTAGAAGAATTTGAGCTGCTGGTTTTTCACGGTCGAATTCCTGTACGAAATGGGAGATGCTTTTATTGAGTAAATTATCGCCAAGGTACATGACAAACGGTTCTTTCCCGATGAAGGGTTCACTGATTTTGACTGCATGCGCGAGACCACTCGGCGACTCTTGTTCAATATAGTGAATGGAGACACCCCAACGGGATCCGTCTCCAACCGCTGCCCGAATTTCAGCCTGTGTGTCGCCGACTACGATACCGATGTTGCGGATATTAGCGTTTGCTAGGGCTTCAATTCCGTAGAACAGGATAGGTTTATTAGCAATGGGTACGAGCTGTTTAGCACTCGTATACGTTAATGGACGAAGGCGTGTGCCTTTGCCGCCACTTAAAATCAGGCCTTTCATTGAGGACCGCCAAATGCTCCAAAAAAGTTTGAAAATGTACCTAGCCCAGCTAGCATAAATGAAAAGTTTATACGTCGATCCGATGGGATCGGAAATCGCGTACTAAGTTGAGGATAATTAAAAGACTGGTACTCAAATCCAATCCCGCAGCACTGTGCGTTATAAAACGCTGTAATACTTTGGCTGACAATATCTCCTCGGCCAGCATCCCAGCTTAGGGCGTAGTTGCCACCTAGCCGTCCTTCATGAAGGCGGATGCCGGTGTTGGCTGTCACGTAACTACTGGCCGGGACGCCCTCTCCCTGGCTGTAGTGGCTCCAACTTCCGCTAACAGATTGATTTCCCCAATAGGCGCTACTGGTGAGCGAGAAGACATTAAGGCCTCCACCGGTTGGATCGTGTTCAACTCGAATTGTGGTGTCGGTACTGCGAGTCGGCGCTGCGCGTACAGCGAGTGCGATTGTTGAAAAGTTTGATTGTTGTGCCCGCACACTGCTGGCGTAGTTGACGTCATAAATGCTTGCTTCAGGATTTGTGTAGTAAGTTTGCTGAATCGTGGCTGCCAAAATTTCCCTGGCCTGTCCAGGTGTGTCTTCGGTGCCATGGGTACGGGCTAGCAGGCGATTTGTCAAACCATATGTCAGTCTCATCATGCCACCTAGAACAAAGTCTGACGCATCGGTTAACACAGCAACCTGCTTAAAATTATTAATTTGGCTAGTCCAGTCAAATGTGAACGTTGGTTCGATAACGTGTTTGAGTCGTTCGGCGAAGTTGCTCGTAGGCGTGTCCCAGACTCGTGTGACCACCGGACCGATAATGTCTGACTGAAGTGTCAAGTAGCGTCGTGTTAAAGGAATAGCTCTTTGTTGCTGTCCTGCATCGAGGCTTTGAGAATAGTGGGTTAACCGGTAGGCAGCAGATGAGTTAACGGTCAAGTACGTTAATTTCGAAAAAGGTACTCGGATAGATGGAAAAAGGTCCATTCTGTTCATGCTAGAGTTCGGAAGTCCTGCACCCCGTCGGTCTTGATACAACAGGTACGAATATTCACCAGTAACACCACCGTAGATTGGAAGGCCAAAGAGTGAACGCTGCGCTATGGAACCAGAGATTCGAGGAGTGGAACCATACAGAATAGAGCCATTGTCACCTTCGAAAGTTTCATTCCGTTGGTAGACAGTGCTGAGGCTATAGGGTCCCCAATTGCCACTAAGCGATCCTCCAAGTGTTCGTAAACGGCGAGATGCCTCATAGAGGTTGCTGTGATACAGTTGCTGGGTTGTAATATCAGAAAAATAATCGAATCTTGCACGTCCCCGAAATCCACCACCGAGTTTTTGTGTAAGACCCCCTGTGAGTTCAAAGCTTCGATTCTCTGGCAATTCGCTAACTGAACCATCACTTGCAGTAAACTCTGCCGAATGTTGGTTAAATAGATAGGAACGAAACGAACCTTGAGACCCACTACCACCGAGATAGCGATACTCTGCTCCAACACCTTGTCCGGTACGGGTAAACCAGTCATGAAATAGTGTGGCGTCCTGGCTACGCCCAAGCGCTAAGAAAAATGCATTACTGAGGGCTTGTCCACGAAGCGTGGATGTACCGTACTGTGGCAAGAGAAATCCTGTGGCCCGGCCGTCTTCTTGTAGTGGATAGTATGCAAACGGCATGTACATCAAAGGCACACCCTTAACGCGCAGAATAGTATTTCTTAGTACGGCGTACTCATCGAGATTGATGACAACGCTACCAGAAGTCAATTCCCAACGCGGTGTGGGCTGTACGCACGTTGTAAAAGCCCCACGTGTCAGTCTGTATCGTCTGTTGTCAAGTTTTTCAAGGTGGTCAGCATAAAAGTAGACGTCTGGGTCCTGTCCACCAAATTCAGCCAGGTCTGCTTCTGACCCGAGAGACAGGATGCCTGACGCGTCATAGAAGTTTCCAGCGTCGCTATTTGTATTAAGCTCGACACGAGTAGCAGAAATTTGGCCTTCAGGATTTGTGAGAACAACATTGCCTTCTGCTACGAGCTGATTTGTGTCGGTAAAGAGATCGACTTGATCGGCAAATAAACTTAGTTGATCCCGTTCCATTTCCACTTGGCCTGTAAGACGCCAGTGGTGTTCAGAGAGACGCTCCAAATGCCATTGACTAGATGCGAAGCCAGCAAGCGCATCGCTTGTCGGTGATGGCACTGCTTCTGGATTTTGTGCACGGGCTATGGTGGTGCACGAACAAACAAGAACCAAGATCAACAGACGAAGCTGTAACACGCCTAGTCCAAGGAATGAGTTACTGCAGGATAGCACGGTGTTGGATTTGTTCACGAACGGTACCAACTAGAAAGAATGAGCCAGCAACACATACCATTGATCCATATAGAAAGGCTTTTTTTAGAGCTTCTGTTGGGTTATTCACTTTAATAACTTCTCGTTCTGGTTCTAGTGTAGCTACCTTAGTTTCTATGGTTTTCAGATCCATTGCACGAGTATTATGCAAGCCTGTCACAATTATTGGACCGACAACAGGGAGAAGCTTTCGAAGCATGCCGGTAACGTCTTTATCATTCATTGCAGCAAATATTAGTGGCGGACGTTCTATATGCCACTGTGACAAGTAGCGCGCGAGCGCAGCAGCACCGTCTGGATTGTGTGCGACGTCGAGCAGCACTTGCCGAGTACGGTCGAGCGCAATTAGTTCAAGCCGACCTGGCCATTCTACTTCGCGTAGAGCTTTTTCAATTGCATCATATGGTATTTCTATACCAAGCGGGTTGAGGGTTTCCATGATCCGGATAGCTACTACAGCATTTTCTTCTTGGTGAATTCCACGCAGAGCTAAAGGAATTTCTTTGTACTGATGTTGAGGTGTACGGATTTTCAGAAACGAACGACCTTCGATAGATCTCGATTTAATACTGACATCTTGAAATGCAGGGATAACTGTACTGTTAACCTTAGTCGCAATGTTGCAGACATGAGTTGTTACATCTGAGGGAAGTAATCCTGTTACAACTGGCACCCCAGTTTTAATGACTCCAGCCTTTTCGGTCGCAATGGAGGTTAGTGAATTACCAAGTTGCTGCTGATGATCTAGGCCAATCGAAGTAATAGAAACTAACGCCGGTTCAATAATATTGCTGGCATCGTAACGTCCTCCTAGGCCAACTTCGATCACTGCGGTGTCAACTTTAGATCGTCTAAAAAGTTCAAAAGCAATAGCTGTTGTAGCTTCAAAGAATGTTGGAGAGCTTTGAAGTGTTCCTGAGGAGACCAATGCATCTGCTTGGTCAAGTACATATTCTGTTGTGTCGTGAAGGATTTTTGTTTCGACAGGATCCCGGCCAACAATAAACCTTTCAGCTATGTTGTTCAGGTGTGGAGAAGTGTAAAGTGCAGCCTGTAGCCCAGCGTTAATGAGGCCTGCATGTACCATTGCCGCAACGGATCCCTTTCCATTTGTTCCAGCGATATGAACTGTACGGAAAGCACGTTCCGGATGTCCCAGCGATTCACACAAGCGCGTTATAGTGCCTAGGCCAAGCTTGATTCCGAAATTCTTTAGTGCAAAGAGACGTTCAAACAAATTATGAATGCGACTCAGTTTTGTGGAGGACCAGAGAGCTCTGTAGTGTTTTTCGATACAGAACTCCCTGTTGCTACCATAAAACGAAGTGCGCGCGTCAAGGTAGTTTTTAGCTTTCGGCGGTCAACTACTAGATCGAGCATTCCGTGTTCAAGCAAGAACTCGCTTCTCTGGAAGCCCTTTGGCAATTTCTGGCGGATTGTTTGCTCAATAACACGTGGACCAGCAAAGCCAATAAGCGCGTGTGGCTCAGCAATGTTCAGATCCCCTAACATGGCATAGCTGGCAGTGACCCCTCCTGTTGTTGGATCTGTAAGTATCGAAATAAACGGTAGCTTGGCTCGATCAAGTCTTGCCAGTGCAGCTGAAATTTTAGCCATTTGCATGAGGGATAATGCGCCTTCCATCATGCGTGCTCCGCCAGAGCAAGAAACAATAATTAATGGTTGACGATTTTTTAATGACAGCTCTACTGCTCTTGCTGTCTTTTCTCCACTAACAACACCCATGCTCCCACCAATAAAATCGTATTCCATTGCACAAACAACGACATTGATTCCTGCGAGCTTCCCAGTGGCGACGATCATGGAATCCTTCAGGCCAGTTCGATCGATATTTTCACGTAAGCGTTCACTGTACGATTTTGTGTCTTTAAACTTTAACGGGTCGTTTGAAGAAAGATTTGAAAAGTGTTCTGTCCACTTCTCATTGTCGAAAAGGGACCTTAAGCGTTCCACTGCCCCAAGGCGAAAATGGTGTGCGCAATTTGGACAGACATTCAGATTTTCTGCAAGGTCTTTGTTGTAGATTACCTTTGCACATCCGGGACACTTTGCCATCAAGCCCTCTGGAACACGGCTCTTTTCAGCTGCAGAAGCCATTGGCTTACGGGTCTTCTTAAACCACGCCATATGACCACATTGTAGGTCAAGTGGGCTTAAATTCCAGTTTTAGGATCTAGGAACGTAGTATTGGGTCCCTCGCGTCATTGTTGACATTTGCCGAATGAGGTCATCAAGTGCACGGTCACTCGTTTGGAGGTCGACATGAGAGGTTTCTACTACTAAAAGAGGCGTTGAGGTGTAGTGAAAAAAGAAATGTTGGTACGCTTCATTTAGTTCGCGTAGATAGGCCGTATCAGGGTCTGGAAGTTCGCTAGTTGGGTGCTTTGAACGTTCACGGATGCGCTGTAATAGAACGTCAGTTGGTACCTGCAGATAGATTACGAGATCTGGCGCAGGCACGTCCTTGGCAAGAAGGTCATAGAGGCGCTGGTAAATAAAAAGTTCGTTATCGTCTAGATTAAGGTAGGCAAAAATCTTATCTTTGTCGAATAAGTAATCACAGACTGTTATTTGTGAAAACAGGTCGGCCTGGCGGAGTGTAAGTTGTTGCCGGTGCCGGTTTAAAAGATAGAAGAGTTGTGCCTGGAGCGCTGAGCCAGGACGTCCTCCATAGAAGTCGGCGAGAAACGGATTATCCGTTTCTTCTAGAACGGCTGTCGCATCGAGTCGTGTCGCCAGGCGATTTACCAGCGAGGTCTTACCAACTCCAATCGGGCCTTCGAGTGCAATATAGCGGAATGTCATCTTCAAGTATTAAACGCAACGGGTGAGTAATTATGTATCCAGACGCTTCCCGCGGCGCATGCTATCATCCTTAACGTCGTGCGGATCGATCGCATCCTGTTACTGCTCGTATTTACTTGTGCAGCCGGTTGTGCCAGCCTGCCTCCACAGGTAGAAGTCCTTTGGGAAGAGAAACTTCGCTGGATTATCCAACTTGAGGATCTTCGGATCTTACGGGCCCTCAATACACCTCCAGCAGTTGTCTTAGCCCCTGCAAGTCAAGGTCGGCCAGCTGTTTTACAAACCCCACCTCCGTCCGATCTAATCAGATTATTAAGCGATCCGGAAGTGCGAGTTCGTCACCGTGCCGCACTTGCCATGGGACGGATTGGTCTGAGCGAAGCCATTGAACCACTTGCAATGTTGCTTAAAGACCCAGAGAAGGAAGTTCGTCAGATGGCGGCATTTGCAATTGGGTTAATCGGAGACGGAAATTCACGGCTAGCCTTACAGGAGGCATTGAACGATTCTGAA
>DDZV01000055.1 GCA_002346475.1 Acidobacteria bacterium UBA2999 | reverse complement strand
GTGGCACAGGCGGAATTAGAGGACCGCGAGCGTCCAGGTGCGTACCACCGTGTTCGGTTTTTAATTTCAGAAGGCGGTAATGTTGAGATTGAAACAACCAGGCCAGAGTTAATCCCAGCATGTGTAGCACTTGTTACCCACCCAGAGGACAGTCGATATAAATCTTTAGTAGGGAAAAAAGTCACTAGTCCTTTGTTCGGAGTTCAAGTACCGGTCCATGCGCATCCGCTCGCCGATCCAGAGAAGGGGAGCGGGATCGCTATGATTTGTACCTTTGGCGATACTACGGACGTTGTTTGGTGGCGCGAACTCTCACTGCAGGTCAGAACGGTTATTCAAGAAAACGGCACTTTGCGGTCGTTGAAGTGGGGTGAAGGAGACTGGGAATCGACTGACGCCCTTAAGGCTCAAGCAGCATATGAGCAACTAACTGGATTATCAGCAACTAAGGCACGCACTCGGATTGTGGAATTGTTAAGGGAGTCTGGGGATCTTATTGGCGAGCCCAAACCAATTACGCACGCTGTTAAGTTTTTTGAAAAAGGAGATCGGCCGCTTGAGATTGTTAGTAGTCGACAATGGTTCCTGAAGACATCTCAGTTTCGGAAAGAACTCCTTGCGCGAGGGCGTGAATTTAAATGGCATCCAGATTACATGAGATCTCGCTATGAGAATTGGATCAATGGCTTAGTTGGCGATTGGTGTATTAGTAGGCAGCGGTTTTTTGGTATTCCATTTCCTGTGTGGTACCCCTTAAGTAACAATGGAGAGCCAGACTATAAACATCCAATCTGTCCAGATGAATCGCAATTGCCAATTGATCCGTCTGTTGATGTGCCAGATGGCTATACAGAGAACCAGCGTGCCCAACCAGGCGGCTTTCTTGGTGATTCAGATGTTATGGATACCTGGGCAACTTCTTCTCTCACTCCACAAATTGCAGGTGGGTGGCTCTCTGACCCAGAGCTCTTTGCAAAGTTATTTCCAATGGATTTACGTCCCCAGGCACATGACATTATCCGTACGTGGTTGTTTTCTACAGTCTTAAGAGCTCACCTTGAACACAACACCGCACCTTGGAAGCATGCAGCAATTTCAGGCTGGGTGCTTGATCCAGATCGTAAGAAAATGTCTAAGTCGAAGGGCAATGTTGTTACACCGACAGCATTGCTTGAACAGTACGGTTCTGACGGTGTTCGATACTGGGCTGCCAATGGCCGGCCAGGTTCTGATACAGCGATTGATGCAGGGAAGATGAAGGTTGGCCGTCGACTGGCGACTAAAATTCTTAATGCGTCTAAATTTGCACTGCTTCAAGTTGAGCCTAAAGGAGAAATTACCGTTGCTCTTGATCGAGGAATGCTTAGCGATTTAGAAGTATTGGTGAAAGTTGTTACTGCCAAGCTCGAAGCTTACGAGTATGCAAGTGCCTTAGACCAAACGGAGAAGTCTTTTTGGGCATTTTGTGACAATTACATCGAATTAGTGAAGGCGCGTCGATATGGTGACCATGGTGAGGACGGTTCAGCTTCAGCCAACGCAGCTTTATTAATGGCCTTGTCAACGTACCTTCGTTTATTTGCGCCCTTTTTACCTTTTGTAACAGAGGAAGTGTGGTCATGGTGGAAGAAGGGGTCTATTCATGGCGCTTCCTGGCCGAGTGTTGATGAAATTAAGTTGTCTGATAGCAGGGAATCTGATCAAGCAGTATTTCGAGAGGCTCACGAATTGCTTGCAGAAATTCGGCGCATGAAATCGCTTCGTGGATGGAAAAATAAAACGCCTATCAATGTGATTGTTGAGGGTAAAGAGGCACGTTTATCTGTACTTCGCTTATCAGAGAAGGACGTTCAGACAGCTGTTTCAGCGTTGTCGATCGTATTCAAAACTGGCGAGAATTTTACAGTAACAATTGACATGGCCGATATTTCTACGAATTCTGCTGATTCATCTGTATGAAGCAAACGCCTCTTGTCCCCCTCAAACCAGAAGAATACCGTTGCTTAGTCAAACAAGCCCTCGAAGAGGATTTAGGTTTAGCTGATATTACTTCTGAAGTTCTTATCGATAAAAAATTGTCTGGCAAGGGTGTGATTATTGCAATGGAATCGTGTGTTGTCGCAGGGCTTGACATTGCTTGTGAAGTTTTTCGTCAGATGGATCCTCAAATAGCTACTACCGTATTTCACTCTGACGGGCAATACTGTGAAAAAGACGATGTGATAGCGGAGTTTGTTGGTTCTGCGAGAGCAATACTGGTAGCTGAGCGCACGGCTCTTAATTTTATGCAGCGACTTTCAGGGATTGCCACCCTTACTAGACGTTTTGTAAGAGCCGCGTCAGATAAAATCATTGTTCGTGATACCCGTAAAACAACTCCATTATTTAGAGTTCTTGAAAAATACGCGGTACGAGCCGGTGGTGGTGCTAATCATCGTGTCGGTCTTTCTGATGGCATTTTAATTAAGGACAACCACCTAGTCTTTCTTGGTAGTGTAGGTAATGCAGTCAACAAGATGAAGAAAGCAGGCCAAGGGTTATCAATTGAAATTGAGGTCCAGGATGTAGGCGATGTTGAGAAGGCTATTGAGGCTGGTGCAGAAATTATACTTCTTGACAACATGACAACATCAGAGATTATGGAAGCTATGAAGATTTGTCAGGGTCGTGCCAAGGTTGAAATATCTGGTGGCATAACTCTTGAGAGAATGCCAGAGTTGGTTGATACGGGTGCGCAATATGTTTCTGTTGGCGCTCTTACACATTCAGCGCCAGCGGTAGATCTCAGTTTCGAAATTGAACCTATTTAATTCATTCCCTTCTCCGAACTTGTTACCTGACGACCTCGCTCATCCATTGCAGGCTGCATCTGCTCGGCTAGGGTGCTTAGCTGGGCCAATTATGTGGTATCCAGAGGTTTCCTCAACTAATGACACTGCAGTTGCTTTGGCAGAACAGGGGGCTCCAGAGGGTTGTATTGTAATTGCAGATTCACAGACTGCTGGGCGAGGTAGATTTGGTCGGAGCTGGCACTCCCCAGCTAATTGTGGTCTGTATACATCAGTTGTACTGAGACCAACAAAAGATGCGCTCTCTTTATTGACACTTGCTGCAGGCGTAGCTCTCAGAGAAGGGATTCTTGTTTCGACAGGGCTAGCATTAGTTTTGAAATGGCCAAACGATCTCTTTGTCGGTAGACGTAAGCTCGGGGGAGTACTTGCGGAGGCTTGTTCAAAAAATACTGAGTCTCAGTATGTAATATTAGGTTTCGGCATAAATATTCAAAATACTGTCTATCCTCAAGACATTGCATCTAATGCAACATCGCTTGAAGGTGAGCTTGGCTGTCAAGTTGATAAAGGCCTGCTTTTAACAGAGTGTTTAGTGGCAATCTCGAAACAGTATGAGTTGCTACAAAACGACTCCAGTCAAGTAATACTTGAAAGCTGGCGTCAAGCTGCTACTGCTACTTTTGGAAGTACGGTTGAATGGACTGAAGGTGATAGCGAGCACCGAGGCGTAGTAGACGGGATTGACGATTCAGGTGCACTGCTAGTTCGATCAAAGACAGGTTCTGTGCGAATCAGTTCTGGTCAATTACGGTGGCTATAAGTATGTCTGACTCACTTTCAAAGAAGATCCAACTCGACAAGAGAAAACAAGTTAAGCCTGAGGATTATTGCCGTGAGATTGAAGCCTATCTTTGTCGAAAAAATGAAGGCCATCTTATCCGTATCGTTGGGCCATCTTTTAATCTTGTTTGTGGGTGGGCGTTACGTGGCGTACCAATGTCTGTTGCATGCCAGGGAATAGATCGTTACTTTGAACGTTACTATGCTGGGACTCGGCGTCGAAGGCCGGTGCGAATTGATTTTTGCGAACATGACGTGCTTCAAATTTTTGATGAATGGAAAAAAGTTGTTGGTGTTTGGCAGGATGCCTTGGACAGCGAGCAAATTGCTAATCAAGGGAATCAATCGAGTGTTTCATTGCGAGCACACCTCGATCGAGTTGCTATGCGCTTAAACTCTCTCGTAGACCACAGTGACAAGGAATTTGGCCTCTTAATTAAGGAGGCTGTACAAACACTGGAGGAACTTCGTCTAAAAGGGAAGCCTCTTCGTGGGGAGTTTAAAAAGCATTGCTTGTTAAGGTTAGAGGAGCTTGATTCAAGGTTGTTAAATGCGGTTCGTGAAAAAATGACAGAGCTAGATCTTGATAAGCTACGTGGTGAGGCTGAGAGTGAGTTGCGGGGTTTTCGTTCTCGTCTAACCAAAGAATCATACGAGCGTTCGGTAGTGGCATGCATAGACCGCCTTGTTCGAGAGCGTGCTAAGCTTCCAATCCTAACATTTGAATAACCAGGTTTTATTTAAGAAGTTGAAGGTCTGTTTGGGTAAGTGTAGCTTAGTGCAATTACAAGTAGCTACATTCTTGGTGGCACTTCAATGCCCATTAAGGTAAGAGCTTTCGTGAGCTGTTGGCGGACATAGAGAATAGCTGCTTCTCGCCACTCTCGTACATCATCACGTTCTTCATTCAGAATAGATGAGTGATGGTAGAAGGCGTTAAAGTCTTGTGCTAAGGAAAATGTATATTTTGCAAGAACAGAAAACTCAAGAGATCTAACTATTTGTTCTACGATTTCATCAAGACGTGCTGCTTCGAGAACAAGTTTCCATAGTTCGTTGTTTCCATTAAGTCCATTTAGCTCGTCAGCTGGGACCGTTGGGAGTTTGGCAAGTAGCTTGGATTCATCAAAGTTTTCCCTTTGTCGCAGCTTCTTAAAGATATTGTTAGCTCTGACGATGGCGTACTGTACATAGGGTCCACTCTCGCCTTCAAAGCTGAGCGCCTCATCTAGGTCGAAAGCAATTATCTTGCTTCTTGAAAACTTGACCATGAAGTACCGAACAGCTGCTACGGCAATCATTAAACCAATTCGAGTTCTTTCAGCAGTGTTTATTTGAGGATTGCGTTTTTGAACTTCGTCCGTTGCTTTTTGAGCGAGCTTGTCTAGTAAATCATCTGCTTTTACTCCGAGGCCCTTTCGCCCAGACACTTCTACAAAAGGACGTTTGTCGTTTACTGAGTTCTTATCTGGAAGATATCCAAGCTCGTGGGCAGTTGCGTGTGACAAGGCAACCATTTCGTATGAAAAATGATGTGAGCGTGCTGCTCTTTCCTGACTGCCAATAGCAACAAGGGCTTGCTTGAGAAGTTTTTGAAGATAAGACTGACGTACATCTATAACGTTGTAGACATCTAGTCCTTTTCCGAATTGTGGATGTTTCTGGTTGCCATTAGCAGTGCATGTTGTCCAGAGATTGCTGGTTAATTCTTTCTCCAAAACACGATAGTTAAAATCTCCGTCAAGTAATCCAAATTTCCAAAATTGATAAGCAATATCTTTTCCAATGTAAGTAACGGTCCCGTTTGAACGGACGATTACTTTTTCGCGTTCTTCGTTAGTATCTTCAGCCGTTGTGCTCTCTGGGTTTTCCTGAATTGACATAACCCAACAGCCCGCATGGGTTCCACTCTTGCTTAGATAAATGGCATTGTGCTTCTTCAGCAGAGCAAAGGCTTTTGACCAAAACTCAAGTCTGAGAATGTCTCCCTCCCATGTAAGCAGGTCGTAATCGACATTGATACGAAGCATTGTTTTTAAGTGGCATCGTACAATCTGCTCTGCAACAAATGTTGCCATTTCAGCATTGTCATTGTTGCCTCTTTCAATGTCGTGGAGAGTGCTTCCACGGATTGCAAGCCTTTCCTTATCTTGTCCGTACCAATCAGTAACCTTTGCATAGAGATCCCAGCAATAATGGTCGAATCGAGTAGTGCTAGCGATCTTGCGCACTGTTTCTAGCGTTTGACGTTCAAGTTTCCGAAAACCAACTACTACATCAGCAACTTGAACGCCGGTGTCGTCAATGTAGTTTTGGGTTTCAACTTCTAAACCACGGTAACGTAAAACGCGGACGAGGGTGTCACCCAGCGCAGCGTTTCTAAGGTGTCCTACATGTGCTGCTTTGTTTGGATTTATGGCTGTATGCTCTACGATTGCCTTACTTCTAGAGCTGGTTGATGGTGTATCGGAAGCTGTAACTCTACTTAGTAGAAAATCCGGCCTGATGAGATATACATTAAGGTAACCATTAGTAGCTGGCATAACACGGGAAACACCAGACACTGAACCAAAAGCATCTGCAAGTTCTTGTGCTATAGAACGTGGTGATTTTCGAAGGCGTTTAGCGAGTTCAAAGGCCACAGGAGTTCCGAGATCCCCGAAGTCACGGTTAGGAGGGTATTCGAACGCTACTTGAGGGAGTTCCGACGAGTCGAGATCGTACAGTGAAATTAAAAGCTTGTTCACATGGTTGCGAAGCTGATCGTGAATTTGCAGAATCATTGATTCTTGATATTAGTGTAGTTCTTCATAGATTGTGAAGTGATATCAATTTATCAACTAAGATGAAGATATCTTGCAATACAGGGCTTCATGTTAAGATCCGCTCACAGCCATGGCAGAGGATCAAAGTAATGAGATTCAACCGCAAGGCAAGCAACTTGTTTTTTTGTTCATGGCAGCTACAGTTGTGGCTGTTGTTATCTTTCTATGTGGCGTAATAGTCGGACAAAGCATAATTGCGCAACGTGGGCGACTGTTGGATCTTGCAGTTGAGGCTGGCGAAGACCCGACACTGAGTTCTTTGCCTTTACTTCCAAACGCTGAGTCGGCAGGCCTTGCAGGCGCCTCTTCGTCGGCTGGAGAGAACCTTAGCTATCCAGCTCGTCTTTCAACTGAAGTGCCAACACAAGAGTCTGTCCGTGTTCCCGATTCTGTTGAAGCTATACAGGCACTTCCTCTGGCTGAAGCAAGTGAGGCTCAACCTGTTGAGATACCTGGAGCGTATACTGTACAAGTGGGGGCTGTTCGTGACCTTATTGAAGCAGAACGTATGGCAAAACGCCTTACTTCAAAAGGTTACCCAGCCTATGTAACACGTTCTCCTGATGGGGCTCTTGCCTTATATAGAGTGCGTGTAGGTACATTTACTGATCGGCGTGAGGCGGAAGCAATTGCGGCTCGTCTCGCTAAAGAAGAACAGTTTAAGCCCTGGATTACACGCTAGCTCTCGCATCCGGCGTTTTTCTCGCATTAAGTTTTCCCCAGTTTGGACATCCTGCGCTGGCATGGGTTGCACTTGTACCACTATTGCTTGCGCTTAGTGGACGGAGTAGTAGATCAGTCCGACTCCTTGGGCAACCATCGGTACGAGCTCTGAGCCTCGGACTTGTCGCTGGAGGTTTGTATTTTATTGGTACCATTTACTGGGTTGGGGGTGTTGTAGCGGAGTTTGGTGGACTTACGACGCCGCTTGCCTTAACAACGATGTTATTGTTAGCAATTTATTTAGCATTTTTTCCAGCAGTTTCCGCAGTCATCATTTCAAAATCAATTACTTGTTTAGGGAGAAGGGCTCTTTTGCTAGCCCCAGGACCTTGGGTAGCAACAGAATTTTTAAGAGGTGAATTGTTTGGAGGCTTTCCGTGGGTTCCTCTTGGTAATAGTCAAATTGAGGTGCTTCCAGTTTTACAGTTGGCAAGCATTTTTGGTGTTTATGGAATTAGTGCGCTTCTAGTATTTATCAGTGCGCTAATTGCGTTAGCAATACTAGGAAATTCCAAGGAAAGAATAATTTCTATCACGACTGCTATTGTTTTAGTTGGCAGTATTGTCACTTGGGGAGGTTTGAGACTTTCCGAAGAGTCCTTAGTTCGGGAAGGCAAATCCCTAAGAGTTGGCCTTGTTCAGGGGAACATTTCTCAGGAAGATAAATGGAATCCTCAAGAAGGGAATCGGATTTTAACAACTCACACAAGGTTGACTCGAGAAGCTGTTGAGGCAGGTGCAGATTTTGTCATTTGGCCAGAATCTTCAGTTCCTTTCATGTTTGAGGAAGATGTTGAGAGAAGAAAGATAATCAACAGGCTTGTCCAGGAGATGGGCACGCCTATTTTACTTGGCAGTAATCAGCTTGAAAGAGGACCGCCAGCCAGACTGTACAATGCCGCTTTCTTCGTAACACCTGATAAGGAAAGAGCAACTGTTTATCGAAAAATCCACCTTGTACCATTTGGAGAATATATCCCTTTTCGAAACTGGCTTTTTTTTGTATCGCCTTTAGTTGATGGCGTTGCAGAATTTGCACCCGGAACATCTACTACGATGTTGCCGTTAGGAAACCATTTAATCAGCACTGCCATCTGCTATGAGGTTGTTTACCCAGGTCTCTCACAAGAAGCTGTACGTAATGGTAGCGAGTTGCTTACAAATATCACTAATGATGCTTGGTATGGTCATACTTCCGCTCCATTTCAGCACTTCGATCTTGCTACCATGCGCGCTGTTGAGCAAGGCCGTTATTTAGTAAGGGCTGCAAATACTGGAATTAGCGGGATTGTCGATCCGTACGGACGTATCCTTAAAGAGTCAGAAATTTTTACTGAGACAGCTCTTGTCGGAGAGGTTCAATTACTGACGAAGCGCACCCTGTATTCAATTTTTGGAGACGTAATATCTTATCTGTCGATAGCGCTGACGATAATAATGCTACTTGTTGTATCAAAGACTAGAATGTTGTGGCGTCTAGGTTTAAGTGTACGTCGTGTAGATTAAGAACACTGGAGATTACTATGACTGTGCAGGTTGATGAACTTGTCAGGCGTTATGAAGATCTAAGTAACCGAGCAAATGAGCTGCGGAGGTATCTTTGAGGAAGCTCATTCTGAGCAGGAACTGAGCGAACTAGAGCAACGTATAGCAGCGCCTGATGTGTGGAAAGATCAAGCTTCTGCACAGAAGCTCATGCAGGAACAACGGAAAGTTCAATCAGAGATTACGCTCTGCAAGTCACTTAAGCAGCGAGTCGAAGACTTGGCGGTTCTTGTCGAGTGGGCAAATTCTGGAGAGGAAACAGGGGCTGATCTTGAGCGGGGCCTCGATGGGCTTGAGCAAGAAATTGACACTGCCGAAACAAAGAGAATGCTTGGCGGTGCTCATGATGAATCTAATGCCATTGTAGCTATTCATCCAGGTGCTGGGGGTACTGAGTCTCAGGATTGGGCTGAGATGCTTCTTCGAATGTACTTGCGATGGGCCGAAAGACGAGGGTTTAAAAGAGAGATTATAGATTACCAGCCGGGAGATCAGGCAGGCGTCAAGAGTGCTGTTATGACTATGTCTGGAGAATATGCCTTTGGATTGATGTCTGCCGAGGTCGGTGTTCATCGGCTTGTTCGTATCTCACCGTTCGACCAAGCTTCTAGGCGGCACACATCATTTGCTTCAGTTTTTGTATGGCCAGAGCTTCCAGAAGATGTGGATGTTGATATAGATGAAAAGGACTTGCGTATTGATACCTATCGATCGAGTGGGGCTGGCGGGCAACACGTCAATGTAACTGATTCTGCAGTTCGTATTACTCATTTTCCAACCGGGATAGTTGTATCGTGTCAAAACGAAAGGTCGCAACACCGCAATCGTGATTCAGCTATGCGTGTTCTTAAAGCACGTTTATACGATCTGAAACTAAGGGAGCAGCAGTCTAAGCTTGAAGAAATCACCGGCACCAAAAAGGAAATTGGTTTCGGTAGTCAAATTCGAAGCTATGTGCTCCAGCCTTATCAAATGATTAAAGATCACAGAACGAAAGTTGAGGTTGGAGACGTTAACCGTGTTCTTGATGGGGATCTTGATGTTTTTGTAAAGACCTATTTACTCAGGAAAGCAAGAGGAACACTTGACGTTCCGGGAGGCGTTGAGGAATAGAACAGCTACCTTTTAACAGCTCTTACTCAAGGGCTGAGAAAGACGGGGATGGCTGTGTGCCATTGATAAAAGCTTCGATTATCCCTGAGTCTAGAGGAGAAAAAACAATATTGCTGGGTGCATTAAATTCTGGAGGATTTTCTCGGTCTCCTCGCAAGTCAATGTATCCTTCCATAAAGTCAATCCAAATTGGCAACGCTGCGGAGGCCCCGGTTTCACCTTTGCCTAAAGGTTTTTTCTCGTCATGTCCTACCCACACCCCAACAGTTATGTTGGGATCGAAACCAACAAACCACGCATCAGTGTATTCGTCAGTTGTGCCAGTTTTTCCACCGAGCGGCCATTCTAACTCTGAGGCTGATACCCCCGTTCCACGTTTTATAACTCCTTGGAGAAGGTGAGTCATGACGAAAGCAGTGTCAGCGCGAGTTGCTTGATTTGGAGATGAAGTATTTTCCTCAAGGATGTTTCCCTCGCGGTCTGAGACACTGATAATCGAGTAGGGTGTCATTCGAACGCCCCCGTTGGCAAAAGCAGAGTATGCACTGGTGATTTCAACTAGTGACGACTCTGGAGCTCCGAGGGCAAGTGAAAGATAGGGTTCAATATTTCTTTGAAAACCAAATCGCTTGGCGTACTCAACAACCACAGGAGGCCCTAATTCATGCACCAGCTTGACGGTAGGAATATTACGAGATTGTTCAAGTGCACGACGTAGGGTAACCGCGCCTTTGTATTCGTTATCGTAGTTTTCTGGTTCATAAAGTGGTTGGTCTTCAGAAATTTCAAATGTAACAGGTTCATCTATGAATGTAGATGTTGCGGTGAAACCACGGTCAATAGCTGCTGTGTAAACAATAGGTTTAAAGGTTGAGCCCATCTGTCGAAATGCCTGTGTAGCTCGATTGAATTCACTACGATCGAAGTCAAATCCACCAACCATGGAAAGAATTTCTCCCGTCCTATTGTTAATAGCAAGAAGCGCTCCTTCAACTAGGGGAGGCTGTTCTAGGACAGCTTGAGTCGGGAGCCCGTCTGCAAGTTCAGTTATTTGAACCTCAATTACGTCACCAACTTCAAACAATTGCTGAGCAGAGGTTCGTCGGGTCCAGGCGAAGGCTTTCTGTGGAAGATTCAGGAAAACTTTTCCGATACGAATGCGGGCACTTTGACTAGTCAGCTCAGTTACTAGAGCAGGGACTATGTCATCTTGAGCAAATGGAAGGTGCCATCGTGGACTTAAAAAGTCTTCCAGAGAGGTTGTTTCAGTTGCGAGTACGTTTAGAGCGGGGGGGCGATAGGGATTACGTCGCTTGTCCAATCGCCGCAAAGCGCGGTCGACGGCCTTATTTGCCAAGGCTTGCAATTCAGGGTCAAGTGTTGTTTCCACTGTCAATCCACCCTCGTACAGCGCTGTTGTTCCATAGGTTTGCTGGAGCTTTTGCCTAATATGTTCAGCAAAGTAGGGTGCAGGTGATTGTTTTGAAGTGGGGTGCCCACGCGTAACGATTGGTTGGCTAGCAGCTAGGCTACGCTCGCGTTCAGACAGGTAGCCTTCGGTTTCCATGCGACCCAGCACAAAATTTCTTCTTTGCAGCGATCTTTTTGAATTAACAAAAGGACTTATGCGTCCAGGGGCTTGAATAATACCGGCCAAGGTAGCTGCTTCCTCGAATGTTAAATCGTTAGCTGCTTTTCCGAAGTATAGACGTGCGGCCGCTTCAACACCGTAAGCTCCATGACCAAAGTAGATTTGGTTGGCATAGAAAGTAAAGATTTCTCTTTTTGTGTAACGTCTCTCAAGCTGTATCGCGAGGAGGGCTTCTTTGATTTTTCGTTCGACGGTTTTTTCTCTCCCAATAGGGAAAAGATTTCTTGCCAGCTGCTGAGTTAGGGTGCTCGCGCCTGCTAGTTCGCCTGTAAGTAAATCTCGAACTGCTGTAATTAAAATTCGTGATGCGCTTAGCCCGAAATGCTGATTAAAGCCGGCATCTTCGGTAGCGAGGATAGCGGCTCGTAGTTTAGGCCCGATGTCGTCGTAAGTGACAACGACTCGTTTCTCTGTTGCAAATTGATCTAGCTCTTGCCCATCTGTTGCAAGGAGCCGAGTGATAGTTCGTGGTTGATAATCATCAAGTGCAGTGATTTGGGGGAGATCTTCAGCGTAGGCAAAAATGACGCCGGTGGCAGCTCCAAGCAAAGCCGTAACAAGAAAGGCTATGAAAATGCTAGCTTGGCGAACAATTGGCTGTAGCAGAGAACTAGTGCCTAAAGGCAGTTTTGGCATGCCGATAAATTCAGTATAAGAGTTAAAGATATATTTTATCAATAGTTCGGCTAGCTATAGGGAGCTTAGATTTATATATTGACATTAATAGACTCATATAACATAATGCTTGCATAATAAGATTTTGATTTTAAGGAGTTGAGGAATAAACCATGAGCAAAATTATTGGCATCGACCTGGGAACGACTAACTCAGTCGTTGCCGTTATGGAGGGAGGAGAGCCCTCTGTTATTACTAATGCAGAAGGTAACAGGCTGACGCCCTCAGTCGTAGCATTCACAAAAACGGGCGAACGGTTAGTTGGACAGGTGGCCAAACGTCAGGCAGTAACTAATCCTGAAAACACAGTCTTTTCTATTAAACGCTTTACCGGGCGTCGCCATAGCGAAGTCAATGAAGAGATGGGCATGGTTCCCTATTCCGTTGTTGAAGCCTCTAACGGCGACGATGTACGCGTAAAAATTCTTGGAGAGGAATACGCTCCAGCCCAAATTTCTGCAATGGTTCTTCAGAAGGTTAAGCAAGCCGCAGAAGAGCACCTTGGGCAAGCAGTTACGCAGGCAGTTATTACAGTGCCAGCGTATTTTAATGATGCTCAACGTCAGGCTACCAAGGAGGCTGGCGAGATAGCCGGCCTGGAGGTCTTAAGGATAGTCAACGAGCCAACTGCTGCAGCGCTTGCTTATGGTCTCGACAAGAAAAAAGAAGAGACCATCGCTGTCTACGATTTTGGTGGTGGAACATTTGACATTTCTATCTTAGAGGTAGGTGAAGGTGTAGTTGAAGTTAAAGCTACTAGTGGTGACACACACCTAGGTGGCGACAATATCGATCAACGGATCATTGAATGGATTATCTCAGAATTTAAGAAAAGCGACGGTATTGACCTTGGAAAAGATCGGATGGCCTTGCAGCGTTTAAAAGAGGCAGCAGAGAAGGCCAAGATGGAGCTTTCTTCAGTAGTAGAGACAGACATTAACCTGCCGTTTATAACAGCCGATCAAAGTGGGCCAAAGCATCTCCAGCTGAGCCTGTCTAGGGCAAAGTTTGAACAGCTAGTTGAGGATCTGCTTCAGAGGACAGTCGGTCCTACCAAAAAGGCTCTAGCGGATGCTGATCTTGATCTCTCAAAGATTGACGAAGTTGTGCTTGTAGGTGGTTCAACTCGAATTCCACGAGTTCAGGAAATCGTAAAGGAACTGTTTTCAAAAGAGCCACACAAAGGCGTAAACCCAGACGAGGTCGTAGCTGTAGGCGCAGCTGTGCAAGCTGGCGTGTTAGGCGGTGAAGTTAAGGATATGTTGCTTCTTGAAGTGACGCCGTTGACGTTAGGAATTGAAACCCTCGGTGGAGTTCGAACAGTTCTTATTCAAAGAAACACAACTATTCCAAGCAGGAAGAGCGAGATTTTTTCAACAGCTGCAGACAGTCAAACCAGCGTCGAAGTTCATATTTTGCAGGGCGAGCGTCCGCTGGCAAAAGACAATCGTACCTTGGGTCGCTTTCAGCTTGTCGGAATACCGGCAGCTCCGAGGGGTGTGCCTCAAATTGAAGTCACATTCGATATTGATGCAAATGGCATGGTGAATGTTTCAGCCAAAGATTTAGGCACAGGGAAGGAGCAGAAAATCGCTATTGAATCCTCAAGTGGCCTCGCAGAAGAAGAAATAGAACGAATGAAGAAGGAAGCCGAGGTCAATGCTGATGAGGATAAGCGAGCTCAGGAAGAGATAGAAAATCGTAATCGAGCGAATCAAGCTGTCTATGCTGCCGAGAAAATGTTGAGCGAGATGGGTGAAAAGCTTGCTGACGAAGACAAATCATCTATGTCGACCGCAATCGAAAGTCTTAAAAAGGCAATTGATGAGAATGACGATTCTAAGACAGCAGCTGCTATGGACGAGCTTACAAAGACTCAGCATCGAGTCGCGGAGGCTCTTTACAAGCAGGCCGATCCTGGAGACGCATCCACTGCCGGAGATGCGGGTGAAACTAATGCGGCAGGGGATGCGGGCAAGACCCAGGAAGATGTTATTGATGCAGAGGTTGTCGAGGAAGAAAAAAAATAGACCATGGATCTCTATCTAGTCCTTGGCGTTACGCAGGAGGCTTCTGAGGCTGATATTAAGAGAGCCTATCGAAAGCTGGCCCGGCGCTACCATCCAGATATTAATCCTGGAGACAGCTATGCCGAAGCTAGCTTTCGTCAAATTTTAGAGGCTTACGAGACCCTCGTTGACCCAGATCGGCGTTATCGCTATGACACAGTTGGAAATATCGTGGAAAACATAGGGGGCACTGTTTCCGGGTTTGAGGGTTTTGATTTTTCAAGGCGTGGTTCTGATTACGATGGCGCTTTTGGCAGTCTAGTAGACGAAGTTCTTGCTGAACGGGCCGCCCAGCGGCAAACATCAGCAGATGTAGGCTCAGATCTACATAAAAAAATTTCACTGACCTTCAATCAGTCGTTGAAAGGAACCGAGTCGACAGTTGTTGTAACGCGACGTGGAACCTGTCGCCAGTGTAACGGACAAGGGAGTACTCAGGTTGCTGCTCTATCATGTAGAGCATGTCGAGGAACTGGTATTTTAAGAACAGTGCATGGCCATATGGTTTTCACCAAGGGTTGCTTGACGTGTGCTGGAACAGGAGAAGAAAGTCTGCAACGTTGTGTTCAATGTGATGGTACGGGCCATGAAATGCGCACTGAGAATGTAGTAGTTCGTATTCCGGCAGGCATCGCTGACGGCGATCGTGTGCGTATTCAAAAGAAAGGAAATGTTGGATTGCCTAGCGGTGAAGTAGGGGATCTGTTTGTAACAGTTCAAGTTGGCGAGCATCCTTCGTACCGCCGTGAAGGAGACGATCTTTTTACAGTTATCTCTCTGGCAGTGCACGAGGCTGCACTTGGCTCTCGTGTAGATATTGAGGAACCAGGTGGACACGTGACATTACGAGTTCCTCCAGGCACACAATCTGGTCAGAGATTCAGATTACGTGGGCGAGGAATGCCTTCTCTAAAGAATGATCAGCGTGGTGATTTATTCGTCGAAGTACAACTAATGCTCCCGAAGGTTCTATCTGAAAAATCAAAGGAATTACTTAGGGAATTTGCAAAAATTAATAGTGAGAGCGTGCGAGAGTGTAAGTAGGGGAGGCAGGTTTCACAGATGGCTAAGCGCGGCGGCAAAGGTTACTACATGATTAGCGCAGTAGCGGAAAAATACAGTATTCACCCTCAGACGCTTCGTCTCTACGAGCGAGAGGGGTTGCTTCAGCCATCACGCACTGAGGGGAATACGCGTTTGTACTCTGAGGAGGATCTTGTTCAATTGGAGGTCATTCTGTCGTTAACTCGTGACCTCGGTGTAAATCTTGCAGGAGTTGAGATTATTCTAAACATGCGTCTTAAGATTGAAGCGATGCAAGCTGAAGTTAACGAGTTTATGGAATATGTTAAACAGGAACTTTCACGAGGAATTGATGATTGGGAGCAACGTCTTTCAACCGCACTTGTGAAGTCTGCTCCAACTGATCTAGTACGCCGAGTTCCGCCTCGAAGTCCTTCAAAAAAATAAAACCCATCAAAGAATTAAGACTGAAACCGATCATACGCGTGTCTCTATCTAAATTTTAGGTTAACATGTCGCGTGACTTGTTCGACTTGTAACGATTCAGGCTGGAAAACAATCCAAGTAAACGATATTGCCCGTGTTATACGTTGTGATTGTCGTCGAGAAGTCTTAATTGAGCAACGTCTGCAAGAAGCACGTATTCCACCACGCTACCGGCGTTGCGATTTAGATAATTTTATTGTTTACGATAATGAACAATTGTTGCGAACTATTGACAGGGCTAGAAAATTTATAGACAAGTTCCCTGTAGTATCAAAGGGGATGGTTCTTATTGGGCCACCGGGAATCGGGAAGACGCATATTGCGGTTTCAGTGTTGCGAAGCGTTATTCTCTCAACAGGAGCACGAGGCCTTTATTACGATACCCGTGGCCTTCTGAGAGATATTCGGAGCACATACAATCCAGTCCTAAATACTGCTGAAATGGACGTTCTTCGTCCCGTTATGGAAGCTGAACTGTTAGTCTTAGACGACCTTGGCGCTGAGCGCTTAACAGACTGGGTTGAAGAGACCATGAGTCTTATAGTTAATACTCGCTACAATGAACGCCGGCCGACAATTTTTACTTCAAATTATGAAGATATTCCAGAAGGGGAGCCTCAATCACTGCTTGTCAGGGTTGGTTTCCGTTTGCACTCTAGATTGAGGGAAATGTGTGAATTCCTAGAGTACGATGGACCAGATTATCGAAATCTTCCACCAAATGCCGACGCGGAGGATCTTTATAAATCGTGGAAAGCTCAGCCTAGACGTAAGTTGCCTGTAAAATCAGGAGAACCAGCCCGAGCACAGTTGCGCAATCTGACTCGGAAGCATGAAAAAGCTGATCTCAAGTGGACGGGTGGCCGTGGCGGCAGTGAGTAATAGTTAATTAGCACAGTAGAATTAGCAAACCTTGCTAGGACTGTACATCCATATTCCTTTTTGTTCGTCTATTTGTAATTACTGCAACTTCAATCGTGGCTTGTACGACGAAGAATTAAAAACTCGTTACGTACAGGCATTGCTTGAAGAAATCCGTCTCGCAGGCAACGGCGAATCAGCTGACAGCGTTTTTTTTGGTGGCGGGACGCCGTCCTTGCTTGAACCTGTTGAGGTAGCTTCAATTATTGAGACATGTCGAGAGAGTTTCAGCTTGAGCCCTGGCACTGAAATTACGCTTGAGGCAAACCCTGAAACTGTATCATTTGAAAAGTTAGTTGGATTTAAATTGTCTGGAGTGACACGTCTTAGTTATGGTGTGCAGTCATTTCGGGATGATGAATTAGTTCGGTTGAGTAGGCTTCATTCTGCAAATTGTGCGCGTGAGGCTGTAGGTTTTGCCAGGGCAGCTGGTTTTAATAATGTGAGCCTAGATCTTATGATGTGGCTGCCGCAACAATCTGTTTCTCAGTGGCTTGAATCGGTCGATTCTTTAATTGGCCTAGATCCCGATCATGCGTCGCTTTATCTTTTAGAACTTTATCCTGGCGCACCGTTACGAGGAGAGATGGCTCAGCAGAGATGGAGCTTGGCTCCAGATGATGACGCAGCAGATATGTATTTAGAAGGAATGGCGAAACTAGATACTGCTGGATATCACCAATATGAGATATCAAATGTAGCCAAGCCTGACAGGGAGTCTCGGCATAACCTAAAGTACTGGACGGATGGAGAGTGGTTAGGATTTGGATGCGGTGCCCATTCTACCCGTGACGGGGTTCGTTGGATGAATCGTTCAGGGACGGAAGACTATATTAATACTGTTAAAAAAAGAGGATTAGTCCCAATTAACAGGAGAAAACTAACCAAAGAAGAACAGCTAGAAGAAACACTTTTCACTGGCCTGCGTTTAGCATCAGGTGTTGATTTAGGTAAAATTAGTCACCATTACGGAGTAAATGTTTGGGCAAAATTTAGAAATGAACTTCAAGTGTTCTTGGATCGAGGCTTACTGAGCTATGATCAGGAGTGCCTGAAGCTTACGAGGCATGGGATGTTGTTGTCTCATGAGGTTATGAGAGTTTTTGTAGGTTCAAGGATACGGTAGATAATAGAGCGTTCTTAAGGAGAAAGATGATGCGACGACTGTCTGGGATATTACTGAGCGTAAGTCTGATTGCGCTGCCTTCTTTTTTACCCGGTGATACGGGCGAGCCAGCACGGCTTTTTGCTCAGGAGCCATTCACATTTGATGGGGAAGTTGCCATGTGGAGCATGGCCATTAAGCCAGACAAGATTTCTGATTTTATGGAAGTCCTTGATAAGGTTGAGCAAGCATTAGAGAGTTCAGATAGGCCTGACGCCCGGCGACAGTTGGCCGGTTGGAAGGTTGTCAGGGGCGGAAGTATGCCTGATGGCAACGTTGTTTTCACTCACCTTATAGACCCTGTTGTGCCTGGTGCTGATTATGCGATTCTCACAATTTTGTATGAAGGTTTTCCAGACCAACAACGGGCAATGTACGATCTTTATGCAGGAGCTTTTGGTGCACCCATTGGCGCTAGCGTTGGTGACGTAGTAAAAGACTTCTAAGTTAGTTGTTGCAGAATCTACTGTGAAAAATAGAGCTGGCGTGGCGTCCATGTTGACGATGGCGCTTTTCGGAGTGCTTGTTGCCAAAGCGCTACCCGGCACTATTGTTGTTTCTGCACAAGAAGAAACCGCTCAGGAAACTAATCAGCCTGATCTAGGGGCACCTACTGGAAGGGTTTTTGGTTCTGAGGCAGGCGTAATATTCAATCCAATTCAAAGAGATAAAACCGATGATTTTGAAATAGTCATTGGTCGTATTCAGTCTGCACTTAAGGTCTCTACCGATCCAATCCGACGTCAACAAGGTAATGGCTGGAAGGTTTACAGGGCAGTTGAGCCTGGTCCAAATGGAAGTGTCTTATACCTTTTCTTCATGGATCCAGTGGTTGTGGGGGCTGATTATACAGTTTCACAAATTTTAAGTGAGGCATTTCCAGACGAGATTCAGGAAATTTACAAACTGTATATTGGTGCCTATGCAGGCAATCAGAGCTTGCTAAACCTTGATCTTGTTAGGGGGAAGGTGCTTCCTCTTGAACAGGTCCCCTAAATAGATAGTTAGCAACAACTAGCTCAGTTGAGTTACGGGGCGGGGCAGTTCTCTATTTATCGCTGGCTTCTTTTCCTAGAACGAAAGATTAAGACCTCCGTAAAGCCGATGTGATGTGGGGTAGAGGGCATCCCCACGCAAGCGAAAGATTCTGTAGTCTAACCGAACACGGATTGGCCCTGCTAACGAGACCTTTATCCCGCCACCGCTATTAAACCCAATATTTCTGACTTCATGTGCTCCAAGGGTTTCGGTGTAGCCACCGGCACCCATCGTTAGGTAGAACTGTATACCTGGGATTAAAAAAGCTCCTGGAGTTTGCACTAGAACATTTCCCATGAGGGTTCTAAGTGCTGGGGCAGGCATCTCGCTTTCAGTGATGTTGCTGTATTCAAATTCAAAGCCAAAAATGAATAGGCCAAACCCAGCCGCAAATCCACGTGCCTGTCTATTCGAAGGAGTCGTGCCAGTTCCTATAAAGGCAGTGGCATCAGCAAAAACAGGCGATGCACACAAAGTCATAATGACAAGCAATAGAAGTAGCCGACGCAAGATTTTGACATGATAAAGTGCATTCATCGATTGCTTCAAGTATTGGTGATTACCAGCTATAAGCTCCCAGTCAGAGAAGCTGCATAAAATAGCTGTTTTTTGGTTAATCTTTCTCAAGGTATGGGCTGGAAGAATTGGTAGAAAAATTAATAAAACCTAATTTGTCGGCGCATGAACTAACCCTGGCTACACGTGTAATTGCAGGTGAAGTCAATGCTGCTGCTAGAGCAATCTCCCTTATTGAGAATGGGTCTGCTAAGGTCAAAGAGTTAATCTCTGAGCTATATCCATATACTGGTAAAGCTTCCATCATTGGAATTACCGGTGTTCCCGGAAGCGGTAAAAGCACTCTCGTGGATCGTCTCACAACTGTAATTCGTAGCGCTGGGCATTCAGTGGGCATTCTTGCAATTGATCCAACGAGCCCGTTCTCTGGAGGGGCAATTCTAGGCGATCGAATACGAATGAGTTCTCACTGGAATGACCAAGGTGTTTTTATACGAAGCATGGCTACGCGTGGACATCTAGGAGGGGTAGCATTAGCTACAGGAGATTCGACTTTGGTTCTTGACGCGATGGGGAAGGAAACGATAGTTATTGAAACTGTTGGAGTCGGGCAAGACGAAGTAGAGATTGTTGACACTGCAGATATTTACGTTCTCACCTTATTGCCAGATGCGGGTGACAGTATTCAGGCGCTTAAAGCTGGCATTATGGAAATTGCAGACATTTTTATTGTAAACAAGTCTGACCTTCCAGGAGCTGATAGCACTGTAGAGTCTGTCCAGGCCATGTTAGACCTCCAAGAATACTTACCAGAAGCTTGGCGCCCACCTGTACTAAAGGTAGAGGCGATGAACAACCAAGGAGTGGATACGCTTTGGGAGACAATTAATAAATTTATAACTTGCTGCCCAGAATTATTGGTAAAACGTCGGCGCACACGTGTCGAAAACCGACTTCGACACATTTTTGCATCAGAACTGACAGCTGAATTTGAAGACGCTTTTAGTGGAAAGAAATTAGCGCTTTTGGTTGATGCAGTTGCTGCCCGTAAAACAGATCCTTACACTGCAGTTGCGGAAGTTTTGAAAAAAAATCCTGAACATCAGAGTTTTCAATCATGAAAGCTGTTCTTGATCACATTGGTATTGCTGTTCAAGATCTTGATCAAGCCTTAGCTTTTTATCAGGGTGCGCTTGGCCTTGATGTTGAAGTACCTGAAGAAATAGTTTCACAGAAGATTAAAGCTCATTTGATTTCACTGGGACAATCTTCCCTGGAGTTGCTTGAGGCGACATCTCCGAAGTCACCAATTGCAAAATTTTTAAAAAACCGTGGGCCGGGTGTTCATCATTTAACTCTCCGTGTTGAAGACATTGACGCCGCCCTTGAGCAGCTTCGAGCTCGTGGAGTCCAACTAATAGACGAGAAACCAACATTAGGTGCTGGAGGAGCCCTGGTTGCTTTTATTCATCCAAGGTCAGCGCACGGCGTACTAGTGGAACTAAAGCAAGTTCAGAGTCCAGATATTAATTTAAACCTAGGCACATTAGCTTTGGGCGAACTTCAACTTACAACGGTAAATGATGGGTCTTTTCGTTTGGATGGTGGAGCAATGTTTGGAACGGTTCCTCGAACGATGTGGGAGAGCAAGGCTCCCCCAGATGGCCGTAACCGTATCCAGCTAGCGATGCGGCCATTACTAGTTGAAGCGGACTGGGGTCAAATGATTATTGATTGTGGTGCGGGCAATAAAATGAAATTTGAAGAGGCTTCGATTTATGCGTTTAATAGTAAAAGACGCTTAGACGAGTCTCTTGCAGAAGCAAGGTGTTCACCAGAATCAATCGATGTTGTTTTGGCAACCCATCTTCATTTTGATCATTTTGGAGGTGCCACTAAAACAGACGAACTTGGACAGCCAGTCCCAAGATTTCCAAAGGCTGAGTATGTTATCCGGCGGTCAGAATGGGAGGATGCAACTCAGCCACACGAGCGTAACAGGGCAAGTTACCGTAGAGAAGATTTCTTGCCTTTAGAAAAAGCTGGGGTTGTGACTTTCCACGAAACTGACCAAGAAATTCGAAAAGGAGTCCGTGTGGAAAAAACTGGCGGGCATACCAAAGCGCACCAAATTGTCTATTTAGAGTCTGGCGGGAAGACGGCAGTCTTCGTTGCAGACATGATCCCGACGACTGCGCATATCTCTATTCCATGGATTATGGGTTACGACTTGTTCCCGATGGACACGCTCAAATTTAAAAAACGATTTATCCAGGAAGCCATTGACAATGAGTATTTAATTTTTTTTGAGCACGATCCAATGGTTGCAGCAGGCTTTATTCGAGAGCGAAATGGGAAGCGTATTATAGAGAAAGTTTTGTAGGGAGGCTACGTAAAGGATTCTTTGAAGAGATAAAAAGATATGGAAAAAAATTGTATTGGTATTATCGGGGGCAGCGGGCTGTATGACATGGCTGAGGTTACAGAGCGTCAGGAGATTACCCTTACTACTCCTTTTGGCGATCCTTCAGGTCCATATATTTCTGGGTTGCTACAAGGCCGCCGAGTTGTGTTTTTAGCAAGGCATGGTCTTAGTCATACACTGTCTCCTTCGGAGTTGAATTTTCGGGCAAACATCTTCGGGTTTAAAACGTTGGGAGTAGAGCATCTTTTATCTGCCAGTGCCGTTGGCAGTTTACGAGAGGAATACAAGCCACTTGATGTTGTAGTTCCAGATCAGTTTATTGACCGTACGAAAGGTCGAGTCAGCACTTTTTTTAGTAATGGTTTAGTAGCACATGTTGGGTTTTCACGCCCCTTCTGTTCAATTCTTAGCTCCATCCTTTACGAGAGCAGTAAGAAGGCAGGTGCGACAGCGCATAAAGGTGGCACCTATGTTTGCATGGAAGGGCCCCAATTCTCAACGTTGTCAGAGTCTAAGCTTTATCGATCTTGGGGTATGGACATAATTGGAATGACTAACCTGCAGGAGGCTAAGCTCTCCAGAGAGGCTGAAATTTGTTATTCAACACTAGCTCTTGTAACAGATTATGACAGTTGGCATCCTGATCACGACTCAGTTACTGTGGAAATGATAATTGCTAACTTGACTCAAAATGCAAGAACTGCGCAACAGATTATTTCAGAGGCTGTTTCACGATTACCTTACGAGCGAACCTGCGAATGCGAATCAGCATTAAAGTATGCGTTAATTACTCAGAGAGAAGCTATTCCCAAAAAAACTAGAAACGACTTAGAACCGATTGTTGGAAGGTATCTCAAGGGAAATTAGTCTTATGGATATTTTATTTTTACGGTGAGCAACTAACTAATGAAGATTGTCATTACAGGTTCAATTGCATTCGATTATTTAATGCAGTTTCAAGGGAAATTCACAGAGCATTTTCTACCCGAACATATGGAGCACGTGAGCCTTAGCTTTCTGGTTGACTCAATGGATAAGCGGCGGGGTGGGTGTGGTCCTAACATTGCTTACACACTTGCTTTGCTGGGTGAGCGGCCATTGTTGATGGCTACAGCCGGTCAGGACTTTGGTGAATATGGTGACTGGCTTGAAAAAGCTGGAGTAGATACTACTCTTGTTAAACGCGTCGCTGATAAGTACACAGCTTCATTTTTCTGCAGTACTGACACAGAGAATAATCAGATTGCTTCTTTTTACCCCGGGGCGATGACGCACGCAGCCGAGCTATCTTTTCAGGCCATCGATCAAATTGGTCTCGTGATTATTTCTCCAAACAATCCCGTTGCGATGCTTCAATACGCTGAAGAATGTCGAGCGCTTAAAATTCCATTTATTTTTGATCCAGGACAGCAATGTACGAGTATGAATGGCGATGAATTAAAACGGGGACTTGTTGGGTCAAAGTTTGTTATTTGCAATGACTATGAGTTTGGACTCATTCAACAAAAAACAAGCTTGAAAGAGTCGGATCTTTTACAGAAGAGTGGCGGGCTTGTTATAACCCGTGGTGAGCAGGGTGCATTAATACAGACACAGCAAGAGCGGTACGAGGTGGCAGCAGTAAAACCTAATCGTAACGTCGATCCAACTGGCATAGGAGACGCCTATCGTGGAGGACTCTTAAAAGGTATTGCTACGGGGCTAGATTTGCGTACATCTGCACAGATGGGTAGCGTTGCTGCAACTTATGTACTAGAGGAGCTTGGTGGCATGTCTCACAAGTATTCTCTTGACGAATTCAGAAATCGGTATGAGAAGCAATTTGGATCCTCACCATTCTAAAAAGTTCAGTAACAGTAACAATAATTAGTTTCTTTGATAGGGTTTGCTTCGCCTGAGATAAACTACGGCTGCGATGCAAAGTCGGGAACTCTTTTTGTGTGTAGTGGCATGGATGATTCCAGGGGCCGGCCATATCATGCAGAATCACCAGCTAAAGGGCTTCGTCTTTTTTGTAGCACTTACGTTTATGTTTAGCCTAGGGCTTTGGCTTGAAGGAAGCCTCTTTCCATTTGACATGTCGCAGCCGCTAGCATTTCTTTCAGCATTGGCAGAGCTTGGTATGGGTGCTCCATACTTTGTAACTAAAGTTTTAGGAGGAGGCGAAGGGGAGCTTCTTGCCTGGAGTCATGAGTATGGGAATGCATTTGTAATTGTAGCCGGGTTACTCAACATGCTCGTAGTGCTCGATACTTACGATTTAGCTACAGGACAAAAGTGATGAGTCACTTTTTTTTGATGATTATCTTTTCTCTTCTAGTCTCTATTGTTTTTACATTTCTCGTTCACGATAATCCAAAGGATCAGTTCAGACTTGGTACGAGAATATTTGGTGGTTTTGTTGTGTCTGGTTTAGTGCTGGGCTGGTTTTTCTTCTTGTTCCCAATCTAGATGGCGACAAGACTATTTGTGTTATGGATGCCTGTAGCAATATATATGGCTGGCATCTTTTATTTTTCATCCTTGCCTGGCACTCAGTTAACTATTGAATTGCCAGACAAGCCGATTCACCTACTCATTTATTCATTTATGGGGTTGCTTGTAGTACGCGCTCTCAGCGGTGGCTTGCCAGCGAGAATCTCAAGTACCGTTGCCGCAGGCGCATTAGTTCTAACAGTTGCTTATGGTGTTACTGATGAGTTTCACCAGTCATTCGTGCCTGGAAGATCGGCAGATCTACAAGACTTGTACGCTGATACAGCTGGAGCAGTCCTTGGAGTATCAGCCTGCTGGGTGTGGGGTATAATTTCTTGTGGCTCAAGACATTCCCCAGGAGCTCCCTCAACATGACCTTTGATAATCTTTTACTCGAACGTGACGGTTCAATTGTAACAATCACGATTAATAGGCCAAAAGTTCTAAATGCCTTAAACGCTGCCACGATGGGCGAGCTCTCTCGTGCCTTCCTGAGTTTTAAGGATGATGATTCAGTGCGCGTTGTTATTATCGCCGGCGCAGGAGAGAAGGCCTTTATTGCTGGTGCTGACATTAATGAGCTTGCTGTCCAAACACCAACTGGCGCAAAAGAACTTGCCCAGCGTGGACAGGCGCTCTTTGATCTGATTGAAAATCTGGGCAAGCCTGTCATAGCTGCCATTGGTGGATTTGCAGTTGGTGGTGGATGTGAGTTAGCAATGGCTTGCACCCTTAGGCTAGCCTCTGATAGCGCTAGTCTTGGTCAACCAGAAGTGAACCTTGGTCTTATTCCTGGGTATGGCGGCTCCCAACGATTACCACGACTTGTCGGTAAGGGAGTGGCACTTGATTTATTGTTGTCGGGACGCCAGGTAAAAGCAGATGAAGCCTTCCAAATAGGGCTTGTTAATCGAATAGTACCCAGCGCTGAACTTTTAAACGAAGCTAAATTACTTGCCGAAGTTCTGGCGAAGCAGCCTCCTTTGTCGATTAAGTACATCCTGGAGGCAGTCAATCTTGGCGTGGAGATGCCCCTGGACCAAGGCCAGTCAGTTGAGTCGATACTTTTTGGTTTGGTGGCCTCAACAGAGGATATGCGCGAAGGCACTCAAGCTTTTCTGGAAAAGCGCAAGGCCAAGTTTCAAGGACGCTAATTCGGAAGAGGTGCGTGTAGTTATGAAGTTCGATGACTCGCATTTAGATCAGTCCGTGTCGGGCCTCCGTATTGCAGTTGTTTGTGCTCGCTTCAATAGTGGTGTTACGGAGCAACTTTTGCAAGGTGCCCTAAGAGCGCTCAATAAAGCTGGTGTTCATAAAGAAGATATAACAATAGCTCATGTCCCTGGAGCGTTTGAGATACCACTAACAGCAAAACGTATAGCCGAAACCCTTCACCCTGACGCGGTTGTTTGTTTGGGTTGCTTGATCAAAGGGGAGACGATGCATTTTGAATATATTTCCTCAGCTACTTTTCAAGGTATTCAAGAAGTATCATTAGCGACAGGTGTCCCAATGGCGCTTGGTGTGCTTACAACTCTTACTGAGGAACAGGCATTAATGCGCGCTGGTGAAGGTAGAAACAATAAGGGTTGGGAAGCAGCCCGTACAGCAATTGAAATGACAAGCCTGCTAAAAGATCTTCCTTTGAAATGACCAGCACACGAATGATGATAGTGTTGAGAAGTTGGGAAACCGTATGATCGTCGAAACAGAAGACGACTCTGCAACCCATCAGAACAATGAATTGAGACATCGTGCACGAGAAGGGGCTGTGCAGATGCTCTATCAGTGGGAAGTTGGAGGCACTCCAATTGATGATGTGGTGCAGGCTTTTCGGTCCGAAACCCCTAAGTTAGAATCGAGTCGCTGGGTTTATTTGTCTGATAATTCGTATAAGTTTGCAGCAGTACTGGCACGTGGGGTTGCTGGCAGCGTTGAACGGCTGGATCCACTAATTGAGGGTGCAGCAGACCATTGGCGCTTAGAACGTATGGCGATTGTTGACAGGCTTATACTGCGACTAGCTGTTTGGGAATTTCTTGATCAGCCAGAAACTCCTGGCCGTGTGATTATCAATGAAGCTCTAGAGCTTGCTCGTACATTTAGCACTGACGAATCAGTAGGTTTCATTAACGGTGTTCTTGATGAAATACGCCGTTCTTCTGAACGCGAATGAGTAGTTCCAGCGATTCTGATCAGGTTGTTCAGCGAAAGGCTAACCTTGAGGCTCTTAAGGCTCTTGGCGTCGAAGTCTATCCTGGGAGTTTCAAAATCGGAGCTGGAATAAGTGTTCTTGTTAATGAGCATGGCGCCTCTAATTCTGAGGCGCTAGAGATTGCAAAAATAGAAACTCGAACGGCCGGAAGAATTCTGAGTATTAGGAGTTTTGGAAAGGCAAATTTTTTAGTTATCTCAGACGGCCAATCTAAAATCCAGCTATACATTAGAAAAGACGAGTTGTCCGATCGCGATTTTCAGGTTTTTAAGCTTCTGGATTTTGGTGATTGGATAGGAGTCGAGGGCGCACTTTTTAGAACTAAGACTAAGGAATTAACAATTCGAGCATCGAGCCTTACCTTTCTTGCGAAGTGCTTGCTCCCTCTTCCAGAAAAATGGCACGGCCTGCAGGACATTGAGACTCGTTACCGCCAGCGTTATCTTGATCTCATTGTGAATCCTGATTCGCGTCGTATTTTTGAAATCCGTAGCAATGCAATATCAGTAATTCGAGAGTTTCTAGTTGGGCGTGGTTTTCTTGAAGTTGAAACACCAATGATGCAACCATTAGCAGGTGGAGCAGCGGCAAGGCCATTTGCAACCCATCATAATGCGCTAGATTTACCACTGTTTTTAAGAATTGCGCCAGAACTTTATCTTAAGCGACTCCTTGTTGGCGGAATGCGAAAAGTATATGAGATAAATCGTAATTTTAGAAATGAAGGAATATCGCGCAAGCATAATCCAGAATTCACAATGTTGGAAGCATACGAAGCTTTTGGTGATGGTGAAACAATGTTGATGTTAACTGAAGCAATGGTGCGAGAATCGGCTAATGCTATTAGTAACGGCGAACCAATATCTTTTGGCGATTTGTCGATAGATTATTCTTTGCCTTTTGAACGCGTCTCATATGGTGATCTCTTTGAAAGTTCATTGGGCTTATCAATGTGTGATGAATCGGCTATTAGAGCAAGAGCGGCGGAAGCCAACATTGAAGACTCGGGGACTAAAGATCATTGGCTTCTTGTGAGCGAATTATTTGATCAAGTAGCGGAGCATAATATTGATGCAAGTCGACCAACATTTGTTACCGATTTTCCAAGTGCAATTTCCCCATTAACCCGACCACACGAAGGAGATCCCTCTTTATCACATCGCTGGGAACTATTTATTGGTGGGATGGAAATTGCAAATGCATATACCGAATTAAATGATCCAGATTTACAATTGAATCGTTTTACAGAGCAATTGGCAGGAGCTGATGATGAAGTAGAGGCTTTTCGAACCCTTGATGAAGATTTTATTAATGCACTTCGTGTTGCCATGCCACCTGCTGGTGGGCTTGGAGTTGGCATTGACCGCATTGCAATGCTACTTACTAATAATAAATCGATACGCGATGTCGTGCTATTTCCTTTAATGAAATCACAGGAATCTAATGATTATCCGACTCTTTTCCCATTTAGTATGTTTAACGGCTTTATTTTCTTCATCTGCTATTACCTTCGCGGACTGGGCAGTTATTTCAGAGCATTGGTATGGGGTTACTATTGATGGTGCTAAATCAGGCTGGGCATCTAAAATTCTTGAGGAAGATGATCAATTTTATCGAACTTCTGAAACCCAAAATATGACTTTGTCTCGAGCTGGAATTGAATTAGAGATTAAGGTCAATTCTGTTTTTATTGAAACAAAGTCAGGCGTTCCAGTTTCGGTTACTAATATTCAAGAGGCAATGGGCCAAACAAGCGAAACAGTTTGGCGGTTTAAGCCAGATAAAATCCTTATGACTTCAAAGGCTGGCGGCAAACCAATCACTAAGACGGTACCCATGCCCGGCCATGATTGGCTAACACCTCAAGACATTAAACGTCTATTTGTCGAAAAGATGGCATTAGGCGATTTGATGATTACCTTTACTACATTAACACCAGAGCTTGCTGCAAAGCCGGTTACTGTTGTAATGAAGAGATTAGATACAGAAGAGCAAGATGTTCTTGGCATATCAAAGCCAGTTTCAAAGTGGGAAGTTTCCAATGACTTAATGCCAATTACAGCAACAGAGTTTTATACAGAGGATGGTGTCAGTGTAGGTTCAGTAATGAATGCTGGTTTTGGCAACATAGTAAATACATTAATGAGTAAACACGAAGCATTGTCTCCGCTTAATGAAATTCCAGAGTTAATGGTAAGCATGTTTGTTGAACCAAATCAGTCCATTCCAGACGACCCTTCTATCAAACAACTTGCAATGAAGGTGAGAAGCAAAG
>DDZV01000047.1 GCA_002346475.1 Acidobacteria bacterium UBA2999 | reverse complement strand
GTTGTGAAACAACCTGCTGTCAATTGTCCGCCAAATCCACAGCCTCCATCCACTGTCGCTGAGAATGTTCCATCGACAACGCCTTGATGGGCTCTATCGTAGCCACGAATCACTTTTCTAAAACCGTTATACTGATTTGTTATTTCAGAGAAATGTCCACTACCCCACCAAAAAGTATCACCTTGCTCGGTTACTGGTCTAGCAGGGTCAACGCCAGCGTGTACAAAGAGAAGTTCACCACCAGATGTGTAAGCTGCCCGTCGCAGAGTTGTTAATAATTCATCATGCCCTTCTTTAGAATGGACTGAATTCCGTATAGCGTTGGTCCAGCGTGTGATAGCCATGGCACCATCGCGGACAATTGAACGTGCTACCTGTTCATCTCCGCCATAGGCCTTGAGGGTTGATTGAAGTCCTTGGTGTAGCATCCAATCCAGAACCTCATTTGGGTTTGGGGCAAACTGGATCTCAAAGAGCTTGTTCCACATCTCTTCTTGTGCACCACGAAGATATGCTATATCCCAAGGTTCCAAACCTGAGCGGCAAAGTAACTCTGAACGAAAACGTAATAATTCATCAACAGTTCCAATGGCATCAGCACCGATACCATAGTAATTGCCCAAATATACTAGCCGATCACCAACAACGAAGCGTTTTGAAAGCTCCGTGTGCAGCGCACGTAACGAACCTGAGTGAGCGTTTACAGCACCTACCGCCCAAACGCGTTTAGCGAGAGCTAACTGAGCAAAACGATCAGGGTTGAGAGATGTAGGATTCACTGACGACTAAGCCTGATTTTCATACGAGACGTATCGTTACCGTTTTTCTTTCACGCTGCTTTTAGAACTTCTTCAAGGCGAAGCACCGCAGTCTTCTCATCAGTTTTTTCCACTGCTGCTAGCTCACGAGACAGTCGTTCAAGGGCTGCTTCATAGATCTGTCGCTCACTGTAAGATTGGTCAGGTTGGTCTGCGTTGCGATGAAGATCGCGAATAACTTCTGCAATCGACATTGGATCACCAGAGTTAATTTTCTCCTCGTACTCTTGGGCGCGCCGACTCCACATGGTCCGACGTACTCTAGCTCGGCCCTTCAGTAACTTTAATGCTGCTTTCATTTGATTCGGTGTAGACAATTCTCTCATTCCCGTTGAATCAGCTTTGTCCAAGGGAACGCGCAATATCATTTTATCTTTTTCAAAAGAGATAACAAAAACCTCAAAGCGAACTCCGGCAACTTCTTGATCTTCAACACCAAGAATTTTACCAACACCATGAGTGGGATAGACGACGTAGTCGTTCGGTGAATACTTTGGCACTGCCTTCGTCTCAGTTTTTGCCCTTTTTCTTGTCTTAGTTTTTTCTTTAGCCATATGTCCTGTCCGTAAAAATCTGAAGAGGGGAGTGACAATACTATCTTCTCAATACAATCAACTAAAGATTGGGAACAAGCCTGCACCGCCCTATTTGATTGCGGGAGGCCTATCTGGAGAGCGCCAGCATTGAGAATGGTAGCACAAATTGAAGGGGAATCCCAACGAACGCACATCAAACCATCGATTGGATGAAGTCACTTATTGGCTTCTAAGCGTGCGAGAACCCGCTTTCGTGCTCTTCCTCGATCTTGGTCAGACACATACAGAAGGCCACCAACGCGCCGCATGAGATTAAGCTCAAACTCGTGCAATATGCCGTCAGAGTAAATAATCTCCCATAACATTTCGATAAGTTCTATGCGTTCGCTCTCAGTAAAACTATCCTTAATTTTTCGGGTAAATTGTATAAGGTCGTTGGCCTCATCTTGCGTACTCTGTGCTAATTCAAGTAAATGTGAAACTTCGTCATCGTTGAGTTCAAAACCGGTACGCAGAGCATTCTCAATCGCTATTTTCTCGGCCTCGTCAAATGTTCCATCAGTACAGGCTGCTTCCACTAGAATTACCGCAGCTGCAAGATGTCTGTTGTCGGAAGAATGTTCCTGAAGCACCTCTCTATCTTTAGTGCGGAGAAATAAACTGCTAATTCTATTGATCACGAGATTGTCTCCCTACTGGAGCGCTTCCTAACTCCACAAGATAAGAACCGCTCAATTGCGCGACGGTTAGATTTTGTCGGCCGAGGACCATGCTGCGTCTTTGGCACGGCATGTGTATTGATGACGTTAGCACAAGAGAGGTCATCATATAGCAATGCGGCCTTCGGCGCCTGCTGTCGCCGATCGGCCATCGCCATTACCTTTATAACACGTACACTAGAACCTTGGGAGAAGGTTAGGATGTCCCCCACTTTAACAGCAACACTAGGTTTTCGGGCGATAGCGCGATTGATGCGTATTCTTCCATTAGCACACTGACGCTTTGCGAACGATCGGCTCTTAAAAAAGCGAGCGTGCCATAGCCATTTGTCTATGCGTTGCAATTCGTTCATTTGGTTACAAGTTTATCAGGAAGTCGTTTAGCTAGAACTGCGAATGGGGAAGTTTGTAGTTGTTTGGTTGAAACAGTTGGCCTCTGCGGTGTTCTGGCGAACGATAGCAAACCACAGCCCGTATAGTGGTAGCCGAGGTTACGAAGTATCTCGTCGAATTCGGTTCGTCGACAGCCAACCAGTGACAATAAACGGCTGTCGATACATGGTTTTTTGGCAATAATGCACCGCCGTAGCTCCTTGGCTAGTCGTTCTAGCATGTCGATACGAATAGCCCGCTGTCCACAAACTCGAAATCCAGAAGCCTCGTAATGGTCAATAGAGATTCTATTGTCGGTCAGCACAGAAACTCTGCCCGGCTCGGGCGGTGGAATCCCAAGTCCAGATCCAGAGTGCAGAGACCATAACATCCAACGAGCGGCAATGCGGGGCGGCTTGATCATACTAGGAAGGTAAATACTTGTTTCACCGAATTTAACACCAAGCTTTTTAAGAGCAATTCGAGACGTGCGATCAAGTGATTTGATTTGAGGTGCAGCCGTATTTCTTGGTAGAGATCCAAGGTATTGATGTATCTGAAACAACAAACCTCGGGCAGCTGGTGATAGTGGGTATTCTCTATTTAAGTCGTACAACGGTGCGAGCGTTATTCGAAGATAGCGGTTAAGCCAGTCCGCTAGGTGCTGCTGTATATTTTCACGAGCTTGGCCATCCTCTACGTCGTTGGGTTGAAGTCGTATAAAAGGAGAAAGTGGCGATACACCGCGTGTAAGCTTTGCAACCGATGCACCCTTCCAGAGTATTGACCCTTGACAGCTCATCGATAAGTCTGAGTCCGATGCACTAGAGAGCATTTTTGCTCTTAACCGTATCTCTCGCGACAGTACGCTACTAGCAGCGTTGCGAAATGCCCGCTCTTTTCTGTTTGTGTGATCGTTCTTGAAGTGGAATCGCAAGCCCTGAAAGTGCCCCACTTTATGATCCTCGATAAAAACATCACCACCTACTTCAATGTGCACCAAGGGTTCTGAGTTGGTCCTAATTTTTTTCGAAAGAGCAGAGGTTCGCTGGTCTACAAATCGCTGGGTAAGGCGATCATGAAGAGCATCAGATAGGCGGTCCTCTATAGAGCGTATTCGCTGTTGCCAGTACTTTGAATCGTCTATCCATTGGCGACGATTCGATATGTAACTCCATGTTCTAACGTGAGAAATGCGCATGGCAAGTGTGTCGATATCACCATCTGTCCGATCGAGTCTGGCAACTTGTTTGGATACCCAGTCGGTTGGTATCGTACCGTTAGTGCTCATCAAATGGCTGTAGATCCGAGCTAGAAGACGGACATGAGTTTCGACCATCGTTTTACAGAAATCAGGTACGCGACAAACCTCCCATAGCAACTTAATCGCGCTTGGAGATTGGGCAAGCATAGCAATATTTGGTAAGCCCGACAGGATCTTCAGGGCGGTTTCATCGTTAGCCTCCCTAGCGCGCACCAGTCCTGGGTGCGATGGAGGTTTCTTTAAAGTATTAAGCAATGAATGTACTGTAGAGTAATCTAAGCCTGTATTTCTAAAATAAAGCGTTTTCAACGGTTCAAATCGGTGGTTTTCAATGCGTTCAACAAGTTCTGGTGAAAAAGAAGGAACGTTACCAGTAACCCCAAATGTTCCGTCAGTGGTATGCCGTCCAGCTCTTCCAGCAATTTGTGCCAGTTCTGCAGATGTTAGATAGCGAGTTGACTGACCATCAAATTTGCAAGTACCCGCAAAAGCTACATGATTGAGATCAAGGTTTAATCCCATACCTATTGCATCAGTGGCTACAATGTAGTCGACCTCACCGGTTTCAAACATTGCAACCTGGGCGTTTCTTGACCTTGGACTCAATGCGCCGAGAACTACAGCAGCGCCACCTCTTTCCCTCCGAATCAGTTCAGCTAGTCCGTACACCTCAGATGACGAAAAGGCAATAATTGCAGTACGCGGAGGTAGCCGTCGTAGCTTGCAACTACCAGCGTAAGAAAGTGAAGAAAAACGTGGCCTACTCACAAAATGGGTATCAGGAATAAAACGTTGAAGATGTGGCTTCATTGAGCGTGAGCCAAGCAGAAGAGTTTCTTCACTGCCCCGCGCCCTAAGCAATCGATCGGTAAAAATGTGTCCGCGTTCTTCATCTGCAGCTAACTGTATTTCATCGACGGCCACGAATGGTGTGGGGCGGTCTAGTGACATCGATTCTACGGTGCATACTGTGTAAGCGGGTGAGGCAGGAACAATGCGTTCTTCTCCAGTGATAAGGGCAGCAGCATTCGGTCCGCGTAGTCGGACTACGTGATCATAAACTTCGCGAGCTAACAAACGTAGTGGCAAACCGATGGTGCCTTTCCCGTGACCAAGCATCCTTTCAACTGCTAAATGAGTTTTCCCTGTGTTAGTTGGACCAAGGACTGCCGTGACACTACCAGTGCGTCGTTCCTGAATTCTGTAGCTCATATCCAACCATCAATTCTTGTCGAATAAATTTTAGGGTGTAGTTGAAAGAAATGGAAACTTAGTGGGCGGAGGTTGGTATATTTTGACAGAAGCGAAGAGAATTAGTCTTTTAATAAACTAATCGTTCCGTCTCACGGGTACATTTGTTCATAAAAAGAAATCAAAGCCTGCTAATGAACTTATCTCTTGGGTTTGACTTGCTGCATCTAGCCTGCCAATAGTCAGGAATTATGGGAGAGTTTCGTAAAAGGACATTTGACGATTGGCGTAACCTCGTTAAAGAGGAGCTTCGTGGCGTAGATTCGGAATCTCTCGCATGGCGCACCCCAGAGGGAATTGACGTAAAGCCGTTGTACACAGCTAACGATCTAGAAGGTATTGAGCTCGAGAGCTTGCCTGGGTTTCCTCCTTATCTGCGTGGTCCGCGTGCAACGATGTACGCGGGTAGACCTTGGACTATCCGACAGTACGCTGGCTTTTCGACTGCTGCGGAATCGAACGCATTTTATCGTAAAGCACTTGCTTCGGGACAAACTGGATTATCAATAGCATTCGATCTTGCAACTCATCGAGGCTATGATTCTGATCATCCCAGAGTGCTAGGTGACGTTGGAAGCGCTGGGGTGCCAATTGACTCAATTTTGGATATGAAAATCCTATTTGACTCAATTCCGCTCGATCAGATGAGCGTTTCCATGACCATGAATGGTGCAGTCCTGCCGATACTTGCCAGTTACATAGTAGCGGCGGAAGAGCAAGGTGTTAGCCGTAATAAGCTTACTGGGACAATACAAAACGATATTCTAAAAGAGTTTATGGTTCGAAACACTTATATTTATCCACCCCAACCAAGCATGAGAATCGTCGGCGATGTAATCGAATATACGGCGAAAGAGATGCCAAAATTTAATTCGATCTCGATTTCGGGGTATCATATGCATGAGGCTGGAGCTACAGCTGTTCAGGAGCTTGGGTACACTCTGGCTGATGGATTGGAATATGTAAGAGTGTCTTGTGCACGCGGTCTTAACATTGATTCGTTTGCGCCACGGCTTTCATTCTTTTTTGGAATTGGCATGAATTTTTTCATGGAAATCGCCAAACTTAGGGCGGCTCGGTTTCTGTGGGCTAAAATAATGCAAGATTTTGATCCGAAGGATCCTCGGTCGCTCATGTTGCGCACGCATTGCCAAACTTCAGGAGTTTCGTTGACGGAACAGGATCCGTACAACAACATAGTACGAACGGCATTTGAGGCGCTAGCAGCAACGCTTGGTGGAACCCAATCTCTCCACACTAATGCGTTTGATGAGGCACTTGCTCTGCCGAGTGAAACTTCGTCCCGAGTTGCAAGAAACACACAACTGATTTTGGCCAATGAAACAGGTGTATCGCACGTTGTAGATCCACTGGGAGGTAGCTACTACATTGAGTCGCTTACAAATAGTCTGGTGAAAGAAGCGTCTATAGTAATGGATGAGATTGAGGCTATGGGAGGCATGACGCGGGCAGTTGAAGAGGGTCTGCCAAAGCTTAGGATTGAAGAGAGCGCTGCCCGTCGACAGGCGAGGATTGATAGTGATGAAGACACTATTGTTGGTGTTAACCAATATAGGGTTTCAGACTCAGCGGTAGAGGATGTCGATATTTTGTCGGTCAATCATGAGAAAGTCCGAGAAGAACAAATTGCAAGATTAGAGGATCTACGTAGCAACCGTGACGATAAAGAGTGTAAGACAGTTCTTGCAGAGCTTTCTGAGGGAGCAAAAGGAAATGGCAATCTGCTTTCTTTAGCTGTAGATGCAGTTCGCGCTCGCTGTAGCGTGGGTGAAATTTCAGATGCATTAGAATCAGTTTTTGGCCGCCACCGCGCCGTTGTTCGAGGGGTATCTGGGATCTATGGCTCAAAATTAAGCGGAGAAGAGGACTTTGATAGGGCTCGCCGAGAAGTTTCAGCCTTTGCTGAGAATGAAGGCCGAAGGCCACGGATGCTAGTCGTAAAAATGGGTCAAGATGGTCACGATCGTGGTGCCAAAGTTATTGCCTCAGCTTTTGTAGATATGGGTTTTGATGTAGATCTTGGGCCACTTTTTCAGACTCCGCTCGAGGCGGCTTCCCAAGCGATTGATAATGATGTTCACGTGGTAGGTGTATCCAGTCAAGCTGCAGCTCATAGAACTCTTGTTCCGGAACTTTTAGAGCATTTAGAACGTGAGGCGGCGAATGAAATCATTGTTGTTTGTGGTGGTGTGGTGCCGCCCCAGGATTATGAGTTTTTAATAAACTG
>DDZV01000013.1:2062-6288 GCA_002346475.1 Acidobacteria bacterium UBA2999 | reverse complement strand
GAAGAGGGTAAAGCGGGTAGCGGTCTTCGAGTGTTTGTACAGGGTGGAGGTTGCTCAGGCTTCCAGTACGGATTAATGATTGAAGAGAGTGGTGGTGTTGGCGATAAAGTTTTTGAATCAAATGGCATCAAGCTCTTCGTCGATCCTGTCAGTGTCAGTTATGTCAATGGCGCTGAAGTTGATTTCGTTGACAATGTTACAGGCGGTGGCTTTACTATTAAAAATCCACAAGCTACGTCAACCTGTGGCTGCGGACAGTCATTTAGTGTTGCAGGTGAGGGCGGCGGAGGACACTAGCCTGATTCGAAAGAAGAAAGTCGAAGGGGGTTTTTTCCTTTAGCCTTACGGTGAGCATTCTTCCTACTAGTCAGCCTCTTAAGCCAGTTGGAGGTAAGCGTTCCAGTAAAAGGGAACGGATCCTCAATGTCTTCCTCCGCCAGGAGGGGCACCTCAGTGCAGATGATCTTTTTGATCTTATTAAACAAGATGATCAACACATTAGTCGTGCCACTGTCTATCGTGCACTGCAATGGATGGTCGAAGCTGGTATTGCACAAAAAGTTGATTTTGGAGAAGGACGTTCTCGGTTTGAGCGGACCTATCGTCATCCTCGCCACTATCACTTAATTTGCAAGAATTGTAATAGCTCCTCGGAATTTCTAAGTTCTGATATTGAGATGCTCATTGAGGAAGTTTCTACTTCCCGTAACTTCGACGTGTCTAGAAGTGTAGTGCAGGTCTATGGAACTTGCGAGAAGTGCAGTACCGGAAAGAGTGCTCCAGGCGACGAAGGTCATACAGAGCTTCTGTTTGCACGCGATGCTCTACAAATTGCTATTGCGACTGAGCGCAGTGGCTTAGAATTTTACTCTCGAGCTGCACGTCTGGCACATGATCAGAGGGGGCGCAAGGTTTTTCAAGATCTTGCTGATGAAGAGAAAAAACATTTAGCTACTTTAGAAAAGAGTTACGAAGAACTACTTGCTCGGGACCCTCACCTTGAGGATAGACCTAGGTTCCTATTTTTTAAAGGTGCTGCCAGCGGACTGTTCGCTACAGGCGCTGATGAACTTGTTCAAGGTGTTGACGATCAGCAAGCGCTATTAATAGGCATTCGTTGTGAGCGTGGGTCCCATAATTTTTTCAAGAAGTACGCTGAAAAATTTGAAGATTCTGAAGGCAAGCAGATCTTTGCCGATTTTGCAGCTGAGGAAAAAGAGCATCTTGAATTACTTCTCAAAGAATACCGGGAACTTGTTAAAAGACAAAGTCAGCCAGCGAAACGTGTAGCATCTCGAACGCGAAAAGCTTAAACGGTTCTGTGATCGATCTTCATCTTCATACTACGGCCTCTGATGGTTACTATTCTCCAGAACAATTAGTTGATCGGGTGTTTTTAGCAGGGTTGCAAGTTATTTCTATTACTGATCACGATACTGTAGCCGCTACGGAACCAATCAAACAGCTAGCAGAAGCACGTGGGCTATTGGCAATCAGTGGCACCGAGATTACTGCTGTTGATCATAATCAAGATATTCATATGCTGGGATATTTTCTTGATCATCAGGATGAGGCACTGGAAGATTTTCTTGCTGACCAACGGAAATATCGTATTGCCAGAATTGAGATGATTGCCGATCGTCTTTCAGAGCTTGATTTACCCATTGATATAAGTAATTTATTGGCGAAGGCTCACCAGCCTGGAAATTCTGTGGGTCGGCCGCATATTGCTCAGGCGATGGTCAGTTCAGGTCATGTTGGTGATATTCATGAGGCGTTTGACAAGTGGCTTGGTAAGGATTGTCCAGCATTTGTTCCTAGGACAGGGCCTCTACCTACCACAGTCATTGGAGTTATACATGCTGCAGGGGGTATCGTGTCACTTGCGCATCCAGGTCTTACATCAATTGATGAGAATATAAAAGAATTACAACAAGCGGGTCTCGACGCTATTGAAGTGTACCATTCAGGACATTCAGTTGAGGATCGCGATCGCTATCTTGCAATGGCACGAAAATTAGGTTTGTTTGTTACTGGGGGTTCTGATTATCACGGCAATGAGCACCACGGAGGGCGCCTCGGCAGGATGTGTTTGCCAGAGGTAGAATGGAATCGAATTAAACAATATCTCAACTAATATGTCTGCGGCACTTCTTACACTCACCGGAACATCCATAGCGCTTCTTATGACAAGTCTGTTGCTTGCTTTTGTAGCCGAGACGTCAATAGAAATTACACGTCACGTGCTGTTAGGTGTTTTTGGTACATTTTTAAATCTGCTTGCGCACTCTCTAATGATTTTCTATTTAATTGGTAAAGGTAAGGCAATCAAGGAAGCAGTGACAGAACATGGTCTTGGTGGAGACTACGTTACACGTGTTTCACAGATTCGTGCACCAGTTTTCACTCGTGCCACAATGGCAATGACCCTTACTATGATTGCAGCTATTGTTGGTGCCAGTGTAGATGTTCAGGTGCTTCCGTCTTGGCCGCATGCCACAATTGCGCTGGTTGCAGTTGCAGTGAACTTTTATGCGTTACTTAGCGAAATTTCTGCACTACGTGGTAGTTCACTGGTTGTTGATGAAGTTAATAAGCGTCTAGAGGATAGCCCGCCTGCTTGATGTTTTTTGTGTTAGATGGAAATAGGTTAGGAATAGTCTTATTAGCACGACGAATTACCGTGTTCTTAATCTCAACAAACCTATAGTTGAGTGGCGTTTTCTTAGATTCCAGTGACTGGCAGACTACACCGTAGCTTTTATTAGTTCACAGATAAATCAGAGTTCTTAGCTTTCAATCAGACTAACTTCACCAGCACGTGGCCCTTTAGCTGATTCTTCAGGTGTGAACTCAACTCGCTGTCCTTCCCGAAGTAGCTCAAAAACGGCACCTCGCACAGAACTCCGGTGGAAAAAATGTTCAATACCACCCTCATCTCTGATGAAGCCAAATCCTTTATCAATAAGAAGTCTTGCAATTGTGCCGTTTGGCATACCACGTCCTCCGATGACGAACAGAAAGCCTAGAATGATTTCCCCAGGTGCTCGCGTACTGGGAGATTAGCGCAAAAAGCTATGTTTGGGGATAGATTTCTACCGTATTTGTGTTTTTATTGCACTCTAGAGGTTCTGCATGCCTTCTTTATAGGCTAGTACAGTAGAAGATCGCCTTTTTTGATTAGGCTAGGTCGTAGAAGCATTGCCCGAGTCAGTTTCTTCCTTGGCCTTTACAGGTGGCTTGGGGGGGGCTGGTTTAGGCCGAGATTTAGGTACTGCTGCGCCTGTTGCAGACGGATATGTACTCCAAAAATGGCGTCCGCAGTAAGCACAGATCCAGAACTGTAACGAAGTCCAGGCTTTTCCTGGCGCAGGATCTTTTAGCTCCATTGGTTCACCACAACGTTGGCAACGGATCTTAAGACTAGAATCAACCATAGCCTGAATTGTAACGCAGTTAGGGGCATTCCGGACTAGGATGAACCTGTGATTGCTCCAATTGTGCTGGCTGCTGGCCATTCGACCAGAATGGGGTCCCCGAAACCTCTTTTATTAGATCAAGAAGGTCGTTGCTTTATTGCACGAATTGCTCGGACATTTGCGAAATCTGGTTTTGATCAAATAACAATTGTAACGGGAGCATCGCATAACCTAATTGTCCACGCCCTAGAAGCGGATGCGCCGCCTATTGCTATTCATTTCGTACGTAATTGGCAACCAGAGGCAGGTCAACTGTCATCAATTTTAGTAGGTATGGAGGCAGCAATAACGCCTGCTGTCGAAGCAATCCTCTTGACGCTAGTTGATATACCTTTTGTTGCTGTAGAAACTATTCAGATGATTGTTGAGGCGTACTACAAACATAATTCACCCATCGTACGTCCGGCAATTGGCAGTCGGCATGGTCACCCTGTGCTCTTTGATCGGTCGCTATTCCGTGCCTTAAGAAAAGCAGACCCGGAACGGGGTGCTAAGACTATTATCCGGAAATACGAGAAAGATATCTTGAATGTCAGAATCTCAGATGAAGGTGCATTGACTGATATTGATACCCCTATTGATTATGCGGCAGCGATGCTTCGAAAATGATCAGAAAATCTTTTTTGGTAAGGGAAGACGTTGTTTCTGAATTACTTTTCGATGATTAAAAATGGTGGACCAGAGGGGGATCGAACCCCTGACCTCGTGAATGCCATTCACGCGCGCTCCCAACTGCGCCACTGGCCC
>DDZV01000013.1:0-1806 GCA_002346475.1 Acidobacteria bacterium UBA2999 | reverse complement strand
AGGGGGATCGAACCCCTGACCTCGTGAATGCCATTCACGCGCGCTCCCAACTGCGCCACTGGCCCCCCTTGTTAAAAAATAATGTTAGCACGCCCACAGTGCAGGGATAAGTTCGGGTTACGCAAGATGCTTTGATAATGACAGACTTCTATTAGTGCAATGGTTGGTTAATCTAGTCAGATTGGGCAACTTGTCGATTATGCGCAAGACTGAGCCACTGGCTAAGCTGATCTGCCGCTTCGTCTGGGGTTGCACCGTAAAAGGGCATAACTGCAGTTGACATGCCTGGCATTCGCCGGATTTGGGCCCGCCAGCGATTACTAACCTGTGTAACCTCAATTTGGTAAGCCTGGTTACCTATAGTGTGTTGAAAACAATGAGCCGTCACATGTAGTCTTTTAAAATTTAGGAATTAGATTTCGCCATCATACGTAATAAGAATTTGAGATCAAGCGAAGGCCAACACGAAGATTCCTTACACAGTCTAGGTTTACGAACAAGTAGTGATAAACGTTTTAGAAATTTGTTTGCACTGTCTGAATCTCAACAGGTTTTACACTAAGCATCCACAGGTTTTCCACATAGACTGACCTAGTCTGTCATGGGCTAGGATGTAAAATACTGGTTTTAGAATTAACTTGATTCTGACGTTTTACTAATTCTAGTGATTACACCTCGTACAACACGCTTGCTACGGGTAAGAGATCTGAAGCAATTTCGTAATCTTCTCGTTGATCTTTCGACGGAAGGCGAGTCTTTTTCCGCTCGCGACCGTATCGTAGTTGTACCCACACAGACAGCCTCCGTACATCTTAGGCGGACTATTGAACAGCACTGTTTTTCTAAGAAAAAAGCAATTATTTTTCCAGAGTTTGTAACACGAAACCAACTCATAGAGTGTTTTGCATCAAGACTGACGACTATATCTAGAGCACTGACAATATTTGAACGTGAGGTATTGATGAGTGTTGCGTGCCGGTCAGTCGAACAAGCTGGAACGGTCCCTCCATTCCAACTCCGTTCTGGTCTCGTGACAGAAATTCTTAAATTTTACGACTCGCTTCAGAAATGCTTAGCCAACGTCGAAACCTTTGAACGTCTCTTACTTGGTACGCTTCAGTCAAAAATATCTATTGATCGAGGTGCTGAGCGTTTAGCTCGCCAGACAAAGTTCCTTGCCTCTGTCTTCGTGGAATTCGAGCAGCTTTCTTTGAATACGGGTGCACTCGACGAGCACATGATGCGACGTGTAATTCTTGAACAGCCTGCAAGAAAACCATGGAATCATGTAGTTGTTGCTGTTCGTGATAATGCAGCGGAGCCTGGCGGGCTCTGGTCGAGTGATTATGATTTCCTTGCCCGTGTGCCAGGTCTTAAGAAGCTTGATGTTGTAGTTACAGACAATTGTCTTTCTGGAAATCTACACCACCGCTTGCGCGAAGAGCTTCCAGGCATAGACGAAGTTCGAATTTCCACGGATGAATCTGAGAAAAAGAATCCATCAATAGTAACTAAAAATGGACTGCTGGTACAAACCAGTCGAGATCGTGAAGAAGAGGTTTCAAATTTTTCTCGTTGGATAAAGCAATTGGCAAGGGAAAAATCCCACTCAATCCACCTTGATCATATTGGGCTTGTTGTTCCACGTCCGTTGCCTTATGTGTATTTGGCACGAACTGTAATGCGGTCAGCCTCGATTCCTTCTCAAATGTTTGAAGCATTACCGCTCGCTGCCGAACCTTATGCCGCGGCTCTCGACTTAGTATTGACCTTTGTGACATCTGGGTATTCTAGAGCGTCAGCTAT
>DDZV01000027.1:11348-19393 GCA_002346475.1 Acidobacteria bacterium UBA2999 | reverse complement strand
TCTTACGCGCATGCTTTCCTCCAATAACAATTTAGCATATGACTGCTTTCGCTAGTACGCCTATTGCTAATCCAAAATACCCATTACTGCCAAATACGCAAAGAGTGCAAGCGTCAATACTAATAGCGTGTTAATTATGAACCCATTACGGAATTTCTCGCCCACTAAAACTGTCCGATTGTTCAACACAAGAAGCGACAGCGCCACTAATGGCATAAACCAGGCACCGAGGGTCGCATAGAGGATTTGTGCCTGCCGAACAGTAGTCCAAAGCAATACTAGCGGCACAACCGACAATCCAAAAAGATACCATTGGTAACTTTGGCTCGATCGTAAATCAGAGGCATTTCTGCAAGCTCCTTGACCCTGATACTGCTGAAGAAAATCCGCAAACAGATAAGGCGCACTCTGCCAAACGCCAAGTAAACTGCTAAACACTGCGCCCCAAAATCCAATTAAGAAAAGCCACTTTGCTTGACTACCGAGCGCTGTGCCAAGTTGGTCAGATAATTGAACAGCAACCTGTGCACCCTGGCCTGTTCCTCCAATCTGTCCACCAATGATAACCATCGCTGCGCCGAAGACTCCCGTCATACCATAGCTCACAGCCAAATCGATCTGAGACGTGCGAAGTCCTTCTTGACCCGTCCGTCCTGCCTCTCGGATCCAATACCCATAGGACAACATTGTTACTGTGCCTCCTACGCCCCCAAGGACACCTAAAAACCAGACCCAGTCATTGCGCGTTGCCGGTGTAGTCGGCAGAAAAATTCCACGAGTGACCTCATTTAAGGATCCCCAAACAATCACACCTGCGGTTATCAGCACACTGACCACCATTACACCTACACAAACAACCATGACTCGTTCAAATCTTTTAAATCCACCCTTCCAGACCAGGATTCCTCCAACGAGCGAATGAAAAATGCCCCATACAATCTTTGATGTGGAAGGGTCTCCAATAGGAAAGAACGCTGTTCCAGCAATACCGCAGGCATTGACCAGAGCCCCGCCAACAGCAAAGGTCCAGATAATGAAGTAAAGAAAAAACATGCGAGAAAACCAAACACCAAACTGATTATTCCAACCCTCGAGGAGCGTACTGCCAGTGGCAAGTTGCCAACGTGCAATGCCTTCATTAAGGGTCCATTTGAGAACAGCCCCGAATAAAGCGGCCCAAACAACCACAAGGCCGATATCTGAACCAGCCAGCGTTGCAGTCACCAGATCTCCTGCTCCAACACCAGTAGCTGCAACAAGCAGGCCCGGGCCAAGTACAGCACTCCATCGTGCACTAGTTGTTATCTGCACACTACAAGCCTCTTTTCAGAAATCACATTTCTTAAATGACCCTGGATTAAACTAAGCACTCTTTCGTTCTGTGGCTTAAGAACATTAGTTTCAATTTGTGGCTAATAAAAAACTACTGAGGATTGCGACTCGTTTAAGACGAACGCCTTTTGCATTGCAGCTTCTGTAAACTAAAAAATTAGTGGCAACGACAGTCAACTCAGACTGTCGCCGCCACTAGCCATCTCTAGCTTAAAAACCTACTACAGCGGGAACAATTCCATTCTACGAATAAAGAGCTCTGCACCCTCCGACTGGATTCCGATCTTGCCTCGCCTCGGCCAGCACTTCGTAGCCTTATTGACCTCGTGTCCATTCACGATATTCGTGATGGTGTCACGGTCACAGATAGCCTCGATCGTATTCCACTCGCCAACCGGCTTTTCAACGGTGTCTTTTCCTCGAAAGCCCAGTTCGCTCCTCCAGTTAGGATCGCGATTAAGGTGCGGAATGATGTAAGTGATGCCCGTTGGCTCACCGTTCTTCATCATCGCACGCTCCTGCGCTGGCATTCCTGGAACGTAGTGATAGAGTGTGTCGTCACGCATTTCGCCCTCGACTGTCACGCTCACCCCAGTCTTGCCATTCAGAAGAATAAAGTCACCAGTCGCACCCTCATACATCTGAAACTCAATGCTTTCAATCCAGTCTCCCCGAAAGCCACCATCTCCTCCAGTGCCATGCAGTAATAGCCCAGAGTCTCTGGCCCCTTGCTGCCACATCTTCTCTCCCCACTTCCATTCGACGATGATGCGGTAGTTCTCATACCCATAGTTCGTGTAGATCCCGCCGTAGGTTTGACCGCTGATGCGAAGTATCCCGTCATTGATCGTGAATACCTTGTCCGGGTCATCCAAGCCTGGGCCGTTCAGGTGTGTGTATAAACCTGAGAAATCCTTGCCGTTAAAAAGCTGGATCCCTCCCGGCCGCAGTTGCGAGACTTCCGCCACCGCAGCGGGTGCGACAGCTGCGCCCGCGACGGCAGCCCCAACGCCAGCCATAAGTTGGCGCCGCGACACAAGGCCGCTTTTCTCAAGATTGAAATAACTGTTTGCCATGACCGCTTCTCCTTTGCGTGGTTACTCTACCACCGCTTGGGCCCGTATAGGAATCGAGGAAATTAAGGTACTTGAACAAGGATGCAGCCGAGGCCATAATCCACAGTCTGATGTTACAGTAGTTAGCTGAACCACCGCTGACATTAACTTTTTTTATAATTGCGTGCTTCCAGCGAACCCCTTTAGAGGAGATCGGCATGAAAAAACTCTTTATAACAGGACTTCTACTGTCCTGTGTGATTTGGACAGCTAGCACTTCCGGCCAAAGCAAGGATGAGCCTCTTCGCGTGCTCGTAACCTACGGAAACCATGATTTTGAGGAACCACTTTTCTGGGCCATGCTGGATGCTCTGCCGGGTATTGAATATACAAAACTAGACCTCCATGAAGCAATGACCGCGTGCGATCACCTCACCATCGTAAATGGCAAGCCTATCTATGACTGCAAGCTCCCTCCAGCAGCCAGTACGTTGGCGCCTGGGCTCGCTGAAAAATTTGACGTAGTTCTTCGGTACGACATGCTTGCAGCCTGGCCAGCAGCACAGCAGCAACTATTCCAGGACATGCTCAATACTGAGCCGGGCATTGGCTTTTTATCATTGCACCACAACCTAGCCGCGCATAGCGGGTGGCCCGAGTGGAAAAACATTATCGGTGGTAAATACATATTCGAAGATGAAATCATCGATCGTAAGCAGTACCGTCAGACGGTTACGTCTGGCATAGAAAAACCCATCGACATGAATATCAAAGTCGTCGACGACAAACACCCAATCACAAATGGTGTAAGTGATTACGCTACACTTGATGAACTCTACAATAATATTTATCTCGCGGATGACATTCATGTCCTTATAACAACCGATCATCCCGATGGTGACAGACGGTATGCACATGACGGTGGTTTTGATCCTGCCATGGCCTGGACAACGAGCTACGGTGTATCTCGTGTCTTTTATTTGAGAATTGGCCATCACTCGGATGCATGGGCAGCCAAAGAATTTCAAACAATGCTGTTGCAGGGCCTGCACTGGGCAGCCAACAAGTAAGCTGCCTCGCTCAGTAACGCTTACGGAAGGACTATTGAAGTTTGTTGCACTGGACACATGCGAAAGCGTGTGTCCAGTGCAATTCGGTCTACAGGCTATTATTTCCGGAACCCGTATTCCAGCGCGAACACCTGAGCCTCGATACCCATATCGCCTAGAGTCTTGCGAACCTTCGGGACATCTGAAGCAGCCGCGTGCACTTCTAAACGTGTGAGATCAGATACCTTGAGCATCTCACCAAAGATCTCGCCTATGTTCCCGAGATGCGCAAGCCAGGCATCCGCATTCTCATAACCCTCACGGCAAAAAGTTTGATCGCCATCAAAACTAAATCCGCAATAGAGACATCCCGGTTCCTCGCTCGTCTTCTGAACGAGTTGATCGCAGAGTGTCTTTAACGCTTCAAGTTTGCCCTCGTGTGCTTTGAAGTACGGGGCGCTGCTACAGCACGTATCATTTGTTGCCATGTCAAAATCCCATCATTGCAAATAAGTTACATGAACTAACTAGTAGTTATGTCTAGAGGACACACCTTTTCGACACAACCGTTTAGAAACAAAACTACCTAAGGCCAACGATAAATCGTAAGACGCTTATCTGTAAAAAATTCAAATCCATCTCGTCCGTGCGCCTTTAAATCTCCAAAGAAGCTATCCTTTGCACCCCCAAATGGAAAGTATGCCATCGGCGCAGGTACCCCAATGTTTATACCAACCATCGGAGCAACAACATTCCGGTTAAACTCACGAGCAATTTTTCCACTCGATGTAAAAATTGAAACGGCATTTGCTTTGGGAATTCGATGCATCAACTCAAAGGCATCCTCAAGAGTTTGAACAGGGCTGATAGATACAACGGGACCAAAGGTTTCCTCATTTGAAATTTCCATTTCAGGGGTTGCGGCATCAAAAACTGAGGGCGCCACAAAGAAACCTTCAGGTTGATCGGGCACGCGCACGCTCCGACCATCCAGAACAAGATTTGCTCCCGCTGCAACGCCACGTTCGACGACCCCATTAATTCGGTCCCGTGCTTGTGCGCTAACAACTGGACCCATTGTGACACCTGCCTTGGCACCGTCTCCCAGTTGATATCCAGATGCCACCTCAACCATGCGATCCCTCGCGGCCTTGTGAACATTGCCTACCGGCACCATAATGCTGGCAGCAAGACACCGTTGCCCCGCACACACAAAAAACGACTCGCTAATACTCCGAATCGTCTCATCGAGATCGGCATCTGGCATTACAACGACAAGATTCTTCGCACCCCCAAATGCTTGTGCACGCTTACCAGCCTTAGTGGCTCTTTGATAAACCGTCTTGGCTACCGGGGACGACCCTACAAAGGAAACGGCCTTAATGTCTGGATGATCGCAGAGAGCCTCAACAGCCTCGCGCCCTCCATTGACTACATTCACCACTCCAGGTGGAAGGTCGCACTGACTTAATAATTCTGCCAGTCGCCGTTGTACTAAAGGAACATGCTCCGAAGGTTTCACCACAACCGTGTTGCCACTGACTACCGCAAACGGTAGAAACATCATTGGCACCATTGCCGGGAAATTAAAAGGCGTAATGATCGCGCAAACACCAAGTGGTTGCTTAACAACATGGCAATCTACTCCAGGCGTCACGTTTTCGAGGCCATATCCACCCATAAGCAACGATGGTCCACCACATGCCACTTCAACTAATTCGACTGCCCTCTGAAGACTTCCCCGTGCTTCAGCGAGAGTTTTGCCTTGATCGGTGGTCACCAACTGGACAAGTTCTTCAAAATGCTCATCCAGCAGCTGCTTGAAGCGAAACATGCTTCGTGCTCGAATTGCTGGCGGAGTCTCCCGCCATCCAGGAAATGCACGTGCTGCTGCGGCAACGGCCTCGTTTACATGCTCTTCCCCCGACAACGGTACCTTTGCAATGACTTCGCCCGTTGCAGGGTTATACACATTAAACAGTGTTGAACCGTTCGCCTCTACCCATTGACCACCAATAAAATTAGGCACAAGCTCAACACTGCTTCCCGCAATGTTAGCAATGTCACTGGGGCTCACTGTTCCTGGATTAGCCATTACTACCGCTCCTCTCAGCTACCAATCGGGTTCCAGCTACGGCCACCATCGCCAAACCCTTCCCAGCCCGTCTCAGTGACGGACACCGTATCCTCAAGCTTGACGTATCCGCACTCTGGTTTTGCAATCGTGGTTTCAATAGACACCACCATGCCAGCTTCTAGAGGTCGCTCAGCCCACTCGTTTGGATATGGTATTGGCTTCGTAACGAGACGTGGCGCCTCGTGCGAAACTAATCCCATGCCATGCGCAATGTACCCCATCCATGATCCATGCTCACACTCAGCAATTGCCTTTTTCCCTGCGTCAACAATCTCGCCACCTCGTGCACCAGGCTTGATTGGCGCACGGGATGCCATTTGCACATGATTGATTTCTTCCAGTAATTGTTTTTGTAATGGTTCTGGTTCGCCACTACTGCCCATACGGCAAACATCTCCTATATAGCCCTTAATATTGCCGCCTGAATCAAAGTCCATGATCATCCCTGCCTCGAACTTTATATTGTCACGTGGCGTACGATTGGCATCCTTGCCAATACCCACCAGGCAATAATCAAAAGTAAGCCCGAGCCGTCGTTCCTCATGGGCAACCATTTTCTCGATGTCACGACTCGACATTCCTGGCTTGGTTTCACGGAAACCGTACAGCATCGCCTCTACAACTTTTTCAGAGGCCGAACGAAGTATCGCAAGTTCATCTGGACGCTTAATAGCTCGTACATATTCGAGAGGCTGGACAGCATCCACCCACTTCACATTAGGAAGCTCACTCTGCAATGCCATGTAAATATCTGCTGCAAGAAACGGATACTCCAGACCAATAGTTGAGTTCTCAAGCTTCTCTTTCTTAATCCAATCGATAATCAATGGAATGGTGCTGTAGTGCACCCAACTACTAATGTCGACATTGGGTATCCAAATCGGATCATTCGGCAGTTGTTCCTTATCAAAATAGGAACCAAGGAATAGCGTATGCTCGGGGTGAGTTTTTCGATAGAGAATTGTGGGCCCGTACTGTCCAATGCCCAATTCGTTCATCGTCTCAAAAAATATACAATTGTACCCACCAGTCAAGTACCTAACATTCACCTTGCTGGTTACAATTACCGCGTCCAAGTGCGCATTGTCCATTGCCAGATGCAAGCGATCTTGATCAAAAGGAATAGGACCGGTACCTGTGCCAGGAATCTTTGCCCCAGCCTTTGCAGCAGAAAATGGATCGGCCATAGTAAAACCTCCCTATTATTGAAACGGCTAGCGCGAAAAAACTACGGCGCCGGTTCTTTGTTAACCTTACAACGTCAAATCACGAATAGCCTGCGAGCCGTCCCAGCCATTTGCAGCTTCGCGAATTGTTTCTCCTAAAGCGGAAAACTGAGGATCCGCCACATCAGAAACTTCATATTGGAACCCCCCAGCTTTCATGTCAGTAGCAAAAAATGCAAACCGAGGGCCATCATTCTTCAACCAGCCTTCGTGTGCAAGTGGCACACCTGACTCCTTCAACTGCGCCACATTCTTTTCGTAGCCCTTCCGATCTACCCATGCAGAAGCATGCTGTAAACCATCTCCCCGGGCCTGCAAGCAATCCAAAAATGCACTCGGATGTTTATCGTATTGATAAATTAACTCAACCTGCAGCTCGCCTGAACTGGCAATGGCTAATGCAAGATCGGGTGGAGTTGACGGCTCGCCACGGTACCAGAATTTTTCTAATGGTAGATGCCGAATAACAAAAAACGGACCAATCCCAAGCGTCTCCGTCCAATATGCCAAGGCCTCTTCAAGATTGCCAACGACAAAACCAATTTGTTTAATGGGGCCAAACAAACGACTCATCTATGTTCCCCTCATTGCAACCGGCTTGATTGCCTAACGAGTCAACCCTTGGTAAAGAAACCGTTGTACTCGTTTTCCCTCTGTGCTCTCACCCGCAAAAAGATTTCCTGCTGAATCAACACCTAACACATGTACGGTAATAAATGCCCCTGCACTGTGACCACCGTGACCAAATGAATCCAGCACTCGCAGATCTTTGCGATCAAGAATCCATATCTTCTCATTTGCCCCGTCAGCAACGTATAAAAACTGCTGTGCTGGATCATGAGAAAACGCAATGTCATGAGTTGTACCGTACCACTCGAGTCCTAGGCGTGGTTCGATCTGTACTTCACGCACAAAGGTACCATCCCGCTCAAAAACCTGAATTCGATTGCTCGCACGGTCGCAAACATATAAAAGCCCGTCGGTACTCAGCGAAAGGCAATGTACTCCACTCATCTGTCTTGGAAGGGGCTTGTCTGGATCGTAGGTGAATTGAGAATCTGCAGCTAATGGAATAAATGCGCCAAGCCCATCATCTGGTTTCTCGCCATACCCTCCCCAGTGCCGTTTATAAGCCCCTGTCGTAGCATCAAAAACAATGACACGCCTATTTCTATATCCATCGGCAATAAACACTTCGTTGGTCTCTGGATCAACTGCAATACCAGCTGGCCCTCCAAGACTGGAT
>DDZV01000027.1:0-11045 GCA_002346475.1 Acidobacteria bacterium UBA2999 | reverse complement strand
CCCTCCAAGACTGGATGTGTCATTACTCCCCTTGCCGCTAGATTCCATGCCAATTTGCAACAAGAATTTCCCATCACGCGTAAACTTCAATACTTGTCCGCCATAACCTGAAATGTTGCCATCTGCATCAAACTTGTGACTGCTTGTAATCCAAACGTTTCCCTCGTGATCAATAAATAGTCCGTGTTCAGTACTCGGCCAGTCATATCCAGCGCCGGGACCACCCCACGCCTGTACAACATTCCCCTCTTGATCAAACTCAATTACTGGAGGCGCTGGCTTGCAACACAACGTTGTTGGAGGATCAGTTGTCCCTCCCTTCTTCTCGTTCTCTCGAAGCTGACTGCCAACATGGACAATCCACACATGATCATTTGGATCAACAACTAATCCACCAACCCAACCAAGCATCCATCCATTGGGTAGTGGTTTTGGCCATGTTGAATCAATTTTAAATCTTGGAATCTGTGCCTTAGCAGCAACCTGCGCATCCGTGCTGGGTTCAGCAGTGAGAGGAGTCTCGCTAAGTGCTATGACTACACCTGCGACAACCAAGAGCCAAAGAGCCTCTCGGAGCTTCAAAGAACATACACGTTTCCTGATCACAAAAACCCTTTAAACGACTATTCAGAAGCCGGCTGATCCACACCCTTGTACACGAATCGTTGGACTCGTTTGCCATCTGTACTTTCACCTACAAACAAGTTGCCCTTCGAATCAACGCCTACTGTATGTACCGTAATCCAAGCCCCCGTACTGTGTCCGCCGTGCCCAAATGAACCAAGTACCCGAAGGTCACTGCGATTGAGAAACCAAATCTTCTCATTTGAACCGTCAGCGACATAGAGAAACTGCTGTTCCGGATCTTGAGAAAATGTAACGTGGTGGGTTGTCCCGGAATGTTCACGCGATAAGTGTGGCTCTATCTGCACCTCATTTACAAAGGTACCGTCGCGTTCAAAAATCTGAATTCGATTACTCGCACGATCGCAAACATACAAAAGGCCGTCCGTGCTAAGCGCAAGGCAGTGCACGCCGCTCATTTGACGTGGTAGTGGTTCGTCTGGGTCGTAAGTAAACGGCGCGTCATCTGGCATCTCACCGTAAGCACCCCAGTGCCGTTTGTATGCTCCTGTTTCACCATCAAAAACAATGACACGTCGATTCTGGTAACCATCAGCAATAAAGACTTCATTCGTCTCTGGATCAACTGCAATGCCAGCTGGCCCTCCAAGACTGGATGTGTCATTGCTGTCAGTCCCTTTATCTTTCCTGCCAATTTGTAATAAGAACTTGCCGTCACGCGTAAACTTGAGTACTTGGCCTTCTCCGTTCCTACTACTCGTAATCCAAACATTGCTCTCATGATCAATAAACAGTCCGTGTTCAGTACTCGGCCAGTCATAACCAGGACCCGGTCCACCCCACGCCTGCACGACATTCCCCTCTTGATCAAACTCAATCACTGGAGGAGCTGGCTTGCAACACAGCGTGGTCGGAGGATCGGACGCACCTCCTTTTGTCTCCCAGCCAGTTAATTCGTTCCCCACATGGACAATCCATACATGGTCGTTTGGATCAACAACTAGACCACCAACCCAGCCGAGCACCCATTGGTCCGGTAACTGTTTTGGCCACCACGGATCAACTTTAAATTTAGGAATCTCGCCACGATCAGCAACAGGGGATTCTACGTTCGACACATCAATATCTACCGACACCTCTGTGTCACCACACGAAGTGACAAACATCATCCCTACAAAGATGACAAGCCCAAAAGCAAGTCGTCGTTTCATAGAATGCCCCTCATCTACCTGCACCTCAGGCAACCACTCATTCCCCTTCCCGATGACACTTGAGGATGATTGTGGGTTACTGAAAAGCAACAAGCCCGTAAAACCTAACGATCGTAGGGTGCACGGGCTTGTTTTAATTAATCAATTAGCCTGCCACAGGCTTAATGTTCTGATTGTGACGAAGCAGATTCATGGGATCGTACTTCGCCTTCAGAGCGGCAAGTCTCTCCCAGTTATCACCATAAGCAGCCTGCACACGATCAGCCCCTTCTTCTTCAAGAGAACCCGTCTGGTTCACATAGTGACCATGCGCAAACGGACTGGAAAGATCAGAAAGCTCTCGTGCCCACTGTTTATTAACATCATCCTCTGCCGGATCTGTCCAGCAAGAGAACATAACCTGTTCTACTATTGCATCTCGATGGCCAAACGCTGTCGCATCTTTTGGGAAGCGGCCAATCGCATTGCCAAACTGCTGGAATGCAAGCATCGTCAACGGCGAAGGCACCTTGCTGTACCCCTCAACAATGATGTCAATAACTTCGTCTGGAATAGTCCTCATTAAGTTCGACTTGACGTAATAACGACGATGCGGAGCCGTCTGCTCATCAATCAGTTGCTGCAACTTACAATAAGGAATCGGCCCAAGCATGTCGGCCATGGGAGTCGTGAATTTACGAAACGTTTCATCCATAAGTTTATTGGCAGCAGCATGGTCACCGTTATAAGCACAAATTCCTCCAGCAACCGTTGTGCCATCTGGTAGCTTAAAGAGCCCTGCAAATGTGGTGAGCTCATCAGGGCAACTCGGGAGAAAATCTCTATATCCCTTGAAAAAATCTTTAGCATTATCAAACGTATAGAGAATCATTCCACCATACATCATGCCCACTGGATGCAACTGATATTCAAGCTGTGTAACAACACCAAAGTTGCCGCCACCCCCACGAAGACCCCAGTAGAGATCAGGATTCTCGTCAGCGTTTGCTTTTCGTAACTTTCCATCTGGTGTCACAATTTCAAAAGAAATGACATTATCAGAACTTAGACCGTGTTTCCCACTCAACCAACCCAAGCCACCACCGAGCGTGAGTCCAGTAATGCCCGTGTGCGATACCGCACCGCCAGGTGTGCCTAAGGCAAAAGACTGGGTCTGATAATCAAAGTCCCACCATGTGCACCCTGGATCCGCGGAAGCTCGCTGGTTCACTGGATCAATACGCACATTTCTTAAAGAGTTGCAATCGATCATAAGGCCCCCGTCACAAACGGCAAGCCCTGGCATATTGTGGCCACCACCCCGCACCGACACGAGTAGTTCGTTGTCTCGGGCAAAGTTCACCGCGGCAGCTATATCTTTAGCACCAGCAACACGCGCAATTAGCGCAGGACGTCGATCAATCTGACCGTTCCATACTTTACGGAGCGCATCGTACCCGTGGTCAGTGGCGAGTACCAGCCCTCCTTGCAGTTGTTTTCTAAAACTATCAACCTTCGCCTGACTTAGCCCGACGGTAGAACCACCAATCGTAACTGCACGCAACTCTGACATAACATCCCTCTTTCGGTTCAAAAGGTAGTGAACTAAGAGTGCTTTCTTCTTAATTCACGTGAGGCGCGATTCTGGCCTAGTGCTCGAATACTGTCAACAATCAAGTCTGAATGAGGCATAAAATCATTGGTAGTTCATGCTAGCGCTTGCTGGATAGACCACTTTTCTGGACAATACTGCAGCGCTGGGTTTTAGAGTGTCTGGTGTTCTAAGTCCCTTAGGTTCCACAAGATCCATGGAGAATCCTAGATAAAAATGCGACTAGATAGCAGGAACAGACTCGTTAACGGTACACTCCATTGCTCAGCATGAAATCCCAAAGGAGCCCCTTGTGACTACTTCACCTAACCCGGCACGTGCCGGACTTGCCAACGGCGATACTGTTCTTGGCTTCGGTGTGCGTCTGACACGAACCATCGAAGTGGTAAACCTAGTCGCAGCGTGTGGTTACGATTGGCTCTTTATTGATTTAGAACACGGCCCTGCTTCCGTTGAAACCGCTGCAGACCTTTGCACTGCAGCGTTGGCAGCTGGGATTGCACCACTAGCCCGCATGCCTGAAGCTGACTACTCAACCGCTGCACGCATGCTTGATGCTGGAGCATGGGGAATCCTCATGCCACACATTGAACGCGCTGCTGATGCCAGCGAAATGGTTAAACGACTCAAGTTCCCACCACTTGGAGACCGTTCTGTTTCGTACAGCATGCCGCAGCTCGGATTTAAATCCATGAACCAAGCTGAAGCCGTACAACGATTTAATGATGAGATGCTACTTGTAGCGATGATCGAAAGTGCCGAGGCTGTAACTAACGCAAACGAAATCGCTGCCGTCAGTGGCATTGATGCACTATTTGTGGGTACGAACGACTTGGCAATGGATCTTGGGATTCCAGGCGACGTTGGACATCCAAAAATTACCGCTGCCTATGAAAAGGTTATTGCTGCATGTCAACGTCATCATAAATGGCCAGCGATGGGCGGGGTCTATGGAGAGGAAGCCCTTCGCCGGTACATTGGTATGGGAATGAAATTAGTTCTTGGGGGTACTGATATGGCCCTCCTACTTGACAGCGCAACTCAACGCGCAAAACTGATCCGAAAACTGGCTTCAAGTGGACAAAGTGACCCGGGCAAGATTGCTAAAGAAAAATCTAAACAACCAAAACAGGTTATGCACAACAAGAAATAAGCAAGCCAAGGAGGACTAACAGAATGCTTTATGAAATGCGTATCTATACAGTTCAACCAGGGAAAGTGCCAGAGCTCAATGCTTTGTTTGAAAAAGAAGGTATCCCTATTATCAAAGATCATTCTAAGCTCGTGGGCTGGTGGTCAACCGAAGTTGGACCACTCAATCAAGTTGTTCACATCTGGGCATACAACGATGCAGGCCATCGTGAAAAAGTGCGTGCGGCCCAAAATGCAGACCCCCGTCTCAAGGGCTACCGTGGAAAAGTGCTTGCCTTGCTCGTCAATCAAACGAACATGTTATTAACACCATCAAACTTTTCTCCGTTGCAATGACCCGTCAATGGTGGCTAGCTTAATGCTTCGTGCTGGGTTAAGGTAAGCCTTCTTTTACTGTGGTGCTCAGATATGCAAACATCAAATGAGGTTGTTATGAGTGGTTCGTTTGAAGGCAAGGTCGCAGTTATTACAGGTGGTGGATCAGGCATTGGGCGTGCCGTAGCGCTTGCACTAGCAGAGCAAGGATGCAAGCTTGTGATTGCGAACCGAAATCAAGAGTCTGGTGAAGCAACTGTGCAGCTAGTTCGTGATTCTTCCGGTGACGCTACCTTTATAAAAACAGATGTAACCAAATCAACTGAAGTTGAGTCACTAATGGCCCAAGCAGTCAAGCAATATGGCCGACTAGATTTTCTGTTCAATGGGGCTGGCGTTCAACCAGCACCAGGTCCAACAACAGACGAAACAGAGGAAGCCTGGAACAGAAGCATTGATATCGACCTGAAGGGAACATGGCTGTGTACAAAGTTTGCCATTCCCCACCTGCTCAAAGCCGGTGGTGGCTCCATTGTCAATACTGCTGGAGCCAGTGGACTCGTTGGTTTTGCAAATTGGACATCGCAGTGCGCCAGTAAACATGGGATCGTAGGTCTCACTAAAGCGGTGGCACTTGAGTATGCAAAAGAAGGCATTCGAGTCAATGCCGTGTGTCCAGGATTAATTCGAACACCTATGCTTGAAAAGCTAGCTGGCGGCGCAGAAAACGTTGACGGCATGGCCGGCATGGCACCAGTTGGACGCATCGGGAATCCTGACGATATTGCTCAAGCTGTTGTTTGGCTTTGTTCTGACGGATCAAAATTAGTCACAGGACACGCACTTTCCGTTGACGGCGGAATGGTGGCACAGTAAGTCCACGCAAAAAGGAGTTTCGCTCTGAAAAACCCTGAATATGGACCTGCTTGGTTCGTGAGTCCCTGGAACTTTCGTCCTAGTGCAGCCTCAAACGCGCGACAGCTTATTATCCATGATGTCACGCTACGCGATGGCGAACAGCAAGCAGGGGTGATTTTCACTGCCAAAGAAAAAATAGAAATCGCGGCTGCCTTGGACCGTATGGGAGTTAACCGGATTGAGGCCGGTATGGTCGCAGTATCTGCTGAAGATCGCGAAGCAATCCGCGCAATTGTTTCGTCGAAACCTCGCGCAGAAATCTGGACAATAGCAAGATCCGTACCAAAAGATATTGAGCTTGCACTTGAATGTGGCGTCGACGGGGTTGGCGTGATCTTGCTTGGCAACGAACAATACTGTCGAATCTTCAGTTGGGAACTTGAAGAAGTTGTTACTAAAGCACTCTCGGCGGCAGACCGTGCTAAACAGGCTGGGTTGAAAACCACCTTACTGATTGCCGACTCGACGAGAATGAAAGAAGAACGTCTAAAGTTCATTGTCGAATCTGCGACTAAATCTAACAACTTTACTGCCCTTGCACTGATGGACACGTTTGGTGCACTGAGTCCAGTTGGAACGCGCACCATCATTCAGGCCGTCCAATCAATGACCGACCTGCCTTTAGAATTTCATGCGCATAATGATTTTGGAGTCGGCACAGCAAACGCTCTTACTGCCCTAGCCACCGATGTCAATATCCTCCACACGTCCGTTATTGGCCTTGGCGAACGCATTGGCAATGCACCTTTTGAAGAGGTTGTACTGGCAGCTAAGTTGCTTTATGGTGCAGAAACAAATGTAGACCTTCAGCAATTGAATAACATCGCAAGCCTTGTTTCAAAACGATCTGGCGTGCAACTATCTCCACACAAGCCTGTCGTTGGAAAAAACTTCACGCGGATCGAGTCTGGCACAGTAGCCTCAGAGTTTCTGCGGTGGAGCAAATGGGGCGAGGACCTGCAATGGATCTTTCCTTATGTCCCATCTCTCGTTGGAAGTGCGCCGGTGGAACTTGTGCTCTGTAAAGGTAGCGGCCTTGCAAACATTGACTCTGCTCTTGAAAAAATTGGGCTTCAGATTTCAGATGACTTAAAAAAAGAGATAGTCAGTTCGGTGAAATCAGAAGCTTCTCGTCTCCACCGAGAACTAACCCTAAAAGAATTTACCAACTTAGTAACACGGACCACTGAACAAACAAACGGGTCACAAGATAACACTGCCAAATCAGCGTAAGAGGTACCCTTTCTGAAAACCAAAAAGAACCTTCAAACCCCGCGTATTGCTCCAGTCGATCGAACCTCTGAAGACAGCACGCTGGCCTCACTGTTTGAGGCAATTCAAAGTCGTGGTGGAGGCCCTTTTAACATCCATCGAACGATTGGCCACGCCCCAGAAATTTTGGCAGCTTTTCTAAACTTTGCACAGGCGCTCCGTGCTAACGCTGTTTGTCCGCGAGTTGACCGTGAACTCATTATTCTCAGAAGCGCGCAACTTACAGGCTGTGAATATGTATTTAGCCATCACCGTGGAATGGGTCTAGCCTTTGGTCTCACTTCAGAACAAGTCGATCAACTAGCCCAGTGGAAAGAAAGTCCTCTTTTTAACACTCAACAACGTGCCATTCTGGCGTACTCCGAGGCCATGTTCGGACCTGAAAGAATTGATGATGCTACGTTTGAAAATTTATCTAACTTCTACAAGCCTCGGGAAATTATGGAACTCACACTTACAGCAGCGTTCTACACAGGCCTCGGACAATTCGCTTGTGCCCTAGATATCCAAGTCGATCTAGACGCCTCAGATTCACAGTACGAACGGCATTAGCTTCCTAGGCTTCTTCGATGACTGCCGCGTCTGGACTGAACTGATCGGTTTGATAGTCACTGAACTTTGCATAATCTGGACGTAGTGGATACCACACATCAAGATTTAGCGCCGGCCCATCCTCTTCCTTTGGGCCCTCACCCCAATGCATTACATTCGGAGGGATCCTGATTACTGTTCCAGCAGGACAATCAAACGTCTGATCTCCGATATGCAAAGTAATGCGACCTTTCAGAATCATAAAAAGCTGTTCATATGGATGCTTGTGTGGCGACGTCTCCATGCCAGGTTGCAGTGTCGTTAAACCAATAACTACATTGTCTCCACGAACGACTTTCTGTGTTACGCCAGGTCGAAGTTCACGCTCAGGGATGGTGTCCCAGTTGTACTGTGGAACGAGAGCCCCAACAATTTGATCCCCTTCCTTCACAACAATCCTCCTCTCTCGTGCGCCAAAGTGGCACTGCTCATTATGTCTAAATAGCACTAGAAATAGCGCCGCATGCGTAAAGTCTATCGTAATGGGCTACAATCAGTTCAGCTTTGAAACATCAGTTAAACCACCAGGGAAAATAAAAATGTCTATTCAAATCAAAAGTTTGCTGTGTGTTTTGACGATCGTGTTGCTGTCAACAATCACACATGCTTCCTCGAAAAGTGGTGAAGAGCTCATTGAAGCTACTAAACAACGTAATGCAGAGGTGGTTATTGCACTTGTTGAAAAAGGAGTCGACACGAATACCACGCAACCAGATGGAGCTACGGCGTTGCATTGGGCAGCTCACTGGAACGAATTTGATACAGCGAAACTTCTCCTAGAAGCAGGTGCGCGACCGAATGTCACTAATCAATATGGGGTAACACCTCTTTTACTTGCCTGCGCAGACGCTGATTTTGAAATGATCAAGCTCTTACTTGAAGCTGGTGCTAACCCTAATGCTGCCCTGCCAACTGGCGAGACTCCGCTCATGGCAGCGACCCGAACAAACAAACTTGAAGCAGTAAAAATACTCCTTGATGCTGGAGCTTATGTGCACGCGCAAGAGAATACACACGGACAAACTGCCCTAATGTGGGCAACTTCGCGATTGCACTTAGACGTGGCTGAAACCCTAATTGCTGCAGGAGCGAAAGTGCAAGCCCGCTCACATAACGGTTACACCCCTCTACTTTTGACGGCCCGTAATGGCAATCTCGAAGCAGTACAACTGTTGCTTGAGCACGGAGCTGACGTTAACGAAGCTGCTTCTGATGGTACAACTGTCCTGCACGTAGCCACTGTCAGAGGTCATGGAGCACTTGTTAAAACTCTGTTAGAACTTGGTGCTGACCCTAATGCTAGTGGACCTGGTTACACGCCACTACACTGGGCCGCTGGCACCTGGGATAGCATCACCGTCTCTGAATTTATTAATTTTCCTCCACAAGACTCTGGCACAAGCCACGAATGGAACGTGATGAGCGGCTTGCCTGAAGACATGCAACTAGACGTAATGAAAGCCTTGCTTGAACACGGTGCCGATCCAAACGTTAAAACAACTGGGCCAGTTCCCCGTTTCGGGTACAGCTTCCACAATCTCGTCAAGGCTGGTGGTGATGCACTCGGTGCTACGCCATTCTTGCTCGCTGCAGCAGGAGGTAAGGTTCCAGCCATGAAACTACTTGTAGAACATGGGGCTGATCCCCTTCTCAAAACAGTCGATAACACAACCCCCCTGATGGTGGCATCAGGTCTCACTGCCATTGAAGAAGAGCACGATACTTTAGAAAGCGATCATCTAGAAGCAGTCAAGCTTTGTCTCGAGCTCGGCGCTGACGTAAACGCGGTTAACGATATCGGCAACACGGCACTGCATGCGACAGCACTCCTTGGATATCCAGCTATCGCAAAGTACTTAATCGTTGAGGCTGATGCCGCAGTGAATCCAGTTAATGATGTTGGTGAAACACCACTGCGACTGGCGGAAGGCACCGTTATCAACGCTATGTTTTTTATTCATGACAAAGTGGCGGCTGTGTTACGTGAGCTGGGCGGTGTAAGCGATGGCATGTTTGCCTGCACTGAAACAATGAAAAAGGCAGCTAGCATTAATGCTCAAAGCACCGTGTGTGACCCAGACTACGAGAGCCAACCGGCTCAACAATAATTACAATAGTAGCTGTTCACTTCTTGTAGAAAAACAAACGCCGCTGCGAAACTGAACGTGCTGCGCGCAGCGTTGAAAAGACGAACCAGTCCTTCAAAAACCGCCACACAGATTGTCAGAGGTGGCTCGCCAGACAGCCGAAGCAGGAACGGGTGGAGGTATGGTCGCCGCTACTTCTGGGAACCGACGTCCTGGTCGGTCGGCTGGCTCTGCAGACCAATCATGGCTAAAAAGCCGGCAATGGCAAGGGCTATCGCGATCGTGAGCCACAGCAGGCCCCACGTGATGAACCATGGAACCACCGTGCCGAATTCCTTGGCTCTCGCCATGGGGGGCATGATTACAACACCCAGCCAAAAGGTGAACGCCGCCAAGCCGAAGACTGCGAGGGCTCCGAGCATCCACAGCGCAGTATGTCCGGACCTTAATTCTGGAGTCATAGTTCTTACGTTGCTTCCTGGTTACGCTTTCAGAGTAACCCGATGAGTCGTGCCCAGATGGCCACGAACGCCCAGAGGCTGATCGAGGTGAGCCCGGTCGCTCTGAGCCAGATAGGCCGCACGCGACCTTCGCCCGCCAGCGCAACTTTGCGGCGAAGCGTAAACGTCAGGGTGGATGCGATCACGACGGCGATCATCTTCTCCCAGAAGAAATCACTGTAGTAATACCTCTCGCCGCTCGCCATGACCATGGGGACACCGGTAAGAAATAGAACGGAAAAACCACCGATGAGCCACGGTTGAGCGTCGTGAAAAACCTCCGCAATCGGCCGGTCTTTCAGCCCCACACCAAGCAGACGAAGGTCGACAAGCAGGATGGCGCCGGCGAAAATAGCGAGCGCCACTAGGTGAACAGCGTCGAAGATGGGGAACAGCCATGTAGACTCCCGGAACATGACGCTGAACGCCAGTTCCTGGAACCAATCGAAAAAGGGTTTCAGCATAGGTGTCTCGGTCTTACCGCACTTCAAACCAGTTGTAGGCGATCAGTCGCCCGGAGAGAATAACACTCACCCAGAGTACGACCGAGAGCACACCGGCCAATTTCGCTCCGAATGGCAACACTGGCCTCCCCTCCCACTTATCGATGGACAGGTAGGTGCTGTAGTGAAACGCCAGTGCGTTCACCGCAGCCAGGAGCATTATCACCATCTTCACCAAGAAGAAGATATTGGTCGAGAAGCGCGTCGGCTGGCCGTAGACCAGGGCCAGGCCCGTAATCGTGCTGATAACCATGCCGGCCATCTGCCACGGAAAGAGACGCTTCTGCAACTGTCGAAACGGAGTCCCCCGGTTGCCGATC
>DDZV01000060.1:12458-34887 GCA_002346475.1 Acidobacteria bacterium UBA2999 | reverse complement strand
GGGCGTGCACAGGACTGGGGAGTAAGACGACACCAATGGCACACAGACTAAGAACCCAGTGCACCATGGCAATTAAGCTTTTCATTTGTTATTCCTTGAAACTTGCGAGCATCAAAAAAAATATGTCACAGGCCTACAACACGTCAGACCTGTGACATATCAAAGTAAAACAGTGGTTGCTTATTTCTACCTATGGCAATGACTAATCCAAAACCTCAACTCGAACCACGCGCGCATTACGCATGTTTGTCATCAGCATTACGACGCGGTCGGTCGATGGATCTGCAACCATTTCCTTGGTATCTATCTCAGTGGGCATTAAATACTCAACCAACTCACCTGTCTCTGGGTTTAATCGGAAAAGCCGATCAGACATATTACTGTTAGCCCAGACGTGTCCTTCCTGATCTGGCGCACTGGCAGAGTACGGTGTCGAGTACTTGCGAAGGGACCATTCCTGAATCTCTTCTGTCTTTGTATTGAACATCCCAATTTTGTCGCCGTAGTATTCTGCGAACCAGAAACGATCTTGTTTGTCCATCTTGCCTCGACGGGCAAATCTTCGACATTCATAAGAAAATGATTGAGGTCCACACTCTGGTTGATTCGGAAGCTTCCAAGCCTTTTCCTCGTTCGCCGAAACATCAAAACCAACAATGCCAGGGCCTCCGCCAATATACGGATTGCCTTCAGAATTCACTACAACTTGATAGCCGCGACCAGGAAAATTTGCTTCAACCTTTGCCGTGGGAATATCAACTCGAGTAAATTCATTCCCAGCCCCTCCCATCCACATCTTATTATTAGGGCCAAGCGCAATAAACTGTCCTGTCGTGTCTGGCACAATTGTGACTTTCTGCGTCGCTGGCTCAAACTTCGTCAATCTTGAAGCGCCACCAGCAACACGCATCGGGAACCAAACATTATCGTCATTATCTACTTGCACGTCTCTTGTACCAGGCAGGTGTCCACTAGGCACAGGCGGCAAGGGATAATCAGTAAACGTATGGGTGTTTGGATTAAGCACGCCAACAAATTGATGGCTCTCGTCTCCATACCACACGTTACCTTTTGAATCGACATCCATGTCATGCGACACGGTGTCCTTCCGAGGTTGATCCCACTGCGTAATAATCACACGTGTGCCTTTGCCCGTTGGTCGAGGTAATGAGGCCTTAAGATCATAGGACCATGTTGATCTTCCATTGCTTAAGTTCACGGTTTCTAAGAAATCTCCAAGCTCCTTCATATCCCAGCCACCCCAGCGGTCTCCACGGCCTTCCATTGGACCATCAGGGGTCATCTTGCCAAAAGAATCACCATAGTCCAGTAACCGCTGTCCCCAGCCACGATTGTCATTACTCACAGCCGTGCCATCTGGGTAGTAGGCATTCATTCGACGAATTACGCGTACAAACTGCGAACCTGTATGTTTCGATCGCATAATGCGTTCGTAGTTATGACAGTAATTACAACTCTTCGCTTGGTAGACAAGCTTGTCTTTCATGTCAGTTGAACCAGGCATGCTTCGTACCCATTCCAACGACGTCAGCTGTGAAGCAAGATCCTGCGTCTCCTGGAGTGTTAAATCTAGAGTCGTAGACTGCCCATCAGTGACGGTGGCAGGCCCAGGGTCAACTAAGTCATAGCCTATTGCCCGAATCGAAACACTGTGCGCACCTGCACTCACGTGCGTGCTAGGAAAACTGTAACGGCCTTGTTTGTCACTAACTACGGTAACTGTATGATTGGCACCGTCACGCCGTACTGTGACCAGCACCCCTTCCATCTTTCCTTCTGCTTCAGAGCTAACAACACCAGTAAGAACTGTTGAAGTCCCCTGTGCCGCGACCTTCTCCAACGAGCCGAACAGCAGAAACATGAATACGCCTACCACGATTCCTAACAAGCTTCTCACCTGCATAACAATCCTCCGTCAGAGCGCGATCCTACACCCAATATCCCTAGAATACGAAAACCCAATTGATTGCTTCCTATACGCACAACAGTATTACACCAACTAACCTTAAGGAAGAGTGCAATCTATTTATTTTCATAGACTTATACAAGAGTCAAAACAACTGCAATACACTCTCACTCAAGACAATATCTGGTGGCCAGGGGCAGAATCGAACTGCCGACACCATGATTTTCAGTCATGTGCTCTACCGACTGAGCTACCTGGCCAGAGACTCTTACTGATGCTACCACAATAACTTAGCGTCAGAATCTCTATTGACCTACTCTATCAGTGCAGGCTTTTATGACACCCTTCAGCAGTAGGCGCAGAACAATCTAAACTAATTTGTAAGGTAATAAACTAAAATTTTCATTGACTACATATGCTTGCTCTTTCAAAAAGTATAACGATTCGAGTTTTCACCATTTTCAGCCTATTTGCACTTAGTGCTACCTGTTCCAATGATCCCTCCTCAGAGACTCAAGATACTTCGACCCCAAATGAAACTTCATCCATAACAAACAACGCGACTGCACCTGCTGAAACCAGCCAAACCCCTATCGAACCCATACCAGACCAATTACCAGATGTTCTGGCCCTAGTTAATGGAGAGGAAATTCACCTTAGTGAATTTGAAGAAGCCTTAAAAGGAATCGAAGAACGCGCAGGCGCCCCTGCACCTACGGACCGGCGAGACGAAATCTACCGGAATATCATCAATCAACTCATAGAATATCGTTTACTCGTACAAGAAACTGTTGAACGAAATATCGTAGTAAGCGACCAAGAAGTTGAAGCACGTCTGGCTGTTTTTAAACAACACTTTGGCTCTTCAGAAGATTTTGAAAAGGCGCTATCAGAACAAAAATTAACACTGCAAAAGTTTAAAGAAGAAACTCGAATCACTATCCGTCTAGACAAAATGCTTTCTGAAGAAGTGGAAGCAAAAATATCAATCGAGTCAAACGACCTTGAAAATTTCTACAAAGAAAACTTAAGCCAGTTCTCTCAGGAAGAACAAATAGAAGCAAGTCATATCCTCATAGTTGTTGCTGCAGACGCAAAGCCGTGGGAAAAAGAAGCAGCTCGCAAACAAGCAGCAGGTATTCTTGAACAAATACGTGCGGGTCAAGACTTCGCATCGCTCGCCAGGGAGCATTCTCAAGATCCAGGCAACGCCCAAGAAGGCGGAGAAATTGGATACTTTGGCCGTGGAGCAATGGTTGGAGCCTTTGAGCGTGCAGCTTTTGCACTTAAACCTGGAGAAGTCAGTGAACTGGTTGATTCACCATTTGGTTTTCACATTATCAAAGTCACAGACAAACAGCCTTCACGAACATTGACACTTGACGAGGTTCGACCTCAACTCGAACAATTTCTTCAAAATCAAAAGCGCCAAGAACAGACCGCTGAATTTTTGGATTTGTTAAAAAATAAAAGCACGATCACGATATTGATCTAACGCCTCTTGCTGATCTAGCAAAGAGAGTACTTAGCGACCTTCCTTCCACCGCCTAACCTGACGGCGACCCCGCCGATCAGCTACACCAACGACTGAGGCTCGGGATAAACGATCTAGCCTTCTCATCTCAATTTCTTCAAGGGTAGGCTCTGGCGTGCAATCATCATAAAGAGCTTTAGCGTCAGATTTCTTGAGGTGTTGTTCAGCCACTCCAAGAATACGCAATATTTGTAGCCGACCAAAAGGACGCTTAATCTGAACTTCATCTCCATGACAAATTAAACGATGCGGCTTTGCACGTTGCTGATTAACGTAGACTTTCCCACTTTCACACGCACGTTTTGCTTCTGATCGGGTCCTAAAAAGGCATGTAATATCAAGCCAAATATCTAGGCGAACACTAGCAAGAAAGTCAGTCGTGTTTTTCACTGTATTAAAGTACTCCATCGTACCCCGAAGACACAAAACACTATTCCTTATAACCAAAAGTCACTTTAATGTGCCATCGCGATCAGTTTGTTTTACGATGAATCTAAGCTATGCCACGCAACCAAGAAGTCATTCGTCAGTGGAAACTGCTTCATGTGCTTGAGTCAGCGAGACACGGGATTACACTGAACGCCCTCTCGACTGAACTGAATGTCACAACACGTACAATTCGTCGGGATCTTGCTGCGCTCCAGGAGGCTGGATTTCCGTTGTACGATCTTCGCAATGACGATGGTCGTGCACTCTGGCACATCGAAGGTCAAGCACTGAGTGGCTTGCAAACTGGATTTACACTAGGAGAACTTTGCGCTCTCTATTTAAGTAGAAAGCTTCTTGAGACGATTGGCGGCTCTCCCTTTCAACGGGATCTCAAAAATGCCTTTGAACGACTTGAACGCGAACTTTCTCCTCGTATGCGGAATTTTCTTGATCGTTTACCAGTCGTGCTCGCTACTAAACCTGGCCCAAAGGATCCAGGCAACCATATTGAGGGTGTTACTGCACAATTACTTGAAGCGACCCTCCACTTTCGATGCGTTACTATGCAGTACAATTCAGTATCAAGTGGTCGTATCAAAAATTATATAATTCACCCATATCGACTAGTTTTTGCTCAAGGAGGGCTCTATCTTTTAGCATTCGTCCCAGCCTACAAGGATGTTCGTACCTTTGCGATTAGTCGGATTCAGGGAGTGTCACTTGCTAAGAAAACATTCACCCCTTCTAAGGAAATTCAGGACGACATCTTTGCAAATTCTTTGGGTGTTAATACCGGTGAAGCAGAACAGGTTAAACTCGAGTTCTTTGAACATGTGGCTCCCTATGTACGAGCCCGTGTTTGGCATTCTTCACAGGAAATCACTTATAGTTCCAATGGATCGCTCCTCATGACAATGCATGTTTGCCACGATTGGGCATTACGGAGTTGGATACTCGGCTGGGGTCCCTACGTAAAAGTGCTGGAACCAAATAAATTAAGTAAAATTATTGAGGCTGATCTTGCTTCAATGACATCCTTATATCATTCACCATCAAACTAGAGAATAATGAACTACCTAAAGACCTATGCCCTCACAACTACTTGTTAGATTCCCATTATTATTCGCTGGCCTAATCATTATTCTTGCCGGACCGTCTCTTGTTGTTCTTTACACGGACTGGCTTTGGTTTGGAGAGATTGGCTACCCACAAATATTTACAACTAGGTTAACAGCTCAAATAACACTTTTTGCTACTGTCTTCCTATTGACTGCTGCTTGGTTAATAGTCAATTTCCATGTTGCGCTAAGTGCCTTTAGCAACACGCAGTCAGCTTTTACGACACAAGAGGGCATGAAAATAACACTCCCGGGAAGGAAGCAGATGAAAACAATCGCATCTGTTATAGCGATCATCGTTGCCTTGCTTATGGGAATGTACGCAGTAACCCAATGGCTAACATGGCTTTCCTGGCGTTTTGCTGTCCCATTCGGAAAAGTCGATCCACTCTTAGGCCATGATATTTCGTACTACGTTTTTTCATTACCTTTCTTGCAATTTGTACGTGGTCTTTTACAAACACTGATAATTCTCTCTGGACTCGGTGCAGGAGGCCTCTATCTAGCTTCAGGAAGTCTGACTGCCGGACTGTCAACAAAGCTTTCAATAACTCCACGAGCCCGTCTTCATCTCTCATTGTTGGGAGCTGCTTTTTTTCTAACCCTTGCTGCCGGTGCATGGTTAAGTCGTGCAGAACTATTACTCAATACATCAGGCATTGTCTACGGTGCTGCTTACGCTGACGTGCACGCCCGTCTGCCCGTCGCAACGATTCTCGCTGGCATCGGTATTCTTGGAGCTGCACTAACAATCTTCCATGGCAAGTCGTCTCTGAACTGGCCAATCCCAATTGCTATTGTGCTGTTCTTCTCAGTTTCACTTGGAGGTGAAGTGTATGGGTCCATCCTCCAGAGGTTTGTAGTAGCACCAAATGAACAAACTCTGGAAACTCCTTTTATTCAACACAATATTGAAGCAACACGTGAGGCATTTGGACTTGATGCCGTAGATATACAAAGACTCTCTGGAGATGCTTCCCTAACACTCAAAGACATCGCAGATAATCGCCCAACCCTTGACAATATTCGTCTCTGGGATCATCAACCACTTCTCGATACGTTTGGCCAAATTCAAGAAATTCGTACTTACTACGACTTTGTATCTGTTGATAATGACCGCTATCACATAGACGGTGAATATCGACAAGTAATGCTGTCAGCACGAGAACTGAATTCAAGTAGTCTCCCGAATCGTACTTGGGTTAATGAACGTCTTACCTTCACACACGGTTATGGACTGGCGGTTGGACCAGTCAATGAAGTCACGGAGGAAGGCTTGCCTGTGCTCTTCGTACAGGACTTACCTCCACGAAGCACTGTTGACCTCCCAGTGTCTGATCCATCAATTTATTATGGCGAGCTTTCGAATGACTTCGTCATTGTCAACAGCGAAACGCGGGAATTTCATTACCCAGAAGGTGATAACAATGTCTTTACACAGTACGATGGCCGCGGTGGGATTCCACTAGATTCTCTCTTTGACAAACTTGTTTTTGCCATGAGATTTAGTTCTTATCAGATTGTCTTTAGTAACGATATTAATCCTGAGAGCCGCATTCTATTTAATCGAAATATCCGCGAACGTGTTGCGAACGTTGCACCATTTCTTGCCTTTGATGGAGACCCTTATCTTGTTGTTGTGGATGGACGGCTTATGTGGATTCATGATGCTTATACCGTCAGTGGACGCTATCCATACTCAACACCAGCAACTCGAGGAATTAACTACATTCGAAATACTGCAAAAATTGTAACTGATGCCTATCACGGAACAACAACCGTGTACTTAGCTGACGATAAGGACCCTATTGGGCAGACCTACAGCAATATTTTTCCAAATTTGTTTCAACCTTTAGATGAAATGCCTCAAAACCTACGTGCACATGTGCGCTATCCCGAGGACTTGTTCGCTCTTCAATCTTCGGTCTATGCCACATACCACATGACTCAACCAGCTGTTTTTTATAACCGCGAGGACCAATGGGAAATTCCAGCTATCGATGAGGGGGGTGACGCGAGGCTAATGCAACCTTACTACACGATTATGAGACTCCCTGGAGAAAAAGATCCTGAATTTATGCAGATGCTCCCCTTCACGCCGCGTCGTAAAGATAATCTTGCTGCATGGTTGGTAGCACGTAGTGACGGAGAACACTACGGAAAGCTTAGAGTGTTTGAATTCCCGAAACAGAAACTTGTTTTTGGACCCAGGCAGGTAATCGCACGAATCAGCCAAGACCAAGAAATTTCTCCACAAATTACCCTCTGGAACCAACAAGGTTCTCAGGTGATTTGGGGTACGCTCATGGTTATCCCGATTGAAGAATCACTGATCTATGTGCGACCTCTGTACTTGCGCTCCGCAGGTGGACGAATTCCAGAACTGACACGAGTTATTGTTGCCTATCAGAACCAGATCGTCATGGAAGAAACACTTGACGAAGCCCTTGGGGAATTATTCGGTGGAACAGTGCAAAGACGTATACCAGTTAGCAACACAAAACAACTTGGAAATGTTCAAGTTTCAAAATCACCTGCTGCCAACGAAACTCAATCAAACCAAATATCCGAACTCGCGAGTCAGGCAGCTACACATTACCAACGTGCTGTCGAAGCACAGCGCGCCGGTGACTGGACAACTTACGGCGATGAGCTCGAGCAACTAGGAAGAATACTTGAACAATTACAAAGCCAGTAGCACAGCCTTGTAAAGACTGTGATGCTCCTTGGCTTCAACAAAAAAGGTGTCTAGTAAAAAATAATTTTAGGATAGAAGCTTGTCAAGTGCCTCACGCATAGCTTGAGCAGCAGCAGCATCTGACTTTGCTTCACGTGCAAGTTTCGCTAATTGTGCAGCTAAGTTTTCTCTTTCCATGACATCAGCATCATGTCGAACACCATTAATCATTCCAGCACCAGCGGTAAAATTCGTTGCAGGATCAATAAGAATAAAACTGCCAGTTGAACGATTGTCTCGATATTGATCAAAAAATAATGGCTGTGATGTCGATACGGTAGCTTGCCCGATGTCATTCAATGAAAGTGTGCAATCAATCTCAGAACGTACCGTTTGAGTTGTGTGTTTGAGGAGATATATTCGTTTTGGATCTGACGGACGCTCATCCATCCAGACAACATTGGCATCAAAACGCTTGCCCATATTAGCCGTCCCTATGCTGAGCATATCTCCACGACTAATATCAAGCGCATCACTGAGTACAAGAGTCACTGCCATAGGAGCATGCGCCTCTTCAAGTTCACCGTCATATGTAACAATCTGTACTACAGTGGTTGTGGCTCCACTTGGCCACAGAGTCACTGTGTCTCCACGATGAATTACGCCAGACTCAATTTTTCCAGCATATCCACGAAAGTCGTGACTTGGCCGGAGAACAAGCTGGATTGGAAAACGAAAAGGCTTAGTTGTCAGATCTTCGTCTACCTCGATCGTCTCAAGATAGGTAAGCAAGCTTGGCCCCTCGTACCAAGGAGTACGCTCACTGTGAGTTGTAACGTTATCTCCCTTTAAAGCACTTATCGGAATTGTGTGTACATTATTTCCCTGAAGTAACTCGTTGAAATCCTTAGATATAGAATCAAAAATTTCACGGCTAAAATCAACAAGGTCCATTTTGTTGACAGCCACCACATAATGTGAAATTCCCAATAGCAGTGCTATCTGTGCATGGCGTCGAGACTGTTCAAGAAGCCCATACCTGGCATCGACAAGAAGTACCGCTAGATCAGCAGTTGATGCTCCCGTTGCCATATTACGTGTGTACTGTTGGTGACCAGGGGTATCAGCCAAAATAAACTTCCGATGTGCTGTCGCAAAATAGCGGTACGCCACATCAATTGTTATACCCTGCTCACGTTCAGCACGAAGGCCATCAGTGAATAAAGAAAAATCTACAGGACCAGCTGTTCGATTTTTTGATGCTGCTTTGACAGAATGTACTTGGTCCTCATAAATGCCCTGTGAATCATATAAGAGGCGACCAATTAAGGTACTCTTACCATCATCGACACTCCCAGCTGTACAAATTCGTAATAAGCCTGACACTATTTAGGTCTTCTTCCTTAAGCTACTAAATTGGCAAATCATTCTAAAAATAGCCTTCCCGCTTCTTGATCTCCATCGAACCATCTTGATCGTGATCAATAACTCTTAACTGACGTTCTGAATGGCGCGCAGCTATTAATTCATCAATGATTTTTTGTACCGTATCGGCATCAGAACGAACAGCACCTGTACATGGAGAGCAGCCAAGCGACCTCATGCGGCATTTAACTAGCTGGGTTTTCTCATCTGGGAGACGTGGTACAAAGGGCTGCTCAAGTGTAAGAATAGATGCCCCACGTACAATGACTTCACGTTCCTTCGCAAAATACAATGGTACAACAGGAATATTTTCAAGTTCAATGTATTGCCAAACGTCAATCTCGGTCCAATTTGAAAGAGGAAATACTCTGATGCTCTCACCAGGTCCAATACGACTGTTCAGCAAACTCCAAAGCTCAGGTCGTTGATTTTTTGGATCCCACTGGCCTTGTTCGTCACGCAAAGAATAAATTCTTTCTTTTGCTCTAGAGCGCTCTTCGTCTCGTCTAGCACCACCAAAAGCCGCATCGAAGTTTCCTCCGCTTAGCGCGTCAAGGAGTGATTTCGTTTTAAGTAATCCACAGCAACGCTGAGTCCCTATAGCAAAAGGTTGAGTCCCAGCGTCAATGGCTTCCTGATTTGTATGAACAATTAGTCGTACTCCAACTTGCTCAGGTATACGATCACGAAATTCAATCATCTCTCTGAATTTGTATGTTGTATCAATGTGTAATAGTGGAAAGGGAATCTTGCCTGGATAAAATGCCTTCTGAGCCAACCGTAGCATTACAGACGAGTCCTTACCAATTGAGTACAACATCACTGGACGTTCAAATTCCGCAACAACCTCACGAAGAATATGAATGCTCTCAGCCTCTAACCGTCGTAAATGATTAAGCCTGAGCGACTCTTTTTTTGTACTAGTCATTGTCAAAGTCAAATCTCAAATATTGTTAGGCTCTTTCACGCTACTCTTTCTAATCCCTGTCCTCATGAGTAGTTCCATCGAAAAAAAGCCCGGGGGGTAACGACCCCCGGGCTTTTTAATCTGTGCGCCTGTGTTAAGCAGGCTATTTAGGTATTTTGGACACCTAGGTGCAGACCGTTAGCGCGAAGACCGTTAGGGGTCTTAGAACAACAACAGCTACACGGACAACCTAGATACACCATAACTTGCACTAACTGTAGCACTTCCAGCCTAAAACTGTCTACCCTCCACGCCTATGATCCCCTAAAACCCAACTTCAAGAGCTCAAGACTCTGAGTTTCAAAGATCTCGAAGAGACCCATAATGTGACTTGCAGTTATGATAAAATAAGTTTCACTTTCTATTTAGCAGGACTTTTGGTAACTACTCTCACGGGGAATCTTGATGATCAGCAGTACCTTGTCAGACATCTATACAGAACTTGAGCAGGTAGATGTTACGCGAGACCTTGATCAAAAATCGTTACATATTTCGACCAGTGGACTACTGTGGAACCCTGCACCGGTTCTCGATGATTTTTCAAAAGAACAACTATTAGAGTTCTATTACTACATGAGTCTGACTCGTGCAGCTGACATTGAAATTGTAAAAATGTCACGTAAGGGAATTGCTCTTGGTAAACATCTTCCCTGCACGGGCAACGAAGCAACTGCCGTAGGTGCAACTAGCGCACTCAAAAGTGATGATTGGGCAACATTGGCTATTCGTGACTTAGGTGCATTTCTCGTACGAGGGGTACCAACATCACGTGTGATTGCTCAAGCCTGCGGTCGGATGGAAGGCCTGTCTGGTGGGTGGGACGGAAGCTTGCATATGGGCTTTCTGCCAAAACGTATCATTGGATTGATTAGCCACTTAGGAACATTAATTCCCATTGCTACTGGCTGTGCGTTTGGAGAGAAATACCAAAACAACAACAATGTAGCACTCGCCTTCGTGGGCGACGGAACCATGAGCACGGGAGATGTACACGAAGCCCTTAACATTGCGGCTGTTTTAAAACTTCCCGTTGTACTTGTTATCGAGAATAACCAATGGGCCTTCGGCACGCCTAATCGACTCGAACACGCAGTACCAACTCTAGCATTGCGTGCTCTTAGCTATGGTCAAAACGTTGAAAGTTACTGGATTGATGGCACCAACGTAGTCACCGTCTTTGACACAGTAAACAAAGCAGTTGAACGTGCCAGAGGCACAAACACTGTAACCATTATTGAAACCGTTTCAATGCGGATGGAGGGACATTCACTGGCTGACCCCTTCAAAACCTATGTGCCAGAAGAACAACTTGCCACCTGGCAAGAGAAGGACCCGATTACTACTTTCCGTGATCGTCTCTTACAACAACGTATCGTATCTGCTGATGAACTCAAAGAGTTGGATACACGTATCGTTCAAGAAATTAGAGAGGCATCTCTCACTGCTGAAAAAAGCCCCGGGCCAGACAATAGCGATATTGAGGCAAAAGTATTCGCAGTGTCGACTGCAAATTCTCAAGAGCGAACTCAACCACCCGCTGAAGGCACTTATCTCACTTACCACCAAGCAATTCGAGACGCCTTGCAAGAAGAACTTGATCGCGACCCAAACACCTACATGATTGGAGAAGATATTGGAGTCTCCAATGGAGCCTTTAAAATTACTGATGGATTTTCGAAGCGTTACGACAAGCTTGACTGGGATCAAATATGGAAAGACAAAACACTGCCCTGTGAACAGCGACGAATTATTGACTCGCCTATTGCCGAAGCTGGTTTTTGCGGTCTCGCTCTTGGCTCAGCACATACGGGGCTTCGTCCAATCGTTGAATTCCAATATGCTGACTTCTCATCCGAAGCCTTCAAAATGATTGTGAACTATGCAGCCACTCAAAATTCTCGTGATATGGGACCACTCCCGGTCGTCTTTAGATTTCCTGCCGGTTGGGCAACTAGCACTTCCATGTACCATTCGGTGAATCCCGAATCATGGTTTGCTTCAACACCAGGATTGAAAATTGTAGCTCCCATCACAGCTTTCGATGCTAAAGGGTTACTCAAAGCTGCTGTTCGAGAAGACAACCCGGTACTTTACTTCGAGTATAAAAACTACTATCGCATCAAGCCGGAGCGACTGCCTGCGGAACTTAATCTGCCAATTCCAGAGGATGACTACATAGTTCCAATTGGCAAAGCCCGTGTTATTAAAACTGGGAAAGACCTAACAATCATTTCCTATGGTTCCCAGGTTCTGCGGGCCATTGAAGCAGCACATGAACTTGAGAAAAAAACAGATGCTTCTGTTGAAGTGATCGATCTTAGGACCTTGCTTCCACTTGATATAGAAACCATAGCAGCTTCAGTAAAAAACACATCCCGAGCCCTTGTAACATGTGAAGCCCCTCGCACGGGCAGCTTTGGGATGGTGATAGTGACAGAGATTATTCGGACTTGTTTTGATTACCTTGATGCGCCAGTTGAACTTGTCGCCGCCGCAAATACCCCTGTCCCCTTCGCCCCAGCCCTAGAAACTGCACACCTGCCGACCGTTGAAAAGATTATTGCAACAGGAACAAAAATTCTCAATCGGTAAGAATGATCGAGATCTGTTGACTAGACTGTTTTCAAGAAGTTAGAATTTTTAATTACTTCTGCTTAGACTTTAAAAAAAATGTATAAAACTATAATTGCAATTCTATCAGCACTACTCCTAAGCACTAGCCCTGCCTTCGCTCAAATGAATACAGGAGAAATTTCTGGCGTAGTTGAGGATAGCTCTGGCGGGGTCTTGCCTGGCGCAACAGTTATTGCTATCCATCCAGAAAGCGGAACACTCCTTGAACGTATCTCGGATAGTCAAGGACGTTATTTCCTGCCAGCACTACGAACAGGAACATGGAATATCACGGTCACTATGCCTGGCTTCGCAGTACAGACGCAACAAGGTATCGACTTAGAGATTGGTCGTACCTTAGAACTGACTTTTACTTTGTCCCTAGAAGGGGTCTCTGAAGAAATCATTGTCTCTGCCAGCACACCGTTATTGCAAACAACTACTGCCGAAATTAGCGATGTCATTGAGAACCGAGAGGTAGTTCAAATTCCTCTCAATGGAAGAAACTTCCTTGCATTAGCGCAACTTAGTGATGCGGTTGTAATTCCTCCAGGAGGAACACGTGGAGGATCACTGCAGCAAGCAGGACCCTTGCCAAACGTTGGAGGCCAACGTGCGGGTCATAATATTTATCTGCTTGACGGTGCAACAGTTACAGACCAGCTCTTTAATAACCTCGTGATTAACCCTTCGGTTGATTCAATTCAGGAATTTAAAATTCAGAAATCAATGTACCCCGCTGAATTCGGAGGCAAAGCATCAGCACTAATCAACGTCGCAACAAAGGCTGGGGGAAATGTCCTGCACGGCAGCGTATTCGAATTCCATCGCAATGATATTTTTGACTCCCCAAACTATTTTCACCCTAAGGGTGAACCAATGCCGCCACTTCGACAAAATCAATTTGGTGGAACAATAGGTGGCGCGCTTGTTAAGGACCGAAGCTTTTTCTTTATCAGTTATGAAGGGACGCGCTTAAATCGTTCGCTAACTAAAACATTCTCTGTGCCTTCAAATGCTGTACGTAGTGGTAATTTCTCAGCCTTCGCTGGTCAAGTTTGCGATCCGCTCACGAGAAATCCCGCAACGGGTGCTTGTTCACCATTCCCAAACAATCAGATCCCCTCAGACCGTTTAGACCCTGTTGCAACTACATTCCTTAACCAAGTACCACGAGCAAACTCCAGCGCTCAATTTCAAAATCTAACCTCTATCCAGCAACTGACACGACAGATCGATCAATTCAGTGTCCGAATAGATCATCGGCTCTCTGATGCCGATCAACTATTCGTACGGTTCAGCACTTTTGATGCAGATGAGACTCAACCGTTCGGAAGCAGCACTCTACAAGAAACGCTTGTACCTGGTTTTGGGAGAACACTTACAACAAAAACACGAAACATTTCTGCCAGCCATACGCATGTTTTTGGCACATCACTATTGAACGAGTTTCGATTTGGATGGACACGCATTGATGGCGGCCAAACAAGTCTAAATCGTGGTGTTGATTTTGCCAGTCAGGTCAACCTGCTTGGCGTCACTAGTGATACAAGAGATGTTGGATTTCCACAGATCTCCACAGGAGGGCTTTATAGTCCCATGGGTGATCCAACTTCATTTGTTTTCAGGAAAAATCAGCATTTTGAGTTATTTAACAACTTTACAATTGATAAAGGAAACCATCGTTTTAAATTCGGTGCGTACTATTTTCGGGTTCGTTTAAGACCAGAACAGCCAGACAATGCTCGCGGTGCATTTACGTACACCGGACAATTTTCAGGAAATGCCTTCGCTGATTTTCTTCTAGGGTATCCGACATCTGCGGTATCTGGCATCGGTCGTGGAGACGAGGACGGCCGGACTAACTGGTTCCATCTGTACGCACAAGACGATTGGCGTATGAGAGACAACCTGACAGTTAACGTAGGCCTTCGTTACGAATACAACCAGCACATGTATGACGTGAACAACCGATTGTCATCCATTGACTTATCAGCACCAGGTGGTCGCTTTGTTATAGCTAGTAATGCAAGTGGCAATATACACCCCTCAGCACAAGCCCTGCTTCCATTAATACCGATTCCAACTGTTACGTCAGCAGAAGCAGATTGGGGACGGGGGTTACTTGATCCTAGCGCTGTTCGACTTGCACCACGTGTTGGTTTTGCACTTAGTCTCGATAATTCGAGAGCTGTTATTCGTGGAGGCTACGGTATTTTCCTTAATCAATGGGCGTACAGTGTCCAAACTGCCTTTGCAAGGAACTTGCCATTCTTCTTCCAGAAACAGGTCGATATCCCAAGTGATGTCCTTGTGCCAACACTGCATACAAGAGATATCCTGACTAATAACGCAACTGGCACCATCGGCGGAAACATCATGGACTACGAGTACAACGTGGAGTACAGCCAAACATGGAGTGGAAGTCTGCAGTACGAACTGTTCCCTGAAACGATGGTAGAAGCATCGTACATGGGAACCTACACAATTGGTGCTGACAACTCCACATATCGAAATGTGCCATTACCTGGTCCTGGGTCTATTCAGTCTAGAAGACCAATTCCACAACTCAGTGCGATTCGTGCAATCCGATTTGACGGCAAGTCGATTTATCACGCCGTCACATTTAAAGCCGAACGGCGGTTTCGTGATAACTACGCGTTTAACGTCAGCTATACGCTATCAACTTCAAAAGATGACGCTTCAAGTCCAGGCGCAACCGCAGCAGAATCTAATGTCCCCCAAAACGTACGGAATATTTTTTCCGATACTGGAGAGTGGGCTCACTCAAGCTTCGACCACCGACACCAGTTCGTACTAAGTGGCGTCTACCAATTACCATTCTTTCAAGGCACGGGTGGAATGTCAGAAGCCGTACTTGGCGGGTGGCGTATTAATGGCATCCTCACGATGCAGTCGGGCTCACCCTTTACCATAAACCTCGGAACTGACCGAGCAAATATTGGTGCTGGCCCTTCTCAACGGCCTAACCAAGTTCAAGACCCGAAATTACCCAGAAGCCAGCGAACCGCCAACCAATGGTTTGATACAACGGCGTTCACCCTTCCTGATGCTTATACTTTTGGTAACGCACCCCGCAACAGCGTTCTGGGACCAGGCTACGCTAATCTTGATCTTGCTATCGCAAAAACATGGAGACTGCCAAACGAATCACAGCTTGAATTTCGCTGGGAAATTTTCAATCTGTTCAACAATGCTAATTTCTTACTACCTAATCGAATCTTTGGCACACCAAATTTTGGTCGAATCTTTAGTGCCGGAAATGCACGTGAAATGCAGTTCGGCATCCGCTACGCATTTTAATAATCTCTGAAATGGAGAAATGTTCCCGTGAGTTTTTGTGACCATTGCGCAGGTCAACGCTTTGATCGTGCTCAAGTCCTTCGTGCTCTTCGAGTAGCGCGAAAAAACCTACAGCACTCTAAACATGCCAATGATGCTGATCTAATAATCGCCCAGGCAATTAAAATAGTACGTCACCTTGAAATTCCACACGTTGAACCACTAGATGAACCAATAGAAAACCAAGTTATTCACTGAATTATCGACGGAACAAACGTGTGAATTTCACTGCGAACGAACGATTCTCAAGTATCGGAAATCCAGACATGCTGGTATTACGACCATCTGTATAAACAACAAACAGGTCGCTTCCAGGTATGTACTCCCAACGAAAACGAATATTTGATGTGAGCACTCTCGCATCAGAATTGTACTGAGTCAGGCTAGAAAGCACCATCCGCGGAGTCACAGCAAAAATAACACGGCCGCCAATGAGATCCGTTCTGAAACTACGATTAGGAAGCTTGATCCAGTTGAAAGAGATTCGTGGTTCGATCCCTAGCTGTGGCCCCAAATCTAATTTGCTACTAATCGCTGCTTCAGTGCGTGTTCCACCATAAAAACTTCCGTGGTTCATACTAAATCGCCCAGAAAGCTTGCGTGCTGAACCAGAGAAGTACATCAGATGAAGATCCTGAAACTTGTAAACACCTGGTGCAATAAAAACATCCCTAGCAATTTTGAACGGCTCAGCAAGAAACTCGAAATTTCTTCGATACTCTGTAACCCATTGATCGCTGTTATTAAAATCTAATCGAACCCCGGCAAGGGCCTCTCGGCTCTGTAGTTGATTTTGGCGATCAGTAATGTAATCAAGGCTCGCTCTCCAGGTAACCTTTCGAATAGGACCAGTTTGTGGCCGTGGGCTATAACGTGCATATCCGTACGTTCGCTTAAAACCCGACCGCATAAGTAATCCCATGTCAGGCTTAAACCCCTCACCAACACTGAGGCGTTCAAAATTGAAACCGTACTTATCTAAAGGGAAATTTACTTTCACCAAATAACTGTCGTTGTCCTTGACAATTTCTGGTGTACGAGTCTTCGCGTAATAGCTCAGAATTGAGAGAGTCTCAAAGAATGTGAGGTTTGCATCAACGCCGAAGGCTTGACTCGAACCTTCTCCATCAGAACGACGCGAACGAGATGTCACCATCATACCGATGGTGCTTCGACGAAGAATGTTACGTCTGATTCGTACAACAGAAAAATTTGTAGGTGCAACCCCAGCGACTTGAGAATCTCCTGTTTGGATGTTCAGCACCCCTATCGCAAAAGGACCAGCGTTACCTGCTATACGACCACCGGCCCTAATAGGAACTTCATAACCATTACTGAGGCCAATGCGACGACTAAAAAAAAGTGACGGGATCAAGGATGTCGCAGACCCATTCTCCAAAACTGGCCGAAGTCCAAAGTAGCCACCATATGTACTTGCGCCGCCAAAACTAAAAATGCCCTGCCCCTCTAAGAAGAAATCTCTCTTCTCTGGAAAATAAAGGCTCGCTCGAGTTAGATTAACTTGTTGTTCGTCCGCTTCTACTTGGGCAAAATCGGTATTAATTGTCACATCAGCAACTAACCCCTTGGTCAATCCATATTTAAAATCTAGTCCTCCGTCAGCTGTCCAATCATTAGAAATAACTGGATGAACTAAGTAGTCACTGGCAACACCCAACTTTGCGTACGGTTTAAACTCTAATTGGGCTTTCGCGACTGGAACCTCAAGACCTACTAACGGTGCACCCAACGAAACAGCAAACACACCTGGACTCCCGTACGAAGCAGGCACAGGAGACAGGTACGAAAGTTCGTTTTTCCAACGCACGATACGCCTGACATTAATTCCCCAAAGTTGCTCTCCGCTTGAAGGGTAACGAAGAGACTTAAAAGGAATGACCATCTCTACACTCCACCCACGCTCGTCACGAGTCACCTTGGCATCCCAGACTGTATTCCAATCAACATTAGCGTTACGCTCGGTGTTAATCTGCTGATCTCGGAGCCCCCCAACAGGATTTGTTTGGAAATAAAAACCTGTGCGGTCATCATTGAATGTGTCTAATGTCAGCGTGATGTTGTCATTCTGAACAATGTTGCCATCTCGCAACATCTCGTTTGCTACCATCCGTTCAGGTTGGCTATCCCAACAACGAGCGCTAAAGTAAAAATTTTCAGAATCAAAAAAAACCCAAATCTCAGTCTCCTCAGTAGCCGGAAGACCTTCCTTTGGTTCTTGTTGAATAAAGCCAGTAGCTGATGATCTTGATGTGTAAACCTCTTCATCAAGACGCCCATCAATCGTCAATGGGGTGGAGAGAGGCCATGCCTGCACGAGACGATTCCCCTGCTGATTAGACTCAATCTCCGAAGACTTCGTTTGAAGACTATCCTGTTGAGCTAAAACCGGTTGGGTCGCCACACACAATGTGCCAACGAAAAGAACACTGATTAGAAAGAACCTTCTGTGCATAAACGATCTCAAACCAAACGTAACGTCATTGCCAATCAGTAAAACGGCCGCAATTCTTTAGGAACTGCGGCCATTTTTAAAAAAACAAAATGGTCGGGGCGAGAGGATTTGAACCTCCGACCCCTCCGTCCCGAACGGAGTGCTCTACCAGGCTGAGCCACGCCCCGACACAACAAAAAATCAGCTACTTGAGAAAATGGTCTATTCCTTTAACAATCTTACTGTAATCCCAAATTAATGAGGCCTGCCACTCAAACTGCACCTGTTTTGTACAAACTAAAACCCGAAAGTTTCCATGTACTGTATAGCATCATAGACCGTGTCACTTGATAAGCAGGCCCATAGTAGTATTTTTCGTGCAATCTTCAATTCGTCTTCTACTTCTCCCATCGTGTGATATGGTTAAAACCTTGATTACTAGCGCAGAAAAAATCGTTGCCCTAACGCTCATTACTCTACTCGTCGGGCCAACCATCGCAACAGCTCAGTCTCAAGAGACGCCTGATCTGTGGACGGGTATTTTTACCCAGGAACAGGTGGACCGTGGGAGAAAGCACTTTCTATCGCACTGTACGTTCTGCCATGGTGAAGGACTTGAAGGAGCTGAAGGCCCAGCACTAAGAGGCTCATCTTTCGCGAGAAATTGGAGTGGCCACTACCTCGACAGACTCTATCTCCGGCTTAAGGAAAAAATGCCTGCAGAGAATCCAGAGTCTGTCACAGACGAAGAGAAACTAGATATCCTGGCTTTTCTCCTATACTCAAACGGATTTCCACTGGGCGACAAAGAGCTGCCCTTGGATATTGAGGCCATGTCCAATATTCATATTGTCGATGAAAACGGACTGGCACCACCTATGAATGGATCGCTTGTTGGCGCCGTCGGCTGTCTGGAACGTGACCCTGACGGTGATTACCTTCTAGCTAATAGCCTGGAAGCCTTCGTAACGGCACTTGAGCATGTGCGCCCCGCAGAATCAGAATTTGTAAAAACGGCAGCTCTTGGAACTGAAGAATATCTGTTGATGGATCCCTATCCAAAACCAGACAACTATCTCGGACAAAAAGTTTTTGCAAAGGGATTTCTAATTCTTGAGGAAAATGACAATAAAATTAATGTCATTACCTTGGAAATGGTTTCCACGAGCTGCGAATCATAATCACAAAATCTATTATTCTATTGAGGCTGAAACCTATTTCTACGGCTTAGCCTTATGCTTTCTGACACATTCAACCGCCCACTTCGAAACCTTCGGCTCTCCGTTACAGACCGCTGTAATCTTCGATGCAGTTATTGTATGCCCGAATCTGATTACGTTTGGTTACCTCGCGAGGACCTCCTGCACTTCGAGGAAATTGATAAACTCGTTGATAGTTTTCTTGATCTAGGTCTGCAGAAAGTTCGTATTACAGGCGGCGAACCACTACTCCGTCGTGATTTGTCATCTTTAATTGCACGCCTCGCTACAAAACAACGTCTACAAGATCTCGCACTAACGACCAATGGTGTTCTATTAGGCCCTGTGGCACATCAGTTAAAAAAGGCTGGACTCCATCGAATTACAGTTAGTCTGGACACCTTACAGCCGAATCGTTTTGAAAAGATTGCACGATTTGACGAATTGGACCGGGTGCTGGATGGAATCAAAATCTCTGCACCACTCTTCCCTGACCTCAAAATTGACATGGTTGTGATCCGTGGCGTGAACGACGATGAACTTTCACCAATGATTGAATTCGGCAAACAATTTGGTGCAGAAGTGCGCTTTATTGAATATATGGATGTTGGCGGAGCCACGAGGTGGTCTCCTGATGCTGTGGTCAGTCGTACAGAGTTATTACGACGTCTTGCTACACATTACGGAACTATTGAAATGATTGACGAGCAGAACTCAGCCCCCGCTCAGAGATACCAATTCAATGACGGGACCTCCTTTGGCATCATTGCATCAACAACGGAACCATTCTGCAGGCAATGCGATCGGAGTCGTCTCACTGCTGATGGTATGTGGTACCTCTGCCTCTATGCATCAGGCGGTGTTTCTCTCCGAAACCCACTACGATCGAATGCATCCGTCGAACACATACAAACGCTTATCCAACATACCTGGGAAAAACGAAATGACCGTGGTGCTGAAACACGGCTTTCTGATAGTGACCGAGCAGCTTTTGTTCCAGTCGATACTCTGCGGAAGGACCCGCACTTAGAAATGCACACGCGGGGAGGATAGCGAGCAACCTCGAGAAAGCTGCATAACTTTGTGACGACGGTTGAATCTCACACCTGCAATACTTCTACTCTTCAAATACAGCATTCTTAGATTTCAGGCGATCGTAAATCCAAAACGGCAAATAGATGAGGCCGAAGATAATCAGTGCCAGTGTAACCACAATTGGTATATGTCTTGGAGGTTCAGGCATCAAATCCATGATTGATGCTCCAGCAGGTTTTGCACCCAAAAACCAATAGTTTGCAGGCGGTCCTAACATCCAGTTAATCACATAAATTGCCACAATAGAAACACAAGAAACAATAAAGACTCTTTTTAGAGAATCTACAGTTGGCCGATTACGTAACACGCAAGACGCAAAACTGATAGCTAGCCATACTGCTCCGTGACTTAAAAAGAATGCTACGTAGTAAGCATCAGGAAAAGAGAACTGAGTATCTGGTTGCAGTAAAGCCATTACGCCTCCACCGATACCCCAAAAAAAAGAAACCTCATAGAATATTTTCTTTCGCACGAACAGATAAATAGCGATGGAAATTTCAGATAAGGAGCACATGTGAAGAGGAAGAAGCTCCACAAAGACATCATCAAGCATTTGGCTCCAGTAATAGGGCTTAGCAAGGAAATCTATTAAAAGGATAAAAGCCAAGCCATATCCAAACAAATCTTTTGTCTTTGAAGAGGTATTTTTAAAAAAGAAGGGTACCGATATCGTTGCTAATACAACTATCAGTAGAGTTATCAGGTGATCTGTCCCAAAAAGAATAAATCGTTCTGCTTCCATTCGTTTTAAAAGTCCCACTAACTTCTGGGCATGCCTTTAGGAATCACTTGCCCACAATTCGAACAAGCGCTGATCACGACCACATGCCCACCGATAGTACCAATAACGCACCGGATGTGCTTCTGCATAGTTTTGGTGATGAGTCTCAGCAGCGTAGAAAGGAGTTGCCGCAACAACCTGAACAGCAACCTCCGTTCCGAATTTTGATTCGACAGCCACTTTAGATGCTACTGCAAGTTCGAGCTGCTGCTTAGTGTGATGAAAAATCACTGGGCGGTACTGTTTACCTATATCGCAAAACTGTCTTTCCCCTTCATGGGGGTCAACATTTTTCCAATAGTGATCAAGTAATTGTTGATATGAAATTCTTAACGGATCGTAAAGAATTTCCACGGCTTCAGCGTGGCCAGTCTGACCACTTAATACTTCAGCATAGGCTGGGCTAACTGTGTCTCCTCCCGTGTAACCAGACGTGGTACGAAGAACCCCTGTAAGCGAATCAAAATCTTCCTCTACACACCAGAAGCAACCTGCCGCAAACGTGGCCGTCTCAAGATTGCCAGATCGTAGACCTTCGATTGGCTGGGAAAAATGAGCATATCGGTCTAGGTGAAAGTGAAATCCGCCACGTAGTCCAAAATAGCTAGCTGCCAACAGCGCTCCTACAATCACAATAAGCGCCTGGCGATAAGTCCTCACGTTGAACCAGTAACAAATTTCATAGCCACACCATTCATGCAATACCGTAAACCTGTTGGAGGTGGGCCATCTTCAAAAACGTGACCGAGGTGACCACCGCATCGAGAACAGTGCACCTCTGTCCGAACGGCAAACCAAGCACGATCAGTCGATGTGCCTACCGCACCGTCAAGTGGCTGGTAAAAGCTT
>DDZV01000060.1:1501-12167 GCA_002346475.1 Acidobacteria bacterium UBA2999 | reverse complement strand
CGTCAAGTGGCTGGTAAAAGCTTGGCCAACCAGTACGACTATCAAATTTTGTTTCCATTTGAAAAAGTGGTTGTCCACAACCCGCACATGTAAAAGTGCCTGAGCGCTTCTCTTGATCTAAAGCACTCGTAAATGGTGGTTCAGTGCCGTGCTTCCGCAAGACACGATACTGCTCTGGTGACAACGACTCCTGCCATTCTTCATCCAATTTCTTAATAGGGAATTCACTGTCTGACATTGTTATTGAAACCATGCCGGGTCCACCTATCCAAATGTACAACGGTGCCACGCCGATGGCGGTCCCGGCGAGGGAAATAAATCGGCGACGGCTTACTTGTTCCATAGCCCTTGCAAAATTCTATTTGGAATCATGTCTGTAGACCAGTCACATTACTACTCGCGTGCAAGAGACTGCTCTAGAGCAGTAATGATTACGGATAAATCTGTACCTTCATGTCCCTCTGACGCTAAGTGTGAAAGATGATCCATCGTTAAAATACCCCCCGGCACTTTCGCGCCAGACTCCTTAGCTAAATCCAGCACAATCTGCAGATCCTTACGATATAAGCGTACCGGGATTCCTGCGTCGAACTGCCGAGCAACCATCCGACTCCCAAACAAGTCCAAGACTCGACTAGATGCAATGCCACTCATCATAACCTGGTGTGCTGCTCCTGGATCAACACCACAGTTCTGTGCAAGTGCTAATGATTCTGCAACTCCCTCAGCCGTTACTAACAATAAAAGTTGATGGCAGGCCTTGACCACCTGGCCCGCGCCATGATCGCCAACATGAATAATATTTGTACCGAGACAGCTGAAAACTGGTTGTGCACGCTCAAAAACATTTTTATGTCCACCAACCATAATAGTGAGCGTTGCTTGTTTTGCACCATGAGACCCACCAGATACCGGAGCATCTAACATGGCGAGTTGCTTCGCAGCCAGGCGTACGGCAAATGTGCTTGTCGCCTCAGGAGAAATTGTGCTCATGTCAATGACTAACGTGCCAGGTTGTGCCCCTGCAACAACACCAGTGTCACTAAAGAGAAGCTCTTCGACATCACGTGTTGCTGTCACCATAAGGACCACAACGTCACTAACCGCAGCTACTTCTGCCGGTGATTTGAACGTCTGCACATCCTCATCTAAAAATGGTTGCAACGTCTCAGGACGCCTGGCATATAGAGCAAGCTGATGTCCCCCACGCAGTAGATGCCTGGCCATTGGTTGGCCCATCGTGCCTAAACCGATAAATCCTATTCTCATCAAATTCTCCCTCAGGCATAGGCGCCATGATAAGACGATGTGATAGGATTTAGAGCAGGATTATTTTGGAGGAACATTGATGAGTTTGTACTCAGCCCGGATAGTGCGCGTAACATTTCGAACCTTATGGGTCCTCGGTTTGATAACTTTTAGCTACTTACTCGCTAACCCATTACTACCAACACTACGTGCCTTTGAGCAGGGTCGCACCGTTAATGATGGGGTCTACACTTCAGAACAAGCTACACGTGGACAAGTAATTTACGATGAGCAATGCGGTTTCTGCCATGGCGAAGATATGAGTGGCGGACAAGCTCCAGGTCTTGCTGGTCAAGATTTTGTGGCTTTCTGGGACACTGCCCCGTTATCTGAATTGGTGAATAAAATTCAAACAACTATGCCACAAAGTTCTCCTGGCATGCTCTCGGGACAAGACTCTACTGATATCGTGGCTTATATGTTACAAGTTGGAGAGTACCCAACTGGGGATACCGAATTAAGTGCCGATACTGAAACTCTTGACTCGATCGTAATCGCCGCCCCATAGTCAATCGCACTTAGACTAAACTTCTCGCGCCGGTTTCCTAATATGGAGGCCGGCGCAATGTTTGTACAGCAATGATGACTGAGCACCTAACTGTCGACCCTCTGCATCCTGACTCGAAGCTTATTGCACGTGCTGCAGATTGTCTGCAACACGGAGGACTGGTAGCCTTCCCCACCGAAACAGTGTACGGACTCGGCGTGCATGCTCTTGACATTGATGCGATCAAACGTTTATTCCTGGCTAAAAAACGGCCCGAAGATGACCCAGTGATTATTCATGTAGCCAACCTCCAAACACTTGAGCCTCTTGTACTGGAAACACCATGGAGCACGCTCACTGAGCATTTCTGGCCAGGACCCTTAACGCTCGTACTGCCTCGTAGTCAACGTGTACCTGACGAAGTCACTGCAGGTGGTGCAACCGTTGCTGTGCGAATGCCGAATCATCCTGTGGCACGAGCGTTACTCAACAAAGTTGGACTTCCTATTGCAGCACCAAGCGCAAACTTATTCGGACACCCGAGTCCAACGTCTGCACAGCACGTGCTTGATGATCTGAATAATTGTATCGACATGGTGGTAGACGCTGGGAATACCCCCGTTGGACTCGAATCTACAGTACTCGACCTAACCTCAATCCCACCGATGATCCTTCGGCCTGGGGCAATCAGTCTCGACATGCTTCGGACTATCATTCCAGATGTCACGACGAAGATCGCTACAACGCATGAAACCATGCGGTCTCCAGGACTACTGCAAAAACACTATTCACCACGAGCATCGCTTGTTGTGTACGAAGGCGACCCTAGCCGTGTCCGCGCACGGCTTATCAAAGAGAGTCGAGCGGCCACTTCAAAAGGCCAACGTGTTGGTGTCCTTGTACCACGCGAAGAGCTCAAAACATTCGCTGCAATGGGATTTGCTGTCGCTGAGTGTGGCAGTTCTGGTGATAGTGCATCTACCGCCAAACGTCTCTATGCTGCGTTGCGCGAACTTGATGCGATAGGGGTTAATCGAATTCTTGTCTTCGGTGTCTTTACACACGGCGACCCCCTTGAAGCTGCATTGCGTGATCGTCTCCAACGGGCAGCGGCAGGGCAGGTAAAAAATGCCTAGCCGGTGCAAATTCTCTCTACATTTGTTTTTGTAATGTTGGTGTCCAATTCGACGAAAACTTGGCTTGAAGAATTAAGGTAAGAACCGCTCCATAACTCCTGATGCCAGTCTCGACACGATTAACCTTGAGGTACCTGTCATACGCAGACCAACTGGCTTGTTGAAAAACGGGAAGCACTCCACGTTGTGATCGTGCCACGATAGCTTCTCGATCGCGCCGTGGTCCCATCGCAAGCACCCCTTCAACTTGCTTACGTTCCTGTGCTGGTAATTGTGTAAGAATTTCTGAGTACAGATATAACCATCCACTGTACTGTGCTGATTCATGGGCCCGTACACAGGTCAACCATCCCACAAAATTTGCTTCTGCTTCGTCTGCATAACCCGCTAAATGTGCCCACTCATGTGCCAGCACAAATGGACGTTCAAAAGGCAATAGATCCGGATTCTCCAACACCTCAAGTCCAAACGGATTAACCATCCCGTTCACGCCATTCCACCGAAACACCGAACCGAAAATTGTCCGTTTCAAACGTCCGGGTAATGCTGGTGATGAATGTCCAAGAACCCGTTGGAGATCATCTGCTGATTGTCGAAACGTCTCACTCTTCCACAGGGGCTCCTCCCATCCCATCGCATGCGCAGAAGCGTGCAACCGATTCAGTTGTGCTGCTGCTTCACGGGCAAGTACCATGGCCTCACTGGTAGTCGGTGCCTGCGTCTCAAAAACGAGACGGTGAGACAATGGCACACGTCGATAATTCAATCCCCAGAATACAAGGAAGAGTAGATAGACAACCGCCACAGCTGTTATTGTGCTCATTGTTGCAGCGTACGCACGTCGTAAGCGAGGCGACCCTTTCTCATAGCGAAGCGCACGCCACCAATGCCAAATAAGCCAGCTACCTACCCCTATGACCAGAAGATCGAGCGCTGCCACTGGAAATAAATTAGAAAGACTCGTGAGTATACGTTGTACCGGTGGATAGAAACCTGTTGTGAACCAACGCTCCACCAATTCCGGTTTCATCGGAACCACGGCTGCGATACTCGCAAGCGCAAGAAGACAAATTTGCGCTCCCCAGATCCTCCACTTATGAGAGGGAACCGATCCCATCACTCACGACACAAATTCTCAGCTGCTCTGCCCGTTCATATAACGTTGGCTTATCGGGATACAGTTCTCTCAAGAGAATGGTGTCGCCGTTACGTACTTGCAATTCTGCGCCACTGCAACAGGACACCATGATGCACGCAACATCAGTTGCGTGGGTACTATGGCGCCAAATGATAGACTCGTCTGGCCTCATAAATTTGTAGTTAACCTACTTACTACACCAATCTCTACCATCCATCACCAGCGACATTGACACGGATTCGGTAGAGTTTATCTCGGGCAGTCATATAAAGAGTTTGCCCGTCACTATCCCCCCATGCCACGTTGGCAGGTGGTTGCGGTGGGATGAGTGTGCCAAGATGCTGACCGTCGGGACTAATAATCCAGACCCCTCCTGGACCGGTTGCCCAAAGATTGCCCTGCGCATCAACTTTCAATCCATCAGCAGCTCCTGGCGCCTCTGTCTGACTGGCATCAAAAAAAATCTCCCCAGCACCGAGTGTTCCGTCTTCTGCAACTTCATAGACAAACCAAGATTTACCTATACTATCTGCGACATACAAGCGTGACTCATCTGGTGAAAATGCCAACCCATTCGGCGCAGGCTGATCAGCCAACAAAGTCAAGTCTCCACCGGGACTCAATTTATAGATGCCATTTACATCAAGTGCCTTTGCCTCTGGACTCGGAAGCCCAAAAGATGGATCTGTAAAAAAGAGCGATCCATCAGACTTGTACACTAGATCATTAGGACTGTTCAGGCGCCCACCTTCATAATTATCGACAACAGTGCTTCGATTCCCAGCAGTATCTACCCGAGAAATCCGACCATTGAAGTGTTCCGTGAAAATAATCTCCCCTTCTGGATCGACAATAATGCCATTCGACCCCACCAAACGTCCCTCTTCAAAATCACCTTCATACACTGGCCCATAGAACTCCGTCACTCCCTCAGGGGTCCACTGAAAAATTGTGTTGGCTGGAATGTCAGAAAAGAGGAGAAAACCATCCCCGCGTGGGACCCACGCTGGCCCTTCTGTAAATCCGAACCCCTCACCAATTTGTTCAATCGATGCGTCCAATGGCACGAGATCGTCAAGAGCAGGATGTCTACGATAGATTGTGACTGCCTCTACATCGATCTCAGATTCCATTTCGTCACTTTGATCAGACGTAGATCCACCACACGCTACAGTTAACACAATGCACAACATCAATATCCATCGCAACATCACACACCCCTCCTACTGAGACTCTAGGCTACCCTATCCCGCTATTTTTCGTTTAATAAGGAAAAATAAGAAAAACAGTAATGTTCATATTTAAACACTTATGTTTTTACAAAAACATATCTGGTATTTTTTCTTGTTACAGTGTAATCTTTGCTTATTAGGAGACTTGCTATGACCAACTATCAAACAAGCCGTTCCGTGGAATTACGGAACCTGCTTGAAGGTCGACGCCTTGAGTTAACAAGCGAAGTGCATGGCAAGATTCGTGGTGTGAGAACCGACCAAGGCAAAGACCGGGAGCCTCTGAATCCTGGCGAAAGCTCAGAAATAGATATCCAGGAAGATATCGAACTGGCCCTCTTGCAGATGAAAGTTGAGACATTGAACAAAATCAATGAATCACTTGAACGTCTCGAGGAAGGCTCGTACGGGAATTGTTTTGAATGCGGTGAAGAGATCAGTGAAGCACGTCTACGAGCGTTACTATTTGCAGTGCGGTGCAAGGATTGTGAAGAAGCACAAGAACTTGCTGAACAGCAAACCCTGGCAGAACAGCGCTTAGATTCCAGTAGGAGGCTTGGTTGTGTCAATACCAACGATTTATCCATACAGAGTCTTAATACTCGTAACCGTCGCAATCGCAACATTCTGCTTTGAAGGATCTGTTGATGCTCGTGAAAACGAGTCTAGTGAATCACAAATTATTTTTGATCACGCTCGTACATCACCAGAAAACGAAAAAACAGATTACGCAAAAACAGTACAAGACGTTTCAGCAGCAGAACCGCCGGACTTTCAACTAGAACGTCCGCGATCATCAGTCTCTATTCGTGGTCAGTTGAACCGTGCACGGGCTGAAGGTGATTTGTTTGCATTCTTCAACAACCAACTGACACTTGGTCAGGGTGATTACAACGGTCCAGGTATTGTTGCTGACGCTAGCTTTGGTCTTAGCCCACGATTAGATGTGAGAGTTGGTATCGATTTTTCACAATCGTCAGCTCGCTCTAACTACAGAGACTTCACAGATGCTAATGGGTTTGAGATTGAACAACGGACAACCTTGCAACAGGTTGACCTCACGGGAAGTGTGGAATTTGCACTCACCTCTCGTGGCCGACAAATTGGTCAGTACACCTGGATTCCAAGCAGGGTCGTACCCTACATTGGAGGTGGGGGTGGATTCCTTCGGTATACACTGCAGCAAACCGGTGACTTCGTTGACATCATTGATTTGTCAATTTTTACTGCTTGCAGTGGCACTGATGACTGGCTATGCGACGCTTCTATTGAAGAAAGAGGGTGGACGCCCAGTGCACATGTATTTGCAGGAGTTGATATTCGTTTAACGCAGAAGCTGTTTGCAACACTCGAAGCCCGTCATGTATGGGTTTATCCACCGGAACTGGAAGGGTCGTTCTCTTCATTCGAGACTATCGATCTGAATGGTCTTCGTATTGCTGCTGGAATTCGGTTGGCCTTCTAACGTATCGCGAAAAGTTGTTGAGAAAGGATAAAAAAGATGCAGCGCATTCATCCTAGCCTTTATCTGATCTTGGTAATGACCCTCTTCTGTACAATGCCGGTCTCTGCAAATCCGTCAGCACAATTCGACCTCACGACGCGGATTGATGCCGATACAAAATGGTTGGGGTGGACAGGTTGCTGGCAGTTCGTAGAAGAACATCTGGAACCGACAACTGAACTTAACAGTCAGGCACTTGATCAAACGTTTGTCTGTTTGTCACCAACAAAAAACAGGAACAGTGTCACCATCGCTGTTGAAGCAAATGGGAAATTTCTCACGAAACGCACCCTTGTCGCTGACGGTTCAAAACGAACCGTCACTGATAATGACTGCCGTGGATGGGAAAAACGTAGTTGGTCTATAAATGGCCGAAGACTTTTTACTCAAGCAGAACTCATGTGCGGGGACGAACCATTGCGACGAGTGAACGGTATCAGTTTGTTCACAAGCAGTGGAACTTGGATTGACATTCAACTGATTGATACAGGAGATCAACAACATCTTGAACTTCGTCGTTACAACGCCGTTTCTGGGAAAAAACGAACGGGTTTACTGGGGTACGCTGCGCTGAAGCCTAGAGAAACACGTGCGGTCATTGCTGCACGCACTGTGAATACTGAGTCACTAACAGTGAACGATGTCCTCGAAGCGACACGGCAAGTAGACCCTCGTGTAGTCGAAGCACTACTCATGGAGACGCAACCTCGCCTATATCTTAGTCGTCAGGTTCTAGTAGCACTAGACGATGCCAAGGTGCACTCAAGTGTCATCGATCTCCTGGTAGCACTTGCCTATCCAGACGAATTCGTCGTGGAACGTCAGGTCAGTACAAATCGTGGCAATCAATTCATACTTGAACGTCGCATACAACAATCTGGAGGATCTGCTACTTACCAGTATTACAATTTTTATGATCGACCTGTTCCCCGCTCCTACTACTACGATCCCGTCTGGTATGGCGATCTTTATCCGTACTACGTCACACCATTTGGGTACGGGTCGTGGCGTACCAGTTATAGCCCATACTTTTATGGAAGGTATCGAAACCCCTACGTCAGATTCAGGAGATATGCTCCGCGCTGGCAAAGGCAAGGACGGGCTGTCCCCCCACGGAGCTACACCCGTGTACGCGAACGCGAGACGACTGTAGTAGCCCCTCAACAAAACGGAGGCAGAACAACAGGTACCACATCTGGCAGTGGATATAACGGAAGGGCTGGCAGCGGATCTGACGGGAAAGAACGGGGAACTCCTGGTGGCTATACACGTGGTGGTCGAAGTGGAAACGCGGGTTCACGAAGAGCTGTCCCACGGAATTAATTCACTAACGACAGCCTTGAAAGGCTAGTTCTCTCGCGCTAGGCCAGCTATCATACCGTGCACTGATATTTCTTATCAGTGCACGGTTATTGCATAGCGGGCTCACGATTGGAGAGAACATGGAAAGCGAAAGTAAGTGCCCAGCCCTGGGCGGACCTCACAGACACACGGCAGTTGGAACCACCTCGAATCAACACTGGTGGCCGAATCAGTTAAACCTGAAGATCCTCCACCAGGACTCTCCCCTGCCAGATCCCATGGGCAAGGACTTCAACTACGCTGAGGAATTCAAGACACTTGACCTGCATGCACTGAAGAAAGACATCGATGCGTTGATGACGACGTCACAAAACTGGTGGCCAGCTGACTACGGTCACTATGGGCCACTCTTCATTCGGATGGCATGGCACAGCGCAGGCACGTACCGCATCGGCGACGGCCGGGGCGGCGCAGCCTCCGGCACACTACGCTTTGCACCTCTCAACAGTTGGCCTGACAACGTGAACCTTGATAAAGCGCGTTTGTTGCTCTGGCCAATTAAACAGAAATACGGCCGAAAAGTTTCGTGGGCTGACCTGATGATATTTGCCGGCAACTGTGCCCTGGAGTCAATGGGGTTTAAAACACTCGGTTTTGCTGGCGGGCGCGAGGATGTCTGGCAGCCTGAAGAGGATATTTACTGGGGTCCTGAAAATACGTGGCTCGCAGACGAACGCTACAGCGGTGACAGAGAGCTCGAGAACCCTCTCGGCGCCGTGCAAATGGGCCTGATCTATGTAAATCCTGAGGGGCCAAACGGTACCCCAGATCCGCTCGCTGCAGCACGGGACATTCGGGAAACATTCCGCCGTATGGCTATGAATGATGAAGAAACAGTTGCGCTCATTGCTGGCGGACACACGTTTGGTAAAGCCCATGGTGCGGCCAATCCGGATCAGCACGTCGGTCCAGAACCAGAGGGTGCCAACCTAGAAGAGCAAGGCCTCGGTTGGAAGAATACCTTCGGCAGCGGCAACGCCGGCGATACTATCTCCAGTGGCTTAGAGGGTGCCTGGACGACAAGCCCGGCCAAGTGGGACAACAATTATTTTGACAACCTATTTGGCTATGAATGGGAACAAGTGAAGAGCCCAGCCGGTGCGACACAGTGGACTCCCACGAATGCCTCGGCAAATGGCACCGTGCCAGATGCGCACGATGCCTCAAAGAAGCACGCGCCCATGATGTTCACAACAGACCTCGCACTAAGACTAGACCCGACCTATGCACCGATTTCAAAACGCTTCCATGAGAACCCGGAGGCATTTGCAACTGCCTTCGCCAAGGCGTGGTACAAGCTGACACACCGCGACATGGGCCCCCGTAAACGGTGTATTGGTCCGTTGGTTCCTACGGAGCCTCAGTTGTGGCAAGACCCTGTCCCAGAAGCCACCCATAAATTAGTTGGAAAGCAAGATATCGCTGACCTCAAGGACACGATCCTCGGAGCGGGACTCTCCATTGCACAATTGGTTTCGACTGCCTGGGCATCGGCAGTCACATTTCGGGGTACCGACAAACGCGGTGGAGCAAATGGCGCACGCATTCGCCTCGCACCGCAGAAGGATTGGGCAGCAAATAACCCGGCCGAACTAGGGAAGGTGCTACAGACACTCGAAAAAATCCAAACGACCTTTAATAGTGCGCAATCCAACGGTACGGCGGTCTCCCTCGCCGATGTGATTGTTCTAGGCGGCTGCGCGGCCGTCGAACAGGCTGCCAAGAACGCCGGGTATAACGTGCAAGTTCCCTTCTCGCCTGGGCGTACGGACGCATCACAAGAGCAAACAGACGTGGAGTCATTTGCCGTGCTCGAACCCACAGCAGATGGCTTTCGCAACTACCTTGAAGCGGGACACCGAAGATCGGCAGAAGAACTATTGGTGGATCGGGCACACATGCTGACGCTGACAGCACCTGAAACAACGGTCCTCGTCGGGGGCATGCGTGTCCTGAATGCTAACGTTGGGCAGTCTAAACTCGGCGTCTTCACCAAGCGTCCTGAACTGTTGACCAATGATTTCTTTGTAAACCTGCTCGACATGAACACAAAGTGGCAGAAGTCCTCCACGTCCGAGCACGTGTTCGAGGGACGCGATCACGGGACGGATAAACTCAAGTGGACCGGTACCGCTGTCGACCTCGTCTTCGGTGCAAATTCCCAGCTACGAGCTATTGCAGAAGTCTATGCCTGTGACGACTCGCAACAGGTGTTTGTGCGTGACTTTATAGCTGCATGGAACAAGGTGATGAATCTCGATCGTTTCGACCTTGCCTAATCTCAGGAAGGTAATCGTAATAGGGATAAGGGGTGCGTACGGCACCCCAACGTTTTCACGATATGATGGAAAACTCTAGGTCACGACCGAACACTCCTTGCTTACAAAAGCGAAACGCTTGCGCCATTCCACCTCCTAGATCAACATCCCTATTCTTGTATTGAGAAAAATGGTCGGGATGACTGGATTTGAACCAGCGACCCCCTGACCCCCAGTCAGG
>DDZV01000060.1:1046-1178 GCA_002346475.1 Acidobacteria bacterium UBA2999 | reverse complement strand
CTACCAAGCTGCGCCACATCCCGTACAGATCTGTTATTCCGATAAAAACATTACCGCCATGACGTACGGCGTTTCCGCTTTACAGCTTTAGTTTTTGTAGATGTTTGTTTAGTGGTCCGCCTCGGTGCCTTG
>DDZV01000060.1:0-732 GCA_002346475.1 Acidobacteria bacterium UBA2999 | reverse complement strand
CACTACTACGTGCCGAGGACCGTTTGACTGATTGTTTCGACGAGGACTTCGCTCGAGAAGCTTTCGTCGCTTTGCCATTTCCAACTTCCAGCATTTCCAACAAAGAACGTAACCCCTCACGCACTTCAGTCACTTCAGCCGGCACATCTTGTCCGTGTGGATGCGTGACCTCTGTGGCTACTGGTACTGACATCAAGGGGCTCTCTTCACTCTCGCCTTCCAAGCGCCGACGCGCGCCTGCAAGTGTGAGCCCTTCACTAAACACAAGTTCCTTAATCCTGAGAACTTGCTGAATGTCTGCCTGGCGATACAACCGTGGACCGTCCTCGGATTTTTTTAATCCAATCCGTGGAAACTCCTTCTCCCATGATCGCAACACGTACGGTTGAATCTGGGCGACCTGACAAACTTCCGTAGCCTTATGTAACTTTTGAGCCATTTTCAATGTTGAGTATATCAGCCTCCCCCTAGGCCGTCTTCCCTCGACGTCGTCGTACACGGAGCCGAATTGGGGCACCTTCAAACCCAAATGCCTCCCGCAACTGGTTGATTAAAAAACGTTCGTACGAGAAATGAAACTTAGTTGCCACATTAGTAAAAAGGAGAAACGTAGGCGGAGCAATCCCAATCTGTGCGCCATAGAGTATACGGACCCGTCGTTGACCAGGGCTCACTGGCGGGGGTTGAGCCGTTACCTGAGCCAAGAACTGATTGAGCGCTGGGGTTGAAATG
>DDZV01000034.1:25349-41626 GCA_002346475.1 Acidobacteria bacterium UBA2999 | reverse complement strand
CGCGTTTCACTATAAAGCGAGTAGACAGGTCCTTGACGGAGGAGGCCGTCAGGTGTTCGGTGGACATTGTTATGTCCATGTGGTGTTTCGATCATATTGTCTTGCACAGTTGCATTGACTCCGTGTTGTGGACCAAACACAGCACCCAGCGTAATGTTCTCATCCAGCAACAGTCGGTCAGCAATATGACGAAAGTTTTCGTCTACAGAAGCGTGGTTGCAGAGAAGACCAACTTGAGTTCCCGACAGTCGTTTTGACTCAACTAAAATGTTGCTTCCAAGCTTCACACACCTATTATCAACTGATGACTGTTTTCATGCACAAGCGTTGCCAAGATTTAAACTCTGTTCCCTTGGATCGTTAGTTCTAGGCTGTTTTTAGTAGAGAAATTGAAATATTGTTAGTGCTTCAAATTTGATCAGTACTATAAAGAATGTTTGAAATTACTAGGATCCGATAGTCTGAAGACGTCAACTGTGTAAATTCGGAGAATCTTCATGCACAGAAGAGTCCAGTTCTTTCTTGCTACAGCACTTGTCACAACAATTGTGTGGCTTTGTACTTTCAACGGATCTGGGGCTCTTGGCCTAATCGGACCCGATGAACCCCGCTATGCAGCTGTAGCAAGAGAGATGGCGACCGACGGTGATTGGGTTACACCAAAATTGCACGGTGTTCCATGGCTTGAAAAGCCGGTGCTCTATTATTGGATGGCCGCGTCGGCTTTTCGTGTATTTGGTGTTTCAGAGATTACCGCGCGTCTTCCGTCGTCACTAATGGGGCTCTTGCTAATTGGAATGCTAGCTTGGCTATGTCGACGATTGTACGGATGGCCGACGACTTATGCATTGTTACTAATACTTCCCACAACCGTAGCAGCGATAGGATTTAGCCGAGCCGCAACTCACGACATGGTATTTGCTTCGGCGCTTAGCATTTCGTTTGTGGCAGCGGTGCGCATCGTTTATGAGCAGATACGTGATTCTTCGACTAGTTCCAGCGCGTACTGTTGTCTGGGTAGTTGGTATACCTGGAGACTGCTATGGGGCGTCAGCTTGGGGGCAGCTGTTCTGGCTAAGGGTCCAGCGGCTCTTGTACTCGCGGGCGGTAGCGTTGGACTCTGGATACTGATAACTGGTCGATGGAAAATAGGTCTTGGCCTAGTGCACCCAGTAGCAATTCTTGCATTCATGCTTGTTGCGCTACCGTGGTACGTTGCGTGCGCTTTACAAAACCCAAGCTTCATACAGACTTTTCTGATCGAACATAATATTCAACGCTACTTAACGCCCGTCTTTCGCCACGAACAACCTGTCTGGTTCTATGGTCAGATCCTTCTCATTGGTCTTGTGCCGTGGACAGTGCTGTTACTGAATGTTGTTCGAGATATAAAAAGTATTTTTGTAACAGGGGAGTGGAGAAGTTCAGTTGGTTTATTTATCGGATGCTGGGGATTGTTCCCCTTATTATTTTTTAGCCTGTCCAGTTCCAAGCTACCTGGGTACATTCTTCCTGCAGTGCCACCCCTAGTCTTACTGATTGCTCACAGCACTACACGAGCTGCTATAGAGTGTCCAAGAGTACTGGCAAAGCTCGTTGCCATGGTTGGGGGTACGTTTATCTTGCTAGGAATTTTGGCAGTGGTTGGAACAAGTCGCCTTCCAGTTGAATTAGAAGTTCTACTGAGTAGTCGAAGTGTTGTTATTGGTCTTACAGTTTTTCTCTCCATCACTGGTTTGATTGTTGTGCTATTGGGTTTTTTGAAACGTATTTGGATGGGCCTGTCTATTGCGGCAATAGGTATGGCTGTCTTCCTTACAGGTATTACTGGCTGGGTAGCACCGAAACTGGACGCGCGTCTTACAGCCCGTGTACTGGCTGCTGAGGTTAAAAATGTGAAGCAGGAACAAGAACTAGTTTCAGTGCATCAATTAGATCGGTCTTGGCATTATGGATTGAATTACTATCTTGAGCAGTCTCTACCTATGTGGATAAGCACAAGGACAGGCTTGATTATTACTAGCCAACAGGGAGTTTTAGATATTCGTGGGGAGGGCTATGACATTCGTATAATGAGTAAAATTACACAAGATGTTGTAATTGCAAGGCTCTTTTCTTTACAAAAAATTCCCTAAATTTAGCTCTGATTTTCTATTAATAATATAGAGGTCCAGAAGTTTTAAGGTTAAGATAGTTTCGTTATTCTGGTCTTGTATTTTTCCTTATTGCAATTGGTAGCGAATAACTTCATGAGAATTTACTTAATTAATCCCAGCGACGTGTCATTTGGTATCGGTGTTATTACACCTCGTTGGCTCTATGTGTTGGCATCCGCAACGCCCGAAGAATATGGCGATCCTGTTTTGGTTGATGAGACACTTGAAAAGTTAGATGTAACGAAGATCAAACAGGGAGATGTTGTTGGGATTGGTATCCATACTGCAAATGCACTGCGCGGGTACCAAGTCGGTCTCGCAGCTAAAGCAGCGGGTGCGTACGTTGTCTTTGGCGGCATTCACGCGACTCTCTATCCAGATGAAGCAAGAGAGCGTGGTGGAGCGGACGCTATTGTGACTGGTAATGGTGACCATGTTTGGTCAATAGTGATTAAGGATTGTGTTGCTGGCACACTAAAGCCTCTCTACGATGGCGGTGCTATTGAAGGCAGCGAATTCTTACCAGGACGTTGGAGCCTAATGCCCGAGGGCCGGTACATGTGGGCGTCTGTCCAAACAGTACGTGGTTGCCCTAAGCATTGTTCTTTTTGTTCTGTCTGGCGTACAGATGGCCAGCGTCCCAGGCAAGGAAATGTTCAAAGTGTAGTCGAAGAAATTGTTGATCTTCGCCGACGTGGATTTCGTTTTATTGCGCTTGCCGATGACAATTTCTATCCCGTGACACAGGAAGACCTACGCATGGCTTCAAGACGCGAGGATAAAAGCCAGTTGCAGCAGTTGCAACGGATCAGGGCTGAACGCTTTGAGTTAATGGCAGCGCTTGAAGAGCATCTTCCTTCAGACACCATATTTTTTACACAGATTACGATGGAAGCAGCTGAGGATCCGGAATTTCTTGATGCAATGCGCCGTGCACACATCAGAGGTGCACTGGTTGGTGTTGAGTCAGTGACTCCAGAAGGATTAAAGGACATTTACAAGGATTTTAACGAAAGTGGAGATGCACTCGTGGAGCGGCTACGTGTATTTCGTAGCCACGGTGTACACATTCTCGGATCCTTTATTTTTGGTCTTCCAAGCGATCGTTTGACAACATTTGATGCTTGTCTAGCCGTTGCTGATCGTTCAGATGTTGCCTTCGCGCAGTTCGTCATGCTTCAACCTTTTCCAGGCACCTTGGACTTTGAAGCCTGGGAGAAGGGTCTTGGTAACGATCCGAAAACAATTGATGGTATTCCAGTAACGAAACATTGGTTGATACCACAAGAATCTCGCCCGAAGCTTTATATAGATCACCCAGTGATGAGCACTGAAGAGATTCGTCATAATACTCAGAGTGTGTGGGATCGATTTTATTCATTCCGGAGTATCTGGAAAAGATCTATAGTCACCAACTCACTGAAGGCGCGGCTTGCATTCTTGCTGATTTCAAAAATCTATCGTCAAATGTACGCAAACACTGGCATTGCTACTGACAGTGCACGAGTGAATCGCTCGGCGCTTTGGGCACGTATGATGGCAGTACCATGTAGAAAGTTATTTGCAGGTCGCCCGATGCCAAACCTTCAACTCAAGTGGAATAATCCTCAACCTCCGCAAGAATTGTTACAAGTTAAACGATAGACACAATTCATTAGTCACACTTTTTCTATAGCTAGTTGTTATATGTATCTAGTCCGCATTGTCATGATTGCTATAGTGATGGCGCTGTGGTGTAGAGGTTCTGTGGAAGCACAAACCTGGCGTGGTCTTCGTGTAGCGCAGGAATCCCGCTGCAGTCAATATAGCGCAGCAGACTATTCTTACCCGCAGTCTGTCGAAGTAAGCATTATCAATAACCTTGGTGGAATCTGGAGTCCGTATACTGGGCGTGTTTTTCCAAATAGGTGGGAGACAGAGATTGAGCATATTGTTGCGAGATCAGAAGCACATGATAGTGGTCTGTGTGCGACGGATGTTAATGAGCGCCGACAATTTTCAACGGATTTATTAAATTTAACATTAGCTAGTCGTGATATTAACCAGGAGAAAAGTAATAAGGACGCAGCAGAATGGCAGCCGATTTTAAACAAATGTTGGTTTGCGAATCAGGTAGTTCTAGTTCGTCAGAAATACAATTTAACAATCGATCGCCGAGAGGCAGATAAGTTAGATCGCGTACTTGGGTCTTGTGCTTCGACAGCACTTGTTCGTGGCAGTGCCAGTATAGTGGAGGGTGCTGAGTCCAAGGGGCGTGAACATCAACTCGCAACAACGGAGAACGATCTTCCCAATGGCATCCTCGGTGTCTGGGATACCACTGATGGCGCTCATGTGGAAGTGTACGAACGCGACAATAAGTATCACGGCAAGTTTATTTTGTTTTACGATGAACCACCGGCAGGGGGCTTTGATATAAAGAATCCTGACCAGGCGCTTCGGGATCGACCCCTTCTGGGTACAGATTTCATCCTCAACTTTGAGTTTATCGACCAGAAGTGGAAGAACGGACGAATCTACAATCCAGAAAATGGTAAGCAGTACAGAGCTGATCTAGAGTTGAAGGACGGTGTTCTAAAGGTACGAGGGTGGATATGGATACGTCTCCTTGGTCGCACCGTAGAGTGGAAGCGAATTAGCTGAAGAGGAACTGTCGACAGAACGTGTTCATTGTTCAAGATAGAACATGTTAATGGTGCGGAAGGGGGGACTCGAACCCCCATGGTGTTGCCACCGCCAGCCCCTCAAGCTGGTGCGTCTGCCAATTCCGCCACTTCCGCATAGTTGGATAGGAACAATACGTAGTTGTTCAAAATCGAATTTCAGAAATCTTACGGCTACGGTGCTGTCTCTGTTGGAGAATCAACCGGGGCACTAGCTGGTGCACTTTGCTGAGGGGGACTACTCCCAATGACCGATGTGCCCCCACCCTGGCGCAGAATAGCTATTAGGATGGCGCCTGCCATAAATAACACAGCAAGGACCGTTGTAGCTCGTGATAGCACACTGGCACCGCTTCGTGCACCAAAGGCTGTTTGACTTGAACCGCCCCCAAAGGCACTAGCAATGTCTCCTCCCTTACCTTGCTGGAGCAGCACAACCAACACAAGGAGCAGACAACTGAGCACATACGCCGACGTAACTATGTAATAAACCATGGAATTCACTATTGAAGGTTCGCAGCCAGGGTCAGCCCAGGTTGCGAAATCAAAAACACTGGATTATACAGTGGCCTTTCGACTTCGAGAAATGATTTCAAAGAAAGCCTGGACTTCAAGGCTCGCTCCTCCCACCAGGGCACCATCCACATCCGGCTGGGCAATTAATTCCTGGATATTCTTCGGTTTGACACTTCCACCATAAATTACGTGGCATTGTGCGGCGGCTTCTTTGCCAAACGTGCTAGCGAGGCGAGATCGGATGTGGCTGTGTGCTTCTGCCACTTGGATCGGAGTAGCATTCTTTCCAGTACCGATAGCCCATACAGGTTCGTAAGCAATGACGATCTGTGCTAACTGTTCAGTTTTTATGTCGGCAAGATTTATAGCAATTTGATGATCTAGGATATCAAAAGTTTTTCCACTCTCACGTTGCTCTAATGTTTCGCCAATACAAACAATCGGTGTTAATGAGTGGGTTAAGGCAGCAGTGACTTTCTTTCTCACGTGTGTATCAGTTTCAGAAAACAGTGCACGACGTTCCGAGTGACCAATAATGACGTACTGAGCGCCACAGGTGTGAATCATCGTTCCGCTAATTTCTCCTGTAAAGGCGCCTTCCACCTCCCAGTACAGATCCTGTGCAGCGATTGCTACGTTGTTGTTACCCGCTGTTGTAGCAGTTGCATGTAAGGCTGTGAACGTTGGTGCAATCACAACATTCACATCATGAATGTTTTTTACCAGGGTACAGAGGTCTTTGACGTACTGGACTGCTTCGTCAACGGTTTTGTACATCTTCCAATTTCCCACGATAAGTGGAGTTCGCATGAATCTATACCTCCGAGAGTACTGCAATGCCAGGGAGTGTACGACCGCTAAGAAATTCAAGCGCTGCACCACCACCAGTCGAAATATGGGTAATGTGCGGAGCGACAGCCGCTTTGTTTACAGCTGCAATAGAATCACCACCCCCGATTATGCTTGTACCTGACATATTTGCTACTGCTTTGGCTACAGCTAACGTCCCTTGCGCGAAAGCCTCAAGTTCAAAAACCCCCATCGGGCCATTCCAGAACACAGTTTGTACGTCCCTAAGTGTGTCGCAATACATATTTGCCGTACGTGGGCCAATATCAAGTCCAAGTCGTTCTCCGATACGTGGGTCGTCTATCTCCAGCGTCTCTGTTGGACTACCTGCTTCCATTTTTTCAGCTACAACATGATCGACAGGTAACATTAGCGTGACATCATGTTTCTTGCCACTAGCAATAATATTTTGTGTCGCAACAAGCTTGTCGTTTTCGACAAGTGAACGTCCGACTGGATAACCCATCTCTTTCAGGAAAGTGTAGGCCATAGCCCCCCCAATTAAGAGACGGTCTACAAGTGGTAAGAGGTTTTGAATAATTTCAATTTTGTCAGAAACCTTAGCACCACCGAGGATCGCAACGAATGGCCGTGCCGGATTATTGAGAAGCTGACTCAGATAGCCAAGCTCTCGTTCTATCAGGAGCCCTGTTCCTACTACTGGTAGCAGGTGGACGAGTGCTTCAACTGATGCGTGGGCCCGGTGAGCGACGCCAAAAGCGTCATTGATATAAACATCTGCAAGTGTTGCTAACTGTTTTGCAAAATCAGGATCATTTTGTTCTTCGCCAGGATGGAATCGAAGGTTTTCAAGTAGTACTACGCAGTTCTCTGGTACGTTTTCCACAAATTCTTTTGCAGAGTTGCCAATACAATCGTTTGAAAAAATGACTGGGTGTTTTAGTAGGTCTGCAAGACAGGTGGCCACAGGCTTCAAGCTCATCTCTGGGACTGGCTTACCCTTTGGTCGACCTAGATGAGAGCCTAACACTACTACCCTGGCCCCTTTTTCAAGCACGAGTCGAATTGTTGGTAGTGCGGCGCGCAGTCGAGTATCGTCAGACACTTCGCCGGCTTCGATTGGGACGTTAAAATCAACGCGGATAAATACACGTTGTCCCTCTAAATCGAGCTGGTTCACTGACTGCTTGGCCACGGCTGTCAGAGGCCTTTCTTAACTATCTTCAGGAGAAGGTCGACACAGCGGTTAGAGTAGCCCCACTCATTGTCATACCAGGAGAGCACCTTCACGAAGTTACCATCCATCACCTTTGTGTAAGCTGCATCGATAATAGATGAATATTGATTGCCTTTAAAATCTATAGAGACTAAATCTTCAGTAGATACAGTCAGGATGCCACGAAGGGGACCGTTGGCCGCTGTTTGGAAGGCTTTATTTATTTCTTCGGAAGTTGTCTTCTTATCTAAGACTGCAGCGAGATCAATGATCGATACATTGGGTGTTGGCACACGCATTGCGATGCCGTCGAGTTTTCCTTTGAGTTCTGGAAGCACTTCACCGACAGCAACAGCAGCCCCTGTTGTTGTTGGGATCATCGATAAAGCAGCAGCTCGAGCACGTCTGAGATCTTTATGAGGTAGATCTAGAAGTTGTTGGTCATTTGTGTAGGAGTGGACAGTTGTCATCCAACCCTTGTTGAGGCCAAAGTTTTCGTGCAACACCTTTGCCATAGGAGCAAGACAGTTAGTTGTGCATGAGGCATTTGAAATTATTTGATGTTTTGCTGGATTGTAATTATTGTCATTAACTCCAAGGACAACTGTAATATCTGGGTTTTTAGCAGGTGCTGTAATAATGACTTTTTTTGCACCTGCCGTTAAATGCTTTGCTGCCGCATCACGATTAGCAAATAGCCCTGTTGATTCAAGTACGACGTCAACGCCAAGATCCTGCCAAGGCAACTGTGCAGGGTCTTTTATCGACAACACCTGAAACTCCTTGTTATCTAATGTAATTCCGTTGCTGGTGACTTTGACTTCAGCGTTGAGATTACCAAGCACTGAGTCGTACTTGAGTAGGTGAGCAAGAGTCGACGCGTTCGTTAGGTCATTGACTGCGACGAAATCAATGTCGTGATTTTCCATGGCGGCACGCATGATATTGCGCCCAATTCGACCAAAACCATTAATTCCGACTCTAACCTTCATTACGCCTCCTTCTTCCTTTGACTATTTGTACAAGTAAACACAATGTGGCAAACACTCAATCTTACTGATGTGTCTTGAAGATGGTCAATCACCAAGCTATACTGCATTGTCTGTAACATATACACCTTAATAGATTTAAGCTCTGTTCAGGCGTACTATTTGTAATCCAGTGTACCTCCTTTACAGTCTCGCCACGTTCGTGTTTTTCATTGTTGCTTCGCCGTATTTTGCGTACCAGGCGATTTTTCATAAGAAGTACTTTGGTAGCCTAGCGCAGCGACTTGGGTATCTTCCTGTCTCGTTGAATCTTGATAGGGACGAGTCTATCTGGGTTCACGCAGTTTCCGTTGGGGAGGTATTAACCGCGCGTCCACTTATTACGGACCTTCGTCGTTATTACCCGGATCTAAAGATTTTATTATCAACGACAACACTGACTGGCCAGCAGCTTGCGCGCCGTGACGTACGTGATGTTGATGGTGTTTTTTATTTTCCATTCGATTGGGCATTTGCAGTATGTCGGACACTTGATGTAGTTCGACCAAAACTTTTTTTAATGGTTGAAACAGAGATCTGGCCAAATTTACTCCGCGAGTGTCGTCGGCGAGGAGTCAAGACGGTACTTGTTAATGGACGTGTGTCATTTCGATCTTATCCACGGTACCGACTCGTACGATCGCTCTTTAAGCATGTGCTGAAAGATATTGATCTGTTTTGTGTGCAGGACGATGAAGCTGCCCAGCGACTACTAACTCTTGGAGCTAGCCCTGATCATCTTAAGTTGACTGGCAGTCTTAAGTTTGACGCGCTCGATGCTTCGTTGACAAAGGGACGTGGTCGCGTTCTCCGTTTTTTCCGAATGTCCAGTAATCGCCAAGTGATCATAGCGGGAAGTACTCTCAAGGGTGAGGAGAAGGCAGTTGTGCGTGCTTTTAACCGTATTCGGAGTAGTGGGAGTTCAGCGCTTCTTGTGTTAGCACCTCGTCACCCTGAGCGGTTTGATTACGTGGAGCGTCTCTGTCGCCACGAGGGACTTGCTGTTGTGCGGCGAAGCAATTTACCCATAGACTCAGAGCCTAGAGCTGATGCAGTAGTTCTTGACACGGTTGGTGAGTTAGCTGAGTTATATCAGGCTGCAACAGTGGTATTTGTGGGAGGTAGCCTTTCGTCTTGGGGTGGCCATAATATTCTTGAACCGGCTATTTTTGGACGTCCCATTATTTTTGGTCCTTTCATGCAAAATTTTTCTGAAATTGCTGAAACTTTTTTACGTAATGAAGCGGCTGTTCAGGTTCAGAACGAACATGAGTTTACAGAAGCGGTCGTTAATCTCATGGCAGATCCTGTCTATCGAGCGAGACTCGGGGCAGGTGCGCGTGCATTAGTTGAGGCTAACCGAGGTGCGAAAGATAAGACGATAGAAGCAATTACTTCTTCGTTTCCTGCTCGTGGTGCAGTTGTGCGTGCCTTTCGTGTGGTGCGTTGATAAAAGGCTTGCGCAACGGCTTTGCTTTTTTTCTGAGGTTGTTAGGTTTAGCCTACGGCCGTGTTGTTGCATGGAGGCGGTCTTGGTACACGAGCCATCCAGAAACACAACGCGTTCTAAACCATCCAGTGATCAGCATAGGAAATCTTGTGATTGGTGGCAGTGGGAAGACCCCGTTAGTTGCAGCAATCGTTAAAGAACTTGTTTCGAATGGAGAACAGCCAGCAATTTTAAGCCGTGGCTATGCTAGAAAAGTTGTAACTGAGGGCGTCCTTGTAGTCAGTGATTTAACAAAAACTATTGAACCAGTTGAGAAGTCCGGAGATGAACCACAGATGCTTGCACGCAATCTTCCTGGTGTTCCGGTACTTGTTTCTGGCGATCGTTATTTAGCTGGGTCTCTAGCTGAGCGATATTTCGGTTGTACTGTGCACTTGCTCGATGATGGGTTTCAGCATCTGGCATTGCATCGTGATATTGAGTTGTTAATTGTAGGGGCAGACGATCTTGACGAAGTTATGCTTCCCACAGGACGTTTACGAGAGTCTTTGAAGACAGCGTCTGTAGCCGATGCTGTTTGTGTCGTTGGTGATGACAGCACAGTAGCGAAAGTTGGAACAGCCTTGGGGGTACCACAGACATTTCGCCTGAAACTTCAACCAAAACCTGCAAGACTACTTGGCACGTCTCTGCAACCGTTACAACTTTCAGCGGGTAGCCGCATAGTTGCTCTGGCAGGGATCGCACGACCAGAACGGTTCTTTGCTAGCCTGGCTGAATTTGGTTATGACGTAGTACAAAAGAAAATCTTTCGTGATCATCATTGGTATACCACGCGCGACTTAACTGACGTTCTTGCTTCTGCGCGTGACGCAAATGCTGAGGCTGTGCTAACAACAGAAAAAGATGCTATGCGCTTAATGTCTTTTAGATTAAGGGAGACGATATTACCTGTGGCTTATATCCCAATGGAATTAGCCATTGAGCCTGTTGTTGAATTTAGAACCTGGCTTTTCAAGCGACTGGAAATTGCCCGTGAGACAACCGTATTGGTATGAAACATAGAGTTGAATACCTGTTAGTCATCACAGTTGGGATTGTTGTTCGATGGCTCCCTATATTTATGCTGCGGCCACTTGGCACAGCGCTTGGAGCTTTGGTGTATGCCTTTGATCGAAGACATCGGAAAATTGCGCATGACAATCTTCAGGCGGCTTTTCCTGGGCGTTCACACCGTGAAAGACAACATATTGCACGAGGTGTTTTTTCACATAGCGGTCGACTGGTCCTGGAATTACTAAAACTTAGGGACATGGATTCAGAAGCTTTCTTAGATCTTCTTGATAGTGAAGGTGAGGAACGTGTACGTGAGGCGTACAAACGTGGCCAAGGGGTCTTATTTTTTAGTGGCCACTTCGGGTATTGGGAGGTTTCTGCACTTAGTCAAGGACTCTGTGTAACGCCGATGTCTCTGGTTGTGAGGCCTTTAGATAATCCGATGCTTGACCAGTTGCTATTGCGGTTACGCATGCAAACTGGCAACAGTATCATTCCACGGAAGGGGAGTGTACGTCGGATCATGCGAGAGCTAGCTGCTAATAAGGGAGTCGGGTTGCTCATTGATCAACACCTTCATGGTCCTGACGCAGTCTTCGTGACATTTTTTGGTCGGCGAGCTGCGACAACGTCTGCGTTGGCAGCAATGGCCCTTCGTACTGGTGCAGTTGTCGTACCACTATTTGGACTTCCTAGTCCGGGGGGCCGTTACCGTGTCATTGCTGAACATCCAATTGAACCACCAGTTAGCGATGGAGCGCAGGCAGTACAGGAATTTACCCAGCGTTGTACTGATGTGCTTGAGATGTATGTCAGAAAGTACCCAGAACTCTGGTTTTGGATGCATCGTCGTTGGCGTTCTGATGACCTGTCGTCAAGTACCGATGAATCAATCAACCTATCTGGTAGAGGCGGAACCGGGAATGTGACGACGGATGGGCATGCGACCTCTTGAAGCTAAACGAATTGTTGTGCTGGCACCTAATTGGCTGGGAGACGCCGTTATGGCTCTTCCAGCGATGGCCAGTGTATGTCGCACGGTCTCTAGGTCTCACGTATCTGTGGCGGCACGTCAATCGGTTAGCGGCTTATTCGAATTGGTTCATGGTTTTACAGATATAGTCTGTTTAGAAGGTACCTGGCTTCGAGATGCACAATTACTCAAGGCTGGTGCGTATGATGTTGCCCTTCTCTTTCCTAATTCGTTCAGATCGGCTTTGATAGCACGATGGGCTGGGATCGGTGAATGTTGGGGATATTGTGGAGATGGTCGGTCGCTTCTATTAAGCACGGCTGTTGAGCGTCCATCTGCACTGCTTCACCAGAGTGACTATTACAGGCATCTAATCCAAGCACTCGCTTTTTCTGCTGAAACTACGCATCCTTGTGTAGATATTCCTGTTAGATTCATCAAGCCTGTCTATGACCAGTTACAGGAACACGGGTATGACGGTGTGTCACCACTCATTGTTCTGGCACCCGGGGCTGCATATGGAACTGCAAGGCAGTGGGAGCCAGCAAACGTCGCTCGGCTAATCAAGAAGTTGATTAACAATCAGGATGCAGTGTGCGTCCTAGTAGGCGCTTTCAATGACCGTGTGACGGGCACAGCTGTATTAAGGGCTCTTGAGCAAGAGCTTGTGACAGGATCTCATGTCATTAATCTCATTGGTGTAACGACAGTACCTGAGCTTGCAACTCTCTTAGCTTTATCAAACGCTTATATTGGGAATGATTCTGGCGCCAGTCATTTAGCGGCAGCTGTTGGTACACCTGTTGTAACAGTGTTTGGTCCTACCAACGAGCACGCTAGTGCACCTATGACAGGCAAAAAATCTGGGCGTGTAGAAGTTATTGCTCATCAAGTTTGGTGTCGGCCTTGCATGTTACGGGAATGTCCCATTGATCACAGTTGCATGACTGGCGTAACCCCAGACAGTGTATATGCAGCTACTTTGCGTGTTATGGCACTTAAAGACAGATCAAGGAATACAATAACTTAATGGAGGCTGTCGGGTGGATTCTGCAAACCGGTACTTCTCACTGATTGATGCGTTAGTGGGTCGTCGCGTAGCAGTGATTGGTGATGTTATGGCCGATGAGTTTGTGTATGGTCAGGTCGCGCGCGTCTCTCGTGAGGCGCCAGTACTGATTCTTGAACACTCCTCGTCAGAAATTGTGCCTGGTGGTGCAGGTAACGCTGCGAATAATGTAGCCGCCCTTGGTGGAGAAGCTCGGTTAGCCGCCCTTGTTGGTCGAGACGAAGCAGGACGCCACTTACTTAAGAGATTACATGCACGTATAAAGCGCGCGAACATCTTGCGGTTATCGGATTACACAACTCCCATAAAAACTAGAATTCTTGCTGGTGGCATACATTCTGCGAAGCAACAAGTTGTGCGGATTGATCGCGGTGGAAAGCAAGTCTTTGATATCAAAACACGCAAGGCGTTTGAGCGCATGGCCGTACGTGCTGTGGACCGTTGTGACGCTGTGCTTGTGTCTGACTATGGTTCTGGTTTAATTACCCCGGCATTAGTTTCGCGCCTTAAAATGAAGGCAAGGAAGTCACGCCGACAGGTACCGATCTTACTTGATACACGTTACGGACTCTTGCGCTATAAAGGTTTAACTGCGTGTGCACCCAATGAAGCTGAAGTGGAAAACACGCTCGGAATAAAAATCGAAGACAACAAACGAGTACTAGAAAAGGCAGGCAAAGAATTACTTGCAAGAACTCGAATGTCTGCAGTGCTTGTTACACGTGGCAGTCGAGGTATGGCACTTTTCCAACAAAATCGACCGGTAATTACAATTCCGATTTTTGGTTCCGATGAAATTGCGGATGTTACCGGTGCAGGAGATACAGTTATAGCAACCGTAACGCTAGCACTAGCTGCCGGGGCTAACTTTGAGCAAGCAGCACGGCTTGCAAACTATGCAGCCGGACTTGTGGTTATGAAACGAGGGACGTCTACAGTAGACGTTGCCGAATTACGACGGGCACTTTCCCTAGATAATTGAAGATTGTTGTTCGGATGAGTGTATGGATTGTAGTGAGCCAAGCAAGGCTGAATACGTCAAGGGAGAATTGGCGTGGGTAAAATTCTGACCAGGGAAGCGCTTATTGATCACATTCGTACCGATCGCAGTAAAGGTCGGACCATAGCTTTAGCAAACGGTTGCTTCGATTTATTACATGTTGGTCACGTACGATATTTAGAGGGGGCAGCGACTGAAGCTGACACTCTAGTTGTAGCAGTTAATGCTGACGTATCAGTTCGTCGCCTCAAAGGTGAGAGTCGTCCAGTATTGAGCGCTGAGTATCGTGCGGAGCTTGTAGCAGCGCTCTTAGTTGTAGACTATGTAGTTTTATTTTCTGAATTAACCGTTGGACCATTATTAGAAGCCCTCAAGCCAGACGTTCATTGTAAGGGTACTGACTATACGGTTGATTCTGTTCCGGAGCGAGAGATTGTTAGCCAATACGGTGGGCGAACGGCAATTGTTGGTGATCCAAAGAACCATTCCACACGCGATTTATTCCATCGCATCAGACTTCGTACGTGAATAGCTTCCTCATCGTCAGGCTTGGTTCGTTGGGTGATATTGTCCACACCATTCCTGCCGTGGCAGCACTTCGCAAACGATATCCTACTGCGCGTCTGGATTGGGTAACTCACCCAACCTATGTAGAGTTCCTGAACCTTGTTGTGGGCCTGGATCGTTCTATTCCACTTGACACTCGTATGCCTGGGAGCTTGTGGAGAGGACTGCGTGCTTTGCGACGTGCGCAGTACGACGTAGTCATTGACTTTCAGGGGTTAGTGAAATCTGCAGTCATTGCTCAACTATCTGGAGCAGCCCGTCGCATTGGTTTTTCACATCGGGATTTACGAGAACCCCTTGCTCATTTTTTTTATACTGACACGCTGGAAACTAAAGAAATCTCTCACGTGATTCAGAAGAATCTAGCTTTACTGGGAGCATTGAATATTACCGAGACGTTAGTACAGTTTCCTTTGGAAGTTTCACAAGTGCCTATCGTTTCGCAAGTACAACAAGAGACACCTAATGGTTTTGTTGTCATTAACCCTGGGGCAGCGTGGCCAAATAAACGTTGGGAACCAGAGCACTTTGGTGCTTTAGCTTCTTCAATCCGGTCTACATACGGATGGGGTTCTATCGTGCTTTGGGGGCCTGGTGAACAAGCCTTGGCAACTGCTGTAGTCGCATCGTCTGACGGTGCAGCAAGTATTTCACCGACTACCACGATTCCAGAATTACTTGCACTTGCACAAGTCTGTAAACTTTTTATTTCTGGAGATACTGGTCCACTTCATCTAGCTGCTTCGGTAGGTGCCCCGACTGTGGCATTGTTCGGACCGACACGACCAGAACGCAACGGTCCTTGGGCGGAAAGTGATGTAGTTGTCTCTCGCGTAGACGAGTGTTCTTGCGTGTATGAAAGACGTTGCCGTCTTCAGCATCCTTGCATCAATGACATTACAGTGCCAGAAGTTGTTGCTGCGGTTGACCGTTGTGTTTTGGCACATAGCTGATTGTCTGCACGGGAATAGTTTTTGTTTGCCTTGGAGCTAGCACTTGTGAAGTTGTGGGTTTTTGAAACTCAGTGATGCGTTTAACTACTTTAGTGTCGTGGCTTGCCAGTCGTCGGATTAAGCTTGGGTTTCCTTTAGCAATAGTGGTGCTCATGTTGGCACAGCCGACTTGGTTTACATGGTTTCTTGGATTCACTATTGCTGTGGTTGGGGAAGCATTACGGATATGGGCAGCAGGCCATATTGAGAAGAGTACAGAGATTACACAGTCTGGACCTTACCGATGGATTCAGCATCCACTTTATCTTGGGTCAAGCATTATTGCAGCCGGCGTCGTGTTTGCGGCTAAAAGTGGAGTGGTGGCACTTATTGTAGCTATTTATATAACTACGACGATTTTGTCAGCTATACGAACAGAAGAAACACATTTACGTTCGGTTTTTGGTGTTGCTTACGATGTATACCAAGTGTCTCCTAATTCGGCAGTTAATCGGTCTTTTAGTGTCGCTCGTATGATGACAAATAGAGAACATCGTGCGATTGCTGGGTTAGCATGTGGCTTTGGGCTCCTTGCTCTTCGATTGATCGTGAATTTATAATCAGAGTTTGATCATGGCAGTTGGGAACCAGCCGGGCGGTTAGCTCAGTGGTAGAGCACCGGCTTTACACGCCGGCTGTCACAGGTTCGAGTCCTGTACCGCCCACCAGAATTCTGGTTGTCAGTTGTTTTATTGTGAGGATCGAAGTTCGTTGAGGGTCATTACAGGTTTTTCGGTTTATTTCGTAATTTGGGGTGGTAGTTCAGCTGGTTAGAACGCCG
>DDZV01000034.1:0-25009 GCA_002346475.1 Acidobacteria bacterium UBA2999 | reverse complement strand
TCGAGTCCCGTCCACCCCGCCATTCATTGGAGGTTTTCAGCTCAGAAATATTCACCTTGAGCTAGAATACGCTCCCTAGACAGTCCATTTTGATTTATGCAGGAGGACGCATGCGGTTAGTAGGAAAAAGTCTTGTAGTGATATTTGCCATGATTGGCGTTATGGCTTCGGTGCAGCATTTACGTGGCCAAGGCACATCGCCGTTAGAGGGAGCTGTTCCAGTCCATATTGGCATTATGGTTAACGACATCGACGCCACAACAAAATTATTTGGAGAAGTTTTTGGTATTGAGATTCCAGAGGCGCGTGAGGTTGGGCCATTACCTTTGCCACCAGGTACTCCTGGGGCTGAAGACTCACGGGTCAAGTTTGTTGGTGGAGTCAAGGTTGGTAATCTTGAGGTGGAGTTTATTGAACCCACCCGTGGACCAGGCCCGCACCGCGATCATATCGATGCATTTGGCCAAGGGCTACAGCACGTTGCGTTTCAAGTAAAGGATCCTGATGCCGTCAGAAATTACCTTTTAGAGAGAGGCGGGAAATTGACGATGGGAAACTATGTGGATATGAAGGATCAGTTGGGCTTTACGGTAGAAATTCTTGGAATGCCGGCGCAATAATTTTTAGCGAGTATTTTTTTGGTCAAGTCACGTGCTGGTCTGTTCACGCCAGCACGTGACAATTCTTCGCGTCAACTACCCGCAACATAAAAAAATAAACCTTAGAAGCGAAATAACCGTGTGAATTTTACGATGAACGCGCGGTTTTCGAGCATAGGCATACCGCGCAGAGATGTGTCTCGCTGGTCATTGTAGACTACAAAAAGTTCACTGCCCGGTTGGTATTCCCACCGCATCCGGAGATTTAGACTAAGTGCATCTCGACTAGAGTTATATTGCACTAGAAGACCGAAAAACATCCGTGGAGTAAACGTGTAGGTAACTCGACTAGTCGCGAGTTGTGTGGTGAATGTCCCCTCTGGGAGTTTAATACGATTAATTGAGATGCTTGGCTCGACGGACAGTTGGGGTGTAATGCCAATGCGTCCAGTGGAATATCCCACTGCCATCAGATTACCGTTAAAGAACCCTCCACGTTGGAATGTCCAGGAACCAGAAACTCGGCGCTGTTGACCCATGGTGTACGCCACAAAAACATCTTGAAACCCATAACCCCCAACGGGGATTGTGATATCTGAGGCAACATTGAATGGTGCTTCAAGAAACTCGTAGCTCTGTTGTGCATCAATACTAAACCGGTCACTGTTCTCAAATTCTGTTTCGAAGCGCGTATTGACGAGTCGTGTTTCGAGGAAACCAGCGCCATTTTCAATGTAGTCGAGGCTCACTTCTCCAGTGAATTGTCGTACCGCACGAAGTGAAACTGGTCGAGGACTGAACCGTGCTGACGTGAAGGTGCGCCGAAAATTATCGCGACGCAGAAACCCAATCTCAGGATTGAAATGCTCCCCAACAAGCAGGTGATCAAACGTGAAGCCGTACAAGTCTCCAAGATAATTAAACGCTGCTTGGTAACTTGTATCGTTGCCCTTAAGTCCTGGTGTTCGTGTCTGGGCGTAGTAGCCATTAAAGTTGACGTTGTCATAAAACGAGAACAACGCGTCGACACCGTAGGCTTCATTCGAACCGTTACCAGTTGTCGACACTGATCGAGCAGTGAAGATCCCCCCGATGCGACTTCGTCTGAGGATGTCACGCTTAATTCGAAAGACTGTAAAATTCGTGCCAACAGTGTTTACGTCTTCCGTGTTGTCCGTCTGGATATTCAGTGCCCCAATACTGAATTTTCCAATTTTTCCAGTGAGTCTGGCACCGCCTAGAATTGGTGTTGCTCGACCTTGGTTGAGTCCAATGCGCCGACTGAAGAACACGACCGGCACGTCGCCTCCACCAAAAAAGCTCGGTGCACCTGGGCGCATCACAGGGGGTCCATTGCCGCTGATTCTTCTAATCCCTTGCCCGAAGTCAAAGATTCCGCGTCCTTCAAGAAAGAATTCCCGTTTTTCTGGAAAGAACAAACTAAACCTTGTGAGATTGACTTGTTGTTCATCAACTTCGACCTGAGCAAAATCGGTGTTATAGGTAAAGTCGAGTGTTAGGTTCTGTGTCACGCCATACTTAACGTCAGCGCCAAAATCTCCTGAGCTTTGATTCAAAATTTTTGGAGTAGCGTTGATGTCTGTGGCAAGTGCCCCGATTACGTAGGGCTTGATCTCAAACGTGCGATTATCTTTGGGAACTTCTATACCTGTCAGTGTTCCAGCAGCTGACACTCGGAGCAGGCCAGGTCCTGCTGAAATGGGGACCTGCGTGAGATAGGTGGACTCATTTCTCCGGCGGACATTACGTCCGATCTGTAATCCCCACACTTGCGATGTACCCGGTCGATAACGAAGGGACTTGAACGGAATCTCCATTTCGACAGTCCAACCTTCGTTGAATCGCCCGGTTCGGACATCCCAGATGGGATTCCAGTCAGGGTTGGGGTTACCTTCATCCGTAACCTCAAAGTCGAAAAATCCCCCGATAGGGTTTACCAGAAAGCCGACACTGTTACGCCTATCGTAGTAGGTGTCAAAGGCCACGCTGAACGAGTCGTTATTGAGCAACTGAAATGAATCACGCTGCATTTCGTTGGCAAGCCACTGTGACTCTGGAGCCGATTCCCACACGCGTGCTGAGATATAGATGTTCTGGTCGTCATAGAAGATCCAAGCTTCTGTAAGTTCTGTTGCAGGGGCGCCTTCGTTTGGGGTTTGCTGCAAAAAGTTACTAACTGGTGGCACTGTCCCGTAGAAACCTTCATCTAATGAGCCGTCAAGCTGAACCGAACTAGTTAGTCGTACTGCGCGTACTGTAGCTTTCCCAGCCGCATCACGTGTGATGGTTGCTGGCGCGACTGGTGGTGGGGGACCATCGATGGCGGTAGTCAGTTCCTCTTGTTGTCCATGAGCTATGTTAGGTAACCCAAGTGCGATCAAGCAGGTAACGACAATGGCGCGTTGGATAGAGGACATAGATTCTTAGTTGCTCACCTATGGGTGTGTGCTAACGGGTTGCATCGACGGAAACAGTGAATGCAATAGCTTCTCGAAGAGTATTTGCGACAATACATGCACGTTCAGCAATAGTTACTAATTTTTGAAAATGTGTTACATCAGCCGTCGCTGTCACTTGCATGTGAATAGCAGAATATCGTGGCGAATTATCAGCCAATGTAGCTGTAATTGTGAGCGCAATATCATCCACGATTGCGTCTTCCCGTGCGACGATCACTGCTCTGAGATTACTCATGAAACAACCACCCAACGACGCGAGGAGTGCCTCGCCACCCATGGGTCCAGCATTGTTACCGTTTTTTGCTTCTGGTCGGTCCATAACAATCTGATGGTCTCGAATAGTAGCGATACTGGCGGTCGCTTCATGTTGCTTCAACGTTACGGTGATATTAGCCATCGGGAGTTCCTCCTTTGGCAGTATAGAACTGTCAGACAAAACACGTGTTGTGCATTTATGGTAATTCCCGCAAGTAGCCTAGGACGGCCTGTTAGAGAAAGGATAGACGTGGGTCAGTATGGATGGAGAAGAAAGAACGTTAAGCAAAAAAATACCCCAGCTCGTATGTTACGCACACGAGCTGGGGTAATAGAGTTGTTTTTAGGCTAAATTGAAAGGTAGCCGTTACTGTCTCCGAACTCTTCCATGTGAACACCCATTTTTTCCATGAGCGTCATTTGCAAGTTGCAGAGTGGTACTTCGTCAGCTCTGACATCTGCCACTTGACCGACGACCTGCTGTGCGCCACTATCAACACGCAGATGCCGGCCACCCTGAAGCCCGTACTCCTTGCCACCGATAACAAATGTCGGGACGGTTCTGGGCAAATGGAGATTCGAATCGCTCATGCCAGATCCGTAAAGGAGCAACGTGTGGTCTAGCAGTGAACCATCGCCGTCTGGCGTAGCAGCCATCCGTTCCAGGAAGTGGGCAAATAGCCCCATATGAAAGACATTGAGTTTAGCCTGCTTCGCCAGTTTTTCAGGATTATCCTGGTGATGGGAGAGCGGGTGATGTGGATCGGGCACGCCAATCTCAGGATAGGTCCGCAGACTCAGTTCACGCACGAGCATAAATGTTGCAACTCGAGTGAGATCTGTCTGATAGGCGAGTGTGAGTAAGTCAAATAGCAGTTTTGAATGTTCTTCAAACGTTGGTGGAATACCCATCGGTTTGTCAACAACCGGAAGTTCAACCTCAGCCTGATTCTCAGCTAGTTGTATACGGCGCTCGATATCACGTACGGATTGCATATATTCTTTTAGCTTTGCGTGGTCGCCTTTACCTAATCGTTTCTGCAGGTTTGACATGTCGTCAGTTACTGCGTCGAGGATGCTACGATCTCGCGCATTTTGGGCAAGCCGTGCACGTGTATCTGTCGAGTCTCCTGCACCAAACAAGCGTTCGAAAACAGTCCGAGGATTGATCTCCATCGGCAATGGTGTTGTCGGTGTTTTCCACGCTAACGTTGAGGTATACGCGCATGTGTAGCCAAATTCACAGGACCCAAGCAGTTCTGGTGCTTCAACTGCAAGCTCTAAGGAGGACAGTTGTGTTTCTTGGCCGATTTGATCTGCCATGAACTGGTCCATTGACTTGCCAGCGTACATGTCGGCACCTTCTGTTTTCTTGGGCCGAAGACCTGTTAGCCAGCAGGCTCCAATACGTGAATGCTGGCCTGTACCACCTGAGCTCGTATCAGCATTCTTCATGGCCATGCCACGAATTACAGTCATGCGATCCTTGAATGGTGCAAGTGGTTGCAACGCTGGGGTGATCTCAAGGTCCGTCACACTCTCCTGGGTATCCTGTGTAAACAGTTTCATGTTCATGCCCATGCCGATGTAGACAGCACCAAAACGTTTTGGTGGATTCGCGGCAGTTAGTCGCGTGGCTGTTAGGGCAGGGACCATACTATCCAGGAACGGCAATGAGATTGCTGCTCCTAAACCACGGAGTACCGTACGACGGGGAAGATGTTTCTTAGTGACGATCATGACTCAGCTCTCCTCATCTGAAAGGGGTCACTCATAATAATACTCATAATAAGCGAGGACCAGCGATAATCGTCGGTACTCGCTTCTTTTAAAACCTTCCGCACTGCTGGCATATCAACATGTTCTACGCCTCGGCCTAGCGCGTATGTCATTAGTTTCTCGCCGAGGGTACTCAGAAATGAATACTCATTTTTTTCAAGAAGTGCCTGGCGAAATTCAGCAGGACCGTTAAACTTCGTCCCGTTTGGAAAGGCCCCGGAGGCATCAATAGGCGTGTTTGCATCAGTGCTCCGCCACCTTCCGACTCCGTTAAAATTCTCAAGCGCAAAGCCCAACGGATCAATTTGGGCGTGGCAAACTGAGCAGGCCGGATTCGCTCGGTGCTGTTCCATTTTTGCACGTACAGATTTTGGTGCACTATCTTCCGTTGTTTCTGGGAAAGGTGGCACATTAGCTGGCGGTGGCGGGGGCGGTGTTCCAAGTAGGTTTTCGAGCAACCACTGTCCTCGTTTCACCGGTGATGTTCGGTTGGCATATGACGTGACGGTGAGGAGGCTACCTTGTCCCAAAATCCCTGCACGCCGATCATCTTCCAAGACCACGCGGCGAAAACGCTCGCCGGCCACATTGGGTATGTCATAGAACTTTGCGAGCTGTTCGTTCACAAATGTGTAGTTCGCAGTTAACAACTCGCGTGCACTCCGATCTTCTGCAAGTTGGCTACGGAGGAAGAGATCGGTTTCTGTTTTAAAGGCTTCCCGCATGCTCTCATCGAATTCCGGATATGCCTTAGGGTCAGGCCTGACTAGATCCATGTTTCGGATAAATAGCCACTGGCCAAAAAAGTTATCAATGAGAGCGCTAGATCGCTCATCTTTGAGCATCCGATTGACCTGTGCTTGCAGTACCGCTGGAGATCGTAACTGACCTTTGACTGCGAGGTCGATTAGCTCCTCATCAGGAATACTGCTCCATAAGAAGAATGAGAGGCGAGAGGCAAGCTCCAAATCGCTTATGTGATACGGCGCGCCAGCTTTTACTTCTATTGGGTCAGTTTCAACCTTGAACAAGAAGTCCGGGGCAACAAGTACTTTTTCAATAATTCGTCGGATGCCCACATCGAAACTGTCTGCTCTTTCGTAGAACTGTAGCAAATTATCAACTTCAGAGTCTGTTACCGGTCGGCGATATGCGCGACGTGCCAATGTGGATGCGATAGAGCGTGCACACGCAGATTCCTCTTGTACATTCGCAGGAGTACAAACGAAGATGCGTTCGCGACTTGCAGTCGTTTCTGGCGCTGTTGCTTCAAAGGGTCCAGTGATTTCAACGGTGTCGACACCCATTGCAATACGTCCATTTGTAACGTGTGTATGACTTGCGTTTGAATATCCAAAACTGGATGGTGGCAGGCGTGATGGGCCCACGCCTTCTATATGGAAATTAGCACGTTGGAATGCGACCGACACCGTCCGTTCTCCAGCTTGTACTGGGATACGAACTTCAAGTCCTGTATCAATCTCAACTGGCTGGTCAAAAAATCCTTGCTTCTGGGCTTCTCCACCAATTGTGAATAACGCAACTCGTTCCCCGTCGAGTCTGAGGTCAACATCATTCACCCGACCCTCGCCGCGGACACCGTTATTCATGGCTGGTCGTTGCATACGGATCTTAATAAAGTACTCACCGTCTACTGGGAAATTATGTTTGAAGGCTGTGCCGCCTCGCGATCCAAACGGGAGCTCTTCATCCATTCGTTGTTCTTGGAACATGATGAATGGCACTTGATGAATTTCTTTGACAGGAGGTTGCCTTTCGTCTCCAACTGCGAGTCGAGCAATTTTTTGAGCAGTCATCAGGTACCGCTCAAGCAATGCAGGTGAAATTGTGAGCACGTCACCGATGTGGTCAAACCCAGACCCGGAGTTGTCGGTTGGCAGAAGGGCTTTCCCATCGATGTTCAGTGCGAATAGATCGCGCACTGCATTTGTATATTCCGTTCGATTTAAACGTCGAACGATTGGTCTGCCGGGGTCAGGTACGATTGAAGCGTGATGATCAAGTTCAGTTTCAAGCCATCCAGCGAGGGCGTTCAGCGCAGTGTCATCTGGCCTTGGAGCGCCAGCAGGCGGCATAGCACCCGTCCGAAGCTTGCGCACCATTTTTTCAAGGGTCCCTCCATTGGCATCCACCCGCTCAAGATCAAGGATGTCGAGATGTAACCCAGCAACATTCGATCGCTGGTTATGACAACCGATACAGTACTTATCAACTAAAGCCCGTTGTGTTGTTACCGATGATGAAGATGACTGTTGTGGGCCTGTTGCGTGTACGAAGGTGTTCGCTGTGAACACCATGCTCATTCCTAACGCTAGTGTAATTGTCCTTAAAATCGTTGCCATAGTTTCAATCCTGTACATTCCTTGCCCTAAAAGTTATCTTTTCCGGTGGTGATACTACATGCTAAGTATAGAATGGCAAGCAAGAAGAGTATAGATTGATGAGCTACGGCCGGAGGAGAATAATGGCTTTTGCAACGAAACTGTTACGCCTTTACTATTTGTTTCCATTTTTGGCAATAGCCACTGTGGTGGCTGCAAATGACGAAGGTGTCGTAGATGCTGCCAAGCGGGGTGACTTTTCAGCTGTACAGGCACTGATTGAACAACAGGTTGATGTCAACGAAGCTCAACCAGACGGTGCCACTGCTCTCCATTGGGCAGCGTATCGAGGTGACCTTCAGACAGCTAAGTTACTTATTGGTGCGGAAGCAGATGTTAATACTGCTAATGATTATGGCGCTACTCCACTCTGGCTCGCGGCTCAGGATGGCAATGTGGCAATGGTTCAAGAACTGCTTCAGGCAGGCGCTGATGCTAATGCTGCCTTTCCTAGCGGTGAAACAGTCCTCATGACTGCGGCACAGGGTGGCAATACGGCCATTGTGAAGCAGTTATTGGATCATGGTGCGGATATCAACGCAACTGAGTCCAACATGGGACAGAATGCGTTGATGTGGGCTATTGCTGACAAGCATACCGAAGTTGTGCGGGTGCTTGTTGAGCACGGTGCAGATGTTCAGGCACCATCCACATCGGGGTTTAGTCCTTATCTTTTTGCCGCACGTTTCGGAGATATTGAAACTGCAAAATACCTGGCTATGAATGGCGCTGATCCTGCAGGCGCAACTGAAGATGGCACGACGGCGTTGCACGTGGCGATCATTCGTGGGCATCTTCCGTTTGCCAAATACCTGCTTGATATTGGCATGGATCCCAATGCGAATGGTCCTGGCTATACAGCGCTTCATTGGGTTGTTGGGCAGTGGGAGTCAATCTTTACTTACAATTTTGTTTTTTCACCTCAAGCTGCGACGCTCAACCCTGAATGGTCTGTTTTAGGTGGGTTGCCGACCTTTGATGACAAAGCGGACATGATCAAGTCGTTGTTGGACGCTGGCGCAGATATTAATGCTCCGATTACCGGCATGCCACCACCGCGTTTTGGTGCGTCAATTTTTCCAATCAATTATCTGTTTGGTGCTACGCCGTTTTATGTGGCGACAACGACGGCCGATCTACCAATTATGCGTCTATTGTTGGACGCTGGTGCTGATCCGATGATTGGTGCTAAGGATGGTTCGACAGTTTTAATGGCTGCAGCTGGGCTAGCCCGCGTCGATTCTGAAACAACCATTCCTGAGTCTCGATTAATCGAGGCAATAGAGTTAGCTCTAGAGCTTGGGCACGATATCAATGCTGCAAATGCGTCTGGCACGACTGCAATGCATGCAGCGGCAACTCAGGGGCTCGATACCGTTACACAATTTCTGTATGACCATGGTGCTGACGTCAATCCAAAAGACAAGAAGTGTGAGACTCCGACCAAGATTGCTGACGGATATGAGTTTGCGGGCATGGTGTACAACCGTCCATCGACAGCCGCATTACTCCGGACACTGGGTGGTGTTGCTGAGGGGCCTTGTGAGGAACCTCCAGAAGAACCTGCACAATAGTTAGTGCTTAATTGTGTCGGCCCGCGTCACGCGGGCCGACCTTCAATTCTCCCTCAATAGATTATTACTGTTGCTCAGCGAGCCTGATACTGGTGTCCAGTGGGACTGGCTCCATGGACGAGTTCGAAGCAAAGAGCCATCGTCCATCTTGTTTCACAAAGACCTGTGACGCTCTTAGCTTGGCTTTCACTTTTGGAGCGCCTTTCGGGATAACGTGCAAGTCGCCAAACAAGACTGCTGCATCTCCATAAATTCTAATGCTATCGACATCGACTTGGAGCATTTCTAGAAAGCAATCTGCGGTGCGAGTGGTGGATTCTGTCGGTGTTGTCCCATCCACACTCGAAAGTGATTCCAACAACTCGGTTTTGTTGCTTTGCAGATCTCCAGTTGAATGCAGGTACATCATGTCGTCGGTAACAAGAGGTTCCATGGCTTCAGCATCACAGGATTCGTACGCTTGATAAAACTGTTTTTGTACGGCAAGGACTTCTTCTTTTACGGTTTCCTGTGCGACGCTATTTGCAGAGGCATCTTCAGTTGCAGGCTCTGGTTGTGCACAAGCCGCCACGAAGCTGGTTGCAAGTGCAACGCAACCACTGATGGCGAGGTGCGTCATTCGCTTTTGTGATGTCACACAGACAAAGAAACGTTTCATTAGGTGCTCCTTCAAACGCTCTACAAGTAACCCTACTGTTGCTCAGCGAGCCTAATGCTGGTGTCCAGTGGCACTGGTTCCATGGACGAATTTGAGGCAAAGAGCCATCGTCCATCTTGTTTCACAAAGACCTGTGATGCTCTTAGCTTAGCTTTCACTTTTGGAGTGCCTTTCCCCTTAAAGTGCAAGTCGCCAAACAAAACTGCCGCGTCTCCGTAAATTCTGACGCTATCGACATCGACTCGGAGCACTTCTATAAAACAGTCCGGACCCGTGAGTGATTCCACCAGCTCGGTTTTGTTACTTTGTAGGCCCCCAGTTGAATGCAGGTACATCATGTCGTCGGTGACAAGGGGTTCCATGGCTTCGGCATCACAGGATTCGTACGCTTGGTAAAACCGTTTCTGTGCGGCAAGGACTTCTTCTTTGACGGTTTCCTGTGCCTGAGCGATAGTCAATGCACTCGTGACGGTAACGGCTGCTATTGTGAAACAGGCGAGTAATTGCTTCATTAGGTGCTCCTTTCTTGCTGGATTATTACGTATTTTTAGCCCATAAGATTATGGACATAGTAATGCGAAGAATAAATGAGCGTTTTTAGGCTGGACTCTGTTATATAAGGAAGCCTTAAAAATCGTAGATTGTCGAGAACTTGTAGAATCGGTCCGATTAATGGTCTACGTCGGTTATCGAGCACTTGGGTAATCGTGCGAACTTTGAGTATATAAGTGATGGAACCCCATTGTGGATTTAAGAGGAGATATAGAATGCGTGTATTCGTAACCAACTTTATTGCTGCCGTAGTGTGTGTTACGACCGTCGCTTGTGGTTCTCCGCAAGCACCAGCCGAACCGCCAGCTGAACTGCTGACGATGTTTAATAGCCGAACAGTTACTCATATTGGCATGGTTGTGCATGATGCGAATGCTACGGCCAAAGAAATTTCAGATGTATTTGGAGTGCCAATGCCGGCGGAGCTTCAAATGCAATCTCCGGTTGCGTTCGCAGAAGGCTATGAAGGCGATGCCGCTGCACATACGCTGGTTGCTAATATGCATTTTGACAACATTAACGTTGAACTGCACGAGCCAATGGGGGGCGTCAGCCCATGGAGTGAGTGGCTTGAAGACTATGGGGAGGGCATTCACCACATCAGTTTCAATGTACATGGGGTTGATGATCATGTCCGCCTGCTGGAATCAAAGGGTGGCGTGCGAACACTTGGTGTGGCTGGTGGTGATTATGCCTTAGTAGACATGATGCCTCAGCTTGGGCTTGTGATTGAGTTGACTGAAGCGTCTGGTGAACCAGAACAGCTGTATCCGCATCAGCCCGCTGCAAGCCCGGCAGAACCAGGGCTAACTGCTATAGGTCGAATTGGGGTGATAGCGTGGGAAAACACGGACCCAGCCAGGGCTCTCTATGAAGAGTTGTGGGATGTAGCCGAGCACGTTGCGCCTACCACTAACCCCGGACCTGGAGTCATTCAATATCCTAGGGATTTTCTTGAGTTAGGTGGCGATCCTGATGCTGCCAACCGTGAAACCTATATTCCATTTACTAATATATGGGTCAATCTTATCCAACCCGTTGGTGGGAAGAGTCCCTGGCGCGATTTATTTGATAGGCGTCCTGGAGGCCACTACATTAACCTTTTTGTAGAAGATGTACAAGCCACGGTGGCTTATTTAGAAGAAAAAGGTGGCAAACGCATTTTAGGCAACGAGGAGACTTTCTATGCCTACGTTGATATGGTCGACGTAGGGGGCTTAACAGTTCTTTTGCTGACGTATCCCTGGCCCTAGGATTTTCAGGATAAATTGGATGGGGAAACCAGTATTTTTTGACTGTGAAGGGCAGCGTACCCTACAATTTGACCTGAAGTGTATGTGCGCCATACTACCTACCCGGTATGTGCGCGTAAGGCTTTTGTTTTTAAAGAGATAAAGTGAGGCGTTTTATGCCGCTCCGGTATATGCAGTCTATTAGATTTGTTTGTCGGGTCTTTAGTTTTACAGTGTTGGCCAGCACCCTTGTCGTGGCGTCAGTGCGTGCTGAATCTTCTTCTTTGGTTGATGCACTTAAAGGGCGCGATACAACGGCTGCCCTGGACCTCGTCAAACAAGGAACGGACGTCAATACAGCCGAGGCTGATGGTGCGACAGCGCTCCATTGGGCTGCTCACTTTAATGATATAGCTGCCGCAGATGCTCTCTTGGCCGCAGGGGCGCAAGTGAATGTTGCTAATGAGTATGGGGTCACTCCGTTGATGCTGGCTGCCGAAAACGGTAGTGCTGACATGGTGGGCCGGTTACTCACTGCTGGGGCAAAGACTAATGTCGCAATGCCCAGTGGTGAGACGGCACTTATGACCGCCTCTCGTGCGGGTGATTTGGGAACAGTGTCGTGGTTGTTGTCAAAGGGTGCTAATCCAAATCTTACGGAAAATCGTCGCGGGCAGACAGCGCTCATATGGGCACTTGCTGAATCTCACAACGATGTCGTGAGCGCGTTAATAGGTGGCGGGGCAGATGTGAATAGCAAGTCGAATGCTGGTTTTACACCGGTGATGGCTGCTACCCGTTACAACAATCTAGAAGCCCTTCGCTTGTTACTAGAGCAAGGGGGGAACATTCATACTGCTTCTAAAGATGGAACGACTGCATTGCACATTGCCACTGTGCGTGGCCATATTGACTTGGCAAAGTTTCTACTAGCGCAGGGGGCGGATCCTAATAATGCGAGTGCTGGATATACTCCACTGCATTATGCAGTTGGTAAATGGGATGGCGTTGACGCCTACGAGTATTCAGGACGCGCTCGTCAAGGAATTCATCGAGAAACAGACGCTCCTGGAGAGTGGAAGTACCTTTTAGGTTTGGACCGCGCAGAACGGCTGGATCTTATTAAGGCGCTCTTCGAGCATGGAGCTGATCCTGATGTAGTGATGACGAAAGAACCCCCACGGTATGGGTTTAGTCTTGTTGCTGGGCATGCGGCACGTTTTTCGACGGGCGGGACAGCATTCTTGATTGCAGCGATGGGGGCAGACATTGAGCTTATGCGCCTTCTTGTAGAGCACGGTGCTAATCCACACGCTGTTTCAAAGAACCAGACAACAGCAATAATGATGGCCGCAGGAATGGCCTGGATGGAATACGAAACACTGACAAATGAGCCTGACTATGTTGAGGCTGTGAAGTATGTCGCTTCACTGGGTGTCGATCTTAATGCCCAAAATTCTTCTGGCGACACAGCTCTTCATGGAACGGTGCAGCAGGGTTCACAGCCATATGGCTTCAACGAAGTCGTAATGACCTTATACGGGCTTGGTGCGGACATTAATATTAAAAACAAGCGCGGCCAAACGCCGTTGAAGATTACACGAGGATACGGAGCAGCTGGTGGTCAACACGTACGGTTAAGCACCGATGCGTTGCTAGTTGCTATTGGTGGTACTGAGTAGGTAGTACGAAGTTATTAAAGGGACAAACATGCGCAACCATATACGAAGAGCCACACTTACCAGTTTGAGTCTTTTGCTGGTGGCGACCATTTTATTTCCAAGCGTCGCTCAGGCAGACGACCACCACGTGCCTTCACGTGCAATGCTAGATAAATACTGTGTTACTTGTCATAGCGAGCGACTGCAGACCGGCGGTCTCGTCCTTGAAAACCTTGATATGGCCAACCTGTTTACTAATGGCGAAGTATGGGAAAAAGTACTGCGGAAATTAGGCGCAGGCCAGATGCCGCCAGAAGGCATGCCACGTCCTGATCAGGCAACCAAAGCTGCCTTTGTTGTGTCACTTGAGGAGGCCCTTGCAGATGAAGCCGAAGCGGCTCAGAACCCTGGTCGCAAAAGTGGGATTCACCGTTTAAATCGAGTTGAGTACACAAACGCTATTCGCGACTTGCTCGCTCTTGATATTAATGGTCGTGAAATGCTTCCGCCTGACGATTCAGGTTACGGTTTTGACAATATTGCTGCCGCACTGACTGTTACTGCGGGTTTGCTTGAGCGCTACCTCATTACAGCGCAACAAATCTCGCGTATGGCAATCGGCGACGCTGCAATGCGTCCAGTGGGGACGACGTACGCAATGTCGTTCTTTGAGTTGCAGGATCAGCGCATGAGTGAAGATCTGCCGTTTGGATCTCGCGGAGGTTTGAGCGTCAATCACTATTTCCCAGTTGATGGTGACTATGATCTCCAGATTCGATTGCAGCGGAGTGTAGTGAACTTAGGTGGTGGTATTCGTGGTCTTGATGAAGTTGAACATATTGATGTTCGTCTAGACGATAAGTTAGTGCGAAGATTCACGCTTGGTGGCGGTGATGATGAGCAGGATGGTGATACGCGCGGGCCATACACTGAGACCGAACTGGAACGATTTGCTGACGACGAGTTAAAGCTCAGATTTCCTGCTGCAGCTGGAATGCGCAAAGTCGGCGTGACTTTTGTCCGGCAGCACTGGGTCCAAGAAGGTGCTGGGATGGAGCGACTGCCTATCCAAAGTTATGGGTTTGCATCGAGTCGGAAGAGCGGTCGTGATTACGGCAAAATTGAAATGGGAGTTGAAACGGTTGAAATCCGTGGGCCTTTTGACGGGGTTGCCCCTGAGGCGACGGCAAGCAGGGAAAAAATCTTTGTCTGTCAGCCAACAACCGGTCCAGTTAAACGCAGTGAAAGTGAGCAGTCTTGTGCACAGGACATCCTTGGCCGCCTCGCTCGCCAGGCGTATCGCCGACCTGTGAGTGATACGGATTTAACAGATTTGATGGAACAATTTAATGCAGGCAATAAAGAGTACGGTTTCGAGGCGGGTATCCAACGTGGCATTGAGCGGCTTCTTGTTGATCCACGGTTCCTTTTCCGGATTGAACAGGATCCAGAAAATGCAAAATCTGGAACACCGTATCGCCTCAGTGATCTCGAGTTAGCTTCTCGGTTGTCGTTCTTCCTCTGGAGTAGCCTCCCTGACGAGGAATTGCTCAGCGTAGCTGAGCGTGGCGAATTAAATACGCCAGATGTTCTAGAGAAGCAGGTGCGTCGCATGCTTGCGGATCCTAAATCTAACGCGCTGGTTGACGGGTTTTTTGCGCAGTGGTTACAACAGCGCAAACTGCCTGGAGTAGACCCGGATCTTCACGCGTTCCCAGAATTTGATGAAAATCTACGAAACGCATTTCAGCAAGAGACAGATTTATTTCTTAAAACTCAGTTACGTGACGACCGAAGCGCCTTGGAACTCCTGACAGCTGATTACACGTTTGTAAATGAGCGGCTGGCTAAACATTATGGAATTCCTAAGGTTTATGGCACTCACTTCCGCCGAGTAGATTTGCCTAACGATCAGCGTGCAGGGTTACTGGGGCAGGGGAGTATTTTACTGGTTACTTCATATGCTAACCGTACATCTCCTGTGCAACGTGGCAAGTGGCTTCTCGAAAATGTTTTAGGTGCACACGCACCGGAGCCGCCCGCTGATGTTCCGCCGTTCCCAGAGGCCACCGAGGGCAGTCTGCCAACATCAATTCGAGCGCGAATGGAACAACACCGACAGAATCCAGTGTGTGCTTCATGTCATGCGCAAATGGATCCTTTGGGCTTTGCCCTTGAGAACTTTGATGCTATCGGTCAGTGGCGCACTATAGATGCAGGTGAAGAGATTGATGCCTCTGGACAGTTACCCAATGGTGCTAAGTTTGCTGGCCCAGCCGCGTTTCGCGCTGCACTGTTCGATCAGCGGCATTTGTTCTTGGGTACTGTTACCGAGAAGTTGTTAACATATGCGCTCGGTCGGGGCATGGAATATTACGATATGCCGATTGTTCGAAAGATCGCTCGGGATTCAGAAGCTGATGACTCACGCTGGTCATCGTTAATTTTGGGAATTGTTAAGAGCATGCCGTTCCAAATGAGGAGGTCGCTGTGATCGTCACGAAGAAACATCTCCCTCGCCGGACCGTACTACGCGGTCTTGGTGCTACCCTCGCACTTCCATTGCTGGATGGAATGGTTCCAGCATTTGCAGGTGCGCGTAACGAGGCAACCAAACCAATTCGCCGAATGATGGCTGTTTATGTTGGCAATGGTATGACTATCGAGCAGTGGCAGCCCGCAAAAGAGGGTACTCTTGAGTTGACGCCCATTCTCCGGTCGTTGCAGTCGCTCCGTGACAAGGCTGTTGTCGTTAGTGGTCTCGATTCTAAGCCAGTTGATTTGACTCAGGATGGTGGTATTCACCCACGCTGTCAGACAGCTTGGTTGACGGGTGCCCTAGCGAAAAAGACAGACGAAGCTATCGAAGCCGGTGTGTCTATGGATCAGATTGTAGCTGCACAGTTTGGGAAGGAAACACAGCTTCCCTCGCTTGAGTTGTGTATCGAATCTCCCGAGGGCCTCTCGGGCAACTGTGCATTTGGGTATGGTTGTGCTTACAACAACACCGTTTCCTGGAAAGATCCGATGACGCCACTGCCGATGGAGTCTAATCCTCGCCGAGTGTTTGAACGGTTGTTTGGTGCGAGTGACACAACAGATCCAAAGGTGCGGCTGTCACAGATTCAAAAAAACCGAAGCATTCTCGACTCAGTCGTGGAGGCCGTTACTTCATTACAGCCAAAAATTTCTCCAGATGATCGCCGTAGGCTCGGACAGTATCTTGAAGCTGTTAGAGATGTTGAGCGTCGTATTCAAATGGCTGAAGCGCAGATTGGTCAAGAGTTGCCAGTTTTGGATCAACCAGCCGGGATTCCTGGAACCTGGGAAGAACATGCAAAGTTGCTGTTTGACTTAGCATTGTTAGGATTCCAGACAGATTTAACGCGTGTATCTACGTTCATGTTAGCCCGCGAATTGAGCAACCTGGCCTATCCTGAAGTTGGTGTGCCTGATTCACATCACCCGTTGTCCCATCACGGGGAGAATCCGGAGAGGAAGGCACGTCTCGCCAAGCTGAATGCCTTCCACTTCAGGCAGTTTGCCTACTACCTTGAGAAGATGGCTGCGCTTCCAGATGGCGATGGCAGCATGCTTGACCATACGGTGAACTTCTACGGATCAGGTATTAGTAATTCTAATCAGCACGATCCGCACGACTTGCCAATGGTCATTGTTGGTGGCCAGTCGCTTGGTATTAAAGGTGGTCGGCACATTCGGGTGCCTAATGGTAAAGACAACCGGATGAGTAATCTCTTTGTCACGTTGCTCGATAAACTTGGTGTAGAAGCCGAAAACTACGGCACCAGTTATGGCATATCAAAGACGCATGATGTCTTTGGCGACAGCAACCTTGAGACAGGGATTAATTACCTTTCTGATCTCTAAGCTCTGACTAGATTTAGTCGGTACTTAATTTGGGCGATGTGCTTGCGAGCAGGTCGCCCAACTTTTATTGTTGAGAAAACAACTGAGGGGAAACGTGAATGGCTAAGAAGGACGTAGCGGATATCCTAATCATTGGTAGCGGCGCTTCCGGTGGCGTGTTCGCGTGGCATCTTAGCAAGATCCCGGGGATCAAGATTGTATGTCTTGAGCAGGGTGAATGGGCGTTCCCTGTCGAAGGTGTACCGCAGAGCCAGCAGCCAGAACATCCAGAATCTGCGACCCAGCGTGAGCGCCTTGTAAAGCCACCCGAGAGGCGTAGGGGTCTGCGTAACTGGGAAAATGGTTATCCATATGACTTTAGTAATTCGTACTGGCAACCAATTCTCGCAAACCAAGTCGGTGGAGCGTCAGTTCACTATGGATCTGTTTGGTCTCGCTATCATCCGTCTGACTTTGTAGCAAAGAGTCTCGACGGTGTAGGTGATGATTGGCCCATCTCGTACTGGGATCTTTATCCCTATTACGACATGCTCGATAATATTGTTGGTGTTGCTGGTGTAAAAGGTGATCCAGCTCATCCCCCAGTGAAAGCCAATTGGCAGAAACCCTACCCGCTAGGTCCTGGGGGTAAGGTGATGGCTCGTGGTTTCGACAAATTAGGTTGGCACTGGTGGCCCCAGACCACGGCAACGATTACTGAACCCCACGGTGGACGCAAGCCTTGTCCGACTCACTGCGAAGTGTGCGATGAAGGTTGCCCGCGCGAGGCTAAGAACAGTTCAGACGTTGTGTTTTGGCCAGAGGCGCTACGGAATGGAGTTGTACTGAAGACAAAAGCTCGAGTCCGTGAAATTACTCTCGACAAACGCGGATTAGCGGATGGAGCACTGTACTACGATCGCGAAGGGAAACTCACTGAACAGAAGGCACGTTTAGTAGTAATGGCTGCTAATGGGTTTGGGACTCCTCGCTTATTACTAAACTCTAAATCTAACCAGTTTCCGCAGGGACTAGCCAATGGCAGTGGAATGGTTGGCAAGAACCTCATGGCCCATCCGATGATGAGCGTCGCTGCAGAGTTTAATGATGACATCTCAGCTAAGACATATGAACAAACTGGCATGATCAGTGATGAGTTCTATGAGAGCGATCCTGGGAAACGTGGTTTTGTGCGCGGCTTCTGGTTTTTGGGTAGTGGATTTATAAGTCCACAGCGTGCGGCTCTTGATGCGATGCCTAGCGATCGAGCAACAATCGTACCCGCAGCCTTAAAAAATGGTCAAAACCGGGGTATCCAGTGGGGTGCTTTGCATCACGCAGCTTTCCAAGAGCGTTACAACTATACGGTTGGAACGTCGATGCTCTTTGAAGAATTACCCATTGAGTACAACCGTCTTGAACTAGACCCGACTATTACAGATGAAGTCGGCGTGCCTGGCATTAAGCTCTACTACAAAAAGACTGAAAACCTTGAGAAGATGATTGAGTATGGTGTCGAACGTGCCAAGGACGCCTTCATGGCTGCGGGTGCAAAGAAGATTGTCAATGTTGCGCCGCTTGCTGAGGGTGGGGCGTACCACCTCATGGGGACCGCCCGTATGGGCAACGATCCCAGCACGTCGGTTGTAGATAAATGGGGACGTTCACACGAAGTCAAAAACTTGTTTGTTATTGATGGCAGTGTTTTCGTGACGGCGGGTCCAACAGTTGTGACGTGCACGTTACAGACTATCGCGCTTCGGATTGCAGACTACGTCAAAAAGAACCATCAGGACTTGCTGAAAGCCTAAGGCTATACAGCAATTGTATTGACAGATTATTGAAATAAAGGAAAAAGCATGGCTACACAGCGCAAAAAGAAAAGTTCAAAGACCAAGAGCTCAGTATCGCGCCGGAAGTTTATGCAAAGCGCTATTGCGGCTTCAGTTGCGACCAGTGCAGCAGGCGTTTTATCGCAAACATCTACCGTTGTTGCACATCCAGGGCATGAGTCGACGTTTAGCGTGCTGTCAGCTGAGCAAGGCAATACTTTAACAGCTGTTCTCAATCGTCTAGTGCCAGCGAAGGACAAGATGCCAGGGGCGGGCGATGTTGGCATCGCACATTTTATTGATGGCGTTCTCGGAGATGCACCCCACCTACGACAGCCAATCTTTGATGTTCTTGGTGAAGTGCAGGTGTCACAGCCTACCAGTGATGCTGAGCTTGATAACGTACTCGGGCGTATCCAGCGCGATAAAGAAGAGACATTTCTCATGCTTCTCGATGCGACATATACGGGGTACTACAGCAACCCAGAAGTTCTACAGGCGATAGGTTGGGTGCCGCCGGCTGATGAAGTACGTGACTCAGAGTTTTTTGACGTTGCGCTTCTTGATGAAGTCCGACACCGCGGTCAGAAATATCGGTCCGTCTAAGAGACTATGTGTCCTGGCGCTTGAGTGTCAGGTAAATACTCCTCAGGGATTCATGCGAGGTATTTCTTAGTGCCCTCTCCTTTACTGTATTAGTGGGACGTCTCCTCCTTCTCTTTATTGCCGTACCAGTAATCGAATTGGTCCTTCTGATCGAAGTTGGGCAGCGTGTTGGTTTTCTTGCGACCATTGGTCTCATTATGGGAACTGGCATTGTTGGGGCATCACTGGCACGGCAACAGGGCCTGAGCACGTTGGCACGTCTGCAGCGTGATCTCAACCAGGGCCAATTACCGGCTGAACCAATTGTTGATGGTGTATTGATTCTTGTCGCAGCGGTAGTTCTTATTACACCAGGAGTCCTGACAGATCTTGTGGGCTTCCTCTGTCTCATTCCAGCTTTTCGTCAACTTTTAAAACGTTCCCTCAAGCGGAGGTTCGAGCACGCCCTACAGAAGGGGACTATCGGTGTTTCTATGGGGTTTCAAGGAATGGACGACTCATTACGACGGCCACCAATGAAGGATGTAACACCGCGCAGACCCAACGATCCTGATAGTCAAAGTTGATTACCTAGACTGACACTTACAATTTCAAGGCAGTAGTGGCCTACGGTCTTCCAGGTTCAAAACTCTCCCTGCTACGGTAAGTGCGTCGTTTGTACTTCCAACCGTCTTTTGTTTTGACAAGCTGGTCTGTGTAGATGCCACCGTGATCAACGTACGGCGGATTGGCAGTAATGTTAAATGTTAATAAATAGGCGGAAGCATTAGCGCCTTCTGGAGTCGGAGTAATTTGGAGGCCGGTGACTGTATGACGAGATGACCAACCTTCTTTTTCTAGGCGCGCATGGAAGCCCTTAATCATTTTTTTTAAAGCCTCGTGCCCCTTCGCGGTATTGAATGATCCATCTTCAGTGAAGTGATCTGCGTACTCACTACCGTCACCGGCACCACCCATGTCAGTAGCTCGCACATAACTGGCGTAGAGATTTTGAATGTCAACATAATCTTGTGCTGAAAATGCAATCTCTTCTGCTTGGGCTTTGTCCCAATCAAGACTTGTTGTTATGGACGCTAGGGCAATGATTGTGCCAGCCACTATACCGGTTACCACTACTACATTGTTATTGATTTGTTTTGACATGGAAGCTCCTCTCTCGTGCACAAATGGCAATATCCATGAAGTATCTCAGGACCACAGAGTATTATCCACCAGTGCAACGACAGAATGAGTTTTACAGTACTGATTACACTACTGGATGGGGTTACATTAAAAAATACGCTTTAATTATTGTTCCAATTGTAAGAACTTCGTTATTATCAGTGCTTTGAGAAATAGAATAGTGCAGGCATAGGACAATTGGTCTGGAGATTTTATTAATTTTTAAATTACTACAAAGACTGATGAATCATCGTGAGGATCGACATGATTAAGAAATATAAGTTTGTTGTGGGCGCGGTACTAGGAGCGGTGTTGCTAATGATCGCTGCAGGGTGTTCGCAGAATTCCGGAAATGTACCTATTGATAGTGATGATATTGGTGGAGTAGTAACAAGCTCTAGTGGTCCGGAGGCTGGCGTTTGGGTAATTGCCGAGACGATGGATCTGCCAACGAAGTACGCGAAGATTGTTGTAACGGATGACATGGGTCGGTACTTGTTGCCAGATTTGCCTGACGCAACTTACAGTATTTGGGTCCGTGGTTATGGGCTCATCGACTCACCCAAAACGCAATCTGAGCCAGGCACAAATTTAGATTTAACAGCTGCTCTAGCTCCCGATGCAGCAGCCGCCGCCCAATACTATCCTGCGAACTATTGGTTTGCGCTCCTGCAACCACCCCCGAAGGAAGATTTTCCTGGGACAGGTGAAGATGGTAATGGTCTTCCAACGTCCGCTCAAACTCAGATGCACTGGATCGGGGACATGAAGATGACATTTTCCTGTACCCAGTGTCATCAGTTAGGTAACAAGTTCACGCGAGAGATTCCTTTGGAGCTTGGGACTTTCGGGTCTTCCGTTGAAGCGTGGGAGTACCGGTTGAAAACAGGTATCAGTGGTGGAGGTATGTTTGGAACGCTTGGCAAACTCGGTCGGCGTCGCGGGCTGGAAATTTTTGCTGACTGGACGGATCGTATCGCAGCGGGAGAACTACCTGAGGTTCCACCTCGTCCTCAAGGACCAGAGCGAAATGTAGTTGTTACATTGTGGGATTGGGCAGATGAAAAACTTTTTGTGCACGACGAGATTTCCACGGATAAACGCAACCCCACCATTAATGCAAACGGTCCAATTTATGGTGTAACGGAATTAAGCGGTGACTGGTTGACCGTTCTTGATCCTTTAAGTCACGAAGTGACGAAAGTTGCTATTCCAGCTTCACCGGGCGCTAAAAATTCTGCTCCTAGTGCAATTAACGTGCCATCAGTGTACTGGGGTGACGAAGTTATTTGGGAACGGAAGGTTGTTGCACACAATCCAATGATGGATTCTCAAGGGCGCGTTTGGATGACGGGTCGAGATGCTTGTCGTGTATATGATCCACAGTCCGAAGAATTCACAATTGTGCAGGGTTGCGTGGGGACACATCATCTCCAGTTTGCTGAAGATGAAGACGAGACACTGTTATCAAATGCTCCGCCGACTTGGTTTAAGACGAAAGTCTGGGAAGAAACGGGGGATGCTTCACAAGCAGCTGGGCGATTCCCGCTAATTCTAGATGCCAATGGCAATGGTCAGCAGGATCCAGCTGTTGGTCCTACCGATCCGCTGGACCCAGCCAAGGATAAAGAACTTCGGACAGGATTCCTTTACGCGGTCATTTCGAATCCTATTGATGGATCGATTTGGTACGCTGAGATGGCAAATCCAGGTGCTGTCGTACGTATAGATCCAGGAGATAATCCGCCGGAGACAGCATTAACTGAATATTTTCAACCACCATTTAATAATCCAAAATCAGAAGTTTCAGCGTACCTGCCACATGGCATTGATGTTGATCGTAACGGAGTTATCTGGACGAGTTTGACGGGGAGTGGCCATCTAGGTAGTTTCGATCGGCGTAAATGTACGGGACCACTTAATGGGCCAGAGTCGCTTTCTGGACAGCACTGTCCTGAAGGATGGACATTACATCAGGCTCCTGGACCGGCCTTTAAAGGTGTAACCGATCCAAGTAGTGCTGACTCGTTTTACTACAACTGGGTGGATCAGTTCGGTACACTTGGAGTTGGAGAGAACGTACCATTTCTAAATGGCAGCGGGTCAGATTCACTCCTCGCGCTGGTGGATGGCGAATGGATTACTATGCGGGTGCCTTATCCAATGGGGTTCCATAGTCGTGGAATGGACGGCCGCATTGACGATCCAGATGGAGGATGGAAAGGTCGAGGTGTTTGGTCGACGTACGCTGCTCAGACAACCTGGCATATCGAAGGCGGCAAAGGGACAAAGCCAAAGGTTGTGAACTTCCAGATGCGTCCAGACCCGCTGGCAAAATAAGTTTTTTCGGATTTTCGGGAAATAAGATAACAATTACCTACAGATAGCTGAGGGGCCCGGGTGACCGGGCCCCTTTTTATAGTGATAGGTCGTGGTTCTTGACCGGTGTAGTACCCGGTAGTACAGTCTCGGCCTTCGAAGAGAAGGAGGCGCAAGTGGAAAATATGATCACCACGATGGTGAAGCGTTATGAAAATGGTGGGTTAACACGGCGTGAGTTAGTGCAGGGTCTTGCTATGTTAGTTGCAGGAGCCGGAGCTACTGCACCCGTGGCGGCTCAGAGTGGAGCTAAGAAATTTAACTGGGCACCTTTGATCGATCATGTTCAGGTCAATGCTTCTAATGTACAAAAATCTACGGAGTTTTACCAAACTCTTGGTCTTGACTTGTTACGTTCGGGACCACCTAATGATCGAGACTGTTGTCCGGACGTCTCGACCTTTCTTGGGGTTGGCAAGCGCCTTCTTTTGGCTGTCCGTGCTAATGAACCTGCTGGCCTAACTCATCACTGGGCGATGCTGATGAATGGACATACTGTAGAGAGTGCTAGCGAACTACTTAAAGAACGTGGCCTGACCCCAAAGATGACTCCCGAGAGTGGGTTTCATGTGGTCGATCCGGACGGCGTTGAAATTCAGCTTATGACACAGCCGGGCCCTGCATAGAGTAGAGTCCAGTGCTGTACTTCGACAGATGGAGGAACGTTAATGACACGTAAAGTCCTTGCTAGAGGCACTGTGATGATCTTTGCGATTATTGGATTAATTGCGACATCGCAAGTGCGTGGGGAACAAGACTTCAAGGGGTTTAGGGCTCCGAATGATGGCCCCCAGTCAATTGAAGAGTACGAGGCACTTAAAAAGGAACTTTCAAATTGGGGGCGTTGGGGTCCGGATGACAATTTAGGTGCAGTTAATTTAATCACACCTGAAAAAGTTGCTGAAGCTGCGACACTGGTCAAGACGGGGCAGAGGGTGTCGATGGCCCATCCAGTGCTTCAAGAGCCTGCGGCGGATATGCCAAACCCATTTGACTTGAGTGGTAATGGTAGCAAGTTTACATATACCTTCCATAGCACGACTCATAGCCACTTAGATGCCGTTTGTCAGTTTGATTACAAGGGCGTGTTATTCAATGGGCATCGTCTTGGCGAGGGTATCAAGGATGAGAACGGGTGCCATGTTTTGGACACGGATGCCCTGAAGGATGGACTGATCACTCGAGGGATTTTGCTCGACATCCCAAGATTGAAAGGTCTTCCGTATCTTGAACCTGGAACAGCAGTCTATCCAGCTGATGTGGAAGCCTGGGAAGAAATGGCCGGTGTGAAAGTGGGTTCTGGAGATGCAATCTTCCTCCGTACAGGACGCTGGGCACGACGTGCAGTAACGGGACCTTGGCAACTCTATCCTGCACCACCTGGGGAAGGTGAAGCGGGATACCACACAGACATGGCACGTTGGTTCAAGGAACGGGACGTGGCCATTGTTGGGGCTGATGTGTCTAACGATGTGACGCCTCATCTTGATGCAGCAGCTGAAGTCCTTGCTGAAACACGTCTCATGCCAGTTCACTCGTTGGCGATTGTGGATCTTGGTATTGTGATTGTGGATGCTATGGATCTTGAAGCTGTTGCCGAGACGGCGGCTAAGTTGAATCGGTGGGAGTTCATGGTCGTTGGTACACCCCCACGTGTTGAGCGTGGTACCGGGTCGTTAATTAATATGGTCGCAATATTTTAAGTTCAGAGTGGCGCCAGTCCTGTACCAGCAGGACTGGGCGCTACTTGCCTGGTGCTTTTTGACACCAATATTCACGCCATAAGCAAGTTTTTCTTTTTGCAATTCAACCTTTAACTTATTTGTTCTAAAAGGGTTGCAGACCCTGTGAACGCGGGTTATAGTCAGCGATCTGATGAAGAGACTTTTTACATTTGTAACGACGTTCGCAATCATTGGGTCAGTGGCGCTGTTTGCCGAAGACTGGCCAGAATTCCGTGGGAAGGGCCGTA
>DDZV01000016.1 GCA_002346475.1 Acidobacteria bacterium UBA2999 | reverse complement strand
CGAAACCGTGAATGGCGTGCCTGCGAGTGGGGGCAGCTTAAATGCCGGAGGCCCGACAATCGTGAACGGAACGTTGTATCTCCAATCAGGGTACGCAGGATTACGAGGTGGTGAACCAGGCAATGTCTTGCTCGCGTTTGGCGTACCTGCGCCATGACTGGAAATTTAATATCAAATTGATTTAATCCTGGCTCTGGATGCCAACGCTCATCTCACCAGACCAACGCTCAATACCTGGGTACTCAAACCCAAACTGATCACACACACGCCCAACAGTATGGTCAACTAAATCATTAATGGTCTTTGGGTGCTGATAAAAAGCTGGTACGGGTGGAAGTACGACGCCACCGTGGCGAGAGACGGTAAGCATGTTCTCAAGATGAATACCACTAAGAGGCGCCTCACGAACGACCAATACTAAACGACGCCCTTCTTTGAGCGTAACATCCGCAGCTCGATGAATAAGATTATCGCCAACCCCATGAGCAATTGCCCCTAAAGTTTTCGCGCTACACGGTACTACGACCATGCCTGCAGCTTGGAATGAACCGCTTGCAATTAAAGCTCCCATATCTGAAGGTGCATAAACAGCAGTCGCAAGTGCCTCAACTTCCTCTCGGCTGTGGGAAGTTTCATGCACGAGGGTACGGCCCCCCCAACGACTTATGACTAGATGGGTCTCAACTCCAGCTTCCTTAAGCCGTTCAAGCAGGCGAACCCCATAAATAATGCCTGTAGCGCCAGTAATTCCTATAATTAAGGTCTTTGTCATGGTCTTACTGTACTCTGGATACACAACTTAACAGTATTTAGCCTACACTGAAGTATATATGTCACGTACTGGCGCACAAATTGTCTGGGATTCTCTGGTGCGAGAGGGAGTCCAGGTGGTATTCGGCTACCCAGGTGGAGCGATTCTGCCTACTTACGACGCACTGCTGGGCTGCCCGATCCAGCATGTCCTGGTACGCCATGAACAAGGTGCCACGCATATGGCCGATGGGTTTGCCCGGGCTGGTGGCGAAGTTGGTGTAGTAATAGGCACCTCTGGACCAGGAGCTACGAATATGGTGACTGGTATTGCCACAGCCATGATGGATTCGTCTCCTATTGTCTGCATTACCGGCCAAGTCGCTAGCCCCTTTATCGGGTACGACGCTTTTCAAGAGGTTGATATCACTGGAATTACGATCCCAATTACAAAGCACAATTATATGGTGTCGAAAGTCGAGGATATCGGTCCGTCCATACGCGAAGCATTTCATATTGCACGATCGGGTCGACCAGGTCCGGTACTGGTAGACATTACAAAAGATGCACAACAAGCAAGTACAGATTGGCATCCTGATTCGGCACCGGAACGCCCATTGCCACAAGTCGATGAATCCTCTCCAGTCAGTCCACATGATTTGGAGCAAATAGTTAAACTCATCGAAGACGCGAAGTCTCCCGTGATCCTTGCTGGTCGAGGCATCTTGCTTAGCAACGCAATGGCAGAACTGCTTGCCTTTGCAGAACACATTGACGCGCCAGTTACAACAACTCTTCTTGGTATTGGCGCGTTGCCAGCAAGCCATCCGTTGAATCTTGGCATGATGGGAATGCATGGTGAATCTTGGGTCAACAATGCTATTCAGGAAGCAGACCTCCTGATCGCACTTGGTATGCGATTCGACGATCGGGTTACTGGAAATTTAAAAACCTACGCTCGCAATGCAAAAAAAATCCACGTCGATATCGATGCATCCGAACTGAACAAGAATGTTCCAGTCGATGTTGGTGTCAGTGGAGATCTGCGGAACGTGCTCAAGACCATCACCCCCATCGTGAGTTCGCTGAGCCACGATGACTGGCGAAAACATATTGGAAAAATGCGAGGCAAAGAAGCAGTCCTTGATATTAAACACATGGCCGACACTGGCCACCTCTATGCTGCCCATGTCATCCACGACATCTGGCGCCTCACAGAAGGCAAAGCAATTGTTGTCACTGATGTCGGACAACATCAGATGTGGGAAGCCCAGTATTATCATCACGATGAACCATACTCGCTCATTACCTCTGGCGGTCTTGGAACAATGGGTTTTGCACTCCCGGCGGCAATCGGCGCCCGTTTCGCCTGTCCAGACAAAGAGGTTTGGGTCGTTGCTGGGGACGGTGGAATTCAGATGACGCAAGCAGAGCTTACGACCATCGCTCAAGAAAACATTAAAATTAATGTGGCTATTATTAATAATGGCTATCTGGGTATGGTTCGACAGTGGCAAGAATTTTTTTACGGGGGACGTTACTCTGCGACGCCCTTGCGAAGTCCAGACTATGTCAAGCTTGCTGAGGCGCATGGTCTTACTGGACTTCGGGTGTCTACGCGACCAGAAGTTGAAGGAATTGTGACTACAGCACGAGAAGATTCCGGATCTGTTGTGATTGACTTCCGTGTCGAACAAGAAGACACCGTCTATCCAATGGTACCTTCGGGCGCAGATCTGAATGAGATGATTCGAAGACCAAAAACGTCTGTCCTTGCTGAAACCGGAGCAGACGTTAGTTAACTCATATTATTCCAAGATTTATGCTACACACGATCGTTGTTTTGGTTGAAGACAAACTAGGAGTCTTGAACCGAGTAGTTTCCGTACTTCGCCGACGCATGCTTAATGTGGAATCGATTACTATTGTGCGGCGAAGCAATGAAACTACCCGGTTCACGGTTACATTTAACACTGATTCCGTTGGTTTGGAGCGTGTCATCGCGACACTGAAAAAACTCGTCAACGTAATTGAGGTGACAGAGTTAACTGCTCAGGACACTTTATTTCGCGATCTTGCTTTAGTGAAAGTTGAAAACACTAAGAACAATGAAAAGACGCTAAAGCGTCTCGTTGATGACGTTGGTGGCGAGATCGTGAATCATGGCACCAAGACAGTTACAATCGAGATCAGCGGAGAACCTGAAATTCTAGATAAAACGATTAAGCAGCTTGAAGTATTTAAAATTGTAGACATCGCACGTACTGGATGTACCGCAATGCAAAGAGGAGACGATTGAATGGCGCGGATGTTCTACGACGCGGATGCGGACCAAACTCTAATTGCTAATCGGAAAGTCGCTATTATTGGGTACGGCTCACAAGGCCATGCACATGCCTTAAACCTGAAAGACAGCGGTGTCGCGGTACGTGTCGGACTTCCGTCTGATAGTCGATCAGTAGCAAAAGCACGTGCTGCTGGATTGACAGTCGAAACAATTCCTGACATTGCCAAGTGGGCAGACGTGCTGATGATGCTCATTCCTGATACTCGGCAAGCCGAAGTCTATACGCGCGATATTGAACCTCATCTCACTCCCGGAAAGATGCTAATGTTCGCGCACGGCTTCAATATTAGATTCGGCACAATCGTGCCATCAGCTGATATTGATGTCACTATGGTTGCTCCAAAAGCACCTGGTCACCGTGTACGCGAGATTTTCAAAGAAGGCGGTGGAACACCAGCCTTGTTGGCAATACACCAAGATGCCACTGGTCAAGCCCGAGCACTAACGATGTCCTACGCCAGGGCGCTTGGATCTACCCGAGCAGGTGTTCTGGAAACAACATTTGCAGAGGAAACTGAGACTGACCTTTTCGGGGAACAAGCTGTGCTCTGTGGTGGTGTCAGTGCACTTGTGAAAGCAGGGTTCGATACATTAGTTGAGGCTGGCTATCAGCCTGAACTCGCCTATTTTGAGTGCCTGCATGAGCTAAAATTAATAGTCGACTTAATGTACCGTGGTGGACTTAACTACATGCGCTACTCAGTGAGTGACACGGCAGAGTATGGTGATTACACTGCTGGACCAAAAATTGTTACCGAAGAAACCCGTCAAGCCATGAAAGTTCTCCTTGATGACATCCGCTCAGGGCAATTTGCTAAAACCTGGATCGCTGAAAACCAGAATGGACGCCCTGGCTTCAAGGCTTCACGTGTGACAGAACAAGAACATCCTGTTGAACAGGTCGGCACTGAACTTCGTGCAATGATGCCGTTCCTGGATCCGATTACTGTACGACCGGACGAGCAAGCCTAATGAGTGATACCTCCTCAGGTGATCAAGAAGCACGGCTCGTACGTCTGCGAACTGAGCTCGATGCAATCGATAAACGTATCGTTGAAGCACTGGCTGATCGATTACGCGTGATCGGTGTTATCGCAGCATTCAAGGAAACGCAGTCCGAACAGGTTCGAGACGAGGCCCGCGAAAAGCAATTACTAGAAAAGCTACAAGCACAAGCACGCGAACTGCGCCTTGATCCGCATTTTGTTGCACGGCTCTTTAATGAAATCCTCGACTATTCAGTTCGGCGTCAGCAGGATCACTTGCTCGCACGTGAACGAGGCCCAGACCAACCGCTTGTTGTAGCGTATCAAGGCACAGATGGCGCGTGGGGACATCTCGCAGCTCAACGACACTTCAGTGCACGTGAGCAAGGCGTCGATTTCCGATCGTACGAAACATTCCGTGATGCCCTTGGGGCAGTGCGCAGTGGAACTGCACACTTTGGTATGTTGCCGATTGAAAATACAACAGCTGGTTCCATCAATGAAGCTTACGATCTTCTTGCACAGATGGAATTGGCCATCGTCGGTGAAGAGATTCAAAAAGTTGACCACTGTTTAGTCGCAGTTGAGGATGTTCCTCTGGAACGCATACGACGAATCTTGTCTCACCCACAGGCAATTGCACAGTGTTCTACATTCCTCTCAAGTCTGCCGCATGTAAAAGTTGAATCATTCCCGAATACCGCGCTTGCAGCCAGGAAAGTACGAGATGACCACGACCTTGCACAGGCCGCGATCGGGAGCGAGGAAGCGGCACGTATTTGGGGACTATCGATCGTCGCACGCGAGATTAACAATCAGCGTGAAAATTTCACGCGTTTTGTAGTCGTCGGCCCTCGCCACTTACCATGTGACAAACGAATCGATTGCAAAACATCGCTTATTTTTGCAACGCGGCATGAACAGGGAGCCCTGGTTGCCTGTTTGAATATTCTGGCAAACCGCAAGTTAAATCTAACGAAGCTTGAATCACGACCTCGGCCGGGTTCACTGTGGGAATACGTTTTTTACGTGGACTTTGAGGGTAATCTTGAGGATCCCAATACCGAAGCAGCTCTTAAAGATCTGACCGCACACGTAGTGTCGCTGAAGGTGCTTGGGTGCTACCCTACCCACGCAGTTCGCCGACCTGCACCCAAAGTATCTGAATCATGAACCGCTACAGTTCGCGGGTTACACAACCCAAAAGTCAAGGCGCTTCTCAGGCCATGCTGTACGGTATTGGCCTCACTGATGCTGATCTCAATAAACCGCAGGTTGGTATCTGTAGCATGTGGTACGAGGGCAACACCTGTAACATGCATCTCGACAAACTTGCCGCCGCTGTGCGCGATGCCACCGCTACTGCAAACCTTGTTGGCCTTCGATTTAACACAATCGGTGTGAGTGATGGCTTGTCCATGGGTACTGAAGGTATGAGCTACTCACTGCCATCTCGAGACCTCATTGCAGACTCCATTGAAACAGTCATGGGTGCGCAATGGTACGACGGGCTCGTAGCAGTCCCTGGCTGTGACAAAAATATGCCAGGGTGCCTTATCGCAATGGCACGTCTCAATCGTCCTGCACTCATGGTCTACGGGGGCACTATTCGTGCCGGGTTTGCACTCGGCAAACCGCGCGACATCGTGTCTGCATTCCAGTCTTACGGCGAGTTTCTTGCTGGAAGTATCACTGACGAGCAACGAAGTGAAATCGTTCGTAACAGTTGCCCTGGTGCCGGTGCCTGCGGCGGTATGTACACCGCAAACACGATGTCCGCTGCCATTGAAGCACTCGGAATGTCTCTCCCAGGCAGCTCTTCAACGCCAGCAGAAGATCCTGCAAAACTTGAAGAGTGTAAGCAGGCAGCTAGCACTATTCGTGTCCTATTGGAACGTGACATTAAACCGAGAGACATCATGACGCGAACGGCTTTTGAAAATGCCATGTCGGTTGTTATGGCGCTTGGTGGATCGACAAACGCCGTAATCCATCTGATTGCGATGGCACGAGCAGCTGGTGTGTTGTTAACACTTGAGGATTTCCAGCAGGCAAGCAACCGTGTTCCCTTCATCGCCGATCTCAAACCAAGCGGCAGGTACCTAGAAGAGGATTTGCACCGCATTGGTGGTACCCCAGTACTCATGAAACTGCTTCTTGCAAACGGACTCCTGGATGGCTCGTGTTTAACCTGTACAGGGCGTACGCTCGCTGAAAACCTTAAAGCAGTCCCTGATCTGCCGCCAGACCAAGACGTGTTACGACCACTAACCGACCCAATAAAAGCCACCGGACATATCCAGATCCTCTATGGCAACCTGGCACCAGATGGTGCAGTGGCCAAAATTACCGGTAAAGAAGGTGAACGCTTTGAAGGAACGGCCTGTGTCTACAATTCAGAAGAAGCAATGCTTAAAGGTCTAGAACAAGGAGAAATTAAAGCAGGAGCAGTGATTGTCATTCGGTACGAAGGACCGCAAGGTGGACCTGGCATGCCAGAAATGCTAACCCCTACATCGGCCATCATGGGCGCCGGTCTGGGAGCAGATGTTGCGCTCATCACCGACGGTCGTTTCTCTGGTGGGTCACATGGTTTCATCGTCGGACATATTACGCCTGAAGCACAACTAGGCGGTCCGATTGCCGTTGTACAAACGGGTGACAAAATTGTGATTGATGCACGTCAACGCAAGATTAACGTCACACTCTCAGACGACGATCTGACAGCCCGTCGTGCAGCGTGGAAAATGCCACCGTACAAGACTACCAATGGTGTCCTAGGTAAGTACATCAAAAACGTACAACCAGCTTCGCAGGGGTGTGTCACCGACGAGTAGACACGCTATGATCACCAAGTGTTCAAACGTCAAACTACCGGATCGTTAATTTGCCCATCGTGCGGCGTGCTAGTTGGTGTCGACGACGATGCCTGTTACAACTGCAACCGTACGAACCCAGGATTGTGGGGCTTTGGACGGTATCTACAAGCACTCGGACAAGATTTTGGGTTTGTGCCATTCGTCATAGGTACCTGTGTGTTTGTCTACATCCTGACGCTAGTTTTTTCCGGTAGCTCCATCAGTACAGGTGGTTTCTTTTCAATGTTTGGGCCAAGCAACGAAGCACTTTTTCTCTTCGGTGCCAGCGGGGCAATCCCAGTGTTTCGTTTAGACCGCTGGTGGACCGTCCTCAGCGCTACCTGGTTGCATGGAGGATTGCTCCATATCTTGTTTAACATGATGTGGATCCGACAGCTTGCACCAGTCACAGCTGAGATGTACGGACCTGGTCGCATGGTGATCATTTACACCGCAGCAGGGGTGGCAGGATTCGCGCTCAGTTCATTTGCAGGCGCTTTCCTTCCTGGCTTCTTTTTTCTACGTGGGGGGCAATTTACAGTTGGCGCTTCCGCCTCGATCTTTGGTCTGTTGGGTGCTTTGGTGTACTACGGGAACCGTACAGGGAGTCGTCTCATCGGCAGTCAGGCATTGAGCTACGCCTTAATGCTCGGCGTGTTCGGATTAATTATGCCTGGTGTTGATAATTACGCACATGGCGGCGGCTTTGCTGGTGGCTATTTAGCAGCACGCCTGCTTGACCCGATGCAAACCGAACGTATTGATCACGTGATGATCGCATTTGGTTGCCTTGCTGCATCGCTACTCTCAATTGTGTATTCCATCATCCATGTAATGGTGTGAGACACCACGGGCCCTCGCAAGATCACATTACACTTTGAATATACAAGCGTGATAGGCTCTTGCCATCTATGTCAAAAGGAGAAAACACGTTGTCTAGTGGACTTTACGCACGCGTTACCACCACTGCAGGCACCTTTACATTGCGCCTGCATGAAAAAGAAGTGCCAAACACCGTGGCCAATTTCGTTGGACTTGCAGAAGGAACCCGTGAATGGACTCACCCGGGCACGGGAAAAAAACACACAACCCCTTACTACAATGGCACGATCTTCCATCGCGTGATTGATGGATTCATGATTCAAGGGGGCGACCCACTTGGACAAGGCACTGGTGGGCCAGGCTATAACTTTGCTGACGAATTTGATCCAGCATTACGCCACGATAAAGCAGGAATTCTTTCGATGGCTAACGCTGGACCTAATACAAACGGTAGCCAATTCTTTATTACCCTTGCACCAACACCTCACCTCGATGATCACCATTCAGTATTCGGAGAGGTTGTTGAGGGCATGGATGTAATTAGCGCAATTGGGAGTACTTCGACGGGTCAGAATGACCGTCCGACAACAGATATTGTCATTGAAGCAATCGATATTGAACGACGCGAAACCCCCTGAAATCTATTCTCAATACGCTGACGCTACAACCGGATTAAACAACCATTACTTCCACGTGACTTCGAGCCCAAAAAAGTGGGTAAAGACCTCACGTGTGGGATGGTTGCGCGAATCCGCCTTGGGACTGCGAATATAGAAATCTATTTGTTGCGTTGCGGGGTTGACTGCGCCAGCTGCTGATGTACGGTTAGCCATGGGGTGCTTTACACGCAACGTTTCTCGATCGCGGATCCCTTGCGTGACCATAAAGTGTACTTCGTAATCCTCGTAGAGTGGCTGACCGTTAAGTGTGGCATGCCCGTAACCCCAGCCGGCAACAAAAACAAAAGTTTTTGGCCAATTACTATCGCCACAGCCCGCATCGGTCCCATGCTCGTGGAGATAAGCTACGATCCCGCCGTCTTGACAGGGACTGAATTCGTGAAATCGATCGATTGCCAACACAAAATCCCCTTCAGGAATCCCTAATCTCGCTTCAAAACGGCCTGTATTCTGAATCTCATCGACGTCAAGCTCCACTGTGCCAGACACGGCCTTGGCTGTCGTGCCACTGTTATCCATATGATCCCAACCTGGAGAGTCATTTAACCCGCCAAGCATATGAATGCGATTACCTGAAATCACGAAGTGGCCATCGTAGAGATCGTGTTGCTCAGGAGCATAAATCGTGATGGCCGCCTCTGATTGCTGACGTGGATCATGTTGTTGCGCCATAACTGCTGCCCCAAGGATCGACAACATCAGCACAAGCGTAGTTCGCATGGATTACTCCTTTACTGGATTCCTTCCAACTATAGTTCCCGTTCGCGATCTAGACTACGTAAATGGTTCCACTCTCTGTACTCGATCTAGCACCAGTGGCCCCAGGGTCATCGCCACGTGAGGCTATTACTGATTCGGTCACCCTCGCGCGCCGCTGCGACACCCTCGGCTACGAACGCTACTGGGTTGCAGAGCACCACAGTATGCCAAGCATCGCAACCTCTGCCCCAGAAGTGCTCGTGGCACATGTAGCTGCTGTGACTCGCCGCATCCGTGTTGGTACCGGTGGGATTATGCTACCTAATCACAACCCGCTACGCCTCGTCGAAATTTTTCGGACACTAGAAGTCTTGTACCCGGGACGGATCGATCTCGGGGTTGGACGCGCTCCAGGCACTGATCCCGTAACGGCATCGGCGTTGCAACGTGGTGGAGGAAACGATCCGAACGAACGTCTCACAGAATTACTCGCATTCGATCGATCTGCCTTTCCTGATCAGCATCCGTTTCACAAAATTATCCCAATGCCCTCAGACGTAAGCCTTCCGCCAATCTGGATGCTGGGATCGACCATGGCTGGGGCTGCTATCGCGGCTTCTCTCGGTCTTCGATACGCTTTTGCCGGACATTTTGCCATGCAAAATGCAAACGCTGCATTAACCCTGTACCGAGACGGCTTCCGACCTTCACACGGTTTGGCCACGCCACAAGCTATCTTAGCGGTGACGGTTGTTTGCGGTGAAGATGACGCTCACGCTGAGCAATTGACTGTTCCTCTCAAACTGGCGATCGTCCGAAGTCGCACTGGACAACGTGCTCCCCTTGCCTCCGTCGAGGAAGCACTCGCCTATCAATTCACTCCCGATGAAGAACGCATTGCAGATGAATTCTTACATGGCGCCATTATTGGTGGTGCTGACAAAGTACGTGTGGGTCTCGAACAACTTGTGGCCGATACAGCTGCTGACGAACTTATGATTGCCGCGTTCCTCCCAGATCGCAAAGCCCGCTTGCAGTCGTACGAACGTATTGCCCATGTCGCTGGGTTGCAACAAGCGTAACAGTCAAGAGCAGTCATAGACCAAATCACGTGGGAGTTGGTTGGCGCGTCATCCCAAAGAGAGGCCGCAACCATGTGAGGCGTTTAATCACTTCATACAACGTCACACTTGCCCCAAAGGTCAGGACCAATAACAACGCTAGTTTCAATAGTGCAGGTAACGCCAGGGGTATGAGGTAGAAAGCAAAGAGAAACTGCAGTGGCATGTGCACAATGTAGACTGGGTACACTGCCTTACTGAAATACGCCAACGTGCGTGACGGGTGGTTCAAATACGCTGATCCATAACCCAAAACCCCCAACATCCAACTCATCGACTCAACGGCGATCAAGATATTGGGCGCTTGCAACTCAAACACCAAGAGGCGTACGAAGTAGAGCCCCAAGGCCAGGCCAAGCATCCCGCGGCGCAACCGCTCTACTGCTTCCCAAAATACTGTTTTCAGCGAAACAAATATAAATCCGGTGAGAAAGCACACTAACCCAAAGAAAAAGCCATGCGGTGTCCCCGCGAAAAGCTCGAAAAGCTCTGGATCTATCAGTAGCGTTTCCACCACCACCGGTACAATAAATAGGCAGAGCCCTATTGGCGATCGGCACGCCTTCGTCAGCAGGCGGACGAGTCTATTGTCTGGTCGGTTCTTGAAAAACACACACAGCGGGAGACAGAGCACTACATAAAGAAAAATGTTGACGAGAAACCATAAATGGCCTGGATTGGGTATCCAGACAAACTGCCCCCCACTCATTCCGTAATATTGCAGTCCAAGCCCCGTAACAATTGGGACAATACAAAAATGGCCGAAGACTAAGGGGATCAAAATCCGACGAGTGCGATCTTTTAGGAGTTGTGACCAGGTGCGACGTTCCAGAGCAAAACGAACTCCCATCCCAGAGACCATGAAGAGAATAGGAATCCGCCACACATTAATCATCGCCATTAGGGGCCATAACTCGTCTAAGGTCTGCTGATTCTGAATAAAGAGGAACGACTTCCCAAAGACCTGAAAACTCATCACGATGTGGTAGACAATCAGCAGGCCGAGTGCGTACACACGTAGCCAGTCAACGTCGTAGCGTCTC
>DDZV01000039.1 GCA_002346475.1 Acidobacteria bacterium UBA2999 | reverse complement strand
GAGCACTGCACCATCACGAATTGAAATGAGTGCACTTCGTACCATTGACGGTGTTCCAGGCAACAAGTCTATTGATCGAATCCACGAGTCCTTGTCTAAGTCAGTTTTAACTGAAAAACTGTGAATATCCTGCCGCGTGCCAGCTGGGAGCGTGTGTGGGGACACCATCGGCAAAGCTAAATCTGGGACACCTGATTGCCAACTAGCTGTCCTTGGAACAGGAGATGGGTTTTTTTCCGGGTTGCCTTCTGGCGTGCCACCGGTTGCCCATGTGAGAAGCACGTCAAACTCTTTAGTGCTAAGTGAGTGACCACCTTTGAATGCAGGGCCAAGCGGGTCTGTGTACCAAGGCGGCATTGCTTCTGAGGTCAGTTGTTCGCGGATAGATTCAGCCCACGGCATTGCATCTCTATATGTGAGAAGGGACATGGGCGTCGGTCCGCCTTCAAAGTGACAGCGTCCACAGCGGAGTTGCACGATGGGAAAAACATCATCGTTGTATGTGTACTTGGAAGTAATACCCTTATGTGCTTCGGGTGACGCCACTGTAATCAGTGCAGTGACAATGATACCAATGCTTATAAAATGGCCGAAGCGTACATTTTTAATCTGAGCCATACGCTGTTTCCAGTGCGGTTACCGAATTTATGAACGCATTGTATGCAGCTTTAAGTTTCTGGCCATCTCCACTATCTCCGTAGCCATCAATTTCCCAAGCGGTTATCACGACTCGTCGAATAGCAGCCATGGCTTCTAAACGACGTTGGTTTGGAAGTTGAGCTGTATAGTTTTCAAGTGCTAAGGCCACTTCCTTGCAAAGCATCGCTGGGACATATACGGAACCAAATTGCCCACGTTCGATGAGTTCGCCAAGTTCACGAGTTCGTAGCTGGAGAAGATCTAGTAGGGCAGGAGAATTTTTAGGTAAAGCTGCAGTAAGTTGATTTGTTAAGAATGCTTGATACGTTGCGACACTGCCTGACATGCTAATTTTTTGATTGCTTAGATCTGTCTGTAGGTTTTCGGGTGGTGCCTGTGTCGCAGCTTGTGGCTGGGTAATAGCCGTCGTTGGTGGAGGACTGCTAATAGTGGCTGAAGTAGGAGATACGGCTGGTTCTTCTGAGTATTCACTAAAGGTAAAATCAAAACGTTCCTCATTAGACGTTGATTCAAATTTTAGTTTGGCAGTTACGGTAAGTGGAAGACGAGTACTTGGCACTTCAGCTTCTAACGTTTGACCATCACGTGATTTTTTTAGAGGAACGACATCAACCTCTTCCCATTTCCCCGTGTTTGAATTGCGCTCTTCTCGTAGGACTAGGCGTCCTGTGATCTCTCCAATGGGCAGTGGTTCTGTAAAATTATCGTAAATGAATAACCGGAATAGATTAACTGTTGGGTGAGTGCCTTCTAGATGATGCCACTTATCACTTGCCATGAAAAAAAGACCACCGTGTCGAGGGTTGTGGTCGCCATGAGCACGGTGCTCGCGTACAGCTGTTCGAAGCGTTCCGTCAGCACAGGTCCCAGGCTCTGTGAGGCGTTCCCGAGGCTTATCTGAACAGGTCCAGTAGCGTGCAATGGTTACTCGAACAAGGTTCCGGCCATCGATGGGGCAAAGGCCCTCTTGGTCTAAGATTACAGCTGAGTGCAGAGGGCATGACCATGCTAGGTCAAGCCGTACTGGTGTTAGCGCCATACGACAAAGGGGGCAACGACCTGGTTGTTCTTCAACAACTTCCGAGTGCTCGCTCATTGGGCACACAAAGGTAACTGGTGGGAGGAACTCTTGGGCGGCCTGCCCGTAGCTATAGAAAGTTGGCAGGATGGTTAGCAGTAAAACAATTAGTCCCAGAGCGGTTGCGTGAGCAGCACGGGATATCATTCGAGAGAATAATGCCATCTGTCGAGAAATGGGGCAAGTTCTCTCAAGCTGTTCATTAGTCAAAATAGGTATCTATATAGTCTTATTTAGAGGATAAAGTGGTTGTGTATTATATTAAATTTAAAGGAGAGTAATGCAGATCATGCCACGTGCCTGGGTTGTCTTAGCATTCATCGTCACTATAAGTTTTGCATGTGGGCCGACTCCGAGCCCCCCGAGTCCATATCAGCCGGTCGCTAGTGTTAGACAGCTAATGATTGATGTAATTGATCCTGCCGCTGACGTTGTTTGGGATTCGGTTGGCACCATTGTCTCAGCTGATGGTATTGAAGAACTATATCCAAAGACTGAGGAAGACTGGAATAGTGTACGTGGCAGCGCTCTTATTATGGCAGAGGCTGGGAATTTACTCATGATGGAACCGCGTGCGCGAGACAATGAAGAATGGATGGAGATGGCACAAGCGATGGTTGATGCTGGTTCCGCTGCTGTTAGTGCTGCTGAAGCAGAAGATGTGGAACGTATTTTTGCATTAGGTGAAGATATTTACTATTCATGTGACAATTGTCACATGAAGTATGACGATATGTGATGATTCACACCATTTAAAAAAGATCGTAAGTACAAAAAGGAGCCTCGCAGAATGCGAGGCTCCTTTTTTTGTGACGAACGTGTTTTTAAGAGTAGCTGTGGTAGGTAAATTAGAATTGAGCTGCCTCGGTAGATTCTGCAAGAGCAATGGTAGAGGCAGTTCCTCCAGAGACAGTCTCTGTCACAAGATCGAAGTAGCCAGTTCCAACTTCTTGCTGGTGTTTAGTCGCTGTGTACCCGGCATGCTCAGCTGCGAACTCAGCTTCTTGTAACTTGACGTATGCTTCCATACCGGTCTGTGCATATTCTTGTGAAAGCTCAAACATTCCGTAGTTGAGTGCGTGAAAGCCAGCAAGAGTGACAAACTGGAACTTATAACCGAGGAGACCAAGTTCGCGCTGGAAATTTGAAATTTCTTTATCGCTCAGGTGTTTTTTCCAATTGAATGAGGGCGAACAATTGTAAGCCAAAAGTTTTCCTGGGAATTTCTCATGTACGCCACGTGCGAATTCTCGTGCTTGTTCCATGTCTGGCACTGCTGTTTCACACCAAATCATGTCAGCGTAGGGAGCATAAGAAAGTGCACGTGAGATGGCGCAATCAATACCACCTTTTAAATGAAAAAAACCTTCAGGTGTCCGTTTTTGGCTTTCAATAAATGGATGATCAACTGGGTCGGCATCGGACAGCAGTAATTTTGCACTGTCTGCATCAGTCCTAGCCACTAAGATTGTTGGAACATCTAACACATCTGACGCAAGTCTTGCGGCAATGAGGGTGCGAATAAATTGACTAGTAGGAACCAACACCTTCCCACCGAGGTGGCCACATTTTTTTTCAGATGAAAGTTGATCCTCAAAATGTACTCCGGCAGCTCCGGCTTCAATCATAGCTTTCATGAGTTCAAAGGCGTTGAGCGGGCCTCCAAAGCCAGCTTCTGCATCAGCTACAATAGGTACAAACCAGTCACGATCTGTTGAGCCCTCTGCACATTGGATCTGGTCACTCCTTTGTAGCGCCCTGTTGATACGCCGCACAACAGTTGGGACACTGTCATACGGATATAGGCTCTGATCAGGATAAGTTTGTCCGGCTGAGTTCGCATCCGCAGCCACTTGCCACCCAGATAGGTAGATAGCTTGAAGCCCTCCGCGAACCATTTGAACAGCTTGATTTCCTGTGAGAGCACCGAGGGCATTAATGTAGCGCTCGGTATGTAGTTGTTTCCATAAACGTTCAGCACCGTGTCTCGCTAGAGTGTGCTCTACGTGCAGGCTACCTCGTAGCCGTTTTACTGATTCATTTGAATATGGACGAGTAATGTTTGCCCAGCGGTCGCTCTCATTTTCAGACATAAGAAGTATTCCCTTCTTAACTGGTATAACTTACGAGACGTTTATAAGCAGGAAGTGTCAAAAATTCTTCCAAGGTATTTGAGATTGCAAGCTCCTTAAAAATTTCAGCAGCATCATTAAAACGGTTTAAGTTTTTTTCTGAATCAATTTGTGCACGAAGAATACTGTGTTCTTCGTCCATGATTTGTTTTACTAGTGGAAGGTCTACGGTGCGTCCATCTTCAAGTGAAGCACTATGGTGTAGCCATTGCCAGACTTGTGTGCGTGAAATTTCTGAGGTCGCAGCGTCTTCCATTAAGCCGTGGAGTGGGACACATCCGAGTCCAAGTAGCCAGGCATGTAAGTACTGAGTGCCAACCTTAATATTTTTCCGTAATCCCGTCTCAGTTCGTGTTCCGCTTGGTGGCTCAAGTAGCATCTGCCGTGTCACAGTTACATCATCTCGGAGACGTGAAAGCTGGTTTGGCCCTGACATGCCGTTACTAAAGATTTCTTGTGCGATGGGGACGAGTCCAGGGTGTGCTACCCATGTACCATCGTGTCCATCTGTTACTTCTCGAATTTTATCCTCTCGTACTTTTGCTAAAGCGAGCTCGTTAGCTTTTGGGTCCTTCAGCGGGATTTGTGGCGCCATTCCTCCGATAGCATGGGCTCCTCGACGATGGCACGTTTTGATCAAGAGTTGTGTGTATGCACGAAGAAAACCCTTATCCATAGTGACTTGTGCGCGGTCAGGTAAAACAAAGCTAGGTTCTTGCCGTTGCGTTTTGATAGAGCTGAAGATGTAATCCCATCTTCCGCAATTAAGTCCTGCCATGTGTTCACGAAGTTCGTACAGAATCTCATCCATTTCAAAGGCGGCTGGCAGTGTTTCAATGAGCACCGTTGCGCGAATTGAACCAATAGGTAGGCCTATAGCTTTTTCTGCGTAGAGAAACACATCATTCCACCAGCGTGCTTCAAGATGGCTTTGTAGTTTTGGTAGATAAAAATAAGGGCCGAGCCCAGACCGAAGCTGTTCTTTTGCGTTGTTAAAGAAAAAGAAACCAAAATCAAAAAGACATCCAGGGATTGGACTGTCGTCGACTAGGAAATGCCACTCTGGTAAATGTAGGCCACGGGGTCTGACAAGAAGCACCGCAGTTTTATCTTTGAGTGAGTAGTCTTTACCTTCTGGACTCTTAAATGTGATAGTTCTATTGACTGCATCTGAGAGATTAATCTGTCCATTAATAACGTTAGTCCAGGTTGGTGCAGTTGCATCTTCAAAGTCTGCCATGAACATCTGAGCACCAGAGTTCAAGCCGTTGATCACCATCTTCCGATCTACTGGACCGGTTATCTCCACGCGTCGATCTTGTAGTGGCTGAGGCGTTGGAGAAATTCTCCAGTTACCTTCGCGGACATCTTTAGTCTTTTGAAGAAAGTCCAAAGGTTCTTTTGCCTTAAGACGTGCCTGACGCGTGGCAAGAAGTTCCTGTAGACGGGGTCCAAAACGTTGAACCAATTCAACAACAAAGGCTGTCGCTTCTGGTGTAATAACTGTATCGACACCTTGAACATTGGGAGCGTTGGGGCGCACCCGACCTTCTGCTAGCCTTTGATCATTCACAAGCATTTACAAATGTGTGCTAGCAGGAGATTTATGTCAATCTTAAACAGTATAAATAGGTGTTAATGTTGACTCATTTTGTAAATAAAATTTTGTAAATATGAAAATATTGAAAATATATATTATCCTAGTGGTATGCGAACAGAGGGTAATTTAGGCGCAAAAGTCCGAGTGCTTCGACGTAGTCAACGGATGACTCAGGCTGAGTTAGCTCGTCGCTTGGGGATCTCCCCTAGTTATCTCAATTTAATTGAGCATAACCGTAGGAGTTTTACTGCAGACCTATTGGTAAAGCTTGCGAAGATCCTGCCTGTTAACTTGAAGACTTTTTCATCTGAGCATGATGAACGTGCGATGGCTGAGTTAATAGAAGTCTTCGGCGATCCACTCTTTGAGAATATTGATGTTGTAGCAAATGAACTCCGTGAATTGGCGACGACACATCCGGTCACTTCTCAGGCAATTCTTCGACTGTACGAGGCCTATCAGGAAGCACGAGGTTCTGTGCAGAATCTAACATCTAAGTTATCTGAGGATCGAGAATCTGGAGGTATTCCGTACACCCTTTCTCCGACAGAAGAGGTCAGTGACTTGATTCAGCGTCACTTAAATTATTTCCCTGATCTTGAACAAGGAGCAGAAAAACTAGCTCGTGACGCTGAGCTTGATGATCCAGATACTATCTTCAAGCGGCTGTCATCGCACCTAGCCCGTACTCTTGGAATAACTGTACGTATTGAAACAACTAGTGCTATGGAGTCAGCGCTGAGACGTTACGATCCGGAAACACGGGTACTGTCACTTTCTGAAGTGCTTCGTCGAGATAGCCGAAATTTTCATCTTGCCCATCAAGCCGGTCTTTTAACTAATTATGTTGTACTTGATCAAATTGCATCTGATCATTTACTTACTAGCGATGAATCGAGAGCGCTCTGTCGAGTTGCTCTTGCGAACTATTTTGCCGGGGCTGTTTTAATGCCCTATGAACCATTTCTTCAAGCAGCTAAATCTGAAAGATATGACATCGAATTACTTGGTTATCGTTTTCGTACAAGTTTTGAACAGACATGCCATCGCTTGACCACCCTTCGTCGTCAGGGGTCTGAGGGTGTCCCATTTCACATGTTGCGCATCGACTTTGCAGGTAATATTTCAAAGCGTTTTAGCGCATCAGGCCTAAGATTTGCGCGGTTTAGCGGTGCATGTCCACGTTGGAATGTTTTCGAAGCTTTTCTAACTCCTGGCATGACCCGAACTCAGCTTTCACAAATGCCAGATGGCCGAGTGTTTTTTGAAATTGCTTCCACGGTACGAAAACAAGGTGGTGGTTTTAAAGCACCACGGACGCAATACGCTATTGCACTTGGGTGTGAGGTGTCTTATGCGAACGAGCTGGTATATGCCGACGGTCTTGACCTTTCTAGTCAGGATGCAATTGTACCGGTTGGTCCTAGTTGTCGATTATGTGAACGTCTCGATTGTGAACAGCGTGCTTTTCCACCGCTCTTGCATTCCCTAACAGTTAATGAACAGATACGGGGCGTTTCTTTCTATGCACCATTAAAAACCTAAGGATCTATCTATGCCCACCTCCGAAGAGCTCCTTGACCTAGCTGAACCATGTGCAAAAAAAATAGATATCAGCACAGGAATGCGACATTTCCCTTCGTTTTCTGAAGCTGAAGAGCAGTGCGAAGACGAGTATGACGAACTTCTTGAAGCGATCCACGAGGATGAGTTATTTGCTCCAGTTGATATTGCACGCCAGGAACAGTTGGTTGAAGAAATTGCACGAGGATTACCGGAAAACCTTCGTGCTTTGATTGTTGAGTTAGCTGACAATCATGCACGTCATGTTTGGCTGCAACAAGAAGGCGCTTATCATTTTGGTGTTGCTGTTGGTTGTCGCATGCGGGATGAAGATATTTAACGTGCAGACTCAATAGATTTACGGTAGGACTGGGATTTCTAATTGCTAGGGTTATTTCTCAGCAGTGCATGTAACTTAATTTGATGGTTTTCTTGCTCAACAAAAGACCGTTACTGCTAAATTTTTAGGCAATCATTTGAATTCAGCTCAGCTTTGACGTTTGTCAATGCGATAATGGATGTTCATGCAGGATCGGGGCGTGGCGCAGTTTGGTAGCGCACCTGCTTTGGGAGCAGGGGGTCGCTGGTTCGAATCCAGTCGCCCCGACCAATTTTTAAGAGGAGCCTCCATGTTGGAGCAAAGTCGTATCTGGGTTATATGGACAGTCGTTATCCTCATATCTGGGGCGTGCAATTCAAGTGCTCAAACAACTACTGTGGATCAGACTCCCAATGCGCAACCTAATCCTTACCAGGTTATTGATCACTCGTTAAAACTCCCTGATGGCCAGGAGCTTGGTTGGATCATGGGGGTCGATATTGACCTCAATGGTAGTGACATGTGGGTTTTTCATACCTGTGGAGGTGGATTGCAGGGGTGCGTGGGTTCAACTGGGGTTGCGCCTATTGTGAGGTTCGATGCATCGGGAGATTTTATTACCAGTTTTGGTGCTGGGATGTTTGCCCATCCGCACGGGCTCTATGTAGATCACGAAGGTAGTATCTGGGCACTTGATGGGTTTGGTGGTCGTAGCAGTGAAGAGGCTGAGCAAGGACACCAAGTGTTTAAGTTTAGTCCAAAGGGTGAATTGCTACTGACCCTTGGCACACCCGGTGTCAAGGGGAATGGGCCAGACACGTTCTATACCCCGTCAGATGTGCTTGTTGCACCCAATGGGGATATTTTTGTTGCAGATGGCCACGGTGGCGATATGAATGATCGCATTGTAAAGTTTGATAAAGAAGGAAACTTCATTAAGGCCTGGGGAACTAAAGGGTCTGAACCTGGCCAGTTCAATAATACTCATTCACTTGCGATGGATTCTGAGGGTCGCCTATTTGTGGGGGATCGTGCAAATTTGCGTATCCAAATCTTTGACCAGAATGGACAATTTCTTGATGAGTGGTACCAGTTTGGTGCTCCTAGTGAAGTATTTATTGATGAGAACGACGTTATCTATGTAGCAGACTCTATTTCTGATGAGCAGACGAACCCAGACTTTCTGAAAGGTATCAGAATAGGGAATGCTAAAGACGGAACCCTTACAAGTTTTATTCCTGATCCAGACCCAAGTACGTTACAGGAGCTTGTTGTTGCAGATTCTTCAGGAAACGTATGGGGAGGACACCTCTCTGGAAGAATGGTTAAGAGATTTGTTAGAGATTAGCAAGTGAAGTCTTAGTGTTAATTGTGGTGAAGGAGCGAGTTTCCCTATGGTGTTGACCCCCTCAATGATGGTTGATCTTGGCACGCCAGCGCCAACTTTTGAATTGCCAGATTTCAACGGAAGCTTGGTGTCTTCAGCCGATTTTGTCGATGCGCAGGGACTTCTCCTGGCGTTTATTTGTCCACACTGTCCGTTTGTTAAACACCTACGTATTGGATTAGCACAGTTCGCACGTGATTATATTGAACGAGGTCTTCAGATTATTGCAATTAATGCGAATGACACCTCTACATACCCGGCAGATGGCATTGATGGCATGCGTGAAGAAGCGACCCAGGCTGGTTATACGTTTCCTTATTTAATTGACGAGAAACAAGAAGTAGCAAAGACTTTGCAGGCTGCGTGCACTCCTGATTTTTTTCTTTTTAATGGGATCGGGAAGCTAGTGTATAGAGGCCAGTTTGATGATAGTAGACCAGGCGGTGACACACCCATTACCGGTGTGGACCTGCGTGCAGCTGCCGATGCTGTGTTGGCTGGGCATGCCGTAAGTTCAGATCAGAAAGCCAGTATCGGTTGCAGCATTAAGTGGAAGCTTGGCAATAAGCCAGATTACTTTGCTTCCTAGTTAAAAGGACTGTTGTGCTAACACAATTGTGAGGAGCAAACTTTGAGGCGCTTGTTTGGTAGCAAGTTGGTCGCAGGTATATTGATTGCGATGCTTGGTGTTTCGTGTGGGAGTGATTCTCAATCCACGACAGAAGAGTCATTGCCAGTCACGCCTATTGATGATCGTCGTAATGTATCGACAGATAAAAATGCCTATATGGTTTTTCCAGAGGCTGATCAGATGGCCGATCCTTCTGTGCCTGCCACGTTAGGCGGTCGAGGATTTAGTGGTGAAGGATGGGAAACAAATACAGACTATGCATTAATTGGCGATCCTCGAGCCATTAAGGGCGGCACGATTCGTGATTACCAGCTAAGCTTTCCTGGCACTTTGCGGATACACGGGCCACAATCTAATACTGCACTGAATGGCATGATCGAGGGACTTGTATACGAGACGCTCCTTACCCTGCACCCCACCACGCTGGACTACATTCCTGTATTGGCTACTCACTGGCAGATCTCTTCTGACAGGATGACGTATCGATATCGTCTCAATCCTAATGCGCGCTGGTCAGATGGTCAGCCAGTTGTGGCAGATGACGTTGTTGCTACTTGGACGCTTGTCATGGATAAGGGGCTCCAGGATCCAATGTCCCAACTTGTATTTGGAAAGTTCGAGAAGCCAGTTGCTGAAAGTCCTTACATCGTTCGAGTAGAAAGCACCCAAACGAACTGGCGGAATTTTCTCTATTTTTCTTCTTCGCTACCAATCTTTCCAGCGCATGTTCTCGAGACGGTTGACGGAGCTAGTTACTTAGAAGAGTACAATTTTCGATTTCTTCCAGGTACCGGTCCTTATCTAGTGAGAGAAAGTGATGTTGAGAAGGGAAATTCCATCACAATTACACGGCGAGATGATTACTGGGCCGAGAATCACCGACGTAATATTGGGGTGAACAATTTTGATGAGATACGTGAAATTGTAATCCGCGATCAAAAGCTAGCGTTTGAAAGATTTAAGGCTGGTTCTCTCGATTACTATTATGTAAATGTTTCACAAGAATGGGTTGAAGAGCTCAACTTTGATCGTGTGGAGCGCGGGTTAATCCGCAAGCGTAAGATTTTCAATGACAGCCCGAGCGGTCTGCAGGGGATTGCATTTAATACACGACGTGAGCCTTATGACGACCTACGCGTGAGGAAAGCGTTAGCGCATCTTCAGAACAGGCAGGTATTGATAGAAAAAGTATTCTTCAATGAATATTTGCCGATGAACTCCTACTATGCCGGAGGGTTATACGAAAATCCGAACAATCCGAAGACTCCTTATGATCCGAAGCTTGCACTGTCTCTGTTAGCAGAGGCTGGTTGGAAAGAACGTGATAACCAGGGGCGCCTTCTTAAAGATGGACGTCCACTGGTGATTGAACTACTTTATTCAAACCAAAGTTCTGCGAGGTTTTTGACAATCTACCAGGAAGATTTAGGTCGGGTGGGAATCGGCTTAAACCTGAGACTTGTCACTCCAGAAACGTTATTTCAGTTAGTCATGCAGCGTCAGTTTGATCTTGTCTCTATGGCATGGGGGGGCTTGTTGTTTCCAAATCCTGAGACGTCCTATCACTCGTCGCTTGCGGACCTTGAGAATAACAACAACATCACTGGGTTTAAGGATCAACGAGTAGATGAGTTGCTAGATATTTACGATCAAGAGTTTGATCAGGGGAAACGTGCGAAAATTATCCAGGAAATCGATGGTATTCTTGCAGAAAGTTATCAATATATATTGGCATGGGATGCGCCGTTCCAACGGATTGCGTACTGGAATAAGTTTGGTCATCCAGACAGTTACTTGACACGCATTGGTGATTACCGAGACATTTCATCGCTTTGGTGGATTGATCCACAAAGAGAAGCACAGTTAGATCAGGCGAGGCGTGATTCTTCCAAACCCTTGGATGCTGGGTCAGTGGAGGTAGATTACTGGAGCAATCATGCACAGGGTGAACTTGAAGAAGAAAGTCTAACTGTCACTGAAAAATAGTCGCTTGTGACCACTTATTTTATCCGGCGGTTGCTATTAATTATTCCAACCTTTATTGGCATCACGCTCGCCGTGTTTGTGGTGATGCATTTTGTTCCTGGCGGGCCCGTTGAGCGCCAGATCATGCAGTATCAGATGGCTGCCATGCTTGACGGTGGTACTGGCACTCCGTCCACTGGCGGCCTTACGACCGCTTTACCTGAAGAAGCCATTGAAGAGATTCGTCGTTATTATGGATTCGACAAACCAGTACATCTGCGGTACCTGAATTGGCTGGGTAATATTTTAAAATTCGATCTTGGTAATTCTTATATCTATCAGGATCCAGTTTGGGACGTTATTAAATCACGCTTTCCAGTGTCAGTTTTCCTTGGCTTGACAGGGTTCTTGCTCAGCTATCTTGTCTGTGTGCCACTTGGTGTTTTGAAAGCTATCAGGCATGGTTCACGTTTTGATTTTATTAGTAGCGCCGTGGTGTTTTTGGGGTATTCAGTACCTGGTTGGGCATTGGGAACGGCATTGCTTGTCTTGTTCGGCGGTGGAAGCTTCTGGAACATTTTCCCTCTGGGTGGGTTCAGGCCTGACAACTGGGAGTATCTCAGTCTAGTTGAAAAAGTTGTTGCTCAGGTTCACCATATGTTTTTGCCAGTGTTGGCTTATATGGTTGGGTCCTTTGCGACTCTTACAATCTTGACTAAAAACTCCTTGCTTGAAAACTTAGGTCAAGACTACGTGCGCACAGCTTTTGCGAAGGGTTTAAACGAACGTCGCGTTATTTTTGTTCATGCGCTTCGTAATTCGCTTATCCCAATTGCTACAGGGTTAGGGCACGTGTTTAGTCTTATTCTAGCGGGCTCGTTTTTGATTGAGCGTGTGTTTAACATTGATGGCATGGGATATCTTGGGTACACGTCAATTCTTCAGCGTGACTATCCAGTTGCTCTCGGGATTCTAGTTGTTGGAAGTCTTTTGATGTTATTGGGGAATATTCTGTCAGACGTGATTTACGCTGTCGTGGATCCAAGGATTCGTTTTAAATGAGTGAAATTGATACGCACACGAGTCCAAGCACTTTTCCAGTTGTTGATCCTCATTTGTCAGATCCAAAGAGATCGTCAGAATCAATTCTTCGGAGACGTATTCGCAAGTTTCGGAGGCTTAAGCGCGGCTATTGGTCGTTCCTGATCATCGTGTCACTTTATGTCTTGTCGTTTTTTTTGCCACAGCTAGCTAACAACTCGGCTTTAGTTGTGAAGTATGAGGGCGAGTACTATTTTCCAATCCTGAAGGTTTATCAGTCTGTTGAGTTTGGTCAGGAGTCTGTTGGCCAGCCAGAGTACCGACAGTTGCGTGACAAATTTCGAGTCGAAGATGAGGGTAATTGGGTGCTAATGCCAGTTTATCCGTATGGTCCCAATGAGTCGCTTCTAGATCAGCCAGGTTTTCCCCCGCACCCTCCGTCGGCAAGTCATCCGTTTGGCACTGATGATCGTGGACGTGATGTTTTGGTACGGCTTGCCTACGGTTTCAATATCTCACTCACTTTTGCCTTGTTAGTACTGATTATTGGAGATGTGCTAGGCATTGCAATTGGTGCGATGCTTGGGTACTTTGGAGGTGTTCTCGATCTTTTTGGTCAGCGTACGATTGAGATTTGGTCATCGCTGCCATTTTTGTACACCATTATTATTATCAGTTCAGTCGTGGTTCCTATTTATGTCCCAGGACGGTTGCAGGTATTACAACCGTCGTTCTGGCTTTTGGTTGTTATCTTGGCAGCATTTGGGTGGATGGGGATGACCTACTACATTCGAGGTGAGTTCTATCGTGAGAAGGCTAAGGACTACGTTGGCGCAGCGATGGTCACTGGTGTATCTGAGACGGGTGTTATGTTTCGGCACATCTTGCCAAATGCGCTAACGCCAGTCATCTCATTTGCGCCTTTTACAATTGTGGCAAACATTGGTGCGCTCGTTGCGCTTGACTTCTTAGGTTTTGGGTTACCAGCTCCGACTCCAAGTTGGGGAGAGTTAATTGGACAGGGTATGAATAATTTATCCAAGCCATGGTTAGTGTTTTTCCCGCTTGGGGTGCTTTTTACTACTTTATTGCTTGTCGTTTTTATTGGTGAAGCAGTGCGAGAAGCTTTCGATCCAAAAGAGTATTCAAGACTTCGCTAATTTGTCTATGTCAATTCCACTTCTAGAGATCTGCGATCTTAAAACGTATTTTTGGACTGAGTCTGGTGTTGCTAAGGCAGTCGATGGCGTCAGTCTGGATGTGATGCCTGGAGAGGTATTAGGGTTAGTCGGAGAGTCTGGATCTGGTAAGAGTGTTACGGCGCTGAGTGTTCTGAGACTTATACCGAAT
>DDZV01000048.1:3288-12876 GCA_002346475.1 Acidobacteria bacterium UBA2999 | reverse complement strand
TCTTACGCGCATGCTTTCCTCCAAAATGCGTCTAAAGAAATAAGAACTCAGATGATTGCACTACAACCCCGTGGAATCAAGGGCTACTGACCCAGTAATAATTTGAGTTTTGGATAGTAATCTTCGTCTAGTTGCTGGAACTTTTCCATCCACTGCTGACCACCATCAGAGCGAAAACTCCAATCTTGGCGATGGTAATTCCAGTTATCTGGATCAAGTTGTTGAGCACGCTGGAAATATGCCTGGGCTTTCGTTTGTTCGCCAGTTTGGCGAAACCATACGGCAAGTTTAAATACTGCATCTGCTTCCATAGCTGCCATCGATGGCACCTGTACACGTTTTGCAAATTCAGCATCTGAAAGCACGTAGGGACTGTCAACACCATTATCGACCCAATTACGTACAGCCTCTACGTAACGAGTACCTTCCGTGAGAATCACTTTGTCGCCAAATTCATACTTATTATCAGTAGCCCAAGCTGGCTCACCGGGACGCGCAACCCGTCCTTCTTCATCAATCCAAACCCCAGCTGGTACATTCACAAAGTCAAACGCTGAACTAACAGCATGTGAAGGGTCAACCAACGCTGTGCAGGTAACCTGCGCACCTTTATACCAACGAGCGGTTACTGCCTCGCCACCTGTGTCTTCCGCAACAAGGATAATCTCAAAGTTCTTACTCTTGAGTTCTTCATATAATTTTTGCCAGTGCGGAAGATCGAAACGACATCCACACCAAGATGCCCAGGTCACCAACAAAACCTTCTTACCCAGAAAATCAGATAGCCGAACAAGTTGTCCTTGCTGATTTGGCACTGCAAAGTTTGGAGCAATACGCGAGGACAAAAGGCCACTTCTAAACGCGGGAATCTCACCGAAACTCCAAACCCCAGCATCCTTATCAACCACCACGACTTGACCAATTTTCTTAGCAAAAGAAGTCAAATTGAAATATTCTCCCAGAGTCATATCATCTGGAAGAGGAATACAGATATCGGCTCGACATGCACCCTCTGGCTTAATCTCAAAACCATTAATCGAGGGCAGATCAAGAGCATGGATCCACAATGCTTCAGGTTGGTCCTCTCTTACAGCTAAAATAACAGCCCGATCATCGTAGAGGACGGTATTGGTAGCTGCTAACACACTACGATCACGCAGTGAAACTCCCAGCCCAATAGCTCCAGCAGTGCCAATTTTCAGAAAATTTCGTCTATCCATACAAATATCTTCGTCAATTAAAAAGATTGTAGTCCCGAAAACCTCTTTAAACAATTATTTACAATTTGTTTGTTTAATTTTGAAGTTGTGAGTACTCGCCCTAATTTGATGTTTGTATGTTTACAAAATAGAATAATTAATCGCTATAAGAAAAATTCATAAACCTCTTAAACTACTCTTCAAAAAAGAGATCTTTTTTTTTATAAAAAATGCAACCTTGGCCTTAAACATAATTTCCTGTAAGGTGAATTCTTGCCGTTGAGAAAAGTGTGTGTTCAATGGGAAGGAGTAATTTTGTGACGCCTAATGCAAGTAACAATTCAATACGGTATAAGGCGTTTCAACGTAAAGATCTCGATTCAATCCCACAAATCGAGACTCTCCCTTATGACGAACGGCTAACTATGAAGGCAGTATCCGCTGTGCTTCCCTTTAGAGTAAATCAGTATGTGATCGACGAGCTCATCGATTGGACCAACGTACCAGAAGATCCAATTTTTCAGATGACATTCCCTCAGCGAGGCATGCTGGATCCTATACAACTTACTGAATTAACAGACCTTATTACACGTAATGCTCCAGACGACATACTAAAAGCGACTGTACGCAGGATTCAAAATGGACTCAATCCACATCCTGCAGGGCAGGTTGAACTTAACGTGCCCATGGTTAACGGTGCCCCCCTCCCAGGGATGCAACACAAGTACCGAGAAACAGTGCTCTTCTTTCCCAGTCAAGGCCAAACATGCCATGCCTACTGCAGTTACTGTTTTCGATGGCCGCAGTTTGTTGGTCTGGACGAATTAAAGTTTGCTAGCAACGAAGCTGAAGGACTCGTCAATTACCTTAAAGAACATAAAGAAGTGCGAAGCGTGCTATTCACCGGTGGTGACCCGCTCATCATGAGAACATCGGTATTGCAGGCATATATAAAGGCACTGCTAAATCCAGAACTTGAACATATTACAAGTATCCGTCTTGGCACGAAAGCAACTGCATATTGGCCTTTCCGCTTTCTCACTGACTCTGATGCTGACGATCTTTTGCGACTCTTCGAGCACTGCTCGACACAGGGTCGACACATGACAGTAATGTCACACTATAGTCACCCGAGAGAACTGCAAACACCTGCTGCACAAGCAGCGCTACAACGTATTAGGGACACGGGTGCCATCGTCAGATGTCAAGCACCGATCATGCAACATATTAACGACAGTGCCACTGCTTGGGCAGATATGTGGCGGCTCCAAGTTCAACTTGGTGCTGTTCCCTATTACATGTTCATTGCGCGTGACACTGGTCCAAAAAACTATTTTGATGTCCCCTTGGCACGCGCTGAAGAAATATTCCACGAGGCGTACCGCCGAGTTTCTGGTCTTGCACGAACAGTGCGGGGACCTTCCATGAGCGCAACTCCAGGTAAGGTAAAGATTGCAGGCGTTGCAAAAATACACCAAGAGAAAGTGTTTGTTCTGACTTTTGAACAAGCACGTGACCCTTCTTGGGTAGGTCGACCATTCTTTGCGAAGTACGATCCCAAGGCGAGCTGGTTAACGGACCTTCAACCAGCCTTTGGGGAGGATACCTTCTTCTTTGAACAGGCAATGAAGGATTTTAAAAGAACACACCTTAACAACACTTGGGACAACAACCCTACACAAATCGAGCCGTCGATGTTGGGGCAGACTAATTGGGAGTAGAGAGCCCTCGTGGGAATAAGTAAATCCAAAAAATAGTTTTTTAAAAAATCTCGGCAACTCTTCTCAGCAAAAGTATGCTGGAGATAAGAATGTTACGAAAGTTCCTCATAAGAACGGCTACTGTAATTATTATCGTCTCGTGCCTTGGCTTTTTGTTTGTAAAAACAGCTAAGGATGCCGAGTCAGAAGCCTACACCATCCCCAGAGAACACCTGCAAAACTGGACAGTTGTAACAAATGAAACACGAGAACCACAAAGTGCCGTTTTAATTCTTCGTCCACCACCAACAATGCCAACAATGATCTCACAACAGATCTTCCTGCGGCGCATGGAAGGACTTATCACTCCGAACATGCACGGTATACCTCTGTTATTACGCAACGAGTTTGACAAAGCCTTCGCTACAATAACTTCGGTTAGTGAACTCGCTACAATCGCTGAAAATATTGGACTGGCATCTGAACCGCTTATCCCTCATTGCCTCGGTGCAAGACATGCGGGAACAATAAGAGCAAATCAAATTTTCTTTGTGTTATTTGAGTCCCAAACTTTCAATAGATTCCGCAAGGAACTTGGAACTCTCCTAGAAACACGCGGCGGTCAACTAAATGCTTACCACGCTACTACGCTACATCCAGCACTCGTTATTACTGCTTCTGGAAATTCCCTGAAAGACTGGTCACCAACTCAGCCAAACCCCAAAGAGGATTGTCTAGCCCCATTGAGAATTGAATAAAGCCTAGTTCTATCTAGCTGTATTTATTTTCCAATGTGTCTTAATTAGTCTTAGCTACTGACGTAGAACAATACTTGTCGAACGCCTCGACCAACATGCTAGCAATTTGGTCAGCTGTTTGGTTTTCAATCTGCCACCGCTCAAGCATAAATACGACCTGTCCATCTTGCAAAAGCCCAATAGACGGCGATGATGGCTGATACCCTGTGAAATAGGCTCTGGCCCGTTCAGTGGCTTCTATATCAGCACCGGCAAACACTGTCGTGACCCGCTCAGGTTGAATTTGATGTTTAAGTGCCAGGGCAACCCCTGGCCTTGCCTTTCCAGCTGCACAGCCGCACACGGAATTAACAACAATCATTAAAGCACCACGGGTCGACTGCACAGCTTGGTCTACGTCTGTAGCTGTTCGAAGCTCTTCCACGCCGTGTTGCGTTAAATCCTTGCGCATAGGCGCAATAAACATTTCAGGGTATGGCATAGAACTATTGTAACCACTATCTGTGATTATTCAGAACCATCGGCACAATGTACATGCACATTCCTTCCGTTTTGGTTATGCACGACTTGTATTACCCATGGACGGCAACATACTTCGCAATCTTGGATAAGATCGCCTTGAACATCGGCCTCTAGGTAAAGGTTTACATGCTCTCCACAGTACGGACATTGCACAGTGAAGTCTTCGTCGATAGATTGCAGTGAACTCATCTCAATGCGCGTGATTATGCTCCGCCTCATGGTAATGGTTGTGCTCAACAGACCAGACCTGACCTCCTGCACCAATTGATGTGTCTCTATTAAAAGACAATATCCCCGCAATGAGTGCAGCAAGCATCGCACCTACGACTGTCACAATCAGTACCCGAGAATACTGCCCTCCGGTACGCTCCTTTGATTCACAACATTTCTTGTACTTCTTTCCACTACCACAGTGGCAAAGTTCGTTACGTCCTATTTTCCCCAAGTCCTGCCCTCCGTAAATACACCCTCAGACCTTGGTGCCATCACAATAAATGAGTCCTCAAACAATCTCAGCAACATTCATCGCTTGAATCACAACAAGTGCTATCTTCATTTACAACAAAACTAGGTCCTTGGCCCTTAACCACAGCAAACTTCCCTGCATACGGAGCGTGTGACAATTTTTCCACAGTATCGGCACAAACTTCTATCGGGACTCCCCGAGGGAAAAGGTGGCCTTCTTCATCGATAGTAGCTTTCATAGGGCCTAAGTAGATTGCATACTGCCCCAGATATTGGCACCCTGCTTTCTTTTGAAACTTATACCCTACAACCGTAACAGAATAGAATTTATATCCCTCTACTTCACGCCAAAGCGATTTTTCTAATACCGAAATTCCGTAAAAACCAGCACGCTCGAATTCTGCTAGGAACACCTCTTCAGTTAAAGCGCCGCTAATACATTCGCCCCACAACTGACCATTACCTTGCATCTGCGGTGGCACCGTCTTATCTGCCACAATGTCTGCGATGACAGCACGGCCATGGTCTTTTAATATTCTCCAGATTTCACGTAGGACACGTGGCTTATCCGGCGACAAATTAATTACACAATTAGATGTCACTACATCAGCAGTATTAATACCTATTGGAATACGTTCGAGATAGCCCTGCCGAAATTCAACACAATTGAATCCTAGACGCTCAGCCACTTGTGGCGCACATTCACGCGCCACAGCCAGCATCTCAGGCGTCATGTCAACACCAAACACCTTCCCGTGAGAACCCACCTTTTTTGCAGCAATAAAACAGTCAATGCCAGCTCCAGAACCAAGATCAACCATAACTTCACCTGATTGCAAGGCAGCTGCGGATACTGGACTGCCACAACCATAAAAACGCTCCACTACTTCAGGAGGAATATGAGCTAAATCGGCTTCATTGGGACGTATTGGACAACATAGCTCTGTCTGGGGATACCTCGCAGCATCACTGTAAAAATCTCGTACCATCGAACGAGATTTGTCGATAACTTCCTCTGAAAGTACGCAAGATGAGTGTGTCGTAGTCACAGCGACTTGCTCGACATTTCCAAAAGTTTGTTGACCCATTGCACGCTGCACTAATGGCCTGTCGAACCCACTCAGGGATTGTACTGATAATCGCCCCTCATCACTCCAACGTGCGAATGCATCGGAGGCAAGCCCCTTATACAATTCACAATACGGATCGTGTGCTGCAAAACTATTCTCACAGTTAGAATCTTCTAGCGATGCCCAATAACCATGCTCTAAATCTCCACCTCCACATAGAAACTTTAGATCGCAATTTTGACAATGTGATTTTTGCTCAACAGTAACTGAACGAAGGTTTTGACAGACCACGCTATTGCGCCAGATTTCCTGAAGCGACTGATTGACAATCGTTCCACAATTTAAATCTGGCACTCCAGCCATCGACGCTGACGGATAGACATTACCATCTGCATTAACACACAGGCTGTTCCAGCCAGCACCAGCAAGGTCTCTCTTAATCCCCGCTGGCCCATCAAGACGGAGCTGAAACTCTTCAACATTGTCAATTGCAATACCAAGTTTCTCAGCTACTGGGACCGCCTGCCGAACAACCTCAAGTAATTCGAGTGCCGACGGTAAATTTGCAAACGGTCCATTCAGTAACCTTCCACGCCGATGAGGCCACAGCAAGTGAATGTTAGAAACGCCTAAGTCCCCAGCCAGTCTTACCATGGCATTCACATTGGAAAGATTATGCCGAAGCAATGTCATTGTCATTGTCGGAGCTAAGCCCGCTTCTACAGCAAACTGAATACCTTTGACTATCCGTTGGAAGGTCCCAGAGCCCCGTATCGAATCATTTATTTCAGCTCGAGCGCCATCCAAACTAATCTGAACTTTCAGTTTATCTAATGGAAGATTAAGAAGTTGTTGAAACTGCTTGCCTTCAAAAAGCGTTCCATTGGTCATCAGTACAGCGTCACGCTCATATTTGTGAGTAACGAGTGCAAGAAGATCCACTGCGTCTGGACGAGCTAATGGCTCACCCCCTGTAAAGAAAAATCTTCTAGCACCAAGCGTCACACTCTCTTCAATAACACGCTCCAGCACATCAAACGGAAGGCCCTGGCCTTCCTCGGGGCCAGATGACACAAGGCAATGCTCGCAACGTAGATTGCAAAAATCATTGATGTGGAGCCAAATTTCTTCCAGCTTCTCAAGCTGCAAATAAGCGGCTCGCCCAAGATAAGGACTGGTTTTGACAGTGTCAGTCGCAAGGAACCCCTGCCGAAGAGCATCACGGGCAAATGTATCTACATGTAACCAAGCACGGGCTATGTCTTCTCTCATCTCAGAAGCATAGGCGCTGACAACCGCAGAAAATGATTTGCAACCATCAAAATGGTTCAGCAATCGAACGCCACGCTCGTCGGTCACAATCCAGTTTGGTGCTTCTGGATCTAAGACAATCGTTCCCTTTCCCGCTTGCCGAGTTACAAATGCAGGCGCGTGGAATACAGTGTCACGATTCAAATCGGTCAATGTTCTAGTGCCTGTGGCAATGCTCTTGAAGCTCCATAATTAAACGTTCCATCAGCTTCTAGCCATGGCTGTTCTATAGGAGCCATCAACGGTCTCGGTACCACCCAGTTTGGGGTTGGTATCGAAACAAGAGTCGACTGACCCGCATAGGAAGCAAATAACTTTCCTTCAGCACTCCCAATATTCTCGTTAAACGTTGTCGAATAATGAAAAGCTACTCTCCAGATACTTTCTTCACGAAAAAGAACAACGGTAATATGTCGAAGGTCGTAGGGCTGACCAGCAACGTACTGATGATAACGTCCGAGCAGAACGGCCGTATTATTTCCATAAAGCCTGATTTGAAGGGGCTCGATACGTTGCAGGTCATGATAACACTGAGCACCAGCATCCATCATATAAGCACGCGTATAAGTCATACCGTTATAACCACTGATTAAGTAAATATCGCTAAGAAGCTCTTCGAGATCAGCGGCCCGGCAATTTTGAAATATATTGATGTACTTCAGAGTTGCATAAACCGCTTCCCTCTCTAGCACCACTTGGTTAACAGGAACATTCTTAGTGGGATCTCCAATGTGCCTGGCAAACTTTGCTTCAAATGCTGGAGATTCCCGCGTAGAAAGACCTGGCCCATCCACCAACTGCTCAAATGCAAACCATTGCGGTTGGTTTTGTGGTCCGATAGGTAGCATTACTGCGGAGTGATGGTGTGCTACACGCCAAGTTCCATCGTGCCTCACAAGCATATGCATTAATTGATGTACGGGTTCTGGAGTGTCATCGATGAATTGATGGTACTTCGACATTACAAGAGCTGTATTGTCACCATCGTTCAATGTGACTTGCATTGGTTCGATACGAATTACGTTCCGAGTACAGTCCGCTGCTGTCTCTAGAAACCAATGTCGCGCATAAGTCATGCCGTTGTAATCGGTAAACGAAAAATCTGGGGTTGTGAGTGTCGTAAGGGCGTCAGCATCACAATTCTGAAAAGCGGAAGCCCAAGCCTGCTCAGCTTCGACAACCTGCTTAGCAAGATCATCGTCTGTCTCAACGTTGTTTGATTGAGCAAGCGCATTTTCTGACACGGCTACTGTTTCTAGTGACTCCGTTGGTTCCGATTGCGAGCAAGACACTGAGGAAACCACTGCAAGCGAGAAACTGACTAAAGAAAAACCCTTTGCTAGCTGCTGAAATATCACAAGCGCCTCCTTACTTAGTTCTAAGATATAGGTAGTGAGCAACCTAGGGTTCAAAAGCATCAAGCTGGACTGTCCACAACAAAGGGACCACTCGTGGCGAATAACAAACTGACTCGTCGCATGCTTGATACTGCAATGTGGCTTTGATTTCCATCGATAACACATCATTAAGTGAACCACTTGCATCACCGGACGTATCAACTGCTAATTTCTGCACGATTCGAAATGGCTTCATGTAAACATCCACGTGTTCATCAAGTGGCTCAAAATAATAATCCTCTGATTCTGGAAACTCTAATGCTCCAAGAACAAGTCCAGGCTGGGCTTCAAAATTCAGCATTAAAGGTTTGTACTTTGTAACACTTGGTGCATAGATATGCATTTGGGCGCTTGGCACAATATCGATCACCAAGGAAAACTCCTCGCCCGGGATAACTACTTGGGGATTTAGGTGAGAAGTTAAATCTAGGTGTGGCGTGGATACCTGCACAGCTGGAACATCAAGTTGGCTGACAAAGTTAAAGATTGTGGCGTCCAGCTTATCAAGAGGATTTAAATATCCTGCCGTTGCTAAAAAGGTGCTGCTCTGAAGGTTAAGGAATAACGCGAGCACCCCTAAATCGATCAGCATACGGATGTACTAGCTTCTAGGCAGTTGCATCAACTGTAGGGTCAGAATTTGCAGAAGCAACCGGTCTCTCACTCAACTCGACTAGTCGACGAAGCGAGTCTTCCAAGTCTCGGACTACATACTTCCCTTCGACTGCTACTTCATCTATTTTTTTGATTACATGCCGCATATCACTAATTGTAACTTTCAATTCGTCTAGCGTTGGACCCAAACGATGCAATATGCCACCGCCACGTGGCGTCAAAAGCAAGTAGGCTGAAACGCTCCCAAGCAGTGCCCCTGCGACAACAATCGTCATCTCTTTGACTTGCTCACTCACTCTATTTCTCCTTTTTTACTAGGTCCTCAAAACCAACCCACATTCTCCTACAAGGCTCAGTTTGCTCTTGACTACCGTCACAGTCAACTACCACGTAATTCGGAGTCCACAGGAGAGTGCTGTGCTACCATGGTTTTTTGTTACTTTATGCATTGAAACACCATTTAAAAATATTACCTCGCATGGTGAGTGTAGCTCAGGGGTAGAGCGCCGCACTGTGGCTGCGGATGCCGGGGGTTCAAATCCCCTCACTCA
>DDZV01000048.1:0-2993 GCA_002346475.1 Acidobacteria bacterium UBA2999 | reverse complement strand
TTCAAATCCCCTCACTCACCCCAATATATCAATCTAATTCTCCCACAACTCAAGTTAATATAACTCTACTGGCGCTTGACCGCTGTCTATACTCCGAGACACACTGGGGTAAATAAGTGTACGAATTAACTAGGCGTACTAAATGGTCCATCGGATAAAAAAGGGACTATATCTCCCAATCTCTGGGAAACCTGAACAAGTAATTGACCGTCGCATTCTAGCGTCGCGTGTTGCCCTCCTGGCAGACGACTATATTGGATTGCGACCAACCATGCATGTTTCCCAGGGAGATGCTGTCCGTCGCGGACAATTACTGTTTGAGGATAAGAAAACCCCAGGCGTGCGTTATACCTCACCAGCGCAGGGACGTGTCCTCGCAATAAACCGAGGTGAACGTCGAGCATTCCAGTCACTGATCATTGAACTGTCAACCTCAGAGCGTAAGGGCCGTGGCGATCAGGAAAAATTCCATACTTTTACCGGTCGTCACCCATCTGTATTAAACGAAGATGGAGTAAAGGAACTACTGCTTGAGTCTGGACTCTGGACAGCCTTACGTACACGTCCATTTTCACGTATTGCGAACCCTGCAACGCGACCCCACTCAATTTTTGTTACAGCTGTTGATACTGAACCACTAGCTCCAGATGTTGATGCCGCAATACACAACCGGGAAGATGACCTCGCTAAGGGCTTAGCAGCACTAACACACCTGTCCGATGGCCCCGTGTTCTTCTGCACATCTGATAACTATCCACTGCCAGTGCCCACAATTGAAGGTGTTCGCCATGAGCAATTTTCTGGCCAACATCCAGCTGGCACTGTAGGACTCCATATCCATACACTCGATCCAGTTGACCGAAACCGAACTGTCTGGTACTTGGGATATCAGGACACACTAGCAATAGGACAATTATTCGGAACAGGCATACTTGATGTTGAACGTGTAATCTCGCTTGCGGGACCAGCTGTGAAACACCCACGATTACTGAAAACACACCTAGGTAGTGCGACAGCTGAGATTGCTAAAGACGAACTAGTATCAGAAAACACCCGCGTGATCTCTGGGTCAGTGCTGGCTGGCCGAACAGCGATGGGGTCTGCCGAAGGGTTTCTCGGACGATACCATCAACAGATATCCGCACTCGCAGAATACCGAGACCGAGAGTTTTTAGGTTGGGCAAACCTTGGATTCAGTAAATATTCAACAACTGGTGCATTTCTCTCTCGCCTGTTGCCAGGCAGACACTTTGCCCTGACTACTACTACAAATGGATCGCGACGAGCCATTGTCCCAATTGGACTTTACGAACAAGTTATGCCGTTTGATCTTCAGCCTACATTCTTACTTAAAGCACTGGTTATGAATGACATAGAACAAGCAGAACAACTTGGCTGCCTTGAACTTGACGAAGAGGACCTTGCTCTCTGTACTTTCGTGTGCCCAGGGAAAAATGCTTACGGTCCTTACCTTCGTAAGGTGCTCACTGCCATTGAGAAAGAAGGCTAATGCTTCGTCGTTTACTTGATCAAAATGCGCGACACTTCGATAAGGGAGGGTGGCTAGAGCGATTCTATCCACTCTATGAAGCAGCGGATACTTTTCTTTATACACCAGCTAGCGTAACTAACACAGCTTCCCATGTGCGAGATGGACTTGATCTCAAACGTCTAATGTCAATTGTGGTTGTTTCTCTTGCGGGAACCATTGGAATGGCCCTTTACAATACTGGCTACCAGATTCATCTAGCCATAGAACGTGGCGCACAGCCTCTCAACACATGGCAAACAACAATCTTTTCTGCCCTTGAGTTGCCACTTGCATCAGGTGACCTTTTTGCTTGCATTGTCCATGGTGCCCTTTATTTTGTACCAGTTCTTGTAGTTACTTTTGCAGTAGGTGGTTTTTGGGAAGCGATCTTTGCCCAAGTGCGTGGCCACGAAATCAACGAAGGCTTCCTAGTCACTGGCATGTTAATTCCACTGACGCTCCCGGCAGGAATTCCGCTCTGGCAGGTGGCCCTGGGTACTACATTTGGGATTGTCATCGGAAAAGAAATCTTTGGCGGTACTGGGATGAATATTCTCAATCCAGCATTAACTACGCGTGCCTTCTTATTTTTTGCCTACCCAGCAGATATTTCAGGAAACGTCTGGGTCGCAGCAACTGCACCAGACGCTGTGACTGGTGCAACCGCAATGGCAAACGTTGCCACTAGTGGAATCAGTGGATTGACAAATATTTCTTGGTGGGATGCCTTTATTGGTTTGATCCCGGGGTCAATGGGAGAAACTTCTACGCTGGCTTGCCTAGCTGGAGCTGTCTTACTCATCATTACAGGCATTGGATCTTGGCGCATTATGCTTGCTGTAACGATCGGAACCCTCCTAACGGCCTGGGGTCTAAACACAATTGGATCAACAACAAACCCATACTTTGAGCTTCCTTTTTGGTGGCACGTGGTCCTTGGTGGCTGGGCATTCGGTATGGTTTACATGGCAACTGACCCAGTGACAGCCTGCCAATCAAATACTGGACGCTGGATCTATGGTTTACTGATCGGTGTACTGGCTGTACTAATTCGGGTGGTCAATCCAGCGTATCCAGAAGGTATGATGCTAGCGATCTTATTTATGAATGTTTTTGCACCAACAATTGACCATTTTGTTGTGCAAGCAAATATTCGTCGGAGGAAAGCCCGTGCAATCGCGTAGCTTCATTGTTTACACGCTTGGATTCTCCGCAGCAGTCTGTGTTGTCTGTGCAGTGCTCGTATCAACATCTGCTGAACTCTTGCGGGACCGGCAACAAGCAAATATTGAAATTGATCGGCAACGTAATGTTCTCATGGCTGCAGGTACAGTCAAAAACGCTACAAGACTTTCAAGTGACGAGATAGCACATCACTTCGCAGCGTTTACTGTCGCAGCTGTTGACCTAAGAACAGGCGAAGAAGATCCTAGCTTTGAAATAACTGGTTATGATGCACGGG
>DDZV01000031.1:1027-5128 GCA_002346475.1 Acidobacteria bacterium UBA2999 | reverse complement strand
CACCTGCTGCTGGTGAAGGAATAGGCATTGATCGTTTGGTCATGCTCCTCACGAATAGCCAGTCAATTCGTGACGCTATCCTTTTCCCCTTAATGCGATCAAAGTCTTAGGTTTTTATCAAATGTCGTTCGAGTTGTTTGTTGCGATTCGCTACCTTCTTGCACGACGTCGGCAAGCTTTTATTTCTTTAATCTCCTTGATATCGATGGTCGGTGTATCAGTAGGCGTAATGGCGCTTGTAATTTCTTTAGCCTTGATGACTGGATTGCAGGGCGAGTTGAGAGATAGGTTGCTTGGATCCACTGCTCATATTTATGTTTGGAAGACCTCGGGTATTCAGAATTATTCGGAGGAAGTAGAACGTCTAAGTCAATTTGAGGATGTGACTGGAGCTGCGCCAGCAGTGCTTGGACGAGGCTTGGTCAGTAATAGCCTAGGCGAGCGATTTATAACGATTAAGGGAATAGACCCCCTGCTTGAGGGAAAGGTTACAGACATTTCTAGATCGATAATTAGAGGAAGCATTGAAGCGCTCTCCTCGGATAGTCAGGAGGAGACTCCAGGAATTCTACTAGGGCATAGTTTAGCTGTGGAGTTAGGCGTTGATCTTAATGACGTTTTAACACTCGTTACGCCTACAGGCACTTTATCTCCTATGGGCATGATGCCGCGTATGCGTACAGTACAGATTGTTGGCATCTATGACCTTGGTCTCTATGAATTTGATGCAGCTTACGGTTTCATTGCCTTGGATGTTGCCAAGCGTCTTATGGGTGTTGAAGTTATCGATTTGATTCAGCTTAGAGTTGAAGATATTTATGAGGCTCCAATTGTTTCTGAACAAATAACTGCACAGCTTGGAGTTAACTATGTTGCTCAAGATTGGGCCCAGATGAACCAGGCGCTATTCTCTGCACTAGGACTTGAAAAACTAGCAATTTCTATAACAATTGGACTCATTGTAATAGTGGCCGCCTTAAATATTATTGCGTCTCTAATTCTTCTAGTTATGGAAAAAAGTCGAGACATTGCAATCCTTAAAACCATGGGGACATCTTCAAGAAGAATAATGCACATATTCATGCTGCAAGGTTTGTTAATTGGCCTTGCTGGCACCTTTATCGGTGCGACTTCTGGCTATCTTATCGCAAGGGTCGCTGATCATTTTAAACTTGTACAGATTCCTTCCGACATTTACCAAGTGTCACATGTGCCTTTCGTTGTGCAGTCTTTAGATTTAGCAGTAGTAATAGTTTTAGCAGTTACGATTTGTTTTCTTGCCACGATCTATCCATCTCGACAAGCTTCACGTTTAGATCCAGTGCAAGCACTACGGTTTGAGTGAGCTACAAGTGATTACCAATGATTTATTCAAGCAAGGTTCAGCGTCTTCACCGTTTGTGAAGGCAAGTGCAATCCAAAAGTCTTATCCTGTTGGACAGGAACAGTTACATGTAATTCGCGATCTCCAACTGGATGTTGCTAGGGGCGAGATGATTGCAGTGGTTGGTCGCTCAGGTGTTGGGAAGAGCACCTTGCTTCATCTTTTGGGAGGCCTTGATCGGATAGATTCTGGTGCAGTCAAGGTTGCGAACATTGATCTCTCAGGATTATCAGACGATGCCTTAGTTGAATTTAGGAATCGTCATGTAGGATTTGTTTTCCAGTCACATTACCTTTTGCCAGAGTTTACCGCACAAGAAAATGCTGAAATGCCAATGCGTATTGCTGGTATGCCATTAGAAGAAGCACGTGAGCATGCAACGATGTTGCTTGAGAAGGTTGGACTGAAGGAGCGTTTAACCCATAAGCCATCGATGCTCTCTGGGGGCGAGCAACAGCGGGTAGCGATGGCGCGAGCATTAGTAATGAAGCCTTCATTGCTTTTAGCTGACGAACCGACCGGCGATCTTGATGAAGAAACGGCAGAATCATTGCATGGACTTTTACGAGAGATGCATACTGACAGGGGACTCACGTCAATCATCGCAACTCATAACCCAACTCTTGCAAGGGCCTGTGATCGTGTTTTTCGTCTCCAAGAAGGCCGTCTTGAATTTGCAGGAGAGTTCTAACAAAAACCAAAATTCTAGGCTTTGTAGAGTTCCTGGAAATATATATAAATAAGAGACTTGCTTGAAGGACATCATTTATTTAGTTCTGCTTTGCAATATAATGCCATTCAAGGTTTTCTTACAGACTTAGATAAATTCTGAGGCAAGCTCGATGTTTGAACGTTATACAGAAAGAGCACGGCGAGTTTTGTTTTTTGCCCGGTACGAAGCTAGCCAACTGGGTAGTATCACGATTGAGACGGAACATCTCTTGCTTGGTCTTATTCGTGAAGGAAAAGGCTTAACGAGTCGAATTTTTGCACGTGCGCATTTTTCCCTAGAGAGCATTCGGAAAGAAGTTGAGGGGCGAAGTGTTTTTCATGAGAAGGTCTCAACATCGGTTGAAATTCCTTTCAGCATTGAGACAAAGCGTGTCTTGCAGTTTGCAGCTGATGAAGCAAAGAAGCTGACTCACAATTACATAGGCACTGAGCATTTATTGCTTGGGATTCTATGCGAAGAACAGTCTGTAGCAGCATCAATCCTAATGGAGAAAGGTATGCGTCTCCAGACGGTTCGCGAAGATATCGTTCAGCTTTTAAACGAGAAAGTAACTTTAACAAGAGTTAAGGAAACGCCCCTTCTTGCTGAGTTCAGTCGTGATTTAACGGAATTAGCAACAAGAAAAGAGCTCGACTTTTTAATCGGCAGAGAGCAGGAACTTGAGAGAGTTCAGCAGATTTTATGTAGGCGTACTAAAAACAATGCTGTTTTGATTGGTGAACCTGGAGTTGGAAAAACAGCAATTGTTGAAGGGTTAGCTCAAAAAATAGCCAGTGGAGATGTCCCACATTTTTTAGCCGACAAGAAAATACTCGCACTTGATATTTCATTAATTGTGGCAGGCACTAAGTATCGGGGGCAGTTTGAAGAGCGCCTGAAGGCGATCATGAAGGAATTAAATGAAAACCTAAACGTGATTGTTTTTATTGATGAATTACACACACTGGTCGGGGCTGGTTCAGCTGAGGGTTCACTTGACGCTGCAAATATTTTAAAACCAGCTCTTGCACGAGGTGAGATTCGATGCATTGGTGCTACGACGCCAACTGAGTATAGAAAATATATAGAAAAAGATCGTTCTCTTGAAAGACGCTTCCAGGCTGTAAAAGTTATTCCACCAGTTGAGAAGGAAGCCGTTGAGATTCTTTTTGGTATAAAAAACCGCTACGAGGAATTTCATCATGTTAATTATACCCCCGAGGCAATAGAGGCTTCGGTTTACCAATCTAGTCGTTATATTACTGATCGGTTTTTGCCAGACAAAGCTATTGACCTTATCGATGAGGCTGGAGCTCGTGCGAAATTGAAGGGCACAGACCTGAGCGGAGAACTCGGTGAGATTAACAAAAACATACGAGTTGCTGTTGAGCAAATAGAGACCGCAGTCTCTCAAAAAGATTTTGAAAAGGCACAGTTTTATAGAGAGCAAGAGGTTTCTGCTCGCGAGAACCTTCAATTTGTAAGGGAAAAGTTTGACGTAAGTTCTAAGAATCAAAATATCAGAGTCAGCAAGGCTGACATAGATGAGGTTGTGTCTAAGTGGACTGGCGTGCCGATGACATCTATTAATCAGGATGAAGGCAAAAAATTACTAGAGATGGAGGAGGATATTAAGAAACGTGTTGTCAGACAGGAGAAAGCTATCTCAGCTATCTCAAGAGCAATTCGACGTTCACGTTCAGGCCTAAAGAGCCTAAGTCGGCCTGTTGGAAGCTTTATTTTTCTTGGTCCAACTGGAGTAGGGAAAACAGAACTGGCTCGTGCACTCTCTACTTTTTTGTTTGGCAGTGACAGGGGCCTGATTCGTTTTGATATGTCTGAATATATGGAGAAGCATGCTGTCTCAAAACTTATCGGTTCTCCTCCTGGTTACGTTGGTTATGAGGAGGGAGGACAGCTAACGGAAAAGATTAAGAGAAATCCTTATTCCGTTGTCCTGCTTGATGAGATTGAAAAAGCCCATCCTGATATTTTCAATATACTG
>DDZV01000031.1:0-734 GCA_002346475.1 Acidobacteria bacterium UBA2999 | reverse complement strand
GCCCATCCTGATATTTTCAACATATTGCTTCAGGTTTTCGAAGATGGTCATCTTACTGATGGTCTTGGGAGCAAGATAAATTTCAAGAACACAATAATTATCATGACTTCGAACATTGGAGCACGGTTCATACAGAAAAAATCATCGATGGGTTTTCAGTCAGAGGATACTCAAAGGCTATCGAAAAGCATTAACGACATGGTTCTTGGTCAAGTTAAAAAAACATTTAATCCAGAGTTTGTTAATCGTGTTGATGAAATTATTGTTTTTGATGCACTAACGGACGAGGATCTCAAACTAATTGCAAGATTACTTATAGAGCAGTTAAACAAAAATATTGCTGATCGAAAGATTGAGCTATCTGTATCATCTGAGGTGGTTGATTGGATTGTTGAGGTCACTTGCGAGGATCGATCGTACGGAGCAAGGCCTTTGCGACGAGCCATTCAGCGCTATGTAGAAGACCCACTCTCCGAAGAGCTTATTCGAGGAAACATCAGCACTGGCAAGGTGGAAGTCTATCTTGAAGGTGGGCGAATTGCGTATCGTCAAACTGAAGGGTTGCCAGTTAAGGTCCCTTCTTAATGTAAGGTTTTGTAAACTAGTTTTTTAATGAACAGATTCTACTACTCGGTATTTACTAGGTCTATTCGCACAATCATTGGGGTTGGGTTTGTGGTTGTAGCTGTTTTCCCTGGGGCAAGCTTTGCTCAGGTAGAAGACGGCCCTCAGCT
>DDZV01000035.1 GCA_002346475.1 Acidobacteria bacterium UBA2999 | reverse complement strand
AGTAGAAGATAAGATTATAACTATCGAGGATCCGGTCGAGTACCAGCTCAGCGGAGTTACTCAAATTCCAATTAACGACAAGAAGGGACTGACTTTTGCCAGAGGCCTTAGGTCTATTTTACGTCATGATCCTGACAAAATAATGGTTGGAGAAATCAGAGATCAAGAGACTGCGAAAATTGCTGTTCAATCTGCCTTAACCGGACACTTAGTATTTACCACGGTACATGCAAACAATATAGTTGACGTTCTTGGCCGATTTCTAAATATGGGCGTAGAGCCTTATCAGTTTGTTTCAGCGCTTAACTGCGTACTTGCTCAGCGGCTTATTCGAACAATCTGCCCACATTGCAAGCAACCTGTAAAAGTATCCAGTGAGTTGCTTGAGGTTTCTCAATTAGATTCTGGCCTTGATCAGAAATATCAATTTTATGAAGGGGCTGGTTGTGTTGAATGCGGTGGAACGGGTTTTAAGGGAAGAACTGCTATTTGTGAACTGCTTGATCTGTCAGACAAAATTCGTGAAATTATTCTAGGCCGTCGGCCTGCTTCAGAAATTAAAAAAGTCGCACGCCAAGAAGGGATGCGGTTTCTAAGAGAGTCTGCTATAGAAAAAGTTCTCCTTGGGGTTACAACCCTTCGTGAAATTAACAAAGCAACGCTTGTTGAATAAAGGCTCCATGTAATGTTTCAAACTTGGTTTAATAATCCACCAGTTGATGCAGTGATAGAAGTCGCTCAAAATTATGTGACGGCTATCGCAGGCACCATGAGAAACGGCAGCCTAACTGTTTATTCCTGTACTTCTGAACAGTTCCAGACAGACTTAATTAGTCCATCTATCAACGAAAAAAACTTTAGAGATCCTGAGGCTGTTTCTCAAGTTTTTAGAAGAGTTTGCAAGGGCCTTCCATCTAAACCAAAACGAGTTGGACTTGTTGTTCCAGATGGAATTGCTAAAGTGTCACTTCTACGATTCGAGCAAGTTCCTCGCCACCACAGCGACCTAGAGAAGTTAATACATTGGCAAATGAAACGTATCGTTCCATTTGCAATAGAAGAAGCGCGTGTAACTTACACACCTGGAAGAAACATAGGTATTACCGGACAAGAGTTTTTAGTTGTTGCTGCAAAAAAAGAGGTTGTCCATCAATACGAAGACCTCTGTGCGAAAATAGGAGCTCATGCTGGGTTAATAGATCTAGCCACTCTTAGTCTCTTAAACTTCTATCTTGTCCCTGATCAACAAGTTTCTGGAGATTGGATTCTTGTTAATGCACAGGAAGAATCGACATCTATTGCAGTTGTGCGGGATGACAAAGTTATTTTTTATCGCAACAGTGTCGGTAGTGAGGTTCTAACCGTAGCCAATTTGGTGCACCAAACAGTGATGTACTACCAAGATCATCTTTCAGGCCAAGGCCTCTGTCAGGGACTAATTCGAGGCACTCCCAAGGTAGCGCGATCTATTCAAGAAAACTTAAAAATGCTAACAAGCTGTCCCGTAGAGTTGATAGAGTCAGAGGAGACCAACCCTGTCCTTTCAATTACTTCTACGGCAAGTATTGACATGAATTCAATTGTCATCTCCGCAGGCTTGCTAGCTCGGAACAGTTATCCTGAGCAACTTAACTAATGCTGCAGACAAACCTATCGACGCGCCCGTTCTACAATGAACGCATTGTTAAGATCGTTCTTGTTGCACTTGTAATTACTGGGCTTAGTTTTTCCGCCTTTAATTTAATTAGTTTTGCGAATTTATCTTCAACTGAATCTGACCTCAGCGTTGAAGAAATAAAGGCCGAGGAGAATGTTGCCCAACTCCGCGTAGAGACTCTTGATGCTCAAGGTGCAATCGACTCTGAAGATCTCGAAGCTGTCATTCAGGCTTCCCGTGAGGCTACCGAATTAATTACTAGACGTTCGTTCTCTTGGAGCCAGCTGCTTAGCTTCGTTGAAAGTTCATTGCCTGGCACAGCTCGACTTAAAAGCGTTCGATCGCGAATAGAGGAAGAGGCTTTTTTAGTGACGTTTGTAGTGGAAGCTAGAACAGTAAGCGGGGTAGCTAGCTTCATTAAGAGCCTTGAAGATACTGGGAACTTTAAAAACACCAGCCCTGTTGAGGAAGTTCATCTAGAGCACGACCTCATAGAAACTATTATGGAAAGTGTCTACACACCCCCTAGTCGTAACGGAATCAGCGAATGAGTTCAACAGCTATTAAGAAAACTATCTTAAAACGAGCTCTTTTCAAGAACAGGAAAGTGCTCGGCCTCCTAGGCGGGTTGTTCTTAGTAAATTTTATTGCGTACGGGTGCGCTATCTATCCGCTAAGTCAACGAGTAAAAAACTTTGAAAAGGAAGATGGCAATTCAGAGCTTACCCTTCAAGCAGCCAGACAAGAGCATGAAGCAGTCTTTGCGATCTTGGCGGGCAAGGAGCAGGTAGCCAGGGAACTGAACAAGTTTTATTTTGAAGTCTTGCCCATCGATTTTAATGCCGCTAGGCAGCTGGCATACTTACGTTTAGACGAGCTTTCACGTAAGACTAATCTTAGGTCTGAGCGGCGAATGTATGCACCTGTTGAAAAACAGGGAAGTGTTTTGACCGGGCTTTCGAGTGAGGTACTGCTCCGCGGTAGCTACCAGAACATTCGAAATTTTTTATATGAATTGGAAGTTTCTGAAGAGTTCATTCTTATTGACGGCCTTTCTTTAAATGTTGAGGAAGAAAACGCTTTGGCTGTAAGGCTTCAACTCTCGACATTTTTTTTAACCCCAGATTAAGGCAACCTATGATGAACTCGTTTATGCGGATGGACGCGTATCTTAACTTTTTAGATCACAGAAAGCATCGTTCCGACTCTGGGTTTAGTTTTATAGAGCTCTTGATGGTGACTGCCATTCTTGCAATATTAGCTTCAGCAGTTATGCCCTTGAGCCAGGTAACTATAAAGCGTCAACAAGAGGCTGAACTTCGAAATGCATTGCGCGACATTCGAACTGCAATAGATAATTTTAAAGATGCAGCTGACCAAGGATTAATTGCTAACGAGGCATTAAACCCTGACAATGAAGGCTACCCAGAAAATTTGGAGATCCTCGTTGAAGGTGTTCCAGTAGCCGACAACTCCTCTGGACGGCAACTAAAGTTTCTCCGTCGTATTCCTATAGACCCCATAACGAAATCTAGAAACTGGGGCCTTCGCTCATACCAAGACCAAACTAATACAAGCACCTGGGGAGGGGAAAACGTATTTGATATTCACACCACAAGTACTGCGACTAGCCTAAACGGAACGGCATACAAAGATTGGTAACCATGAGACCCTTCGCATTTTGTCGCGCAGGCGGCTTTACACTCATTGAGTTAATGATCGTTATGACGTTGATAGTTATTCTGGCAGGCATAGGCTTAACAACATACACAAATGGTGTAACAAGATCGAAAGAAGCTGTATTAAAAGAGAACCTCTTTCGATTAAGAGATTCTATCGACCAGTACTATGCAGACAAGAATAACTATCCTGAAACACTTAGCTCTTTAGTTCTAGAAAAGTACATCAGAACCGTGCCAGTAGATCCATTCACACAATCTACTGATACCTGGAAACTTGTTATGTCGGAAATCAATCCAGAGGATTTGTCAGAAACCCGTGGAATTTTTGATATTAAAAGCGGTTCTGAACAAACCGCGCTTGACGGATCTCAATACTCGGATTGGTAATGCTACTAAAAGCACGCAACCAGTGCCTGCAGGAAGAAGGGTACTCAATGGCATCTCTCCTTGTTGTTTTAAGTGTCTTGTCAGTGGCGCTTGGTTTCTTGTTACCTGTTTGGGAAACGGTTGTGCAACGTGAAAAAGAGGCCGAACTAATCTTTCGGGGTGAACAGTACGCTAGAGCAATTGGCCTTTACCAGCGCAAGTACGCGAACGCCTATCCAAAAAGCATTGATGTCTTACTAAGCGAACGATTGCTTCGAAAAGAATATGCAGATCCGATGATAAGTGACGGCCAGTTTGAGCTCATATTTGAAGGAGAGCTAACTCAATTAAACCCTAATAACGAGCCCCTGCAAACAGGATTTACATCTCGCAACCTCAGCTTGGGGTTTGATGAAGAAAGCTTAGGAATTATCGGTGTAGTTAGTAAAAGCAACAAAGAATCTTTACGTGTCTATAAAGAGAAGAGTCATTACAACGAATGGTTATTTGTTTGGCAAGACAGTGAAGCTGAGAGTAGCTTCTAACTAAAGATATGAGAATTGATGCTGCTGGTTATCCATTTGTCCTTGGAACCCTTGTTTTAGCTTTCTTTTTTTTCTGGCTCTCTTCGGTTATAGGGATTGCGCTACTGTTGTTAGCTGCGTTTTTTCTTTTCTTTTTTCGGGATCCCAATCGAACTGCTGTTGTTGATACCCGTAGCGTTCTGGCCCCAGCTGATGGGCAAGTGATGGTTGCTGGCCCTCCAACTGGAAAATCTCCTCCTGGCGAATGGAAACAAGTGAGCATTTTTCTTTCGCCGATAGATGTGCATGTGAATCGTGTGCCTTATGGTGGTAAGGTCACCCATCTTGAATACCATCCAGGCAAGTTTCTTCCAGCCTACAGGTCTGACTCCGGAGACTTGAATGAGTACACGGAAATTTGGCTTGTAAGAGATGGTGTCACAGTTGTTATGCGCCAGATTGTTGGCATCCTTGCTAGACGAATTGTTTGCCGTATCGAAGTTGGTGATAATGTTCAGTCTGGTGATCGTTTTGGTATCATGAAGTTTGGTTCTCGGATGGATGTCTTTCTTCCGCATACTGCTAAATTATTGGTGTCTCCAAAGGACAAAGTCATCGGCGGGATATCTGTGCTGGCACGGCTAGAGGAGCACGAGGAAAAGTAATGGTTGATGATAGGAACCGACTTATGGATCGAGCCGAAAATCCATTACAAAAAGAATCCCGTGCCCATCAAGGCCGTCTCAGGCGAGGCGCTTACCTTCTTCCCAGTCTTATTACAATGGCAAATTTATTTTGCGGCTATGCCTGCATTATCTATTCATTGCAGGGCGACTTTGTTACAGCAGCGCCGTTTATTGGAATAGCTATTGTTCTTGACATGCTTGATGGTCGCATCGCGCGCATGACCCGTACCAGCAGTGAATTTGGCCTGCAATTTGATTCTTTCGCTGACGCAATATCATTTGGCGTTGCTCCGGCAATTCTTGTGTTTGCATGGGGTCTTCATCCACTTGGGAGATTTGGATGGGCTGTTGGTTTTATTTTTGTGGCAGCCACTGTAGTACGACTTGCTCGATTTAATATTCAACGTGGAACACACGATAAATACTATTTTGTTGGTATGCCTAGTCCCGCCGCGGCTGGTGTGCCAGCAGCTACGGTTTTTGCTCTTCCGCTCGGGTTTCAGTCCTTGCTATCCGCTCAAATGGTTTTAGTATTTGGAGTTGTTCTTGTGCCAGCCCTGCTTATGGTGAGCACGATTCGCTTTCGAAGTTTTAAAGCTTTAGATTTCCAAACTCGAAAAAGCTATCCAGTACTCGTAATGATGGCAGTAGGATTAGCACTCTTAGTAGCTGAAACACAACTAGTGCTAGTCATCATGGCCTACTCTTACCTTATCTCGCCTCTAGTTGAAATGCTCTGGCAACGTGTTCGTCGTCGCACTGGTCATGTCGATGAGAACTCAAGTGTCAAAGAAATTCCTGTTAGCCAAGAGGATAATCTCCCTTTTGATGGAACAGCCTGACTTAAAAATTCTATTAATTGTAAGCAGCTCTTTTGTAATAATTTTTAGTTAGAGCTTAATGGGAAGGGAATCTTTCTATTTGAAGAAACCTCCCTGGCAATCTTGATAGCGGTTCTAGGACAGGATCCCGAAACATCAACTCTATTGGTCGTAATCCAACTAGTTGTCCATTTCTGGTGAGCGTAAAAACTGCAGCACGGTAAGATTTAAGTTCTTGATCAATTAATAGCGGTTCTTGCAGAGCTGCGAGAGGCAGATAGGAACCTTGCAACAGGCCTGTGTCAGATACGTACCCGTAAATTTGCGTTGGGACACCTGAAACAACAACAGCGCCAGTCGTGATTCTAGGGGGCGCTACTGGCCTTGTAGACATTGTCGCTTTCCATTTTTGGTTCCCATTGGACCTATTAACAGCTCTAATGACGTTGTCCAAGGATAGAAAGTAGACCAGGTCTTCGTCAGCAGCAGCTCCGATGACATCTCCGCCAGTACGCCATTTCCATAGCTCAGATCCATTCCGTGGATTTAATGCGTAAAAAAAATTTTCTGTAGAGCCAACAAAAATTCGATCGCGAGCAGAAACGGGTGCGCTTAGGTTTCCGGAAATTTGTTTTGACCATGCCGTCGCACCGTTATTTAGCTGTAAGGCTGTAAGAAGGCCACCTTCCTGAGAGAAAACAATCAGGCTCTGATCAGTTGTAGCTGCATGTCCAAGAGAGGAACCCTCAAGAGAACTTTGCCAAAGAAATTCGCCGCTACTTACCTGAAAACTCAAAACCTCTCGACTCATAGTGGTAATGACCAGAGAATGACCAGCTAGAAGGGGAGCGCTTGATAATCTTTGTTGGCTCCGATAGTTCCAGAGTTCAGACCCCGTAGAAGCCTCTAACGCTCTAATAGTGAAATCTGTTGCAACAAATAGGCGTCCAGTCGAGTCAATTACTGGAGACCACATCGTATGAAGGGGAATGCTCCAGAGGGTTTCTCCCGTTTCTCGAGCGATTGCCTCCAGCCTGCCAGCTTTCAAAGGTACGTAGATCCTGAGATTATCCATAGCTGCACCTGCCGACGGAGGACTGCTCAGTAAGCGTTCCCAGGCTATTTCAAGTGGAAATACTGGTGGTAAGTCAGGTATTTCTTCGCCATGACTTAAGTTTCCACCTAAAGACAGGCAGAACGACAGGATTAGCAGTACGGTGCAATAGCTTCTGGTTCGCATCATTGGAAACGCACTCTATAATAGCCACTCCTGACCAACGTAGTTACAATCTAGGTTCCACTGAGTGCACCAGACCATCCTAGTTCTCGATTTTGGGTCGCAATATACGCAGCTAATTGCTCGTCGTTTACGAGAATTATCTGTGCATTCAGAATTATTGCCTTTTAATTCCTCCCTTGAGAAGATTCGTCAGCACCAGCCTGTAGGGATTATTTTATCTGGTGGGCCTAAAAGCATCTTGGATGCTGGGGCTCCGAAGTGCGATCCTGGAATTTTCCAACTAGGCATTCCCATTCTTGGTATCTGCTACGGAATGCAGTTCATAACAAACTCCTTTGGTGGAAAGATCGAAAGTTCATCTCAACGTGAATTTGGGCATGTCAATATCACTATAGAAAAAGACAAAAAAACACCCACCCTTTTTAAGGGGCTTCCTAACGAACTCAAGGTGTGGGCAAGTCATGGTGATTGTATTGCAAGCGCACCAGACGGATTTTCTGTCTCTGCGACTAGCAAGAGCGTACCTATTGCAGCAATGGAGAATCCAGGACAGAGAATTCATGCTTTATTGTTTCATCCTGAAGTTGTTCACACAGATTTTGGCACAGCGATTCTTCAAAACTTTGCCCATGATATCTGTGGGTGCAAGGGAGATTGGACGATCCCTTCTTTCATTGAAGAGTCCACTAAGCGAATCAGTGAAATAGTAGGGAAGGGTCGAGTCGTTTGTGGACTCTCTGGCGGAGTGGACTCAACGGTGGCTGCACTATTGATCCACCGAGCCATTGGCGACCGGTTGGTTTGTATTTTTGTTGATAACGGACTGTTAAGGTACGAAGAAGCAAAGCAGGTTCAGCGTCGCTTCAAAAGCAAACTCAAACTGCCTCTAGAGTTTGTCGATGCGACAGATCTTTTTCTCGAAAGACTCGCTGGAGTCGTTGATCCTGAAGTAAAACGTAAGACCATTGGGGCTGCATTTATAGACGTCTTTGAAGAGAAAGCTCAAACACTTGGAAACTTTGACTTTCTTGCCCAAGGCACGCTTTACCCCGATGTTATTGAGTCAGCTTCAAGTCTAGGGCCTGCGGCGGTAATCAAGAGCCATCATAATGTCGGAGGGCTTCCGGAACGCATGAAGTTCACACTCCTTGAACCACTCCGCGATCTATTTAAGGATGAGGTTCGACTCGTGGGAGAAGGGCTTGGGTTAGATAAAGAGTTTGTAGTGCGACAACCATTCCCTGGACCAGGTTTAGCTGTGCGTATTCTTGGCGAAGTTACAAAAGAACACCTGGACTTACTTCGACTGGCTGATCGTATTCTTATTGATGAAATTCGTCGAGCTGGATGGTATGAACGGTTGTGGCAGAGCTTTGCGGTACTTTTACCGATCCGAAGCGTTGGCGTCATGGGTGACGCGAGAACCTATGAACATACTATTGCTATTCGTGCTGTTGAAAGTTCGGACGGGATGACCGCTGATTGGGCACGGCTTCCACACGATCTCCTCTCGCTAATTTCCTCCCGGATCGTAAACGAAGTGCGTGGCATTAATCGCGTCGTTTACGACATTAGCTCGAAACCTCCTTCGACAATTGAGTGGGAATAAACTGGATCAAAAGAAATTTAATTTTATTAAGAATAAGTAAAGTTGATGACAATAAACCCTGACAACAGCTATTCATTTCAAAGAGAAGACCTTCGTGAGTGCGTAGACTTTGCTTACAACTATCATATGGATCCAAGAAAAGGAGCTAGAGGTAGAACCAACCAAGGCAAAAGAGAGTTTGGAGGTGAATTGGATGAAATAGTTCCGGGAAAACTATGTGAAATAGCCGTAACGAAATTCTTAGAGCATTACTCCAACTCAAATAAGAAATTAAAGATTGATACTGACATCTACCCACCCTGGGATGAAAGAGCTAAAAGCGATCCCGATGTAGTCAATGTCATTGAAAATGGCATTAAAAGAAACCCAAATCTTTTTATTGAAATAAAGAGAATCACCCCGTCAGACATGATGGTTGGCATTAGAAAAAGTCAATTAGATGAGTCTGAAAAACAATGGCGGGGAGACACTCTAAGTGACGATAAAGCATTCATCATCTATGCCGAATTATTTTGGATACCCCAGCGGGCCAGCACAGAAAAATCTCAGAGCGTTACAGGATCTATCTTGAAGCTTTTAGCTAAAGGTGATCTTTTTCAAAAGTTTTCTGATTACACATCTTTAAGATGCAAGATCAATCATATATACACAGTCAAAGAACTCAAAGAATCCGGAAGAATGTTTGTAAAAAAAGAAATCATTCCCAAAATACTCTTTTTTGAAGGTAACGAACTAAGAGATAAAAAAGGTTTTTATAGGCTAAAAAGTAAGAAGTTGAGATCAGGCTACAAAATTATTCATCACTATAAAGGTGAAAATACCCTAACTCCCCCTTATTTGTCTGCTGGCGATAGCCTAGAAGATTCAGATTTTGTCATTAAAAAGATAAAAGAATACGCGGAATGTAAATTTACTGGAGAATTTAATTTAATTGAGCCCAATGAAAACAAAAATCACAGACAAATAATTGAGTGCCTGAGCAACGTGCAAGTAAGAAATAAATTTTTTGGAAACTACGACTTGCCTAAAAGTAAGGAGTTTAAGTTCAACATTGAAAATGCTTCGGGAGGCGAACAGCGCAAAAACAGTGATGATTTATGGATGTCTATAAATAAGGCTAGAAAATTAAGAACACCCAAAGAAACCAACGCGCTGCTTCAACAAGTCGGTAAAGAAATCTAGTTATTTTCGAGAGCTTTTCTAATATCTCTTGCCAATTTTTCTATTAATTTCACTGTCACAGCGTTGCCTGCTTGTTTGTATAGCTGGGAATTCGGTACATCACTTGGAAATTTGAAAGATTTAGGGAATCCTTGAAAGTTAAAACACTCCCTGGGTGTTAATTTTCTGAACCCCTCATCATCTTTCAATAATGGGACGTTATGTCCTCCCGTGCCCATGTTGGCTGTTAATGTCGGACACATATTGCTTTTGTTTTCTCTGACGTAGATTCTTCTCCACTGGTAAAGCGTGTTTTGAGATTTAATGGATGCACGTAATTCAGGATACATATACCTGTCCTGACGATAATAAAAATACTCGTCTACATTCTTCTCAAAATATTTAGAAATATGATCAAGATTCTTGGTGGTTTTTGGCGGAAATAATTTAAAAAAATAACGACTGTATCGATTTTTCCCTGGATCAAGCTGCCACCCTTTTTCATCACGAAAACAAATCAAGAAAGTTCTTTCTCTATTCTGAGGTATTGCCGTGTAGTCAGCTGTATTGAGCACGTCAGTAAAAATAGAGTAGTCGAGCTTATATATTTCTTCACAAATTCTTCTGAAAGTATTTCCTTTGTCGTGAGATTTTAAATTCTTTACATTTTCAAGGAAGAGCACTTTAGGTTTTTTTTTGAGCTCCTTGATCAGTCTCACTATCTCGAAAAATACATTTCCTCTTTCATCGTTGAACCCTTTTCTATACCCAGCTACTGAAAAAGCTTGGCAAGGAAAGCCAGCAGTGAGAATGTCAACGGGCTCTAATTCATCTCCTGAGAGTTCCTCAATCCCTTTTTCGTAGAGCTTATGATCAAAATTGTTTTTGTAGGTTTTGGCGCAATATTTATTCATTTCATTCGCCCAAAGGACGCTGAATCCAGCTTTCATAAAACCAAGTTCAATTCCTCCAACACCAGAAAATAAGCCACCTACAGTGAGAGTATTTTTCAATATTCCTCCATTGTGCTTACTGAATTATTTTTAGGGTAGCTTTGGAGTAGAGTAGTTTTATCCCCTGAAACCCTTATCATTTTATTTCAGAAGAGTGATGAATCTTAATCTTAAGACTGCCATTGTCTTTGACTAGAATAAAAGTGAACGCAATTTTAGTTTTCTTTTCAAAATTGAGAGGTTTTAAATCGAGCACTCCCATCACTGCACAAAGATCATCTTCAAGCATAAAATTAACTTCTGATGCTTTGATAGCTTCCCATGGCCTTATGGCAAAACCGGAATCTTCTGAGATATCGCCAGAGACAAAATAAGACAACGCATCGTCAAAATTGTTCCTAAAGACAACATCATTAGCAAAGGTTGGCTTGAATAAAACATCTCCAATATCAAAAGCATAATGTGTGGCAATGAACGTCCTAGCCTTCTCTCTATAGTCACTGCCTTCTTGATAAGCTATTCCAATAGCAATGACTCCATCCTTCCAAGAGTTAAGGAAATCTTCTACTTCAACTGGACTAATCTCATTATGTTTAGTCATTCGGAATTGTTACCTAACATGAGAAAGCGTAAACCGAAAAGTATGCGACTGTTAAACTATATGGTACTGATTGAGTGGGAGTAATGCCAATGTCTGACAATACCGAACAAGAAAAACTTTGGAATGGCTCGTTAGGCGAAGGCTTTATTCGCGTTGAGAGTTATATAGATAGAATTGTAGAACCTATCTCGAAAGCAGCCGTCGACACGGTGCGTGCGCAGTCCGAGGATCGTATTCTTGATGTGGGTTGTGGGTGTGGTTCTACCAGCATGACTCTTGCTAAAACGGGCGCTACAGTAACTGGCGTAGATATCTCGGAAAAAATGATTGCCCAAGCAAAGGCAAAATCAAAAGCTGTCACCAACCTCTCCTTCTGTACGGCAGATGCTGCTGTTGAGAATTTCGAAAGGAACTACACTCACGTATTCTCTCGCTTTGGAGTCATGTTTTTTTCTGACCCGACTGCTGCTTTTTCTAATATGCATTCGGGACTAGTCAGTAAAGGGAAGCTGACCTTTTCATGTTGGCAGGGCCTGACAGAGAATGAGTGGATCGGCCTCTCAGTTGAGGCAATAAAACCGTTTCAATCAGAAGACGCCCCTCCTCCAGACCCTAGAAGTCCAGGAGGCTTTGCCTTCGCTGATAAGGAATACGTCCTGGAGATATTACAAGGGGCGGGGTTTTCTAATATTGAAATCAAACCACTGAAGGCTACATTAGATATGGGGCAGTCCATGGAAGAGATTATGTCTTTCCATTGCAGTGTCGGACCACTCGCTGGTTTACTTGAAACCTTGGACGAAGACAGCGGAAAAGAGGCAGTCGAGGCCGTAAAGAAATCTATAGAAAAGCGGATGGGGAACAGGGGTCTCCGGCTTGCAGCGGCAGCATGGTTAGTAACCGCGAACGCGCAAGTTTAATCTTTCGCTCTTAAGTCACGAGGACGGCCACGAACTTTTCGCCTCCTCTAAAGATAAGACATCAGATTTGTCTAATTCCTTTAAAGAACTTCCAGCTTCATCCATATAACAAATCTCTCCTTCCAGCAGTACCGAACCATTGATATCTTTAAAAGGAAAGAACCACGACAAATGCGCATGCGAAAGATAATGAGCATCCGGATTTAAGGTCTCTTGTCCTTGCGCTACAAGAGTTTTCCCAGGCACCTGTTGATACCACTCCCCGTCGCAAGCAATGCCCCAGTCACCTGCTGAGCAATGGTGAATGTCAAGCTCTACCAAGCTGCTATTAGAATCCCAAAGGCTGTAATAAAACTCCTTCACACCATCCATCCCATGAATAACGGCATTATTAAAGCCCCCATAGAAGCGATACTCAGGATCAGGGACAAGCGTTTTAAAAATTTCAGGATCCTGTAAGCACTCATACTGCAAGTGGTGTCTCATGTTATCCAGCATGGCCTTATGTTTCTTGTCCTCGAAAGAATTCATAAAGCGTGTGTATTGATGCCAGCCTTTAACTGGTTGTATTTTTGCCATCCGATTGCCTCGTCTTTTTATTATCTTTCGCTAAAAGGCTACCATTCTTGACGCGGAACAAGAAGACACGGATTTTTCGTACGATTAATTTCTACTCTGCAATTCATTTAATACAATAGTTTTCACTGTAAAGGTTCAACCGATGAAAACGCTCACACTCACAGTCGCAGGCCTCATGCTCATCCCGCTAGCTTGTCTCGGCTATATGGTCTGGTTTAACTACAGTGCAGCCACATCGGAATACAACTACAGTCAGTTCGCTGCCAGTCAGTACACTCATGGCACTTTTGAAGGACCGACGGTGGGGGAGCCTGCAGTTGACTTCACACTTCTAGATGTTGAGGGAAAGAAACACTCACTATCAGAATACGCGGGCAAGCATGTGATCATTGAGACGGGCAGTCTAACATGTCCACAATATGTATCCTGGATCGATCCAATGAACGCACTCATGGAGAAACATCCAGACGTAGCCTTCTTAACAATCTATGTACGAGAAGCACACCCCGGCAGCAATGTGGCTTCCCATTCATCCCTGAAAGAGAAATTAGCCCTTGCTGTACGACTGCGTAATGAGGAAAAGGAGTTCAGGCCTATTCTCGTTGACACGCTAGAAGGTGACATGCACCGCTCATACGGTGCCTGGCCAAACATGGTGTATGTTATTGCCCCTGACGGGGAAGTGGCTTTTCGTGGTCTTTGGAATAATGCCGATTTACTTGAAGAGGTTGTTGAACAGTTGAAATCTGGTCAACCTGTCAACGGGCTAAAGCCTAAAGCCTCACCTAACGCATTGCTGATTCTATTGGATATGTTTTCCAACTCGATAACAAAACGAGTGCTTTCCAGAGCTGGAGGGCACGCCACCAGCGACTTTATTTTGGGTGGGATGGCATCCCTGTTGTTGTATTGACAATTATTGTTTAACTAGGCACGGACGCTCTCGCAACATTCCCCACATCTGCTGCTGACGTTATAGACCAGGATAAATCTATCAGGCGTTTCGTTTGCTCAAGCGGAAGTGAATATTCTGCTAAGTCGAGAAACTTCTGTTCAAGATCGCTATTAGACATCGGGCGTTCAAGACTTCCTACGGCATGCTCCACGTGTTTTTTGAGGACCCGACCATCCGTCAGAGTAATAGTTACAAAAGCCTCTTCTTCACTAACGCTTGCGTCGGCCAGAGCAGTGACTTTGTCACGTAACTCGATCACGCTTACGTTTTGCACGGTCTCGTCTGTATATTCTTTGGGTCCAGCCGACCCACGGATAATCGCGACCGCACTTGCATGATAAATACTGAATTTACTCTCTAAGCCTGTTTGGGGTGTTGTTTTACCAGTGAGTTTCAGTACAAGAGGATTGACTTGCAGGGAAACAGCAGCGATGTCTTCCGCCTTCAGATTGTGTTCATTGCGTAGTTGAATACAGCCATCAATGATTGGGTGCGTGACAATTCCACACGCGAATGGTTTATAAGTGTTTTTTTCAACCTCAAAAGTCTCACCAAGTCGATCGGTAATCTGTGAAAAATCTTGTTCACTGGACATGGTAAACGCAAAACCTTCAGGCGCTTCGAGTGCCTGTTCAGTGCTTGTGTAGTTCTTTGAAGCCAGTAAGGCAGCCGTAAGGCCATTTTGTGCAGCCCTGCCTGGGTGAAAAGGTTTACACATAGTACCGAACATTTCTTTGAGTCCAGCAGATTGGGTTGCAGCAATGCCAAGCGCCCAAAGGGCGATGACAATGACTGAACCGCGATGTGTTTGTATTTGGTTCATCAATTGCCGCTCGGTAACTCGTGTTGATTGCCATCTGGGTCTGTGATAATGACTGGTTTATTGCCGCCATCTGTACCGCCGCTACCTGTGCCACTATCTGGTGTTGTTGGCTTACGGCCGTCGCCACCGCC
>DDZV01000025.1:6043-8356 GCA_002346475.1 Acidobacteria bacterium UBA2999 | reverse complement strand
GATTAAAAGTCAGGTGCTCTACCACTGAGCTAGGGGCCCAGAAGACATTGCATTCTATCATCCGTCTCGATCGTCACCCGCGTCCAACTGTTTGCACCCATTAAGATTTTCTTAGTTGAGACGACCTGCCCGATGTAACCGGTAGGTACCGTCACCACAAGCTTCTCTACCTCCTCGTGTGTCTCGACAAGCGTGTGGACCACCAGTATCAGCAGTTCAACCCCCTCTACCGGTACAATACTGCACTAATAGTGCCAGATCTGATTGCTCTACCCATTCTTCTCGCCACTGGTTTTGCAGCTGGGGTACTTAATGTCGTTGCTGGAGGCGGCTCATTTTTTACACTGCCTATCCTGATCTTTCTAGGATTGCCAGCCACTGTCGCAAACGGCACCAACCGCATTGGTATCCTCATGCAAAGTGTACCCGCCGTTTGGGGATTCCACCGGTTCAAGGTAATGAACTGGCAATGGGCACTCATAGCCAGTGTTCCTGCCCTTATTGGTGTCCTCCTGGGTGCGTGGATAGCAATACATGTTAATGAGGAAACGTTCCGGCGCATCCTGTCAATAGCCATGCTCATAGGAGCAGCCGGAATATTCCTTGCTCCCAATCCAGTGCTAGGAACAAAGAACTTGCGCTCCTCACGGTCACTGCCTATCGTTATCAGTTTTTTTCTAGTAGGGCTTTACGGGGGGTTTCTTCAGGCAGGTGTTGGGTTTGTGATCTTAACAATTACAACATGGTGTGGACTTGACCTTGTTCGTGGCAATGCTGTCAAAGTCCTGATTAATTTTTTAATGACTAGTTTAGCCTTATTAATTTTTACATCGCAGGCACAGGTCAACTGGGCATTTGGCATCTCACTAGGAATTGGTAATTTTCTTGGTGGTGAAGTTGGCGTGCGGTTAGCAGTCCTCAAAGGTCACGACTGGATTAAAGGAATCGTCACTATAACAGTCATTATTCTTGCCATTAGCTTATGGTTAACGTAAAACTTTGCAACAATCTCTAAAAAATATAAACCCTTAAAAGGCCTAATTGCGACACAGTTTACTGATCGAGCCAAGTGTCTAGGATAGACCCTGGAGGCAGTAAGGTGTCATGGCGGTCTGTACCAGTCGAAATAATTGCAAACGGAACCCCAGCCAGCTCCTCAAGTCGCCTGATATAAGCTTTGGCCTCCGTTGGAAGCTGGTTAAAAGAACGTACCCCGCGTGTTGGCTGTGACCAGCCAGGAAGCGTTTCATATTGGGGTACGGCTCTTGCCAAAACCCCTAGATCTCCAGGGAATTCAGTCAATATTTGCTCTCCGACACGGTAACCAGTACATATTCGTACCTCTGGAAGGTCATCTAAGACATCCAGTTTAGTTAATGCCAATGCATCCATTCCATTAATGCGTATTGAATAGCGAACCACAACTGCGTCGTACCAGCCACAGCGTCGTGGCCGACCCGTTGACGAACCAAATTCTTGCCCACTCTCCCGAAGCCGATCTCCTTCCTCCCCCGTGAGCTCAGTAGGTAAAGGACCTTCGCCTACTCTAGTGGTATAGGCTTTTGTAATTCCAATTACGCCATGAATCGCACGTGCTGGAATACCTAACCCCGTACAGATACCACCAATGGATGCATTGGATGATGTCACGAATGGGTAAGTGCCATGATCAACATCAAGCAATGTCGCCTGCGCACCTTCGAAAAGGACTCGCTTCCCTTCCATAAAGTTTTTGGCAAGTGCGAGCGAAACATCTCCGACCCAAGGCTGAAGACGCTTGCCATCCACAACTAACTGTTCATAAATTGGCTTCCAGTCGAGTGTCGTATCCTGGATAGCACGGTTTCTTGCACCCACACCTTCCTTCACTGCGTCGGCCAATGCAGTCTGATCACCAATAAGATCACAAATACGAATACCACGACGGCCAATCTTGTCTTCATAGGCAGGACCAATACCACGAGACGTTGTTCCTATTTTTCGTTCACCACGTGTTGCCTCTGATAGCACGTCAAGTTCGCGATGGTACGGAAGAATCACATGAGCTTTTTCACTTAAAAGTAAGCGACCATCCACGCTAATATTAGCTTCAGCAAGCTCGTCAACCTCTTTAAAAAGGGCCTGCGGATCAACGACAAGTCCATTTCCAATCAGACATTTAACGTCGTTATGCAAAATACCAGATGGAATCAGATGCAAGATAAACTTACGACCATCCACATAGACGGTATGACCCGCGTTGTGGCCCCCTTGGGAACGCGCAACGGTAGAAAAATGCGACGTTAACAGATCAACAATTTTTCCTTTGCCTTC
>DDZV01000025.1:0-5737 GCA_002346475.1 Acidobacteria bacterium UBA2999 | reverse complement strand
TTTGCCTTCATCTCCCCACTGAGATCCAAGCACGGCGATGTTCGTGAACATTCTGTGTCTATCCTAGCTGAATTCATGACAAAGGAAACGATTGCTTGAGAATTATCTTTTAACAGACAACAACAAGTTACTAATACTCCTCAAAAAACAACCAAATCCAAACTTCAAAAAGCCAACGAAGTGAAACCTTCGTCTAACACAAAAAAACAAAAGTATCTCTGTGAGTGAAAGTCAACTGAAAAGTTTTCTGGAAAAATAATTTGACAAGCTCGTCTATCATTCTTACCTTCTACTCTTCCAGGTTGATCATTTCACTGAAATAGAGATTGTTCATCAATGACTATTGCAATTCAAATGCACGCGCATCAGGCAACAGTACATAATTTTTTGAACACGCGTACGTCGATTAATAAATATCAATCAGTGATTACGCATGTCGTACAAAAAAATAAATTGCTAACACCATCGTACACATTACTGAGAACGAGTACAACGCGAGTTCCTAGGTGTACGCATTGACATGCAGTCAATATATATTCTTGTTTAACAGGACTACAAATGGCTCTCAAGGACACTAAGTGATGGCTAGTTCATATGCAGTACTTGAAAGACGGGTACAGAACGTCCTTGAGGCTTCCCCTTCAAGAATCCCATTAATACTCGGAACCTGTGGAACTGGGAAGACTTCGCTTCTTCTTCGCCTTCGTGAACAGTACGCTAGCGGCACAGTCCAACACATTGATGTGGAACGTTGCGCGACAACCCCTGAACGGTTTCTTGATGCAGTGATAGGCTCATCACCATTCCCGGTGAATAGCCATAATCTGTCACCAACAAGCCCTCAAGAGGCCTTTAAGACTCTCGCAACCTTTTTAGATACGGCACGTACATCGGACGGTAAGCCGTGCACATTTTTACTGGATGAGATTCTGGAATTGCGTACTTTTGAAAGCTTCCCAGGACTCCGCCACGTGTTGCGGGAACTTCTGGAAATATTGAACGAGAGTGCAAACCACTTCGTGCTTACAACACGCTACGTGCAACGAGCACACCGCCTACTCAAAGATGGACCGTCACAACTGGAAGTAATGCACATCCCATCACTGAGTACGTCTGACGTATCTGAAATACTTTCACCAATACTAGGCGAATCCAAAGAATTGACTGGAAACGAACTCAACGATATAGCGTCTAATGTTCATGCACTTACTAATGGCCACGCGGGGTACGTTCGGGTACTTGGGGAAGGTATGACTAAGATTGATCCACATTCACCAGATCCAATTAGCACCCTAACTGCTCTCTTAGCGTCTGAGGGGACACTCTCGGCTGCGTGTCGTTTGTCTTACGAAAGACGACTGCAACGTGCACGTGGCTACGGTGCCTTAAAAGCCATCCTCGATATTCTTGGACAAAATGAGGGACTCACCCTGACTCAGATTTCGAACCAGTTACACCGCACCCCTGGTTCAACTAAGGACTATCTGTCCTGGCTGGAAGACGTAGACTTAATTACTTCACACCAAAAATGTTACAGTTTTACAGATCCGCTCCTACGAGTCTGGGTACGCTTACATTGCCACACAATGCCTCCAGGACCAGATGAAGTGGTGCGAGAAGTACAGGAGTACGCCGCTGAACGTATCCCGAAGGAAGAACCTGCCCAAGCCCCTGCTTATAGCGACATAGCCAGGGAAGGTCAGGTTATCCCAGAAGGAAACAAGCAATGGGACATTATCGAGATCGACTAACTATCTCCAACGAGTTTCGTAAGAGCTAGGCGTGCAGCTTCTTGTTCTGCTTCTTTCTTAGTCCTACCTGTACCATGGGAAATCGTTTTTCCAGCCACTACAACGTTTACTGCAAAAACCTTGCGATGGTCAGGGCCGTCTTCGCCAATTACGTGGTATTCAGGAGGGTTGTCTCCGGCAGCCTGGACTCTTTCTTGAAGTGCTGACTTGTAATCACTGCCAAGGATGTCAGCACGTCGAGCTTCATCTATCGCTCCTTGAAATTCTCTGCAAATAAAGTTATCGGCAGCATCAAGTCCTCCATCGAGATAAATGGCCGCAATAAGAGCCTCATATGTGTCTGCTAAAAGTCCTTGCTTAAAACGTCCTCCAGTCTTTTCTTCGCCTCTTCCAAGTAATAACTGCTTGCCAAGCTCAAGACAACCAGCCTGATCAGCCAGCGCCTGTGTAGACACAACGGCTGCTTTAATCTTTGATTTATCTCCTTCAGATAACTCTGGGAACTGGCGAAACAACATATCAGCAACCACTAAACCCAGCACAGAATCCCCTAGGAACTCAAGCGACTCATTGTCTGCCATATCGCCTGAAACATCTTCTGCAACCCTAGATTTATGTGTCAGAGCACGCTCAAGTAAACCGCGGTCTCGAAACTGATAGCTAATTCGTTGCTGTAGATCCTTCAAATCATCTGTCAAACTGACCACCCGCTCATCTTTATTGAGTGCTCGTAGTTCCGGCATCTGAATTTATACGCAGAAAAATAAGCGTCATGTCGTCATGCTGTGTGCCCTTGCCAACAAAAGCATCAATCTCGCCAACGATCTGTTGCCGAAGCTGCGCAGGATCGAAATCACGGTGCGCGTCAATGCTCACAACTAATTGTTCCTCTCCAAAAGAATCGAAATTTTCGTTCATAGCCTCAGTAACACCGTCGGTATAAAAAACAAGCGTATCGCCAGGCGCAAGCGTAAAACTGTCCTCTGCTAGAACCTGGTTAAACATGTCCCCCTTGTCAAGCTGGAAGCCAAGTGCCATGCCATTCGGCATGAGACGTCTAACTTCACTCAAAGAGGATCCCGGTCCAGGTACATGCAACAATGGGGTGTGGCCAGCCCTGGCATAAGTCAAGGTTCTAGAGTTTGTATCTACGACGGCATAAGTCATTGTTATGAAACTGCGACTATCCAACTGTTCCGAAATAATCTTATTGGCGTTGATGAGCAAGTCACGTGGGGAGTGGTACGAACGACTCAATGACAAGATAATGCCCTTTAACTCAGCCATGTACAAGGCTGCTGACGTCCCTTTTCCGGCAACATCCGCAATAAGCACAGCTATGCGATCATCGTCTAGCTGTAGCACATCAAAGTAGTCGCCACCTACCTCCCTGGCTGATACGCAGTGTGTACTTATTACAAAACCAGGTACTTGAAGACTAGGACCTGGCAAGAGCGACATCTGGATCTCACGAGCAATACGTAAATCCTGCTCCATCCGATCCTTCTCGGCTTTCTCTGCTAATAGCCCCTTAATACTTGTAGTCATGGAGTTAAATGATTGTGTTAACTCTCCCAGTTGATCCTTGGCAATCACGGTAATTTTGTGATTGAAATCACCTACCTGCACACGATGTGTACCCACAAGCAACACGTCCACTGAGTTTGTAATTGACCTTGCCAACTGGATACCCATCCACAAGGCAATTCCCTGGATAACAAGAAACAGACCGCCTATAACTCCAAGTATTAGAAGCAAGACTTGGCTAAAGGTAAGATTTCCGATATTCACCGAAGTCTCAAAGATTCGCGTGGTGACCTCAGCCACGGTCATCCCGATCCCCATGGCAAGGTTGCCAGAATTACCAGTTCGCCAATCTATGAACTCAAGAAAAGTGACCCAGTCAAGTTGTATCCCCTGCAAAGGACTGTGAACAAGAGACAATGGAGCGTCAATCGCACGACCGGCTGTTAAGGGGATCTCACCCATGGAGGTCGGCGTAATCGACATAACCTCGCCGACCACGATGCCAATGTCTTCACGTAACTGCCGTATTTCGTCAAAGGAAAGCGGAATGTCGACAACCACAGCCCAGCCCAGCCCTGAAAACGCCACAGCACGCATCGCAACCCGCAGTGGTCCATCAGTAGAGGCACTTATCGAATCAATTTCCTGATAGGCAATTAATCCACTAAATCCTTCACAAGGTACCCACGTGGGAAGATTGATCGGCGCATCAAGATGCCTCCAAGGACCTGCTCGTAAGTTTTTCCTCTTCTGTGGTAAGGACTGCATATCAGACGCTCCAGAGGCACCACAGGACTCGTTTGTGGGAACAGTAACAAACGAAACATGCTGAAACTCAAGTGCCGCCTCAGCCTGTTGCTTCTCAAGAGAAACCTGTTGGTCAGCTTCCAGTGGAATCTGTGCAAGTTCGGCCTCAGCGACTTGAGCAAAAAAATTGGCTTGATTGACGAACCCTTGGATACGATCTTGCATCAGATACGAACCTAGGTTGAACAACAGTAGCAACCCGAAAAGTAGCAAGAACGTAAAAACCAACACAACAGGCACAGTGCCAAGGAGTAATCCTACAAGCGTCAACTTGCGGCGTACAGACCACAGTAACCGTCGCCATAATCCTGTTGCTAAACGGCCTGCAGCCATAATCCCACCAATAAACAAAACGACCCAGCTTGCCAAACTGAGCAAGAAATCAGCCAGTGGGGAGGGCGCCCGAAACCATAACGAGACGTACAATAATAGGTTGGTTGCAACACCAATGATCAGGAACCATCCGCCTACGGTACGTGTCATCCAGGACCACACAAGCAAGGTTGTTGGCAAGGACTCCCTTACGCCAGCAACACGTGAATCAACAATATGATTCATCGCTAGAAACACCTGCTATCGGTAACATCCGTCAAGTCTACCGTGGCTGAGCCCTAGAAGGATAATTGGAAGAGACTGAGTTGATTCACCTAACAACCATAGACTAGAAGCTGCAGACCAGATAGTCTGTCTGAGACGTGAAACCCAAAAGCTCTTTACGCTTTCAGACAATGTGTATCCACGCAGGCCAGGAACCTGACCCCGCGACCGGAGCAATTATCACCCCAATCTACCAAACCTCTACTTACGTCCAGGACGGCTTAGGTAAACACAAAGGTTATGAGTACGCACGTACCCAAAACCCAACACGTTCAGCCATGGAGGCCAATATCGCAGCCATCGAGAGTGGTACTGCTGGTTTTGGATTTGCATCTGGCATGGCAGCTATTGGCGCAATCATGACTCTGCTCAAAGCTGGTGATCACGTCATCGTAACTGAGAATACGTACGGTGGTACTTACCGGCTCTTTGAGCAAGTATTACGGAAGAACCAACTTAATTTTTCTTACGTAGACACCTCCAATATTGAAGCTATTCAAAAAGCAATACAGCTAAACACTCGACTCTTGTTTCTTGAAACACCTACAAACCCAACATTAAAACTGACAGATATTCAAGCTGCTTGCACTACTGCTCACTCGCACGATATAGCTGTCGTCGTGGACAATACTTTCGCGAGTCCCTATGTGCAACGACCGATTGAACTCGGAGCTGACCTTGTAATGCACAGCACGACAAAGTTCCTTAATGGTCACAGTGACAGCATCGGTGGTGTGGTAATCGCTACACGCCAAGATCACATTGAATGGTTGGAGTTTGTGCAAAATGCAGAAGGAGCAATTATTGGTCCTATGGATGCTTGGCTGGTCCTGCGTGGCGTAAAAACTTTGCCTGTTCGAATGGAACGACATAATTCTAACGGTCTAGCTATTGCCAAAATGCTCGCCGAGCACCCGAAAATACAGGAAGTGCATTATCCAGGACTCACAACTCATCCACAACACCAACTCGCACAACAACAAATGCATGGTTTTGGTGGCCTTGTCACTTTTGACCTGGGCTCACTTGAGCATGCCAAGGATCTTCTTGAGGTT
>DDZV01000001.1 GCA_002346475.1 Acidobacteria bacterium UBA2999 | reverse complement strand
TCTACTAGCAGGCGATTGTGATTCTGTGATTATGGACGAAACTGCCGGACAGGGATATCAGGGTGAAAACGCTGAAGCACTTGAATTACTAGAAGGTGTGCTTAGTGCAGACGAACTAGGAGTTCCATTCCCTAACGGTTCAGACCTAGTAGCTCCATTTAACGCTGCGATTTCTTCAATGAAAGCAGACGGAAGCTTGTTTGAATTAGGTTCCGTATACTTCACCGACGCCTTTACAGTCACTTACGACGATATTGGCGACGGAGCTTACGCAGAGCCTGAGGTTGTGCCAGTAGCTGGTGGAACGCTTCGACTTATGATGGAAGCAGAAACTGACGGTCTTAACCCAACAGTTAACCGTTTCGCAATCTCGGCTTACCATATTGCTAATGCGGTCTATGATTACCTAATTTGGGTAACAGATGACCCTTGTGGATGTGAGTACGTTGGAGGTCTTGCAGAGTCTTGGGAAGCTTCCGATGACCTGAAGACCTGGGACTTCAACATACGTGAAGGCGTAGAGTTCCATGACGGAACAATGCTCGATGCTGAGACTGTTGCATTCGCAGTTCAAAGGCAGCTAGCTGATCCACTTATTTCATTGGCTCTTCAGCCGGTTCTTGACCTTGGAAGAGAAGGGGGAGCAGTTGAGGTAATTGACGACATGACAGTACGTATGCATGCGTTGCGACCTCACGTAGATTTCCCTGGTTACTTCGCAGGTCAGCTCGGACTTATACCTTCACTTGCCTATATGCAAGCAGCAATTGAAGACCCATCATTGAATCAGATGCCTGTAGGCACTGGTGCATTCATGATGGATAGCCGTGAACAGGACTTGATGACACGTGTGGTCAAGAACCCTAACTGGTGGTACAACGAGCACTTGGCTCAAGGAGAAGTTCTTCTTGATGCAATTGAGTACTACGTCTACACAGACAGTGAGCTTGGCGCAGGAGCAATGGCGGCAGGTGACCTTGACGGTGTATCTACATCCAGCATTGATGCCGCTTTGATATTGCGGGATCTGGCAGATGATGGTTATCAGGTATTCGAACAGGATCAAGGCGAAGAAACTTTCGCAATGCTTAACACTTCGAAAGCTCCTTTTGACGACATCCGTGCACGAAAGGCTTTGACCTACGCAACTGCTAAGGCTGATTATTTGGAATTCATAGGCCAAGGAGAACTTAGGGGTGCTGACTCCTTTTTCCCACCAGAGTCGATTTTCCATAATCCTGACGTAAAACAGGAATCAGATATGCCAGAAATGGCCGCTCCGCTAGTCGCAGAATATTGTGGGGATAATCCTGACAACTGCAGTGATGGAAAGATCAATATGGAGTTCCAGTACTCAGGCCCATCGGTTATTCAGGATCGAATATACGATGTTCTTTCCGCAGGATTTGAGCCTTATTTCAATGTCACTAAAGACATGCTTTTGCAGGATGATCACATAACACAAACAGCAATCGGTATGTATGATTTCCTTACCTGGAGACAGATGGGAGCTATTAACCCGGATGGTGATGGTGTATGGATCGTCTGCGATGCTATTGGAGTTTTGTCACTTAACTGGCCACGATTCTGTGACCCAGCTCGTGACGAGATGGTATATAAGGCAAGAGCAAGTGCCGATCGTGATGAGGTTGTCGGCATCTGGAAAGATATTGCGCAAAATATCAATGAGAGTTATTCATATGTGTTGCTTACTCACACTTTGTGGAATGCGACATATGCTCCGAACTTAATGGGAATGTGCGATGGTAGATTCCCTGACGGTTCGCAAGGAAACTGCCGAGGTACAGGTGGTGGATATGGAAACTACTCAACAATGTGGTTTAAGGAGTAGAGACTCTTAAAACTTACAGAATTTAATTTAAGGGCGGCTGACTATGTCAGCCGCCCTTTTATTTTTTCTTTATAAGCGGGATAGAGATTTAGTCTTTGTCAGCGCTAACATCGGACTTCTACGAAGTATCTCTGACTGTAGGTGGGGGAAATGGGTTTTCTTTTAAAGCGCATAGGACAAATGGTTTCTGTGATTATCGCAGCAACTTTTTTAGCCTTTGCAGCGATGAACTCGTTGGGAGACCCATTGTTCAATGTCGTTGGTTTCGTAGCTTCAGTTGACTGTGATGCGGTTCTCGCAGGAGAGATTGAAGACGTGTCAGGTCAGGGAGGGACAAACGTAGGTGACTGCGAAGTTGTAGAGGCGGCAAGAGAAAAGTACCACTTGAATGATCCTCTACCTGTTCGTTACGTGCGGTGGGCTGGAGATGTTATTCAAGGTGACCTTGGAGTTTCATTCAAAAATTCAATGCCTGTTAGCACAGTCATCGGAAACCGAATACCAAAATCAATATTTCTTATGGTGGTTGCAGAAATTTTCGCTCTTGTTATAGCGGTTCCTGCCGCTATAAGAGCTGCTTATAAAGCAAATCGTGCGTTCGATAAATCAGCTACTGTCTCTTCTTTTGGTTTTATTTCTCTACCAAATTTTGCACTTGGAGTGATCCTCTTCTACTTATTTGTAGTCAAATGGCAGATATTCCCAAGCCGCTACGAAGACGATGACTTATTCAGTCGTTTACGATCGACCGTTTTACCGGGAATGACACTGGCTCTTCCTTTAGCTGCAACGTACTTTCGTCTATTGAGGACAGATTTGATAACAACTTTGCAGGAAGATTTTGTTCTTATGGCAAAAGCTAAGGGACTTTCGGATCGTTGGATAATGTTTCGCCATGTTCTACGACCTTCGCTTTTCTCTTTAGTAACAGTTTTTGGTTTAAGTACTGGAGGCTTAATAGGTGGAGCTTTAGTTGTTGAACAAATTTTTGTTATCCCGGGAGTGGGAAGAACTTTTGTTGAAGCCGTGATTCGAGATGATTTCCCTCTTGTACTTGGATTAGTAACCATAATTTCCTCATCGTTCATAGCAATCAACTTCATTGTTGACATTTTTTATTCCGTTATCGATCCGAGGGTAAGTCGTGAGACTTAATCTAATAACGACAAGACGTGGTTTTAAAGGTCTAAGTCCTCAGGATGAAGATTCCTCTCAAATAGACGACGAGAAAAGAGACAAGCGTAAAATCGGTTTTGGTTTCTGGGTTTCTATCGGATGGATGGTTTTGGTAGTAATGGCAGCGTTCTTAGCGCCTATTTTGCCTATCCCTGATCCGGATCAGACAGGAGCAGGGGGACGCCTTGATGCTCCGAACTGGGATAATTGGTTCGGTACTGACACCAATGGCCGAGA
>DDZV01000040.1:60891-101093 GCA_002346475.1 Acidobacteria bacterium UBA2999 | reverse complement strand
GTCTATTGGAACAACTACAACACCAGCGAGTAAGCAACCCCAGTAACAGGCGATCCATTCAGGTCTATTTTCTCCCCAAAAAATGACTCGGTCTCCTTTGCGAACATCAAATTTGGTTAGTCTTGTTACAAATCCTTGAGCGGCGAGGGAAACGTCTTTATACGTATGGCGATGCTGACGATATCCATCGTCGTAAATAAGGTACTCGTTTCGTAGTTCAACGAGGTCTCGAAAATAGTCAATTAGTGTGTCTCGACGCATACGTTTCTTATCATAAAGCCCAAGTTCAGAATCCTGTTATGTTGTAGCTGGAGATTGATTCAGTGAGTTTCCAGCTTGAATCCCTATGTAATTGTTTGCAGACAACTTTATACTGTGAACTTATGTATCTAAAGTCACTTGTTTTGATTGTAATGGTTTGTGCTGTTGCCATGGGATGTCAGCCTTTACCATCGTCGCCCACTGTAGGTCCTGCTTTGGATAATATACGCGGCTCTGATATTGCAGCTCATTTAAGGTTCTTGTCTCTTGACCTCCTTGAGGGAAGGGCACCGGCAACCCGTGGGGGCAATTTAGCTGCGGAATACTTGGCTGCACAGCTCGCCACTTTAGACTTCGAACCAGCTGGTGACCATGATACCTACTTCCAAGAGATGAGCATTTTAGAATCAACAGTTCATCCTCAAATGCAGTTTTCATTAGCTGGAGGACCATCATTCGAGTACCTAACTGAGGTGGTTGCTGTAAGTGATTTACTTGCTCCACAAGTTTCAATTAGTGGAGAAGTTGTGTTTGTAGGGCATGGCATCGTTGCGCCAGAGCTTGATTGGAATGATTATGCCGATATAGATATGACAGATCGCATTGCGCTAGTTATGGTCAACGATCCACCAGCGACATCTGAGGAACCAGACTTATTTGGTGGCGATGCACTTACGTACTATGGTCGATGGACATACAAGTATGAAGAGGCGGCTCGTCAGGGGGCTGCTGGTGTGATTTTGATTCATACCGATGAATCGGCAACTTATCCATGGCAAGTTGTCCAGTCCTCGTGGAGCGGTCCTCAATATTCGTTGTTACAAGATGTTGAAGAGTCAGTATTGACACTGAAGGCCTGGGTATCTGAACCAGCTGCACGTCGTCTTACGAGTCACGCTGGTTACGATTTAGATGTGTTACGTTCTAATGCATTACAGCGGGGTGCTAGGCCGGTACCACTTGGTGTTCTTGTATCAGGATCAATACAACAGGATGTTGTGCGTAGCACTGCATCTAATGTCATTGGTGTTTTGGAGGGTACAGATACATCTCAGGGGGTTCTTTTTACCGCACATTACGATCACTTAGGAATGATTACTGCATCATCAGAAGCATTAGTCACATCCGATCAGATCTTTAATGGAGCAGTAGATAACGCGTCAGGTGTAGCGGGGCTTCTTGAAATTTCACAGGCTTTAGCACGTTCTCACACACGTCCTGTTCGTTCTATCTATGTTGTTTTTACGACCGCAGAAGAAGCTGGTTTGTTAGGTGCTGAGTATTTTGCATTACATTCTCCGCTACCATTGAATCAGTGGGCGGCCAATATCAACGTGGATGGACTTAATCTTTATGGTCGGACAAGGGATATCGTGTTACTCGGTGCTGAAAGGTCTACTCTCGGTGTGTTGGCAGACTCTTTAGCGAAAGTCCGTAATCGAATCGTTGGACTAGATCCAGCACCTGAGCGTGGTTACTTCTTTCGATCGGATCATTTTCCGATGGCAAAAGCTGGAATCCCTGCTGTCTCTCTTGGAAGTCCAACAGACTATATAGGTCAAGATGCAGAACACGGTAGGAGGTTAGCCGACCAGTACAATGAAAACGATTACCATCAGCCGAGTGATGATTTTCGGACTAATTGGAATTACATGGGTGCTGTAGAAGATCTACAGCTACTTGCTGAGCTTGGGTGGTATGTTGCAGTGGAAAGAGTGATGCCCAAGTACTATCCTGACGATCCGTTCTCTCAGTTTCGGCCTTAGATTCCCTAATAGGTAGCCTCACCTTATAGAGGGCCAGAACATCAATACATTACTTAAGTAATTCCTGGGCTTTCACGATACTTTCTTCTAGGGTTTTGATCTGACCATCTAGTTGCTTTTCGTACACTTTTTTCAGGATTCTTCCAAGCTTCGGCCCTGGGGTTAGGCCGAGTTTGATCAGATGACGACCCATTAGCAGTGGTTTAGGGGGTTCGTGTTCTACACCAAGCGCCCGTGCCCGTTTGATAAACCAGTCCATTGCGGAGCAGTCAAAATCACCTGTACGTCCAAGACAGTCAGCGCGCGCGAGCCGTGCGAGAAGCTCAAGGTCAACCTTTTGTGCAAGACGCCTAAATGCGCCATCAGTGACTGTTGGAGCTTTATAGAACATTCCCGGCTTCAGATGATGTGCCACGAGACCAAGCACTTGTTTCCTCACGTCGTACCCGTTAAGGGTGTAGATATTTAACCTGTCAAGTAGTTGTACGGTTGGCTTTACTCCAGCCTCCTCATGATTCAAAGAACGGATCCGGCCGTCAATGACTGCAGTTGTAGCTGGTTTTCCAAGATCGTGGCAGAGGGCAGCAAGCATGATGGTCGTTATTAAGGGCCGAGAGAGATCACCATTTAAAGAACGTGCTTGATCGATGACTAGACAGGTATGTGTCCAGACGTCACCTTCTGGATGCCATTCAGCTTCTTGCGGGCACCCGACCAAGGCTCGAAGTTCAGGTAGCCACTGATCTATAACGCCGAAATCTAGTGCAAGGGCAAACCCTATCGAAGGGCGGTCTGCTAGCAGTAGAAGTTTCTCAAGTTCATCCCAAACACGTTCCGCTGACAGGTCGTTTAGTGATGTATTACGACATAAGGTTGCCGTAGTGTCTTCGAGAGTAAATTCGAATCTGGCTGCAAATTGAACCGCACGAAGCACTCTCAGACTGTCATCGCCAAAAGTGGTTGGGTCAACGGCTCTTAGTAATCGATTGTTGAGATCCTTGCGACCGTCAAACGGATCCACATAAGTCTCTGAAAGTGGATCCCATGAAATAGCATTCACAGTGAAATCACGTCGGCGCGCCGCAGTGCTTGGTGTTATCTCTGGGTTTCCGCGTACTTCAAAACCCGTGTGGCCTTGTCCTTTCTTTGATTCCAAGCGGGGTAAGGCTACGTCGAGGCAATGTCCTTTTTCACTAACGAGTTTATAAACCGGGAAACTTTTTCCAACGGCCTCAACACGCCCAAATTTTTCTAGTAAGCGGGGGAGTTCTTGCTGCGGAATACCAAAAACCTCTAGGTCGATATCTTCCGAGGGGCATCCTCGCAATTGGTCACGAACCCATCCACCCACGATCAGCGCACGCCCACCAGAATTCTGCACGGCTGTGGCGACCCTACAAGCGAAAGCCAGAGATATGTTAACGTTCATGGACAGATAAAATAGGCTATCAGAGAAATGGACTTATAAGTATGCGTGATTCCATAGTAGTTCTTTCATTTTTTGTGGCATTAGCCATTTTGACCGTAAATGCGACACCTCTTGTTTCGACTTTACAGGAGCCGCATTTAGCCTCTGAGATCCATCTCGCTAATGTGAAGCAATTGACGTTTGGTGGTGAGAATGCTGAGGCTTACTTTTCACCTGATGGGAAGCGATTAGTTTTTCAACGAACACACCCACCAGACGTACCTTGCGATCAGATTTTCACTATGAAGATTGATGGTAGCGATGTTCGGTCTGTTAGTACTGGGACTGGTCGGACAACGTGCGGGTTTTTCTTTCCTAGTGATCAGCACATTGTGTTCGCTTCGACTCATTTGGAATCTCCAGAATGTCCCCCGTCACCTAGTTACGAATATGGATACGTCTGGCCTATATATCCAAGCTATGACATCTTTCGTGCAAAGACGGACGGTTCTTCTTTAGAGCGTCTTACAACTGAAGCTGGTTACGATGCTGAAGCCACTATTGGTCCAGATGGGCAGATTGTTTTTACTAGTGTGCGTGATGGAGACCTAGAAATATATTCAATGAATGGTGATGGTTCGAACGTTCGACGCTTGACGCATCGACCTGGACCTGATGGAGGCCCTTTTTTTTCCAAGGATGGCTCAAAAATTGTTTTTCGTGGACGATCCATGGAACCAGGCCTTGAGCTTAACGACTATTTATCGTTGCTAACAAAGGGAATCTGGCGTCCTAATGAGCTTGAGATTTTTGTAATGAACAGTGATGGTAGTAATTTGCACCAGGTTACAAAACATGGCCATGCCAATTTTGCACCGTACTTTCATCCTGACGGCAAGCGAATTATCTTTTCATCAAATGTACATGATCCCAAAGGACGGGATTTTGATCTTTACATGATTGGTGTTGATGGAAATGGGCTTGAGCGAATTACTTGGAACCCAACATTCGATAGTTTCCCTATGTTTTCACCTGATGGGAAGCAATTAGTCTTTTCATCTAACCGTAATGCTGCCAGGGAAGGTGACACGAATATTTTTATTGCTGACTGGATCGAACACCCCTAGCAGGCGAATTTAATCTGAGGTGGTAGTGGCAGGTTCTGATAGCAGGGGAAGATCAGTTGGGATAGCTGGTCGATCACTTGGGGTGATTGCATCGGTGGGCGCGATAGTTTTATGGGTAATTTTTATTTTTCAGAGTCCCTATATTGATTTTGTTGCAGGGCCCCAAGCAACTATTACTCCAGATGGTCAGCTTATCTTTACTAAAGCGATGTTGTTTGGATCGTTGATGATACTTGCAAGCAGTGTCTCTGCGGTTGCTTCAGTACGTGGTGCTCACTTGGCAATGTACATGTTGTTCGCGGTATCGTTTTTTCCAGTTGGTGTTTACGTAATGCTTGGTCCAGGGATCTTTCAAGCAATCGGATGGCTGAACCTTATTTACTTAGTGAGTGCACTAATTGTACATGTCGATCTCAAGCTTTTTAGTTTTAAGAGCTAAGGTTGACTGCAGCTTATATGAAGATCAGTTTTTTCGAGAAGATTGTGGTTTGAGAAGATGTTCTAAAGACCTTGCGTAATATTTGAGCACATTGCGATCGCGTACCCGAAAGTGACCACGCTCGACTACGACAATACCTCGAGATTCCAGAGCTTCCACAGCAAGTTCAATTGCTTCTTCTCCGTTACTAACGCCCATATTTGCACCAGCAGATCCAAGTGTGTCAATAAGCATATTTGCATTGTTTTGGAGGTTGCGTTTAGAAATCGAGGGTCGCATCGCAGTTGCGATCAGTGCAGTTGGGAGCACTTTGTACAGGTTTCCGATTTCATTCATAATTGTGTGCGCTAAATTAAGTACTGCACGACGCGAGTCTGGGTCAATACTGTCAGTGGTAATGGGTTGACCGAATGTTACATAAACACGAGATTTGTAGCCGACTGCGTAACGTACCATTTCTGCTAGTTCATGACGAAAAGGTCTCTGTCGTCGTTTTATGCCCTGATGCGCTAGTACATGGTCCTCTAGTACGAGATCGTATGAGACCGCAGTTGGCACTATTACCACATTAGGGTGTTTCCCTTGCAACGCAGCTTTCAGGAAACCTGTTTTTGGACCTTTGAGTTCGCCACTGTAGCTCCGTCCACCTTCTGGGTAGAAGAACAGATCATGTCGGTGGAGTAGTTCTGCAACGTACGCCTTCAATGTAATGAGATAGACCGGATCCTTGGTATTTCTTCGTATGGGAATGGCACCAGTGACGTGCCGGTGTAGTAGCCCGAGCGGCCCTCCGAAGAGATTGATACCTGCAGCGATGATTGGTGGACGGATACCGTTGTCATCCAGCGCCAGTGGTTCTATTAGATAATCTATGTGACTTCGGTGATTTGATGCGTAGATAACACGACCTGCACGAGTAGCGGTTTTAACCGTGGAAAGGTTCTCACCGTAACGCTCAATTTTTCGCAGAATGGGATACAGTGGATGTTTTAACGTTCGGTAAATTGAATATCGTTGTGTTGTTCGAAGCTCTTCAAGATAGGCTTCAACACGTTCACGTGTTTCGATACCCAATTCGCCAGGGCTATCCTTGATATAACGAACAATGTCCTCGCGCGAGAGCACATCCTGGGTAATATCCTCAAATGTTGTCGACATTATTTCCGTGCCTCCCAGCACAGGAGTGCCAGTGCTCCAACAATGTTAACCATCATGAGGCGTGTTGAGAGCTGGTGTAATCGATCAAATTGAATACGTCGATTATCCGTGGAGGCCAGTGTTGAGGGCGATATATTTTTTCCGATCTCACTTTGAAGTTGAGTAATCCTATTGGAAACAATCATCCCAGAATATAGGGCTAGGGCAAGCATGCCGATTATGATTACACTACGTAACGCAAACGCGACTGGTTTAGAACCATTCAAAGCCATGCCAATTAATGAAACAAACATTAAGCTTCCACAGGCGTACGAGATGTAGTGGAATCGGTCTAGGACATTACCAAATACTGCCCCTGCGAGTACGTTTCCACCAGGTCCTTGGGAGATCTGAAGTGTTTGAAAGATTGCTGGCGCAGCTACTGTTCCGAGTAATACCATGCCACCTAGCCAGGTTCCGAGTGTTAGCAAGTACATATACCGCAGTGTGAATGGATGTATGCGTCGATAATGTCGAAACCACGTAGTCATTACTTGAATTATAGTGTGTCGTTTAAAGACGTTGCTGTTCTTTTACATGAATGTTTAGAGGTTATGCACTTAGACCAATTGATAGACGTCAACAATCTGCTAGACTGGCATTTTCAGGGGTGTTGCTGTTCGTTACGCGGTTTATCATGAACCGTTGCGCAACTCATAATTCATCAGCAATGAACATCGAGGAGATATGACCGTTCAGAATTCTTCACGGGTAGCTGCATTGAGAAATATTGCTACCCGTTTACGTATTGACTCAATCCGTGCCACAAGCACTGCAGGTAGCGGACACCCATCAACATGCTGTTCAGCAGCAGAGATTGTCTCGGCGTTGTTTTTTTCAGAGATGCGTTACGATGCCAACGATCCTCAGCATCCCTACAGCGATCGGTTTGTTTTATCTAAAGGCCACGCGGCACCGTTGCTTTACGCAGTGTGGGCAGAAGCTGGTTTGATTCCCCGTGATGAACTCTTAAAACTTCGCACTATCGAGTCAAACTTAGAAGGACACCCCACACCGCGACTGTCTTTTGTCGACGTGGCTACTGGTTCGTTGGGTCAGGGGCTGTGTGCTGGTGTTGGGATTGCGCTCAATGCTCGTCACATTAATTCAGATTATCGAACTTATGTACTGCTTGGAGATGGTGAGACTGCAGAGGGGTCAGTGTGGGAAGCAGCTCAGGTAGCATCAAAGGAGAAACTGAGTTCGCTCTGCGGCATCATAGACGTTAACCGTTTTGGACAGAGTGGACCGACGTTGTGGCAGCACGACATGGATGCTCTTGCTGTTCGGTGGGAGAGTTTTGGATGGCACACAACTATTGTTGATGGCCATGATGTCCTTGCCATTCTGGAGGCGCTAGATAGCGCCAGACATATTAAAGATCAGCCTTCAATGATTTTGGCAAAAACGCTTAAAGGCAAGGGCGTTGCAGTTATGGAAGGCAAACCTGGTTGGCATGGTAAGCCCCTTAAGTTAGGCGAAGAAACCGACCGAGCTATTGAAGAGCTCAAAGGGCAATTGGTTTCCGAGGACGAAGCAGCCAGTGTTTCTGCATTGTCAGTCAAACGTCCTGCGACGCTTGGTTCCGTGCCAACAATCTCTTTACCTGAGTACACCATCGGGCAGAGTGTAGCTACCCGTCAAGCGTATGGCGAAGCTATTGCCAAGTTGGGGATGGAAGATTCACGTATTGTGGCACTTGACGCTGATGTCAAAAATTCAACATTTAGCGAGAAATTTGAACAACGCGTTGGAGATAGATTTCATCAGAACTACATTGCTGAACAAGTCATGATCGGTGCTGCTATGGGATTAGCGAGTCGAGGTGCTATTCCATTTCCTTCGACCTTTGCGGCATTCCTAACGCGAGCTCATGATTTCATTCGCATGGCAGCTATTAGCAACCTCAATATCAAGATGGCTGGTTCTCATGCCGGTGTGTCGATAGGTGAAGACGGCCCGTCTCAGATGGCCCTAGAAGACCTTGCGATGATGCGCGCCCAGCCAAATATTCTTGTTTTCTATCCATGTGATGCCACCAGCACAGAGAAGCTTGTTTCCCTAATGGCTGGCCATGAGGGTCCGGTATATATGCGGACTTCTCGCCCGAAAACATCAGTGATTTATAGTCCAGATGAAACTTTTCATATTGGCGGTCTTAAAATTTTACGTGAAAGCGATCGTGATGTAGCGACTGTGATTGGTGCCGGAGTGACAGTATTTGAGGCCCTCACTGCGTACGAACAGTTACAAGCAGAAGGCATTTCAATACGCGTTGTTGATTTGTACTCGGTCCAACCAGTTGATCAAGAAACCCTTATTCGCTGTGGCCAGTCTACTAAGGGGTCTTTAATTACTGTTGAAGATCATTACATTAACGGTGGGATTGGTGACGCTGTTGCTTCCGCAGTTGCTAGTGCAGGTCTGACGGTTCGTCGCTTAGCTATTTGTGAGATCCCGCGCAGTGGAAAGCCTGCGGAACTTCTCGATCGTTACGGTATCTCTGCCAAACACATTGTTGCTGCTGTCAAATCTCATTAACACACAAGAAGGTTCTTAACTAGGCGGCATGGGTGGGAGCGATCGTTTATGTGCACTGATAGCCATGAGATGTTTAATACGATCTATTTTTTCTGGTGATATATCTTTCACTTCACCATTGAGAAACTGTTCAAGTTCTTCGTAAGTAAATCCCATTTCTTTCTCGTCGGTTTGCCCAAGCCACAGACCAGCACTTGGAGCTTTTTCGATAATTGGTGAGGGCACTCCAAGCTCACTAGCAAGATCCTGAACTTCTCGTTTTACTAGTTGTCCAATAGGCAGCAAGTCCACGCCACCGTCTCCGTACTTTGTGTAATAGCCAATAGCAATTTCACTCCGGTTTCCCGTACCGGCAACAAGGTAGTTCAAGCGATTAGCAATTAAGTACAGAGTACTCATTCGTAATCGTGGCTTGATATTCGCAGAGGAAACTTTTGATTGTGTGTCATCAGCAGGACTATGCTGAAGTTGCTTTGTATCTAGCAGTGGTTTTTGAATTGTTCCTTTAAGGGTGTCGTAGGCTTCCTCCAGAGGTACTCGGATTGTCTTGATTTTAAAGTGTGATGCCACAAGTAAGGCATCCTTTTCGTCTTGTGGATTACTGTGACATGGCATGATCACGCCAAGACAAGAATTTTGTGTTGCTAGTTGGGATAAACGGCTAACACAAGCAGAATCGATGCCTCCACTTAGGCCAAAGACCAGACCCTTGGCCTTTGCTTCAGCAACTTGCTTGTTTAACCATTCTGCAATCTTATTGGCAACAGACATATTTTCGATCCTTTTAGAAACTTACCTGTTGTCAATGGCAGTTACAGCAGGCGACTCTGGCCACTTAGCTACAGGCTTTGCAGTATAGTGAGCATGTGCAAGCGATGCCTGAAAGAGAGACGTTTGCGATGCTACAAAGAGTAGTTTTACGAACAGTCGTGCGAGTACGTACATCTGCGCTGCGATAAGACCAAGCCACATTGTGAGGTTTACGTCTTTTGCGCCTGGGGCAATGATTGACCACAGTAGAATGAGACAAACAAAGATAGCCCCGTTTAATAAGTAGAGCCTAATAATTGGTCCGGGATGTCGAACAATGAATCGTATCGCTGAAAGAAGCGCGCCTAACATGCTTCGTCTGTCTTCAACCACGGCACGGATTTTTGCATAATCGAACACGATATTTGCAATTATCAAGAGTGTTCCAAAGATCACATACATGATGAGTCGCCAAAAGAATGCCGTTCGTTCTACTGTTACTTCATGTGTTGCCCAGGAGTACCAATTGTTGAAAATCCATCCATGTACCAGAGAAAACAGAAACCAATAGACCCCTAGAGAGATAACAGCAAGACGAAGAAAGCGAAAGAAAAAGACTCCACTTGCTGTGAAGAACCCGGAAGCTTTTGTTGCGTGTTGTCTGGCATATCGATCAATGATGCCTCCAAACAAAAATGTCCAAATCAAGAAGTTGATCCCCAGTGCCCAGGTGATAGCTGGCGTTTCACGCTGACCATCTAGGATGTTGCTGAGATTGTTGAGCGTTGCAGCAAATCCAATGATAGATGGTGAGAATGTTTCACTCAGACTAGAGGTCTGGGTGCTAAATTCTTGCCACCAATCAAGATTGAAGCCTTCCACTGCTTCTACGGCTGCCATGCTATTACCTAGATGGGTTGCGATACTGGTATGTAATACGAAAGCCATTGGCAATGTGGAGAACACCGTGATGGCAAACGCACCAATTAGGATCGCTGGTGCTTTTCGCACACGTTGAACCCCGTCTTTCCAGGCGTTTAAGGCTGTTGCCATTGTTATGTCAGACAAAGAACCCATAAGTCAGCATTAAATCTTGCAACCAGACTATCCATTTCAGTGTCCATTTCAGAGCAGCCTTGTTGCTTTGAGGTTCACGCGTCAGACTGTTATTTGTAAAGTTGATATCCAGAAGTAATATTCGATTTGGATCAACTTCCACAGATAACGGATCAGACGAAATTTCATAAACGTAGAGTACTCGTCGCTGTTGGCCATCCCAGTGTTCAGTTTTTGTTGTTCCATCTCTGAATTTAGTGACTACATCAACAGGAAAAATACCGTCACCAAGTCGTTGTACTACTACAGTTGTTCGGATTTTATCGTCCACGGTCTGGCTCTTAAGGTCTTGAACCGCATAATCGAATGTTTGAGAGCCTCTATACACCTGGTTGAAGAAAGGTGTTAGGTCTTGGCCGCTGACCTCATTTGCAATTCGAAAGAAATCATGTGGCGATGGATGGCGAAACTGCCATTGTTCGAAATAGGTTGCCATAATTTGCTTGAGGGTGGGCCAGCCCAGGTGTCGTTCAAGCGTATGTAACCACAGAGCAGTTTTAAAATATGTCGTGGAGGTTGCTGTTCCTGGCCAGTATCGATAGGTTGGTGTAGCTTGAATCTCACTATTGGACTGCACGCGGTATCGATACCAGCCGTTCCCGTAGGTCTCCCGTGGTAGTTTGATATCTTGAAATACCCATGGGATAAAACCCCCAAAGAAACGTCTTGATAGGTGGTCAGAGATCCCAGTTACTTCTGCAACGCGTGCTTCAGAGAATGTATTGAGTCCTTCATCCATCCAGGCATGTTCAAACTCATTACTTGCAACGAGTCCATACCAAAATTGATGACCTGCTTCGTGTAATGTCACGCCTTCAGGCTGAGCTACGTCGCGAGGGGCCCACCAGCGTGTGCCTGATGTAAAGAATGTTGGATATTCCATGCCTCCACTCCGGCTTTGATAGGCAGGATCAACGATTGTTAGGTAGCTGTAGGGGTACGGTCCAAACCAATTACCGTAGTGTTCTAAGGCAGCAGCAGTAGCTGAAAAATGTCTATCAGCTTGTGTAATGTGTTCCGGTTGTAATAGGAGGCGCATGTTAACCGACGGCAAGTTATTGTGTTCAAATTTACTGTGTACCTCAATAAAGTCTGGGCTTGTTGTCCATGCAAAGTCATGGATGTCTTCACCACGGTAGTGATGTGTTGCTGTGTTGTTAGTATTAGTTGTGCGACCGATTTCACGTCCAGATGCTCCAACAACCCATTGTTCCGGTACCGTTAATTTCACGTCATAGATACCAAAGTCGGCATAGAATTCTGCAACTGAATGAAACTGATGTGTATTCCATCCACGATCCTCTAGCACACCGATCTTAGGAAACCAATGTGCGATGAAGTAGTAGTTACCTCTGTATCCTGTGCGCGCAAATGGTTTTGGGATCTTTGCAGTCCAATCAATTTGAATTTCAACAGACTGGCCAGAATCTACCGGTTCCGGTAGTTGTACAGTCATTACAGTTTGATCCTTGACATTGTCATCATCAGGGGCAATGAACTGTTGCTGAGTTGTGACGTCAGTGAGGTCTGTGGGATCTAAGCCCACACGAATGGATGTAACTTTCATCCAACCCCAGGCATTTGGATCTGGGTTAGATTGTGGTCGGCTTAGTTGACGTTCGCGAAGCCAACTTGAGTTTTGATTCTGCCATGCGTTCCAGTACAGATGGAACTGCAGTTCCGTAGCTTGATGTTCGCTAATATTACGCCAGTGAATGGTCTCATGGCCTGTGAGCATCTGCGTTATGTGATCAAGCGTGGCCTCGATTGTGTAATTAGCATTACGCGGAGAACGTGCATTTTCTACCGGACGGTCAAATGATTGTACGGGGGCTACGATGGGCCCTGCCGAAACTGCCATAGGAGGTGGCTGGACCAAGATATCCTGCGCACCTTGAGTGGGTTTGATTAGCAGTGCAACAATAGTTATTAAACTAAAACAAGTGCAGAGTTTCATCATGGAAGATCTCACCAACTGATGTTATCTCAACCTCTTACCCATGAGCATCTTGCGATCAAATAGATAAGTAGATTTACGGTGCAAGTGTATCTTTGAGTTTAGCTAGGTACCCACGAATTCTTTTTGAGTTTGTACCCACATCGCCCCCACCTACGCGAGATACTGAACGAATATCTACGCGTGTTCCATTTTCATCTGGGCGTAGGCGAACTACAACATCGTCTTCGAAACCAAACCAAAATGTGGTATCTGTGGCTTCGATGCGTCCATCCTCACGGCTTGAGCCAGCGATTACCCACCCTAACTCCATGGCCGTTGCCAGTGCCTGATCAAAAACTTTTTCTGGTGCACCAGCCAGGATTAAAGGAATGATATCCGGATATGCCTGACGTTGAAGTTTGCCAATTTCAGGTCCACCGTAATCGGCAGTGTTGGGTGCATTAGCACGTAGTGGAAGTACATCGACAAAGAGTGGTGGGTCTTCGATATCTGTCGAAATATCATGAATTGCTGGGAGACCTTGGCCTCCTCCGGTAAACAATAAGGAAGCAGGAATGGCGATTACGAGACCAGCGATTGCCATTCCAAGTAGGATGTGGCTCAGGCCGTACCCAGGGCGGATACCTTTTACCAGAACAAATATGGTTCCTACTAGTGAGATCGCTATTGAGGTGAGTGCTACTAAGAGCCCAAGGCCAAAGGTAATAAATGCTGGTGTAAGTGGTACTAGCCGTATGCGGTAGCCAAGTGCAGCGATCAAAGTTGTGATCAGTGCGATAATGGCTAGCGGGACACCAAATCCAAGAAATTTAATCATGTAATTAATCATAGTCGCTCGATCGCAGTTGTAGGTATGTAGGAATTGCATCGAACTAGGTTTGGCATTGAAAAGCTATTAAAAGTTTTAGGCTATAAGTGTTGCTTCTTCGTTCTAGCGCCAGTATTCTTCGATAAGGATTAAAAAAACAAAAGTTATGCGAAAGTATGATGGGTTTACGTTAATAGAGTTGCTCATTGTGGTGGCCATCATTGGAATCATAGCAACGATTGCAGTGCCAGGATTATTACGGGCACGGATGTCAGGAAACGAAGCCTCAGCAATTGTATCAGTGCGCACAATTACTACTGCGCAGGCAGCTTTTGCAGCGAGTTGCAATGGTGGTTATGCAGGAAGTTTGGCGGCGTTAGCCACGGCACCGACAGGAAGCGTACCTTTTATTCCAGATGATCTCGGTACAGGATCAAAGCACGGTTATAAATTTCATCTTATCGCTGGGGACAATCAGGTTCTCGCGCAAGACCAAACATGTAATAACGTTGCTAATTCATTTGATGGGTTTCTTGTTACGGCTGATCCGATAACACCTGGCCAGACGGGTATTCGCTACTTTGCAGCTAATCAAACAGGCATTATCAAGACCGCGTTGGCTACGATTACGGTTGCCAACTTTGATGGAGCCCAGAACCTACAGTAAATTCTGACAGTTAACCGAGTAGCTACTAGACTACGACTACAAGTAATAAAATTAAGTTAGCGTTGACACTGCCTTCAGAAGACTCGTAATATTTCGTCACCATGCACAAAACTCGTTTGTGGTTCATGGTCCTTGCGGCACTTACTTTTATAGCTGCTGGGACTTCGTTGTACGTTCATTACAACCTCATTACTGACAGTTCCTACGCGAGTTTTTGTGACATCAGTGAGACTATTAGTTGCGAAGCGGTGTACGAAAGCGACTACGGTAGCGTGGCGGGTATTCCAGTTGCTGCGTTTGGAATGATTTGGTCAGCACTCGTTTTTGTGCTGGCTGCTTATGGGATGCGCCATGCGCGCTCAAGTGAACCAGACAACATTTCCGAATATATCTTTTTACTTTCTGTAGTTGGTCTGGCCTCAGTGGTGTACTTGGGTTACGCCTCCATATTTATCCTAGAGCGGGTTTGCCCGTTATGTATGGTGACTTACGTCACGGTGTTTGGTCTTTTCTTTGTTGCTTCAGGAGCTACATCTCTACCATTTCGGACGCTTCCTTCACGTTTATTCACGGATCTTCGTGCGCTGACCTCAAGTCCTGGTGCTTTAATGTTCGCATTGTTTTGGCTTGTTGGAGCAGGTTCACTTGTCACATTTCTTCCACGAACAAACGTAATCGTCGAAGTGATGGAGAGTGACACGAGTGTTCATACTCATGCGGGTACGGAGCAGGGCAGTAGTGAAGGTGCTCCATTGGCAGACTTCGAACAGTGGTACATGCAGCAACCGTACGTGCCACTTCCTGTGCCAAACGAAGGTGAACGTGTTCTGATTGTGAAGTTTAATGATTACCAGTGTCCACCGTGTAGGAATACGTACCTGCAGTACAAAGCATTACTCGAGAACTTTCAGGTGTCACATCCTGGTCAAGTCCGCTTTGTGACCAGGGATTTCCCTCTTGAGTCAGAGTGCAATGCTGGCGGGGTTCATAGTGCAGCCTGTGAGGCGGCAGCTGCTGTGCGGATGGCACGTGTGAATAATCAAGCAGAGGCGCTTGAGGAGTGGCTTTTTGATAATCAGCCGGCGATGACGCCAGAGTTAGTCCGTCAAGGAGTTCGTCAAGTTGGCGGAGTAAATGATTTTGATGAGCAATATCCAACAGTGCTTGAACAAGTACGCGCGGATGTTGCACTAGGTCAGTCAGTTGGTGTGAGTAGCACACCTACCTTTTTTATCAATGGTCGTATGATTCGTGGCGGTCTTGAACCTCAGTTCTTTCAAGCTGCAATTGAATACGAACTTGCACAAGCACAAACTGCGAATCCTTAATTAAGCTTCATGCCGTTCAGAATGATTCTTCTGTTCGGATTGCTTGGGACCCTCGTAGGGAGCTTTCTGAGTGTCTGTATTTACCGATTGCCACGTGCAGCATCAGTTGCCTGGCCATTCTCACAGTGTCCTGCATGCGGATATAGGCTGTCTTGGTTTGAAAAAATACCAATCTTAAGTTGGGGGCTCCTTGGTGGCCGGTGTCGCAGTTGTTTTACACCAATCTCAGTGATGTATCCCGCAGTTGAAATTGTTACGGGGGTTGCATTTGCCATGAGTGCTTTTGCATTTGGCGACGTAGCGCTTTTTTCCGTTCGACTGGTTTTTTCCTGTGCACTCATCGTGCTCTTTGTGATTGACCTGAAACATCGAGTATTACCTAATAGTGTGACACTCCCTGGCATTGCTTTTGGTTTTGGTGCGAGTTTGTTTCTGGTGCCTGGGTGGCTATCTTCACTGCTTGGGATCACTCTTGGGGCAGGGATACTTCTCATGCTCAATGCGTTGTATACGCGATTACGGGGGCACCAGGGCCTTGGTATGGGTGATGTCAAAATGCTAGCTATGATCGGGGCGTTTCTTGGTTGGCCACTTATGTTATTGACATTACTGCTAGCTTCGTTGACTGGGTCGATTGTTGGTTTAGGGCTGATTATTGGAGGTCGTCGCACAAGAACGGCGACGTTGCCATTTGGGACATTTCTTGCGGTTGCAGCACTAGCAGTCAGTATCGCTGGTGATGCGATGCTAGCTTGGTATCTATCGTTCTACAGATGAACATTCCTGCTAAGGTTGCGAAACAACCATGACTAACGCATTACAAATGGATTTGGTACAGTATCGGATGTAGAGATCCAGGTTGTTTTTGTTTGTAAGTACTCCCGGATCGCTTCCTGACCACCTTCTCGTCCGAGGCCAGATTGTTTATAGCCTCCAAACGGTGCCATGTAACTAAAGGCTCGGTACAGATTTACCCAAACGGTCCCAGCCTGTAGGTGCTGTGACACATGCAGGGCTCGACGCATACTTTCTGTCCAGATACCAGCTGCGAGTCCGTACACCACATCATTACCGATTGTGATTGCGTCCTCCTCATCTTTGAATGGAATAACTGACAGCACGGGACCAAACACTTCTTCTTGGGCGATTCGCATTGTATTTTTGACACCGGTATAGATCGTGGGTTCCACAAACCAGCCATCCCCACATTCAGGACGTTCAGCTTTACTACCCCCAAGTACGCATTCAACACCTTCGGCCCGCGCGATCTCAAGATAACTGAGCACTTTTTCATATTGTGGATGAGTGGTCACCGGACCCACTTGGGTATCTACTGACATTGGATTACCCATTTTTGCGGTACGTGCAAACTTGACCAGCTTATCCACGAATTCATCGTGAATCGACTCTTGCACCAGTAATCTAGACCCAGCAATACAAGTCTGACCTGTAGCGGCAAAGATCCCAGAGATGACACCCTTGACGGCATTTTCTATGTTGGCATCATCAAAAACGATGTTCGGCGATTTTCCCCCGAGCTCTAGACTGACTCGTTTCAGGCTTTCAGCTGCTCGGCTATAAACATGGCGACCGCTCACGGAACCACCGGTAAATGCAACTTTCGCAACCTTTGGATGTGTAATCAGGGCCTCGCCAACTTCTTTTCCAAATCCAGTGACCACGTTGATTACACCCTTGGGAACCCCAGCCTGTTCAGCCAGTTTTACAAACTCCAGTGTCGACGCTGAGGTGTACTCAGATGGTTTAATTACCACCGTATTGCCAGCTGCAAGCGCGGGCGCGAGTTTAAAGCCAGTGAGAAAGAGCGGAGAATTCCATGGAAGAATTGCGACGCAGACCCCGAGCGGCTCGTGCCGGGTAAAAGCAAAGGTCTCTGACTTATCCAGGGGTAAGACGGCTCCTTCAATCTTATCAGCCAGTCCCCCAAAATAGTGATACCACTGTGGGGTGTACCGCGTTTGCAAAGACATCTCGCTATAAAGCTTGCCGTTGTCTTGGACTTCTATTTTTGCCAGCCGTTCTGCGTTGTCACCAATGAGATCTCCAAATTGTCGTAATAGTTGACCCCGTGCACTAGGTGTCATTTCACGCCACTCAGAATTTTCAAATGCGTTATGAGCAGCCTCTACAGCTCTGTGTGCATCCTCGACCCCACCTCTAGCAACCAGCATCCAGGGTTTTCCGGTATATGGATTAAATGATTCAAAATATTCCCCTGTAGATGGGATCAGCCACTCGCCGGCAACATACATCTGTGTTTTTGCCAACTTAGCCATTTTCCACTTTCCCAATATGAAGTCGTTTCAGTGTTTGTAAGAGTTCGTCTTCCGTAACGTCATCGACAATAGAAGTTGTACCAATTTCAGGACACATAACGAAATGTAGACGACCGTTCACAACTTTTTTGTCGTGTCGGATAGTTTCGAGGATTTGTTCTTGAGATAGATCGTCAATTTTTGGAAGTCGTCCGAGCTTCTTAATCAACTTGGTGAGAACTTGACGTTCACGATCAGCCATGAGGCCTCGTTCAACAGCAAGGTCAGTAGCTGCTAACATGCCGTATGCAATAGCTTCACCGTGTCTGAATCTTCGGTAATTAGTGACAGCCTCAAGAGCATGACCAACAGTGTGACCAAAGTTGAGTACGCGCCGCGGGCCAGATTCTCGTTCGTCTTTCGTGACTACATCCACCTTAATACGACATGATTCAGTGATGATAGGTAATAGCACAGCTGGGTCACGTGCGAAGATAGACTTGGTATTACTAGCGAGGCTATCTAACAAATTTCGACTGGCAATCATTCCGTATTTAACGATTTCGTAAAGTCCAGAACGGAACTCTCGACGGGGGAGTGTTTCGAGTAACAATGGATCGATAATCACGATTGTCGGTTGATGAAATGCCCCAATGAGGTTTTTCCCAAGTTTGTGATTGACACCTACTTTTCCACCGATTGAACTGTCGACCTGTGCGAGGAGAGTCGTTGGCACGTGGGCCAGTGTCACCCCACGCAGGAATGTAGCTGCTGCGAATCCTGCAGTATCACCAACAACACCACCACCGACAGCCACAATTGAACTTGCCCGGTCGGCTTCGGTACGAATGAGGGCTTCGTAGATACGTGAAACAGTTTGGACTGTCTTATGACGTTCGCCATCAGGAATCAATATAACTTCTGCGTTCCCACAGACGTGCTGGATAGCTTCTCCGTAGTATTTCCAGACTGTCGGATTAGATACTAGGAACCGGCGCTGGCCAAAACCAGCAGTATCTAGGAGGCTTTGTAGGTTTTCTGCAAGCCCTGCACCTATCCAAATTTCAGACGGACGTTCACCTAAGGGAACTGTGATACGAAGCGGTTGGTTAAAGGTTTCAGTAAGAGTCACGGGTAGAGTCTACTACGGTGTAGGATAGCATCCGGTGAACCTAAGCGGCGACTTCCTAGTTGTTGGTAGCGGCATTGCAGGCCTACGTGCCGCTATTGCCCTGGCCAGTGTTGGTAAGGTGATTGTGCTTACCAAGGCGGGGCTTTCTGAGAGTAATACTGGTTATGCACAAGGCGGTATTGCTGCGTCAATTGGGAAAGATGATTCTCCAGAGCTACATGCCCAAGATACTCTTGGGGCTGGCGATGGTCTTTCTGATTCTGATGCTGTCAACGTACTTGTTACAGAAGGCCCACGTTACGTTAAGGAACTGTTGGAGTGGGGTGCGGCATTTGATCGTGATGCTGAGGGTAAGCCTGCTCTTGGCCGTGAGGCGGCGCACAGCGTTCGACGGGTGCTTCATGCAACTGATGCAACGGGGCGTGAAATTTCTCGTGTATTGTGGAATCAGGTTTCCCATAATCCAAGAATTCAAGTTATGGACGATACTTTGGTCACGAGACTACTTGTGCAGGATGGCCAGTGTAGAGGTGGTGTTTACATAGACAAGTCTGGCCAGGAACACTTTGTAACGGTAACTGCAACACTGCTAGCTACAGGTGGAGCTGGTCAAGTATTCAGGGAAACAACTAATCCAGCTGTTGCAACTGGTGATGGTGTTGCGATTGCATTCCGAGCAGGCGCTCGTGTCACCGGTCTTGAGTTTGTTCAATTCCATCCAACAGTATTAAATGTACCTGATTATCCACGGTTCCTTCTCTCAGAGGCACTACGTGGCGAGGGGGCAAGATTGGTTAACGCCTCTGGAGAAGCGTTTGTCCAACGCTATGAATCTGAGGGTGACTTGGCATCACGTGATCGTGTGGCACGTGCTATGTCACGCGAAGCTGAGCGTTCTGGAACATCTGTTTATCTTACACTTGCACATCTGGACTATTCTTTTGTCCATCGCCGTTTTCCAACAATTACAAAAGCATGCCAACAGGTGGGACTCGATTTGGCTACTGATCGTATCCCTGTGAGTCCTGCTGCACATTATTTGATGGGCGGAGTACAAACTGATTTGCATGGCCGTACAGCATTGCCGGGTCTATATGCGGCTGGAGAGGTTGCTTGTACAGGTGTACATGGAGCGAATCGTCTTGCAAGTAATTCGTTATTAGAAGGACTGGTGTTTGGCGTACGCTCTGCTGTGGCGATGGCTCAACCGTGGCAGACACCGTCGCTATCTGGAGATGTTGATTCTTTTGAAATGAGGAATTTACAGGCTGGGACATTGCCGACTGAGGTTGAAGTAAAGGATATGATGTGGCGGAAGGTGGGCCTTGTACGCATGCAATCTGGATTACGGGCTGCTGTTCAGCAACTTGAACAGTGGTGGATGCGTCTTGAGCAACCAGGAACGGGAGCGTCTTCTCAGGAGTCTATGCGACTTTTGAATGTTGTTACAGTTGGACTTCTTATTGCACGTGCTGCACTACGACGAGAAGAAAGCCGTGGAGGACATTTTCGGGAAGATTTTCCACAGCGGGACGATATACTCTGGCAGAGAAACGTTTCTGACGTTTTAATAGATTCCTAGGTGTCCTAAAGAATTACGTATGAGTTTTGAGGTCACAGGTTTTTTATGATATCTGTGACGGCTAGCTAGTTTTGACATGTCAGATAATGAACTTCCTGATCTACCAACCGAGATTACTCCGCAGTCTGTAGACTTCGGACGTTGGTACATTGATTCAATTCGCCGTGCTGAACTGGCAGACTATTCTCCCGTCAAGGGATGTATGGTTATCCGTCCATATGGTTACGCCATCTGGGAACTAATGCAGCAAGCTTTAGACCGAAGATTTAAAGCTACTGGGCATGTGAATGCTTATTTTCCGATGCTTATTCCTGAAAGCTTGCTTCTAAAGGAATCAGATCATGTTGAGGGTTTTGCACCACAGGTTGCCTGGGTTACGCACGGTGGCAACGAAGAACTTGAAGAGCGACTGGTTATTCGTCCAACGTCAGAGACAATTATTGGGACGATGTACGCAAAGTGGATCCAGTCTTGGCGAGATTTACCTGTTCTTATTAATCAATGGGCTAATGTGATTCGATGGGAAAAGGTCACACGTTTGTTTCTAAGAACCACAGAGTTTTTATGGCAGGAAGGACACACGGCACACGAGACGTATGAGGAGGCTGAGGAAGAGACACAGCGGATGCTTGGTGTGTACAAAGACTTTGCCCAGACTGAATTAGCTATGCCTGTTGTAGATGGGAAGAAGACAGAAAGCGAGAAGTTTGCTGGCGCTGAAAGCACATATTCTATTGAAGCGCTAATGCGAGATGGACGAGCATTACAGGCGGGGACGTCCCATAATCTCGCACAGAACTTTGCGAAGGTATTTGATATTAAGTTTCAGGCTAGGGATAAATCTGTCCAATATGTTTATGGCACGTCTTGGGGTGTTTCTACAAGGCTGATTGGTGGCGTCATTATGACACATGGCGATGATGGAGGCTTGATTCTTCCACCGCGTATCGCTCCCTACCAAGTTGTGATTGTGCCAATCTCACGGGGTAATTGGAAAGAAACCGTCTTACCTAAGGCTGTAGAAATAAGAGATTCGTTAGTGGCCCGCAACGTTCGTGTCATGCTTGATGATCGTGATTCCCAGACACCAGGATGGAAATTTAACGAATGGGAATTACGAGGTGTTCCTCTTCGTCTTGAAGTTGGCCCTAAAGATATTGCAAAATCACAAGTTGTATTAGTACGACGAGATTCTCGAGAGAAAACCTTTGTTCCCATGGAAGGGTTAGTTGCTAGTGTCGAAGAGATGCTAATAGAAATCCAGCAGGCATTATTTGATAGGGCTTTACAATTTCAAAAAGAGCACACTGCAAAGACTAATTCTTACAAAGAATTTGTCAAAATTATGAATGGTCGTCCTGGCTTCGTAATTTCACCATGGTGTGGTTTGCCAGGTTGTGAGGCAAGTATTAAAGAAGAGACGCAAGCCACAATCCGAAACATACCATTTGAGCATGCCACTATTGAAGAAAGTTTGTGTTTTAAGTGTGGGAAAGTTGCCAAAGCAAATGCTTGGTTTGCTAAATCTTATTAACTTAGGAATCCAGCCCACCGCGCGCGCGCGCGCTTAACCACGGCATGTCTCCCAGTGAGCTTTTCTCGACTGATGATGTTTTTTGCAGCGTCAGCTAATTGTTGACACCACCACGGTTCAGCACTCGCTCCAGCCCATGCTCGTCCAAGTGGTTCAAGGCACGTAGCGTCTCCGATAGATCGAATAGCAAGCAAGTAATCAAGAGGTAGGGGTTTTGATGTTTTTTCTATGGATTCTCTTAAATCGTAAAGTGCAACTCGACTGTTGCGCTTGGCGAGCAGAACGTGGGCTGCTCCTCGAAGATAGCACCAGGCTGCTTGCTCTGCACTGCTTTCACAAGCATGTTCTTTCGCTCTAGCATAGGTAATTAATTGATGTATCTCTGACAGAGTTGTGTTGGCACCTTCGGTGTTTAACCATTCAAGGGCTCTTGCTGGATTGTTAGTAATCTCTGTAGTTTCAGCAGTTACATTTTTTATACCCAGTTCTTGTGTGAGCTGTTGACGCAGTGGTTGTACTAAACTCTCAGGGAGATCTGCTAGTGCCTGGAGTGCTGCTTGCCGTACTGTTTGAGAACGGTTGGGATCTAGGACAAGTGTTACTAGTGCGTCCACAGTCATTGCATCTGCGTCTGTTGACAACCAACTCTTCATTACAATAATTGCAGCGAGGGCAACGGGTTCATGCTTATCGGATAGAGCTGCCATGGCTGAATCTCTAGCCCGAGAATCATTGCTTGTCTCAAGAGCACTTAGCGCAGCGACTCTCACAGTGGCAGTGTTGTCTGATTGAATAATTGCTGTTAAGCGTGGAATAGATCGAGACCCCACAATTCGCAGTCTAGCCACGGCAGCATCACGTCTAATTTTCGATTCTTGCTGAAGATCTGTGATCAGTTGATCGATTTCGCTTACCGATGAAGAGCGAATCGGCATGAGATGGTGTGTCTACTCTTCCTCTTCCTCCAAATAACGCTTCTTTCCAAACAACCAGGCAAGGCCAACGCTAACTAGGTAGAGAAATAGCATTGGTCCAGCCATGGCAAGCTGCGTTACGGGGGAAGCATCAGGTGTTAGGATAGCAGACGCAATAAAAATGATTAAAACAGCGTACTTAAAATTCTTTAACATAAAACGAGCCGTTAATATTCCCATTTTTGCTAGGAATAGGACGACTGTTGGCATTTGAAAAACTAGACCGAAAGCAATTATCAATCGCAGGTACATCGAAAACGCTGGTTCGACTCGAGGCATGAATGTGAGATAGTCAGTTGTAAAACTTACAAAGAACTGCCATGCCAGCGGGAACACAACATAATGCGAAAATGCGGCACCAACAATAAAGAATGTGGAAGAAAGTACGACGAAGGGTATAGCAAGTTTTTTTTCATTAGTGTACAAACCAGGAGCAATAAAGAGCCAGACTTGGCTCATAACAGCTGGCGAAGCTAGGATGAGTCCACCGATAGCTGCAATTTTTATGTAGAGAATGAATGCTTCGCTGGGATTTGTATAGACAAGCGTTTGCCCGACTGGCAACATTTCTTGTAGCGGGAGCATAATAAATTCGAACAGCTTCTGGATAAAAGCAAACGCAATTAAGAATCCTGCAAAAATAAACACCACAGACCAGACGATGCGTTTCCGCAATTCGTCCAGGTGGTCCAGAAACGACATCTTCCCACCGGTTTCTCGGGATTCATGATCGGAATCATGGTGGAAATCGTCTTCATCCGGTTTTAGTTCCGGGGTTGCTCCTCCCGGAAACTTGACCAGGGCCATTTGAAATCAGCTAGGCGCCCGTACCGGCATTCGGCGTGTGATTGGCCGATGTGTCCGAAGTTGCCGACTCGGATGTTGTTTTTGTTTCGGAACTAGTCGACGTGGACGCTGTGGTATTAGCTGAGGCGCTTCCGGGCTGGTCTTGTTTTTCTTCTACTCGAATTTCATCTTCAAGCGTAGACCTGAGCTCACTAGAAGCACGTTTGAACTCGCTAAGGCTCCGGCCGAGAGAACGGCCGAGATCGGGCAGCTTTCGCGGTCCAAAAACAATCAGCGCGATTACCAGAATAATAATAAGTTCTGGCATTCCTATTGGACCAAACATACTAACTCCAGGCTCCTGAGATTTTAGACGGACCGGAGCCACCGTTTTTAGCAGGTAAATCCCTGCAAGTAATTCAAAGCATTATAGAAAGCTGGAATTGACGGGTCAAGGTAACGAGGGTACATTTACTACGTGTACAAAAAGCGCTTTTTATCAGTGGCGATGCTTGCAGTCCTTTTATTGGCTCTGGCAGGAGGGTTTTTTGGCCATAGTGCTCTGGCTACTCAAGAGGGGCTTTCTGAGCAGTATGAGGTGTTTACAGCTGCGCTTCGGGCAATTGAAAGAAATTATGTCGTGCCTGTTGAGTCTGAACGCTTGGTTTACAGTGCAATTACAGGAATGCTTCAAACGCTCGATCCACATTCTAGTTTTATGGATCCTAAGAGCTATGCACAGATGCGGGAACGTCAGGAGGGGCGTTACTATGGCCTGGGCATTACCATTACCGTTGTTGATGGTGATATTACGGTTGTGTCCGTGTTCGAGGGTTCCCCAGCTTATTTAAAGGGTCTCCGCCGGGGCGATGTTATTGCCCGTATTAGTGGGGATGACACAAAAGACTGGACTAGCGATCAGGCTGTTAGTCGTTTAAAAGGCCCAAAGGGCACATTTGTTGGTATTGCGATTCGAAGATTTGGTTACGATGATTTAATCCCACTTGAGGTTCCTAGAGACGAAATCTATTTAAAGACGGTTCGTGCGTCATTTATGCTGAACGATCAGACTGGGTACCTTTACCTTGACTCGTTTGCTGAGAATAGCAACCAAGAAGTGGGCGTTGCTTTGTCAAATTTGAGGTCTCAAGGCATGCAACGTTTATTGCTTGATCTTCGAAATAATCCTGGTGGACCACTTGATCAAGCTATTAAGGTTACAAATCAGTTTTTACCCCGTGGAAACCTGATTGTTTATACAAGAGGTCGCGTTTCCAACTCTGATCAGGATTATCATGCGAGAGAACATGGCGACTTTACTGACCTGCCGATGATCGTCTTGGTTAATAGAAATAGTGCTAGTGCGTCTGAAATCGTATCAGGGGCTCTTCAGGATCATGATCGGGCTCTTATAGTTGGTGAGACTACTTTTGGGAAGGCTTTAGTACAGTCCGTATACAGAGTGAGCCAGGGAGCTGGTCTTGCAGTAACAACGGCCCGTTATTACACGCCTAGCGGACGATTGATCCAACGACCCTGGGATGGTACTTTTGACGAATATTTAACTTATAACCAGAGAGCACAAGAACCTGACCGGGTATATCGTTTTGAGGACCTAAAGTACACCTCTGGTGGCCGAAAGGTTTACAGCGGAGGTGGTATTGAACCAGACCAACGGTTTGATGGTCCATTTAATGGATTTAGTCCCTCTAGTTTTTCTAGGCTATTGTGGGGGCGCCAGTTGTTTATCACGTTTGCACAGCAGTTTGTACGCAAAGGCGATATGCGTATTCCACCGGGAAAGAATCACCAGGAACTCAGGTCAGATTTCCTTGTTGATCAAGTAATGTTAGATAAATTCCGCGAACATGTTATCAGTCGAGAAGTTGTGATTGATGAGGATGCCTGGCAAGGCGATCTTGAATTCATCCGTGCAATGATTCGATACCAGATTGATGTTGACCTTTTTAGCAGTAGTCACGCAAGACGGAGACTATTTGAGGTTGACCCTCAAATAAGTTATGCGCTTGGATTATTTCCAGAGGCCCGTCAACTTGCTGATTTAGGGAGTGAAACCAACATAAACCGACAATAACAGCATCTCTTTCATTTGGTGCTAAAGCCCTAAATATAGTGGTGTAATCTACCCCTTGCCACTAGAAGTTGGGCTTGTTAGACTGACCCACACTAAGAATCTGCCAATGTTGCTTCCTGACGTTCCAGCCGTCTGGTGAGTGGGTTGGTCGGAACCCTGTTCTAGGAAGTCAAGGGGTAAGACATGCGTCTTGAACGCCTTAAAATTTCAGGTTTTAAATCATTCTCCGACAGATCGGAGCTAGCCTTCGATACTGGTGTGACTGCTATTGTTGGTCCAAACGGTTGCGGTAAAAGTAATCTTGCTGATGCGATTACTTGGGTGCTTGGCGAGCAGAGTGCGAAAAGCCTTCGTGGCAACAGGATGGATGATGTCATTTTTAGTGGTAGTGACGCTCGGAGACCTGGGTCAACAGCCGAAGTAAGTCTTCGCCTACGAGATTTACCAGGCGTACCAAAGCCTGAACTTACTGATGAGACCATTCCCCACCCATCTGGTGATCTTTTAGCGGGATCTATTAACGGAAACGGCAATGGACATGCTTTAGGTTCAATACGGTCCAAGCAGTTGACGCGAGACGTAGATGTAACGCGGCGCCTGTATCGTTCTGGTGAGAGTGAATATCTGATCGACGGAGAGATCTGTCGCCTCAGAGATATCCATGAGCTTTTGATGGATACGGGCCTTGGCGCGAAAGCGTACGCGATTATTGAGCAAGGGAAGATCGGAATGATCTTGAGCTCTCGTCCGACGGACAGGCGTCAGCTAATCGAAGAAGCTGCAGGAGTTACAAAATATAAATCTCGTCGTCGGGCAGCTGAGCTCAAGTTAGAAGCTGCGCAACAGAATCTCACACGTATTGACGACATAGTCTTTGAAGTTGAAAAGCAGCGGAGTGCCTTAAAACGCCAGGCTGCTAGAGCTAGACGCTATAGACGACTACGTGATGGTCTTCGATGGTGGGAAAAAGTTTTGTTTGTACGTCGGCACCAAGAGTTGACAGAGAGCATCGCAACTGCCCAAGCGCGAGTCGCGGAAGCACGTGAGCGTGAAACAGTTTCTGCGGGGCACTTGGCAGATGTTGAAGCGACACTTAGCCGTCTTCGCATCGAGCAGGTTGAAGCTGATGAGGAGGCCACTGTAGTTCGAAAAAAATCCCATACTTACGAGCTTGAGATTAATAGGCGACAGCAGCAAGTGGAATTTAGCCGTCATCAAATTGAAACTTTAGAGTCTCGTGCGACAGATATTAACAATGAGATCTTAGCACTTGAGTCTCGCCGTGAACCTTTGCGGGTTTCTATTGAATCAAGTAAATCTGCTACAGAAGAAGCAGAAAGAACACGTAATAAAACTGAAGAGGCAGTTTTAAAGGCACGCGAAGCCATCGTGAGCGTCACCAGTAAGCGTTCGACACAAGAAGCGCAACTTTGTACTACTCGGGTAGCACATGAAGAATGTATGGAAAAGATGCGCGCGAGTGATCAGAAAGTTACTGGTTTAGAAGCGCGTCTTCTTTCACTGGAAGAACTTGAAGTTAGTCGTGTTGGATTTAGTGATGCTGCGAGGATGCTTCTTGTCCAGGGAGATGTGGATATTGGCCAGCAAGGAGCTATTGCTGATTACCTTGAGACAGATGGGCAATATGAACGCGCGGTTGAGGCTTGTCTTGGCGAACTTTTACAGTACGTCATCGTGAAAAATTATGATCACGCTGTAGCTGGATTGGCACTTGCTCGAGAGAAAAATGCTGGAAGGTGTGGATTCGTAGTAATAGATGCAAAAGCCAAGAACGATGCTCAAGTTAGGGAATCTCTACAGATTTCTGGGGTATTACCTGTTTCAGATGTTTTAAAAATTTCTGGTCCGCACGCTTTGATTCTTAAGGAATTAATACCAGAAGCATATATTGCTGAAAGCTTTGAGCAGGCAATGAAGATTTCTTCTCAGACCAATGCACCTGTCGCAACCCTTGACGGGGACGTTTTCAGAGGTGCACGCTTGTTGACTGGTGGCGTTAAGGGAGAGTCACGAGGAATTCTGCAAACGAAACGTGAGATTAAAGAAATCAGGGCAAGTGTTCAGTCTGCGCGGGAAGTACTAGCGAAACTTATTAAAGAAACAGAGAGACTGGAAGAAATAATTAAGAAAACAAATATTTCAATTTCTGACCTTGTAGTTGAACAGCATGCACTTGAAAAAGAAGCTGCTGTTCTTGAAACAAAACTTTCTGGGTTGCTTGAGCGGGCATCTGGTCTCTCAACCGAGGCAGATCGACTGCAAGAAGGGTCAAGAGAACTTGAAGCACGTCTAGCTGCACACAAAGAGGAGCTTGGGCAGACCCAATTAAAAAACAAGCAGCTTTTACAATCAATTGCAGATGATGAACAGCAGCTTGATAAAGATGTCATTGAACTTGAAGAGTCTCAAGTAACCCTTCGGACGGCTGATGAAGGGGCTCTTTTACTTCGTGCCAAGGTTGAAGCCCAGGACACTACGATCCGAACTGCTCGTCAAGATTTAGACGAATTACGCACAAAGGTTACAGATCTTGAAATTTTACGGACTAAGTGTTCAGCTGACCTCGATCACTTAGCACAATCTTGTATCGATTCTGTTCAACTAACCCTTGACAAGGTAATTGTTGAAGTTGACAAGATTGAAGCAACGGGCAGGGTTGCTCCAGAAGGGATCATAGTCATTCCAGAGGGACATGATTCAGAATCAGATGAAAATGAAGCCGAAACTAGTGACGAAGTGGAGCAATCGTCTTCGGCGTCAATAGGTGTCGAGGATGCTATTGCTGTCCTTCGTCGCAAGATTGAACGATTAGGACCAGTCAATATGATGGCCGTTGAGCAGTTCGATGAGTTAGAAACACGTCACGAATTTTTGACCACGCAACGACAGGACCTTGTTGACTCAATTGCACAAACAACTGAGGCAATTAAGAGGATCGATGAAACAACGACAACCCGTTTCCTAGAAGCCTTTTCGGCGATTCAGTCTAATTTTCAAGAAACATTTAGCACTCTGTTTGGAGGTGGGCGTGCAGGTTTAGCTTTACTCGATGAAAATGATCCACTTGAGAGTGGTATCGATATCGTAGCGTCTCCACCTGGTAAGCGACTTCAGAGTGTGCAACTCCTATCTGGAGGTGAGAAGGCCTTAACTGCGATTGCACTTATGTTTGCCATTTTTAAATATAAGCCAAGTCCTTTTTGTTTGCTTGATGAAATTGATGCACCGTTGGATGATGCGAATGTATCTCGATTTGTTGAGATGTTACAGGGCATGTTGGATCGTACGCAGTTCATTCTTATTACTCATAACCGTCGCACTATGGAAATCGCGGACCGTTTATACGGAGTTACTATGGAAGAGCCTGGAGTCTCAAAGTTAATCTCAGTTGACTTAAACTAGACATTTTTAGCGTGTAAACTGTGTTTACTCAAACCCTACCTTTCAGACAGGAAAGTTTTCTCATGTGGCTTTTATCCACGTAAACATTTAACGTGGCAAACGAAGATCGGGCTGCTCGTTACCATCGCCTCAAACGACGTGCATTATTGCTAAGTTCGGTTGTGCGAGTTTTAGTTCTCCTGCTAGTTATTGCAACGGGTTTTTCTGTTCTATTACGTGACATTAGCAGCATGCTTGCTGGGGGTTCGTTCACTCTTACCATTATTGTCTATGTCGTTGGACTCAGTTTATTTTTGGAAATTGTACGTTTGCCGTTAGCTTTTTATGAGGGTGTTACGCTCGAGCGGCGGTACGGTTTGTCCACTCAAAGTTATGGATACTGGTGGTTTGGTCAGTTCAAATCAGGGATGCTTTCCCTTATCTTTGTTGCTATCTTCGCTATTTTTATTTGGCATCTCATTCTCTTGATGCCAGAGTTCTGGTGGGTTTTTGCAACAGTCAGTTTAATAATTGTATTAATCGGTCTGATCCAGGTCGCTCCTGTTTTTCTTATTCCCTTGTTCTACGACATCAAACCACTTGATCGACCGTTGTTACGTGAACGACTAGTAGCATTAGCACAAAAGACCGGGGCACCTGTCCTTGGTATTTTCGAATGGCGTTTAAGCGATCAAACTCGCAAAGCAAATGCACTTCTTGTGGGCATTGGACAAACAAAACGTATCTTGTTGTCTGACACCTTGTTAGCAAATCATTCTGATGACGAGATTGAAGTGATACTTGCACATGAGCTTGCTCATCACGTGCATCACGACATTTGGAAAGGAATTATTCTTGAAAGTGTATTTATTGGAGCCGGTTGTTATCTAGGCGATCGTGTTCTCACTGCGGCTATTCCTTTTTTACAGCTTTCCGGGAAAGCAGATATTGCAGGTCTTCCTATAGTTGTGATGGCTGGAATAACTGTGTCGTTACTTTTTGTTCCCATTGTTAATGCGCTCTCACGTTTACATGAACGTCGTGCTGATCATTACGCTTTAGAAATGACAAGCAATACTCAGGCTTTCATTAGTACAATGAAACGTTTAAGCATGCAGAATCTTGCAGATGAAAGGCCCTCAAGGCTTGTACAGTTATTGTTTTATACACATCCACCAATTTCAGCGCGTATTGCTGCCGCTAAGGCGTGGAGTGTTTTGGGTGCTAGCGATGCAAAAAATTAAAAAAATTAAGGCTGTGGTGCTTTAGGAAGACTAATCAGATTAGCAAACATCCGATATGCACCAGGTACACCAGCAGGCAACTGACGGAACCACGCGTAAGCAGTGTAGATGTAATGACCTTTGCCAATTTTTGCATAGACTTGACCACCCTGCTGGGGATTTTCTCCAGGGTCCGCTGTTTGTAGGAGAGGCCTGTACCGTTCATCAAAAGTCGTGAAAGCGTAGAGGTTGCGTTCCTGTATCCAACCGTCAAAGTCTTCTGAAGTGATGTGATTAGGAAATGTAAACACCTGATGATCAGGCGCTAGAATTTGTACTGGTGCTGTTTCATCGGTCACACGGCTGCGCATTTTAGCTGGGAAAGGAGGGAGATTTTCAGACACATAGTTGGTTTGCTGATACTGGACAATCAGGTTCCCGCCATTATTTACATATTCCATAAGGCGTTTGTGATTTGCAACAAAGTCTGATCTGGCTTCTGACGCACGCACGCCTACAACTATGGTGTCAAAGGTAGAAAGATTCCCAGAAATCAGAAAATTCTCATCAAGCATTGTCACATTGATTCCCATGCGGCTTAGTGCCTCTGGAATTTGATCTCCACTGCCCATGATGTAGCCAACTTTGACCTGTGCTACTTCAAGATTGATAACTTCTGCAGTAGCTTTTGCCGGCCAGTAAATTCGGTGTGTTTGAATATGTGGATATTCGACGACCTGAAGGTCATGCTTATACGTAGCTTGTTTAATCTTTGCCTCGGCTGTAATTGAAAAAGATCCTGATATCCGTGAGACAGGTGCTCGAACTAGAAATGTTACTGAAGTTTGTTCACCTTTTGATTGTAGATAGAATTTTTCGTTTGCTGGTATTGCTTCCCAACCTTTTGGAAGCTTCAGGTTGAGTGTGCCGGCGACAGGCTGTTTTGTAAAACTTTTCACCCTTATGGTCATTTCCTGTTCGTTGGGAGAACCTTCAAGAGGCACGATCAGGAGTTTCGAGTTGAGTCCTACAACTACAGCTGGGACTACCATCGGCAGTCGTCTTAATTCACCCCGTACACTGTCTGCAAAACGGTACTGTACTGGTTTAGACACCTTTACCTGTATGCCACCAACCTCTAAAGTTACGATGCTTTGGAGAATAGGAGGACTAAAAGGCATTCCAGTTTGTGTTTGATCGCGTAGTTGATAGCGGTCACCGTTTCTAGGTAATTCAAGAAAGTATGGTTGTGTTGGAGGGGCATCAGTTGGCACTGCTACGGTGTACTGATCAGCATGGGAAGGGATCTCTGTGAAAAATCTACTAAAAGGACTATCGTTTGTGTTTGCAATTGGCTTGTTTGATAAGCTTACACTCCAGTCTTTCGGTGCCTCTATAACAGTACTGACGATCTTAAATGGACTGTTAGGAGGCAAGAAAGTCCTAACGGTAATGCTAGTAGACTCGCCCGGTGACAAGATCTCTTGTTCGATGAGTGGATCGATAACTACCTGCCCAGCTTGAATAAGCGCCTTCCTGAAATCGGTTTCTTTGATATTCAGTAAAAAATCAGCCTCTTCCCGTACTGTGTCTGTTAGATCCATGCGTTTTAAAGATTGACGAGCTAAGCGAGTTTTTTGAAGTCCAGTTGTTAATATTGATACAAGAGCACCTGGGTCCAGGGGGTTGTAGCTACTGACAGCCAGGTTGGCCACTTCTTCTATCTCCTGCAATTCATTCTGTAATGTATCTCCTGGAAGTCCAGCCAGTACCGAGATACCAGTTACCGTGGTATCAATACCGTCAAACACGCTCGTTTCGGTTTCCGGGGTTGGAACGAGACTTTTTATTAGTTTTAGAGCTGATTGTCGTGGACCGCGTGTTTCAATAACACCCATCCTTTGGGATTTATGCTGGCTTCGGCCTTCATTAGCGATTTCGCTATAGGTGCGGCCGATAACAGGATTGATATCCCCCGTTTGTACATGGAGCGTTGGCAAGTTTTCTGGATCTGGCCTGAAACCAACACCGCTATACAGTTTTTTGACTCGCCAAGGTTGTAACCCTTTGGAGATTTGTTCTGAGAATTGAGTTTGGTCTGCAGCTGCTTCGACTGCAAGCGGGGTTAGATATCCTGCGAGTTGATGGTGTCCATGACCGTCCATCGGTGTACCAGTAAACCTGGAGTACACAACCAATGGGCGAAATATTCGAATTACTCGAACCAAATCTTCTAGTAACGCCTGTTCATCCCATTTAATAGAAGCTTCGGCCCTTGTTTTTGAAAACCCATAATCAATAGCACGAGTAAAAAATTGTAATCCGCCATCGAGCTGGCGTGCTTGTAGTAATTCTTCAGTACGGATTATGCCTAGAGCCTCAGCAAGTTCAGGTCCAATAATATTTTGGCCACCTTCACCTCTATTTAGTGAGAGGTAACCGACTCGTGCATGGTCTCCACGCGCTGTACGAGCAATGAAGGCAGAGTCCTCATCATCAGGGTGTGCTCCGGTGTGTAAAGCACTAGCGGTTGTTTGTAACCGAAGAAGTGCCTGACTAAGTCCAGCCGCACCTAAGCTATACACAGGTCGAACTTGACTAGGTGCCTGTCGTATTCCGAGTAAAACTAGGACACCAATCAGCAGAAGTTGGAAAAGACGAAGTTTTATATTGAGACCAGTCTTAGGCACTGTACGAGGATAACAGAGACTGGTTACTTTTGTCCGACTATGAGTTCACCTCGGACTTGCTGACAATTTGAATCTGCAGTGAGATTACAATAAAAGGTGAACTTACCAGCCTGGTCAGCCTGAAAGTCTAATATTGTTGTTCCATCTGTAGGCATACGTTTAGCTATTCTATATTCGTCAATAGTAAAACTGTGCGCTTGGTCTTCTGCATGCAGCGTGATTCTTACTAGCTCACCCTGTATCACCTCGATACGTGCTGGTACAAATAGATAATTTCTTGTAGTGATAGAAAATTCTCTTCGGTTGGGGGTTTGATCCTGAGCTAGCAGTCTAGTGAACGATCTCGTGAGTGCATGCGCTACAGTTCCAAGAAACAGAACAATAACGTTTCGCCTGCCTGGATTTTTCTTATTTTCCTTTTCCGGCAGTTGCCGGTTTCTCACTAGATGTCTCCTGTAGTAAAGCTTTTCGGCTGAGACGTATCTTGCCTGTCTGGTCTATGTTAATGACCTTAACCAGAACTTGCTGGCCTTCTTTAAGTTCATCGCGTACATCTTTTACACGATGATTTGCAATCTCTGAAACGTGTAGCAACCCGTCTGTACCAGGCATAATTTCTACGAAGGCCCCAAAATCTGTAATTCGCTGCACCTTACCCATGTAAGTTTTATGTAATTCAGGTGTGGCTGTCAGTTCTTGGATAATATCGATCGCTTTCTGCGCAGATGTTTCATCAGCGGAGGCCACGTTTACATGCCCGTCATCCTCAACATCAATCTTCACGCCCGTTCGCTCGATGATACTTCGAATTGTTTTACCACCAGGACCAATAACGTCCCTGATCTTGTCTACAGGGATCTGAATACTAATGATCCTTGGTGCAAATGTTGACATTTCTTTTCTCGGGGCAGCCAGTGTCTTAGCCATTTCAGCAAGAATATGGAGGCGACCCTGGTGTGCCTGTTCTAGTGCTTTATGCATGATTTCTGAAGTCACACTAGTTACTTTGATGTCCATTTGCAGGGCGGTGATGCCATCTGCTGTTCCGGTAACTTTGAAATCCATGTCACCGTAGTGATCCTCAGCTCCAGCGATGTCTGACAGTACTGCAAATTGGCCAGTCTCTTCATTGACGATCAGTCCCATTGCAATACCTGCGACGGGTGCTTTTAGGGGTACACCAGCATCCATCATGGCCATAGACCCACCGCAAACAGAAGCCATTGAGGAAGACCCATTTGATTCAAGAATGTCAGACACAACGCGGACTGTATATGCGAATTTCTCCTCGCTAGGTACCATTGTTGAGAGGGCACGTTCTGCTAGTGCACCATGTCCTATTTCGCGTCGGCCAGGACCTCTGAGAAATCTTGCTTCTCCAACGGAGAAAGGTGGAAAGTTGTAGTGGAGCATGAATCGTTTGTATTGTTCTCCATCTACATGTTCAATCTTTTGCATATCGTCGGCTGTGCCAAGAGTGCACGTTACGAGTGCTTGTGTTTCACCACGGGTAAAAACTGTCGATCCGTGGACTCGTGGCAGTACACCTACTTCAGTCCAGATTGGCCGAACCTCGTCAAACTTTCTTCCGTCAAGACGAACTCCATGTTCGAGCACTTCCTTACGTAGTATCTTCTCTTTAAGCTCTTTAAATATTTTTCCAGCTTCACTTTTACGTTCAACTTTATCTTCTGGAAGAGACTCAACTAGTTCTTCGAGGACTTTATCGACTTGTTTGTAACTCTCAATTTTGTTCTCAATGCGCATAGCTTCGCTTAGTGAGGTATAGACTTTTTCCTCAATCTCTCGATAGAAATCCTGGTCGCTTTCTTTTGACTGCAATGAGAGTTTTTGGCGATTTACAGCTTTTTGGAGGTCGTCAATCTGATCAACAATTTTTTTAATGGCAGTATGCGCAGCGTCAAGTGCACCAAGCACTTTTTCTTCTGAAATCTCATTAGCTCCAGCCTCCACCATGACAAGTCCATCTTTGGTGCCGGCCACAATGAGATCAAGTTGGCTCTGCCTACGTTGTTCAAAGGTTGGATTAATTATGTACGTGTCTGAGATCAAACCAACTCGAACCCCAGCGAGAGTTTTCGAACAAGGAATCTCCGACAGAGCTAGTGCAGCGGATGCTCCAGTGATAGCGAGTACGTCAGAGTCATTCTCTGTATCAGCTGAGAGTAATAGGGAAATAATCTGTGTTTCAAAGTTCCACTCTGGTGGGAATAATGGTCGCAGTGGCCTATCAATGAGTCGACTGGTCAGAACTTCTTTCTCTGTTGGTTTTCCTTCTCGTTTAAAGAAGCCACCAGGAATTCGACCAGATGCATAGGCATTTTCACGGTAGTCAACTGTTAGTGGTAGGAAGTCAATACCTTCCCTTGCTGTGGTTGCATGGCACGCTGTGACAAGTACGACAGTGTCACCAAGGCGTACCAAAACGGCACCATCAGCTTGTTTAGCTAGCTTTCCAGTTTCAATAGAAAGTGTACGGGAATCTATTTGGATCTCACGTTTGTGCGGATTTACATTGTGCATAAAAATTTTTTGAAGTGAATGCTAAAGTTCTATTTCCGAATGCCAAGGCGGCGGATCAGTTCGGTATATCGCTCTGTGTTCTTGATCTTCAGGTAATCAAGTAAGCGGCGACGTTGTCCGACGAGTTTGAGTAGCCCACGACGAGAATGATGATCTTTTGCGTGGGTTTTGAAGTGTTCAGTTAAATAAGTAATACGCTCGCTTAACAGAGCAACTTGGACTTCCGGAGATCCGGTATCCGAATCATGTGTCCGGTAGTTTCCGATAATATCTGTTTTGTTAGTTTTTGTGAGCGTCACGAATACTGAGTCTCCACGTACGGCACAGAAAATTGAGTTAAATTTCAATTACCAAGCCGCCGTAATACGCTTGATTCTACATCAGTACAACAGATGGGTGCAAAAAACCAGGAGTCTGGCCTGGCTTAGCCAGAGCTAAAAGTGACCCATTCTGACTTAAGAGCCTGACCCAGGAAGCATTGTTCGGGTAATCGCTAGTCATATGTGCAGGGCCAATTTCCTGGCCATGTGAAACTCGACGCTGGCCCTCAGGGTTGACCATAGCCTCTGGGATATTTGGTAAAAGATATTGTAGTGGGATGAGTTGTTGGCAAGCAGCTTCTGGATCCTGGAATAGTTCCTCTAGTGTAAGGGCACCCGATAAGTTGAACTGACCACTACGTATCCGCCTGAGTGATTCAAGGCAAGCGCCACTGCCAACCTGACGTCCTACATCATGGGCAAGTGAACGTACGTAAAATCCTGCTGAACACGTCAGACGTAGTTTTACTCGTGTATCATCAATTACAGATAAATCAAGGTTTTGAACAGTTACATTCGTAGCTGCAAGCGTTACATTTTTCCCTGATCTCACTAGAGAATAAGAAGGACGTCCAGCAATTTTTTTAGCTGACACTGGTGGAGGTGTTTGTAGATAGCTACCCTGAAAATGCCTAAAAGCTTCAAAGATTTTTTTTCTGGATGGAATCAATGGCGAAGTGGAAACTTCACGTCCTGTTACATCGTAAGTGTCTGTTTCAAGACCGAATCTAATTATGGCTTCGTACTCTTTTTCTTGATTTATAAGAAACTGCACAAGTCGTGTAGCTTGACCGCATGCCAGAGGAAGGACTCCTGTTGCAAGAGGGTCGAGTGTTCCAGTATGTCCAATGCGTTGCTTTGAAAACTGACGTCGTACGATAGCAACCACATCATGTGAGGTTGGGCCCTGCGGTTTATCTATGACGAGGATACCATCCACAGTTCTGCTTCGTAGTCTAAGTTAACACTAAGCTGATTCAGTGCTACGCACTTGATGAGTGAATGCAATTTCAACTTGTTTGTTTATTTCCTGGCGGAACAAGATTTTAAGATCTGAAAGCTCACCGGTTGCTGAACAGCCGGATGCATTTTTATGGCCACCCCCACCAAAGAGTCTTGCTACGGCATTTACATTTACATCACCTTTTGATCGTAGACTGACGCGCCACGTGCCAGAATCTATTTCTTTTAAAAATGCAACTCCTTGAATATCTTTAACTGTTAGAGGGAAATTAATAATGCCTTCCGTATCTTCATAGGTGCCACTACACTGGTGAGCCATTGCTCGATCGATATGTATTATTGCGACTCTTCCCGTGCTGTCTAATTCCATTTTATTGAGGATCATTCCAAACAGTTTTAGACGTGCGAGATTGTTGTTATCAAAAATGATCTGTGCTTCTGTTACAGGGTTAATGCCTGCCTCTACACATTGTTGGCAAATGTTAAATGTTTGAGCTGAGATACTTGAATGATGGAATGAACCTGTGTCAGTCAGGATGGCAGCATATATATGAGTTGCAATTTCTTTTGAGATTGAGATGCCTAGTGTTTGTACTAGATTGAAGATCATTTCACCACATGCTGCAGCAGTTGTATCAAACCAGTTGATTGCTCCGTACATCGTATTTCCAAGATGATGATCAATATTGATGACGAAGCCTTTGTCCAGACCAGATACGCCAGTACGTGACAGGTCACTACACTCCATTACTATCACTGCATCACCGGTATCAGTAACGGAGTCAGCTATTTCAATCTCTCTAACGTTTGGCAATGTTAATATTGGCGGTGGTGCTAGATCTTTGTTAACTACTCGCACTTCTTTCCCAAGTTCTCTAAGAGCAAGGGCCATAGCCATTTGTGAGCCAATGGCATCACCATCAGGTCGCTCGTGTGATGAAAGTACAAAGCTGTGACGTCGATGGATTTCTTTAACAATCTGTGCACGGGCCGTAATATCAGTTTTAGGGTTATTCATCTATTTTCTCTGATTCCGTATCCGGCATCAGTGGTTCCGGCGGATGATCATGGAGTTCACGAATAATTTTTTCAATTCTGTCCTGATGCTCAATAGACTGATCAAATTTGAATTCGAATTCAGGTACGCGTCGCAATCGAAGACGGTTTCCAATTTGACGGCGCATGAACGAAGCAGCTCGATCAAGTGCACGTGCTGTATCCTTTCTAGCTTGTTCGTTCCCAAGGCTTGTGTAATAAATACGTGCCAAATGTAGATCTGGACTAACCGTCACCCGTGTGAGTGTTATAAAGCCGATGCCAGGGTCATGTACATCGCCACGGCTAAGGAGCCCACTTAATTCCTGACGAATTTGGTCCCCAACGCGGTTTGGTCTATAACCTTGCGCCATAAATTGAATTGGAAATGTAGAAACTATTAATCACAACTTCCGTGTCTATGTCAGTATTTCAAGTTCAGTACGTGTTATCAGTCCTGGTTCCAGACGTTCAATCTCATCTGCGATCATCATTAACTCGCGCTCAATAGTAGCTGCTGTAGTGCCGATAGCTACGAAACCAAGACCTGCTCTTTGCCACAGGTCGTGGTGTCCAACTTCAGCAACCGACACATTAAATTTTTTAAGTCGGTCCTTAAGTCTCCGAAGCACCGCGCGTTTGTCTTTGAGCGATGCTGCGTAAGGGATATATAGTTCCACGGTCAAAAGTGCAACGACCATGACCTGCGAGGCTGTGGTGAATGCTAACTATGTGGTAAGTGTGAAGCACACAAAGTTGTGAGATGTGCTATCGCGTCCACCTAGATCGGCAATCGCCACTATGCCGTTGTCTGGACTTTCTCTATAGTAAACATCTCGATTATGTCTCCAGATTTAATATCGTTAAAGCGCTCTAGGCCTATCCCACACTCTAAACCAGATTTGACCTCATTCGCATCATCTTTAAACCTTCGGAGTGAAGCAATTTTACCCTCGTAAACCACAACATTATCTCTGAGTAATCGGGCTTGGTTGTTCTCGCTACGTGTAATACGTCCGTCTGTTACTAAGCAGCCCGCCACAGAGCCAACCTTTGGCACTCGGAATACTTCTCGTACATCAGCTGTACCAACACGCACTTCCTTGAATGTTGGGTCAAGGAGGCCTTCCATAGCGTTTTTGATCTCTTCGGTAATTTTATAAATAACCGAATGAAGTCTGATTTCAATATTTTCACGTTCCACAACATTGCTGGCATTACGATCCGGACGAACATTGAAACCAATAATAATGGCATTTGAAGCAGAGGCTAAAAGAACGTCAGACTCGTTGATAGCGCCAACGCCAGAATGAATAACTCTGATATTAACCTTCTCGTCAGAGAGTTTCGTAAGAGTATCAGCAACAACCTCTGACGAACCTTGAACATCAGCTTTGACGATAATTGGTAATTCTTTGGTATCACCACTGTCAATTTTTTCTTGTAGTGACTCTAGTGTCACTCGCTCGCTTTTAGCTGCTAGCACACGCTCTTTTGCTTGGGTTTGTCGGAATGCAGCTATATGACGTGCTTTTGCTGCGTCTGCTACCTGAAATGAGTCTCCCGGTTGGGGCAGACTTGTTAGTCCTAGAACCTCAACAGGTGTTGCCGGTCCCGCTTTTTTAATTTGGTTTCCACTGTCATCTATAAGTGCTCGGACTTTTCCTACAATCGGGCCAGCAATGAAGTTGTCGCCTACATTGAGTGTCCCATCTAACACAATTACTGTTGCCACTGGACCACGACCACGATCAATTTTTGCTTCCAGAACAGTTCCAGATGCTAAACGTTTAGCATTGGCCTTTAGTTCAAGTATGTCACTGGAGAGCAGTATCATTTCAAGGAGTTGGTCTAAGTTCTCATGCTTTTTCGCTGAAACTGGAACTGTAACTGTTTGGCCACCCCAGTCTTCAGGCACAAGGTCAAGCTCTGCGAGTTCCCGCTTCACGTTGTCAGGGTTAGCGCCTGGTTTATCAGTCTTATTAATAGCAACAACTAGTGGCACATTTGCTGCCTTAGCATGGTCGATAGCTTCTTTTGTCTGAGGCATTACACCATCGTCTGCAGCAACTACCAGCACCACGATGTCAGTAACTTTTGCACCACGTGCACGCATCAGCGTGAATGCTTCGTGGCCCGGTGTATCAAGAAAGACAATACTTCGGCCAGACACATCAACGTTATAAGCACCAATGTGTTGGGTAATACCACCAGCTTCGCGCTCAGCTACCCGCGTTTCTCGAATTGCGTCTAGCAATGAAGTTTTTCCATGATCAAC
>DDZV01000040.1:0-60595 GCA_002346475.1 Acidobacteria bacterium UBA2999 | reverse complement strand
GTTTTTCCATGATCAACATGACCCATGACTGTTACAACTGGAGCACGTGACGACAAGTCCTTTGGTTCGCTATCCTCAGTTTCTGTGTGAAGCAAATCTTCTTCAAAGCTTCGCATTTTTATGTCAGCACCGAACTCTCGGGCTATATCACGGGCTGTTTCTGTGTCGAGAGTGCTATTGATAGTTAGCATCATTCGTTTCATCAATAGTTTTGTCAGGACATCTTTCACGCGCACTTCAAGTTTTTCTGCTAAATCTTTAACTGTCATACCTTCTGCCAGCGTGACCGTACGACTAATAGGTGGAGGAGTCGCAGGGGCAGTTGGCATTGCCGGTGCCGAGGGACGCGTTCGACTTCGATGAACTGGGCGTGGCCGAAACATAGGTCTCGACGGCATGCCTGGGCGCCGCGGTGGCGGTCCTTGTGGTTGTTGTGTTCGGACAGGTTGCGCAGGCAAGGGGCGTGGGCCACCCATCATGCTAGGAGTTGTCGGTCGAGGTCGAGGAACTCTTGAAGGTGGTCGAGCTTTAGTCGGCGATGTTGATTTCAGCTTTTCAGCTTTTGGTGTTTTAGTTGTAGTCGCTTGTTTCTGTGTTCGCCGTTTTTTCAACACGGAAGCTCGCTTAGTACGAGTTGCCGGAAGCACGGGAGAACCAGGTTCTTCTATACGTAGGCGGATCGTCGATGGAGCGACACGCCCAGGCGTTGTGTCTTCAGGGTCTGAAGTGGTTGTGACGGGTTCTTCATGCGGTGTTGCTTCCGCTTCTACTGAAGTTGTAGTTTCCTCTAGAGTTTCTGTAGCTTCAGTAGATGGGGGTGCGGGTTTAATCGTTTTAACTAAACGAGGTGGCCCAAGTGATGGCCTAGCTGGTTTTTTTGGAGGTTCAGTTTTCTTTTTTGCCTTGGAGTATTTTTTCTTTTTAGGCTTAGATTCCTTAACAGCAAACATATCGCCAGCTGGCCGAGCAATATTTCGACTCTTTGCTTCACGTTCTACGAACTGGCGTGCCACTACCTCTTCGACAGTGCTTGAGGCACTTTTTAATTCGATTCCGTGGTTTCGCTTGAGTAGCGACAGCACTTCTTGACTTGTTATGTCTAGCAACTCAGCGACTTTATAAATTCGGATTCTTCCCAATCGATTTTTCCTCTTACGAAGTTTAGTTATCCTGTTGAGTAGTAGGTTCTTGTGACTGATCTCCTACGATTGTTTCTTTCTCAGAAACTTCTGTTTCTTTTGACGACGTTACAGTTTCATCAGTCGAGGTGCCTAACAGTTGATCTTGACTGTTGTTCTCACCGTTTGTTTCAAGTTCGCCGAATTGTGCCTCGACTTCTCGGCGCTTTTCTTCTTCGCTCTTGATATCAATTCTCCAGCCAGTGAGCTTAGCTGCGAGTCTAACGTTTTGCCCCTTCTTCCCAATAGCTAAGGAAAGTTGTGTATCTTCAACGACTACGTCCATCACTCGTTCAGGGTCATCGATGATCGAAACACGTTGGACTTTTGCTGGACTTAGTGCATTTGTGACGAAGACTACAGGATCTTCTGACCACTCAACGATGTCTATTTTTTCACCTCGAAGCTCTCGAATGATGGCTTGCACTCTAGTACCTTTCATCCCGACGCAGGCACCGACTGGGTCAACGTCTCTCTCGCGAGAGGAAACTGCTACTTTGGCCCGGTCGCCAGCTTCCCGAACAGCCCCACGGACCATGACAGTTCCGTCATAAATTTCTGGAACTTCTTGTTCAAAGAGCTTAATTAGGAGAGCTGGGTCCGTTCTAGAGAGAATAACCTGTGGTCCCTTAGCGTTGTGATTAACCTCTTTAATAACGGCACGTAGACGCTCACCAGGTGCATAACTTTCTGCGCGTGATTGTTCTTTACGTGGCAGGACAGATTCAGTTCTACCGACCTCAACAATCTGATCTCCGTTCTCAAATCTTTTTACAATGCCATTAATGACCTCGCCGGTACGATCGCTGAATTCAGCAAAAACATTCTCACGTTCTGCTTCGCGCACTTTCTGAAAGATAACTTGCTTTGCTGTCTGTGCAGCAATACGACCTAGAACATCCGTTCGTTTTGGAAATTCAATCTCCATGTCAACTTCGGCTTCGTCGCCATATAATTCTTGGGCATCTTTTAGCGAGATCTCAGTGTCTGGATTAGTTACATCAGATACGATGTGTTTAGTTGCAAAAAGATCAACTTGTGCGGTTTCAGGATTAAAACGAGTTTTTAAGTTCTCACCTGTCTTGTAATACTTGCGAGAGGCAGTTAAAACGGCATCCTCAATAGCAAGAATAATAGTTTCAGATTCGATACCTTTTTCCTTTGCGAGCGCTTCAATAGTTTGTAGGAGAGGATTATCCATGGTTGTGTACGCTAAATAGTTGCGATATCTCCGTGATCTTAGAATTCAACGGCCAGTTGACCGCGGGTAATAAACACTACAGGCAGGCGGTGTAAATGGCCTTTGGTATTTTCAAGTAGCACAACACCATCATCAACTCCGCGAAGCCGTCCTTCAAAAGCTTTCTGGTTATCCACTGGTTCAGATACAACAATCTTTGCAAGGCGTCCTGTAAAGCGACGATAGTCTTCGACACTCCTTAATGGTCGGTCTAGGCCAGGCGAAGAGACTTCAAGGGTATAGGTGTTCAGTAAAGGTTCTTCTACGTCGAGGATTGTTCCAAGCTGGCGGCTTACTTGTGCACAGTCGTCAATACTGATGTTTTCCTTGGTAGTATTTTCTTGCCCTTGTCGATCAATATATATCCGCACAACGTGTCCTTTAGATTCTCGCCTGTTCTGGACATCCCATATTTCAAGTCCAAGTGTTCGAGCCACACGTTCGGCGGCGGCACGGATACGGACTAGCGGTTCAGTCGTTACGTTCACTTCTCTGGCACCCCTGAAATAAAAAAAGTGGGCATACGCCCACTTCAGTCTTGAACCAAGCACCGAGTTCCTTAGTATATCACTGGCTACTGGTCGCTGGACATTCTTTACTTGAACTTAATGCAGTTTAAAACGCAGTAGTTGGACTAGCAAGCAAATCATAGCCTTTTGTGCCAATGATTTTAGCTTGTATGAAGTCTCCCGCCTTAAATTTTGAGGGGTCGCAGTCAGTTAAATAAACTGCAGAATCTATCTCTGGGGCTTGAGACTGTAATCTTGCTTTTACTACAAGATGTTGATCTTTTTCTGTTCCGTCAATAATTAGTTGTACTTGTTCTCCAACTCGTGATTTTAAACGTCTTTGTACAATATCTTGCTGAAGGTGCATTAGTTTGTTTCGGCGTTCAGTTTTTATTTCTTCCGGAACACTATTTTGAAGATTGTACGCAGTTGTATTTTCTTCATGTGAATAGGTAAATACTCCAACATGATCGAACTCAGTCTCTCGTACGAAACTAATAAGTTCATTTATGTCAGCGTCAGTTTCACCAGGAAAGCCAACAATAAATGTGGTACGTAATGCGACACCTGGAAGCCGTGTTCGAATCTGTTTTAGTAAGCGCGAGTACAATGCGCGGTTGCCTGGTCGTTTCATTCTTCGTAGTACCGCATCTGATGCGTGTTGTAATGGAAGATCGATGTACCGGCACACCTTTTGATTTGTACCAATAGCTTCAAGGATCTTTTCATTAATCGTTGTGGGGTAGAGGTACAGCAGTCGTATCCATTCAAGACCTTCTATACTATTTAAGCGCCGAAGCAGTGACGCTAAGGCTCCTTTTTCATTCCTGTCAATCCCGTAGTACGTGGTGTCTTGTGAAATTAGAAGCAATTCTTTGATGCCCTGGTTAGACAGCGATTCAGCTTCCCGAATTATTGAGGTTGCTGCGCGACTTCGGTATGCCCCACGTAGTGTTGGAATGATGCAAAAAGAACATTTGTAATCACAACCTTCAGCAATTTTGATGTAGGCATAGTGAGACGGTGTTGCAAGGAGACGTGGCGTATCTGCATCGTAGATATAGGTTGGCAGCAGGGAAGTGCCTCTATGCTGTTTTAATTGAGTGATTGGTTGACCATCAGATCGAAGGAGTGGGACAACATGAGAACTTAATGCCCCGACGATATCAGGCACTTCACCGGTTCCCAGCACCACATCTATTTCTGGGATTTCTGCTCTCAATTCATCGCGATAACGTTCGGCCATGCAACCCGTAACAATGAGACGCTTACACCGGCCGGACTTTTTGTGTTCTGCCATTTCGAGGATAGTGTCAATTGACTCCTTCTTTGCCTTGTCAATAAATGCACAAGTATTCACCACGAGTACATCTGCATCTGATGCCTCGTGGGTTATTTCGTGCCCCGCCTGTTGTGCGAATCCAAGCATGACTTCGGAGTCGACAAGATTCTTTGGGCACCCGAGAGAGATAAGGCCAATTTTCATTGAGACAATAATAGTTATGGATAAAGACGGTAAAGCATTCGCGGATATGGAATTGTTTCTCGTACGTGATCCAATTTACAGATCCATGATACACAGCGTTCAATTCCCATGCCAAACCCTCCGTGCGGGACGCTACCGAAGCGTCGAAGGTCGAGGTACCATTCAAATGCTTCCTGTGGAAGGTCGTGGGATTTGACACGTTCTAAAAGTAATTCGTAGTCATCTAGCCGTACACCTCCACCAACAATTTCACCATAGCCTTCTGGTGCGATTACATCGACGCAAAGTGCCTGATTAGAGTTTTCTTGGTCAGGCTTCATGTAAAACGCTTTAACCTTTGTCGGATAATGTGTCACGCATATAGGAGAACCAAATGATTCTGACAGTACGGTTTCGTCTGTACCACCAAAATCTGTACCGTGTTCGAAGGGCTGGCCTTTTTTCTTAAGTAGTTCGACAGCCTCGTCGTATCGAAGCCTGGGAAAAGGTTTTTTTATTTTTTCTAAGGGTTTGGTATCTCGACCAAGCACCATCAGTTCACTTGCCCGTGTTTCAAGGACGTGTGAAATTACAGCAGTAATCAGGTCTTCAGCCAATTCAATAACGTCATTAAGTTCTGCATAAGCCATTTCTGGTTCAACCATCCAAAACTCTGTTAGGTGACGGCGTGTTTTTGATTTTTCCGCACGAAAAGTAGGTCCAAAAGCATAGACTTTTCCGAGAGCCATAGCGTTTGCTTCATTGTAGAGTTGTCCACTCTGTGTTAGATACGCGGTAGTATCATTGAAGTATTGGACTGGAAATAAAGTACTAGTACCTTCGCAAGCGGCAGGCGTGAAGATTGGAGTATCACAGAGAATAAAACCTTTCTTGTTGAGACAATCTCTTACTGCTTCTATGACAGCATGTCGTACGCGTAAGATTGCTACTTGTCGTTCAGAACGTATCCACAGATGACGCCGATCCATAAGGTAATCGATGCCATGTTCTTTTGGGGTTATAGGATATTCATGTGACTCACTGTGCACTTGATAGTCTTGTACATCGATTTCATATCCTCCTTTTGCACGGGCGTCAGCTCGAACCAATCCTGTAATTGAGAGCGACGTTTCCTGAGACAGATGGCTAGCTTTTTCAAAAGCCTCGTCACCGACTACTTTCTTTGACATTACTACTTGAAGAAAACCTGTACCGTCACGCATAACCAGAAAGTGGATTTTCCCACTTGATCGACGATTATGGAGCCAACCATTGACTGTGACTTCTTGGTCTACGTGCTGGGATATTTCTTTTATATACATGCCTGCTTTTTTCAATGTCTTCAAATTATTTGATGACTATTATCACTCTTACAATTTAAAGACTGATTTATAAATTTTCTCATCGCAGTTCTTTGCAATGTTCACTTAAAAGGTCTCGTAGGCGGAAAAACCTAGGGTAACGAGCAAGGTTTGCACGTATATATCCTAGGGTACGCGGTATATATTTGAGGTACGAGGAATTGCCTCGAACAGTTTTTTGGAAGCCAAAGGTTCCGAGTGCTTTGAGATTGCGTTGAAGTGCCATTAGATCAAATTTCCTACGAAATTCGACACCAATATTTTGAGGAACAACTTTTTGATTTGAAGATTGCTGCAGTAAAAGAAAGTAGGTGATTAGTTCGTTAACTTGGTTCTCGCTTACATCCCAGTACGAATCACGGAGTAAAGAAACAAGATCATATGTTACAGGACCAAGTCTGGCATCTTGAAAGTCGATAACATAAAGTTGATTCTGATGCAGCATCAAGTTTCGGCTGTGGTAGTCACGGTGACAAAGCACGCGTGGTTCACAAGCTAGTTCCACTACAAGTTCCTGATATTCTTCAGTCAAGGCGTTCTTAGTGGCTACCGTCAGCGAAGCGTCCTGGTATGACTCTATAAAATGCTTGGTGAAGAAATGTAACTCTGCGCCAAGTGTTTCTTCGTCGAATGCAATATTGAAGGGGACATAATTATTTGATGTAAGTTCCTTACCTCGTCGTTGCAAGGTATTAATAACAGATATTGCTTGTTTATAAATCTTGTTGTGTGCTTCCTGGGAGTTTTTTTTTAGATAGGCCTGAAGAGTAATGTCACCAAGGTCTTCAAGGGCAACAACACCAAAGCGATCCGAATGGTCGAGAATTCTTGGTACTCGAATCGGCACCTTTAAAAAGAGTTTCGCTACATTTACAAACGGCAAGCTATCGAATTGAATAGGTTCTTTATATAGAGCAAGTACTTGTGACGGGTGGTTTTCAATGAGTAGGCGAAAATATTGACGATCAGAGGCGTCTCCAGTTAGAGGTATCACTTTTGCACGCGACTGACACTTTTCTATTAAGTAACCGTTGAGGCGTTTTTGAATGTCGAGATTGATCGTTTCTTTTGATGTCATCATACAATCTTGGCAATTGCGATTTTTCCTACAACAGTTTCACCAGGTTCAAGATTCTCAAGTGCCGGGCGCATCGTTACATTTGACCAAGTTTGACCAGCCGGGACTTTGACACCGTCAACTACAATACAGCGATTTAGTTTTACACCGGCTTCTACTACTACATCGTTCCAAAGAATGCTTTCGGTTACTGTTGCAGTTCTGTCAATAAGTGCGTTCTTATTTAAAATTGTGCCTTCGCGTTCAGCCATTCTTAGGCAAGTGTTTAGGTAGTCAACGGCTGTTCCAATATCATAAAAATCTGTATCGGTTAACCATCCACGTATAGATCCAACTTGGTGACGAATAAGCTGAGGATACAGTTCTGCAATAGATTCAGATGGTGAGCCATCAACGACATCTTTGAATGCATCTGCAGAGGCTATTTGTACCCCAACGAAGTGGTAAGAGGCTTTATTCCCTTTACCTGCAAAACCTGTAACTATGCCTTGATTATCAATTACCACTCCACCGTACTTATCTGGTTCCACGTTAGGTTTTAAGGCAAGAGTGACGAGAGCACCAGAGCGATTATGTGCTTCTACGAATGCAGGGATATTGACATTAGTCGACGTATCACCATTTACAATTAAAAATTGTTTTTCGTTCAGTAAAGGCAGTGCATGTTTCGGACCTCCAGCTGACCCAAGGATTGGCATCTCCCATGAATACCTTACCCTGACACCAGTATTTGTTCCGTCGCCTACGATGCTTGTAATAGTCTCTGGCAGGTAATGTAGATTAAGCACTACGTCACGGACACCGTAGCTAGCGAGTTGTGTAAGTATGCGATTAATTAAAGGTTTGCCAGCTACTGGGACAGCCGCTTTTGCGCACACACGTGAGATAGGGCGCAATCGTGTGCCAAGTCCCGCCGTTAAGACTAAGGCTGGAATCATGAGTTTTCAAAAATCATGTCATTCCGAGAGATTCCGTACTCGTTTCGGTGTTTCATAAAGAGACTACGGTACGAATCAACTATGAAATCTTCTGAGCTTCGTCCTAGTAAGCGAGTCATTTCTAGAATACCTTTTTCGGTACCTTCGATCTCTACATAGGTTCCAACAGGTGTTTCATCTAGTGCGATCGTAACGTCTTTAAAGGAAAATTCTTCACGGTATTTTTGGTACCTGAAACAAACAGAGAGACCTAATCCTTCAAAAATTTTTAGTAACGCTTGCTTGTTTTCTACAGCAGTCTCGTACTCTTCACGTAGCTTCATTTGTGCTTGTCTAGCGGGTCCCTTAAGTGTCAGCAGGTTCTCACCGTTGTCCCCTCTGATGCGAAGAGTGCATTGCCGACTGTGAAGTTGTTTATCTTCCGTGTCAAATAGGGAATCTTCTTGCAGGCGTCTTTGTCTGAGCGGAGTAGCGCCTGTAGCTAGAATTGCACTTTGTGCTACCAAGGGGTCGCTGAATCTCAATTTTATTTCACGCTCAAGCATTGCGACATTCCAAGTTTCAAGTTAGTCGAGAGAGCCCAGAGAGTCCAGTTAACGAAGGCGTGCCAACATTTTTTCCAAACACCATAACCTTGTGTGTGCTACCTAATCCACCTGGCATCATAAGGGATTTAAATGTCAGCCAACGCCGTGTGTCGTTCACGGATATTGGCTCATTGAATAGTTCCTTATTTTGTTTGTTTTGATGAAGGTCATTCCAAAGTGCAAGAAGAAAGTACGTTTGATCAAGTAAGCCAAGTGTTTTGAAATCAAATGTTTCTGCAGTTCGGCGGATTGATGTTAAATCAACGTGCGACGTAATGTCTTGTTCGCCGACTTTTTCGAGCCACGATGGCGTAGCTGAATCTGAGGTAGCAGTGCTTGTATGTTGTTTGTAGGTTCTCAAGGTCCCTTCGGGGTGTAGCATAGAGTACAGGTCTGTTGCTTCACGTCCATAGTCGATGAGTATTAGGAAGCCTTTTTTAAGAGCCTGACAAGCATGTTTCATCCAGGACACTGCAGAAAGATTAATTTCAGCCTGAGTATTAGTTTTCAAAGTGATATCCAACGCTTGCAAGTAGTGCTCGATTGCATTACTTGAAAGGGGGGCTTGTCGTTCAGTTAGGACATGCCCGTTAAAGTCAACATAACACTCTCTTAGACCATTGCTTGTCATAATGACTTTGTGCACAGGCAGTGCATCGAGTAGTTCATTCGCGTACACAATTCCATGTATGGCATTTGGCAGTGTTTCAGTGGTGTCAACAATTTTTTCCGTATGGCTAGTCAGCACTTTCCGTTGAGCAACACGTGCAAGTGTACTAACTTCAACTAGGTGCAACCTGATAGCTAAGTAGAAGTCGGGATAGAGTTTCCTAGCGGTATCTAAAACATCACACGCGAGCTGCCCATTTGATGCTCCGACTTCAACAATATCAAAATGTCTATTTTGACTTGACGAATGCTTGCGAAGGATGTTCCAGAGTTGATTGAACTGATGGCATAAGAGATTACCAAAGAGTGGACCGATGTTTACACTTGTAAAAAAATCACCATGGCGACCTGTACGATACTTCTGACTTGTATAGTAGCCAAACTCAGGATGATAGAGTGCTATCGACATGAAGTCCGCTACGGTAATCGGACCTCGTTTACGGATTTCTTCAACGATGAGGTTGTGTGCGCTCACAGACACGAAGGGCCCCAGGAGTCAATCTTAAATTGTTATTCCTGAGGCCCAATTTAAAATTTCAATGGTTACTGTTTTGTCACTGTGACAAAGATTTCCTGTCCGTTTCGAAGTATCAGCATAAAGGCAACGCCTCCTGACGGCACGCTGTTTAGTGCTTGGCTGACCTCTGTACTATTTCTTACAGGGTTTCTGTTTACTTCAAGTACCACATCACCTTGAGCGAGGCCAGCCCGTGCTGCTGGGCTTCCAGCTACTACATTGACGATTACCGCTCCTGTAACATCGTCACTTAGTCCTAACTGCCTGGCAACTTGCGGAGTGATATTTCTCAGCGATATTCCGAATCCGGCACTTGTTTGTTCTTGCTCTTCGTTATTTTGTGCAGTTTGTCTCGACTCCTCTTCAAGGCTTAACTCTTCAACGGTAATTTGGAGAGTAACAGCTTCTTTATCCCTAATGACTTTGACAGGCACCGTCGTGTCTGGCTCTGTTGCAACAACAATACTTACAAGGTCATTGTTACTTTTCACTGGCCTGTTGTTAAATTCAATAATCACATCACCTGGTTGCAGGCCGCCTTTTCCACCTGGGCCATTTGGATCGACTGTTGCGACTAGCGCACCCTCACGTGAAGCCAAGCCGAGTTGTTCAACTGCATTGATTGGAATTGGGCCTACCGAAATGCCAATCCTACCCCTCGAAATCTTTCCCGTGCGGAGCTGTGGAAGTAGATCGCGTACTACGTTAATCGGCATGGCAAAACCAATGCCAATGTTTCCTGTTTGTCGTGCATCGCTATAGATAGCAGTGTTAATACCGACCACTTCACCACGAATGTTGAGCAGTGGACCGCCAGAATTACCTGGGTTGATAGCAGCGTCAGTTTGCAGAACCTGAGCCCACCGGCCGCTAGCGACTGGGAATGGTCGTTCTAAAGCACTAATTACCCCCACACTGATTGTGTGTGCTAAACCAAAAGGGTTACCAATGGCCATAACCCAGTCTCCCGGCTGAATCTGAGAAGAATCGCCGAGCTTGACTTCAGGGAGTTCTTGTTCGGGTTTGTCTAGTAGTTCAAGCAAGGCACTGTCTGTTAAGGGGTCTCGTCCAACCACCCGCGCCTCATACGTCATGCCATCTTCTTCACCATAGAGTGAGACTTCAATTTTTGTGGCACCTTCTACAACATGATTGTTTGTCAAAATCAAACCAGATTTATCAATAATAAATCCAGTACCAGCAGCTTCCGCAAACTGTTCTCTTGGTTCTTCACGTCGTCTTTGTGGATTTCCAAAGAAACGTTCAAAAAGATCATCTCCACCGAAGTACTCTGAAAGATCTTGGTTGCTTCGACGGGATTCTGTGCGGATGTTAACTACTGCCGGACTAGAAGCCTGTGCAATATTTCGGAAAGTCGTTGAGTCTAACGGACCGTCAATCGGAGTACTATTTATGGAGGGAGCCGCTATTGGCTGAGCTCCAGATTCTGGTGCCAATCCAAGCCTTGAGGCAATTACCATTCCCACGACTAGTGAGGTAATGGCGATCAATAAACTATAGAAGAATGTGGTTTTACGATTAAACATAGTGCCTCCACACGCCGTAGGGAAGATGCCAAGACTTACGTAATTTTCTTGGGCGTACTTCCAATTGAGTCAGAATCTTATACGCTGAAAATTGCTGGTTTTGAATAGTCATATTTATTCAGCTTAAAGTGACAATTTCAGATTGTTTTGGTCCAGTGACAGTCGCTTCATTCTCACTGCAGAACATATTAATTTCAGTTCGAACTCCAAAATCCTTGAAGTACAGACCAGGTTCGATTGTAAATCCTGTACCTGCAACAATTCGACGGCTATCATGAGTTTCATAATCATCCAGGTGAACGCCATTCCCATGGACTGTCTCGCCTAGACTATGTCCAGTCCGGTGAAGAATGTGATCTATATACCCAGCCTTAATCATCATATCGCGAGTTGCGCGATCAACCTCCCAGCCACATAATTCACGGTTATTTTTGACAGAATCTTGTACAAGTGAAATAGCTGTATCTCGACCCTTGGCAATGACATCGAATGCTCGAATGTACACTTCTGGCACTTGCTGTCCTGTATAGCCTACCCAAGTTATATCGGCAAATACTGATCCTAATGTACGATTTTTTCCCCAAAGGTCCAGCAACAATACTGAGTTTGGCTCAATTGGCTTTGTTTGAGTAGCAGTAGGTAGATAGTGAGGATTACCAGAATTTTCCCCACAGGCAACTACGGGAGCTGAGTCACTTACGAGACCCTCTTCGTCAAACCACCCAAGCATCATTTGTTGAATATCGTACTCGGATACAGGCAGTTTGTCTTTGAGGGTTTTTCTTACTGCGTCAAAGGTGCGATCCTTGATTCGATAGAGGGCTTTTGACGCAGCTTGATGTGAAGCTAATTGAGTCGTTGTCCACGTAGCCTCAAATTGTTGTACAAGATTTTCAGACGAAACGATTTCAATTCCGTAGGTACGGATAGCTTCAGCAGTTCCAGCATCTACTCGAGATAGATATGGAATTTCACACGAGGGCGAGTACTCCATAGCCACGCGTTTTAAGCCGGTGAGCAGTGAAGATAATTCTGTGTCAAGTTGTTCCCGACCTGAATACAATTTTTTTTCCCCTGGCAAGGCGTCAAGATTACAGCGTTCGATTGCGTGCACTAGCCCCTGAGGTTGGCCTTCTGCAGGGATAAGGTAATACCATCGTCTGGTAGTCATGTGAGCTCCAGGTTTGAGCTCAGCTAGCCTAGTAGCAATCGGGTTCGAACCTTGAAAGTCGTAAAGAAGCCAGCCATCTAATCCATAGGTATGGAGCATCTGCTGAACAGCTGTAACATTAATAGACATCAGCGTTTAGTATATGCTTCTAGACTTCTAGAAAGTTGACATTGATGTGAAAAGTCTATGACAGGTAGCCAGGCTAGCATATATAGCGTTTATACTTTAGATCAGAGATTTTAAAGTGACCTATACGTTTCACAGAGAAGAACTTATTAACTATTTTTGGTGATATATGAGAACTTCTTTCCGCACCCTTGTTGTTATGTTTTCTTGCTGCATCCTTCTTGTATCTGCACAAGAACCACCGCCAGCACAGGAAGATCAGCAAGCTCCCCCAGTCACATTCCGCATGGAAGTCAATTACGTTGAAGTTGACGCGATTGTGACCGATGAAAATGGCCTGCCGGTAACAGATTTAACAGCCAGCGATTTTCAAATTTTTGAGGGAGGAGAGCAGCAGGAAATTACAAACTTCTCTCTAGTGAACATTCCCATTGAGCGAGCCGATCAACCATTGTTTGCTAGCGCGCCAATTGAGCCAGACGTGAAGACAAACCAAGATTCAGGCGGGCGCTTGTTTCTTATTGTGCTTGATAGCCTGCACACTGAGGGACTCAATGCGCTACGAGTAAAGGATGCTGCACACAATTTTATCGATCGTAATATGGGAGCTAACGATCTGGCCGGTATAGTTCACATGACGGGACGGTCAGATCTAGGGCAGGATTTCACCAGAAATCGTCGCTTGTTGAAGGCTTCCATTGATAAATTCGTCGGAGAAGCCCCACGATCGACAATTCTTGAGCGCATGGATCGTTACAACCAACTTGGTGAGGGTTCTCTGTCAATCCGTAACCCTGTATCCAGTGTTGATTACCAGGTCTACGATCCTTTCACGATGGAGCGCATCTCGAATGCACGAACAATGTTCAGCACAGTTGGGAGATTGGCTGAGTTCATGGCTGGTGTTCGCGGTCGGCGGAAGGCAATGATTCTTATTAGTGAAGGTGTGCCTTTCGATTTGACAGACGCATTCACACTTTCACGCACCTCACTTGCGATTGACGATTTTCGTGATCTAATCGGCTCGGCTACTCGATCCAATGTGTCTATCTATACAGTCGATCCGCGAGGATTAACTGTGAACCCTGCTATTTCAGCAGAGATTGAGGGTTTCCCAAGTGTCCAAAACAGTGCTCAGGGGGTACTAGCGGAGGCGGGTTTAAATCCAGGAGATCCAGGGTTAACGCCGTCGGCATTGGCAGCTGAACAGCGGTATTCACAGGACGGCCTGCGCACGTTAGCTGCGGAGACGGGGGGCTTAGCGGCTGTTAATACAAACAATTTTGAGAGGGCTTTTCGTCGAATCATTGAGGATAACAGCACATACTACGTTCTTGGCTACTATCCAACCAATGAACGGAGGAGTGGCCGATTTCGAAAGATTGATTTGCGTTTAAAACGTGAAGGTTTACAAGTACGAGCACGACGTGGCTACTACGAACCACGTGGCCAGGCTGACACTGAGTCATCAGAGACTGATACTTCTGCCGAGTTACGTGCGGCGATGAGCAGTCCGCTACCGATGCCTGGTATTCCCATGCGAGTGTTTGCAGCGCCATTTAAGGGAACGGCTCCTGATGCTTCAGTTGCATTAACTGTCGAGTTAGAGGCTGGACGATTTAACTATGGTAAGGAAGACGAGCTGTCAACAAATTCGCTAGAAATAAATGTTGCAGTGATTGACGGTTCCAGCAAATTTGTTACAGGTGCTGAACACAAGCTGGCACTTCGATTCAAGCCTGATACGTTGGAAGCAATTAAGATGCGTGGTCTTCGGTTGATGACTCAGGTGCAATTGCCACCAGGGCGCTATCAGATGCGGGTGGCTTCTGCAGAGCAGGAAGGGAAAACTTCAGGCACGGTTCTTTACGACATTGAAATTCCAGATTTCTGGGAGAGTCCGCTTACGATGAGTGGGGTAATGCTGACGTCGACAACGGCAGGGTTAATGCCGACTGCTGGACAAGGCATCGTCGATCTTGGTCCTATGCTACCTGGCCCGCCAACAACTGTTCGCGAGTTTAACGTTGATGAAGATATAGCGGTCTTCGCAGAAGTGTACGAGAATGCTCAAGATATGCCGCCTCACGTGCTTGATCTTTCTACCACTGTTCGTTCAGACATTGGACAAATAGTCTTTGAAAATCGTGAGGAGCGGTCGTCCACAGAACTAGAAGGTGGAAGAGGTGGCTTTGGTTACTCAGTCGAGATTCCTTCCGGTACCTTGGTACCAGGGTTATATGTAATCCATCTCGAGGCACGCTCAAGAATTGACAATGATAGCGGTATTGGACGCGATATCCAGATCCGCATTCATTAATACAAACGCATCCTTACAATTTTAAAATTTGGTAAAGCTAGAAAGAGTGTGCCCACCACGGTTGTCCTGGTCCGTGATGGGCAATCTTGATAATTAAGAAAACTTACGCTGAGTCATCAGAGACTGATACTTCTAAGGATGGCACCAGTGTGGTTTTAATTGATCCGTTAGCGTGCTCGAACTGATATTGATTCCTGTCCATGCTGGGATTGATTGGGGTTCGAAGTGTTACCTCAATAACTTCCTCAGGCAGCAACGGTTGTCGGTGACGAAATTGGTCTCCTGATACTGGATTGCCTTCTCTATCGTACCAATACTCATCGACTTTCAGTCCAACAATTGAATTTGTAGTTGATAAATTCTTTACTTTGATACGTGTAATGATTTCTTGATTGGTACGTCTTGTATTCGGTGTTGTATAGCCTAATTCTGCCTCGCCACGAATGGGAGGCACTCTTCTCGGTTTGTCTGTTGCCGACGCTTCTGCTTGAGGCTCTGGACTTGCTAGAGAAGCAACGGTTTCATTAGCAGTGTCTGTGGTATCAGGTTGTCCCGCACAACCTATACCAGAGGCAAGCAGGATAGTGCCGATATAGAGAAGCACTCGATCTTTTGTCATTCTGACCTCCAGGTAGGTGAAGAGAGGATTATAGCCACTCACATTTCTCCATTCCAGTCCTCAGGCTCTGGACTAGCTGAAAGAAAGGTTTCCAGGTGCCATTTCCCCCCCCCCCCAGGGTTCTATTACCTCTGTAGCCACAACATCTACAAGGATTTCTCCAAAAGTTCGTCCTTCGGGGTCCCCTTCGAGATGGTACGCAGATTTATCCCAGACAAAATTTGAATATAGAACCATTGTCAGGAATAGATCATAGCCATCATCAACTACGATGATTTGTCCACACGGACGTTTAATAGTTGAATGATAGATAAGATATTTCTCTGCACTGTGGGCTCGTATGTAACGTTTGAGTGCAAATTCTCTGGCAATGATTTCTTCAATAGCGATTTTCTTCTCCTAGCAGCTATGACAATAACGTTCTTCGCCGCGTGGGGCTGACACTTCTTTGGCATTGCAAAGCACACACTGTGATTTCGCCAGCGAACTTCTTGGCATAGGTTGCCAATCTTACTAAATACACAGATGTAAATCCTACGTTTCTGAGCCATCGCAATGTACACTCAGGGTTGTGACTTCTATGCCATTTACAATTGCGGTCATCCAGGATCATGCCGTCCCTGATCTTGGTGCGAATGTTACTAGGGCTGAGCAAATGATTCGAAAGGCTGTTGCACAAGGTGCTCAGATCGTTTGTCTTAAAGAATTGTTTAATGCTCCTTATTTTTGTAAAAAACAAAAAATTGAACGGTTTGACTTAGCTGAGTCGGCAACTGGCAAGACAGTTACAACAATGCAATCGCTTGCAGAGGAGTTGGCTATAGTAATTGTCGTTCCAATTTTTGAACGACAGGCAGCAGGGTTGTACAGAAACTCTGCGGCTGTCATTGATGCTGATGGTACGTTGCTTGGTCTCTATCGAAAGATGCATATTCCAGACGATCCCTTATTCAATGAAAAGTATTATTTCGCACCAGGTGATAGCGAGCTTGAAAACAAAAGTCAATATTCTAATGAAGCGAAAGGTTTCAAGGTTTGGAAAACCCGATATGCCACTATCGGAGTGCTCATTTGTTGGGATCAGTGGTACCCAGAGGCGGCAAGAATTACGAGCCTTCTCGGCGCTCAGGTTCTGTTCTATCCCACTGCCATTGGGTGGCATCCTTCAGAAAAGGATGAATGGGGGGTAGAACAAGTTGAGGCTTGGCGGACAATTCAGCGCTCACACGCGATTGCAAATGGTGTGTACGTAGCTTCTGTCAATCGTATAGGCCATGAGGATGAACCAGGCACTGATGGAATTACATTCTTTGGGAATTCTTTTATCTGTGATCCTTTTGGCAGATGTATGGCCGAATCTGGTGAGAATGAAGAAATTTTACTTGCTCGTTGCGATCCAGCATTAATTGAGAGAGTTCGTCGAGACTGGCCATTCCTTCGCGATCGACGAGTGGATTCGTACGAGCCTATCCTTGGTCGTTATCTCGACAAATGATGCAAGCTAGTTCGTCGGCATGGCGTATGCCTGCTGAGTGGGAGCCACATCGTGCTACTTGGATTAGTTGGCCACACTACGAACCAGACTGGCCTGGAAAACTTGAAGCAATTCACTGGGTTTATGCTGAGATTGTTCGCGTACTAGCATCGTACGAGCCGGTAGAGATCCTCTGTCAGTCTGAGTCTATTCAAGACCGAGCCCGTGCGGCATTGGTTTCGCACGGTGTTGCAGAAGATCGCGTTCAGTTGCATCTCGTTGAAACTGATCGCACATGGCTACGAGATTCGGCGCCAACTGGTGTAATTGATGCTTCAGGAGACGTCACTTTATTGCACTGGGCATTCAACGGTTGGGCTAAATATCAAAATTGGCAACGTGATGCTTCCGTGGGTGATGCTGTAGCACGACTGACTGGGTTGCCTAAGCTTGAACCTTCCCGTCCTAATTCAGGAGAGCGTCTTGTACTTGAAGGAGGTGGGATAGATGTTAACGGACACGGAATTATTCTCGTGACAGAAGAGTGGTTGCTACATGATGTCCAGATCAGAAATCCAGGAATGAACCGTGCACAGTACGAAGCAGTGTTTAATTATTGGCTTGGGTCACCGATAACAATTTGGTTAGGTGAGGGTTGTAATGGTGATGATACCCATGGTCATGTTGACGACGTCGCTCGTTTTGTGAGTCCAGACACTATTGTTCTGGCCATTGAGGATGATCCGGCTGACGAGAACCACCGTCGTTCCATGGATAATCTCCGTCGACTTGAGCATGCAGCACAGAGGACTGATATTGGACCTTTAAATATTGTCAAGGTCCCTTACCCGAGGCGAGTCATGATGCAGGATGATGTGTTGCCAGCTAGTTATACGAATTTTTTTATTGGCAATGGTGTTGTAATTGTTCCTACGTTTAATGATCCCAAAGATCGCCAGGTTTTAGGTATCTTCGCCGAGCTAATGCCAAATTATGATGTCGTTGGTATTCACGCTGTTGATCTAGTTTTGGGACTTGGTTCTTTTCATTGTTTAACTCAGCAGGAGCCATGTTCTCGTAGGGAGCTGGCTTAAATTTAAAGCACTCACTATATTCGTAGTGCGAAGTTTTCTATATTTGTTTGGCCAATGACACATTAGTGCAGCAGTTGAGTTGCCATCCATCCTCGTAATGAATTAATCAACCAGACGCGCTTTGCATCTAAAAGGTCTTTTTTAGACAAGCGTTGTTCAATAATTTCACCATGCGCAAGGAGTTCAGCACGAAAAGTGCCTGCTAAGAGTCCGCATGAGACTGGGGGAGTTACAAGCTTCCCATCAATCTCAGCAACAATATTCGCGTCTGTGGCCTCTGTAATCTCACCACTCTCGTTCCAGAAAATCACTGTGTCAGAACCTGGTTGCTCTCCTTCATGGTTATAGACAGTACGGTTGGTAGTCTTGTGGTAAAGAAAGGTATTGTTGCAAGATACTGGAGTCGATGCCAATGTTGCGCGGTAATGTTTATTAGGTTCAGTTTGAAAATCTTTTACTTCGCACCGTGCTTGACCATTTTGTTTTATCAATAACCGAACCTTTGCGTCTGTTGTTTGATTTATCACTGATTGTTCAAGTGTCCTGTGAATCTTCAATACATCACAATCAAACCCAAAGTATTTTGCTGATTCTTGCAATCGTGTGAGATGTCTTTCAAGTAGTACAAATCCATGAACGGGTTCCCACTTCATTGTTTCAAGTAGTTCAAAGGTTTGAGCTTGCTCAGTCACAATGGTAGCTTTGGTCTGGCACTCATCATATTCATCCTTTTCTGAAGATTCCCAAACAATGCCACTGCCTACTCCAAACTCAGCATTTTTATTAATCCGATCAACAAGAATAGTACGAATGGCGACGTTGAAATGAGTGTGGCCATGTGGATCGATTAAACCGACAGCACCTGTGTAGATGCCACGGGGTGAATCTTCAAGCTCATTAATAATCTCCATTGACCGATGTTTTGGGGCACCAGTAACAGATCCTGATGGAAAGAGGGCAGAGAAAATTTCGACTAGAGACGCCTTACCTATGTCTGCGCTAATAGTTGACGTCATTTGCCATTGTTGAGGATATTGTTCAACGTCAAATAATGAGTCAACCAGAACGGTTCCAGTTCTGGCAATTCGTCCAACGTCGTTACGCATTAAATCAACGATCATGACATTCTCAGATTGATTTTTTGTAGATGTTCTCAATCGCTCTGCTTGTGCGATGTCAGCTTGAGCAATTGGCAATCTTGGCATTGTGCCTTTCATTGGCCGGCATGTTAGGTGACTGTGATTTTTGAGAAAAAAGAGTTCAGGCGAGGCTGAGCAAATCGCATAGTCCCCTAGATCGAGATAGGCACTCCACTCACCACGTTGTGCTGAAACTAGCTGTGTGAACAGGTTCAAGGAACTACCAGAAAAGGGAGTTCTAAGTCTGAAGGTAAAGTTCAGTTGGTATGTATCACCGGCGGCGATGTGATCTTTAATGCTGTGTATCTTCTTAAGATAATCTTGTTGTTTTAGTGGCGTGCTCCATGATTGCGTGAGTTCATCCAGCACAGAATTGTTCGGTGTAGCCAAGAGTTCTTCGCCACCAGCGACAACCTGGTTTTTAGGGAAAACTCCAAAGCAAGCGGCTGGGAGTAGTCCAGATCGTGTAATTGGTAACGGGAGTCCAAAAGCGGATGATGCTTCGTAGGTCACAAAACCAGCGACGTAAGCACCTTGTTGCGCAGCATCTTCTGCATCAATGAGGCATTGACGCACATCTGCTGGGGTAGTTGCTACAAGTACCGAAGTTGGCTGGTCCAGCTTTAGCCATGGACCATTAAAGGGGGTTTTCAGGAGTGCTTGCACTGTTGCTTATTCCCTGGTTTCGTTTGATCGTAATGTTTCAAGCGCATAAGCTATTAAGCCTATAATCGTAGTACTTTTATTTGTACTAGTATTGCTCTGTTTTGTAGAAGGATTTTACTGTGACCATGACGGAAGTTCCCGCACCTATTTCACAATTAGCTGAAGACGAGAAACTTTTCGCTGACAGCGTGTATGAATTTGCCGATCAGGAGATCCGGCCTCTTGTTCAAAATATGGATGAACAGGCAAAAATTCCGAAAGAATTAATTCAGAAGCTTTTTGATCTTGGTGTAATGGGTATTGAAATTCCTGAGCAATACAACGGTGCAGGAGCAAGCTTCTTTCATTCCGTGCTAGCAGTTGAAGCTTTATCGAGGGTTGATCCTTCTATTGGTGTATTTGTTGACGTCCAGAACACTCTTTTTATTAATGCCTTACTCCGTTGGGGTTCTGAAGAACTAAAGGGTCGTTATTTCCCACGGCTTGCAAAAGATGCTGTCGGTGCGTACGCACTTTCTGAAGCAGGTTCAGGCAGTGATGCATTTGCGATGGCTGCCCGTGCGAAGAAAGTGGGTGACGATTTCGTTTTGGATGGTCGAAAGTTGTGGATCACTAATGGCAACGAAGCAGAGCTTTTTATTGTATTTGCTAACATCGATCCTGAGCAGGGATACCGTGGCATTACAGCATTCCTTGTAGAACGTAAGTTCCCTGGTTTTTCAGTTGGTAAAAAAGAAGACAAGCTTGGGATCCGTGCCAGTAGTACTTGTGAGTTGCTTTTGGAAGAGTGCCGTGTTCCTCAGACTAATGTGCTTGGCGAAGTTGGTAAAGGTTACAAGGTAGCAATGGAGACCCTTAATGAGGGCCGTATCGGGATTGGCGCACAAATGATTGGCTTGTCAAAGGCTGCTCTTGATCACTCTATTGCTTATTCCAAGGAGCGCAAGCAATTTGGAAAACCAATTACTGATTTTCAAGCTGTTCAGCACCAAATTGCACGTGCTGCAACAGAAGTCGAGGCTGCGCGCTTAATGGTCTACAATGCAGCCCGGTTACGGGATGCTGGTCAATCCTTTATGACGGAAGCAGCTATGTGTAAAGTTTTTTCGTCTGAGGTTGCCGAACGTGTTACCTCGCTTGCAATCAATCTCTTTGGTGGGAACGGTTACGTGAAGGAGTACCCGGTTGAGAAACTTTGGCGAGATGCAAAGATTGGGCAGATATACGAAGGCACCTCAAATCTTCAATTACAGACTATTGCGAAACAGGTAATCTAGTTTATATAGATTGCTAATTCCTTTTGTGCGAATGGTCACGCTCGGCAACGTTACGACTTAATGGATACAACTCTCGTAAAAATAAATGTCGTAATGCCCCAAATGGGAGAGTCTATCGCTGAGGGAACGATTGTGCGGTGGCTCAAGACTATTGGAGACAGGGTCGATCGTGACGAGCCCTTGTTTGAAATTTCCACTGACAAGGTTGATGCTGAGATCCCATCCCCTGCGGAAGGGGTGTTAGTAGCTATACATATTCCTGAAGGCGGTGTGGCAGCTGTGCATTCTGTGGTGGCTGTTATTGAGGGAGTTGGTCCTGCTGTACCTACATCTGAGAGTGTTGGGGTTACAGCTGACAAGTCTGGTGCCAGTGGTTCTGGGAAAGTGCAACCGTTGCCTGATGGAATCAGGGTTTCTCCTCTTGCTCAGCGTATTGCGACCATTAACAAGATTGATCTAGTAAATATTGTTGGCACTGGAATCAGTGGTCGTATTGTTAAGCAGGATATTTTGCAGTACGTAGAACAAATATCTAGAGATGGTTCCCTAGCAACAGCAACTTCAGTTGGTGTGTATGACAACGTCGTTCAGATGACCGTCATGCGAAAGAAGATTGCTGAGCATATGGTTGAGAGTCGTCGCACATCTGCTCACGTACATTCAGTTTTTGAAGTTAACTGCAGTAATATTGAAAAATTTCGGGTGGCGAACAAGGCTAAGTATGAGGCTGCGAATGCAAAATTAAGCGTGTTACCGTTTGTGGTAATGGCTGTGGCTTTAACGTTGAAAAAAATGCCTTTGTTAAACGCTTCTCTAGATGGCGATAACATTATTTATCATGATGATATTCATGTTGGAGTTGCCGTTGCACTGGATAGTGGATTGATAGTTCCTGTAATTAGGAATGCAGATCATTTGAGCTTGTTTGATATTAGCTTGGCCATTGTTGATCTTGCTCAACGTGCTAGAAACAAGAAGCTTAAGCCTGATGAAGTAGTTGGAGGAACCTTTACAGTGACTAATCCTGGAAACTTTGGAGGTTCGTTCGCTACGCCTATTATTAATCAACCGCAGGTCGGTATTCTTGAGCTTGGCAGTGTTGAGCAAAGGGTTATTGTTATTGAAGATACTATTGCAATTAAACCAATGATGAATTTAACGCTAGGTTTTGACCATCGCCTGATTGACGGCGTCGAGGCGGATCAGTTTATGGCAGCCGTTAAGAAGACCCTAGAAATATGGAATGACGTGAATACTGAATAAGAAAGTGGAAAGTAGCTTTCGGATGTGCCAGGGAATTTATAACTAGAGGAGATGACGGTGGCCATTCAAACGATTGGCGTATTGGGATGCGGACTAATGGGTGGTGGAATCGCGCAGGTATGTGCGGCTTCCGGCTACAAAACAATCGTCCGCGAAGTAAACGGAGATTTTTTAAAGCGAGGTTTAGGTCGGATTGAGAAGCGTCTGGAAGTCGGTGTGGAAAAGGGTCGTCTACTTCCAGAAGCACGAGAAACGACATTAAGCAATCTCGTTGGGACAACTTCTTTCGAGAAATTCAAGGACTGTGACATTGTCATTGAAGCGATTACCGAGAGTTTAGAAGACAAGCAAGCTCTTTACGCTGAGGTTGAAAAAGTTATTAGTCAAAGTGCCATCATCGTTTCAAATACTTCATCGCTATGTATTACGGAACTAGCAGCTTCGACTAAGAGGCCAGACCGGTTTGCGGGGATGCATTTCTTTAATCCAGTGCCGGTCATGAAACTCGTTGAGGTTATCCGCGCGCTTACAACTACGGAAGAGACGTACAAGACAGTATTTGAACTTGCTAAGGCGCTTGGGAAAAACCCTGTTACGGTTGTAGATCGACCTGGTTTTATCGTGAATAGGTTGCTGATTCCCTATCTACTCGATGCTATCCGTGCTTATGAACAAGGACTTGGAAGTATGGAGGACATTGATCAAGCCATGCAATTAGGATGCGGTCATCCCATGGGGCCGTTCACCCTTTTAGATTTTATCGGTCTTGACACAACTTATTTTATTGCGAACATTATGTTTGAAGAATTCCGTCAGCCTTCATACGCTCCACCTCCATTGTTGAAGCGCATGGTTCTTGCTGGTCATCTCGGCAAGAAAAGTGGGCAGGGCTTTTATAAATACTAATTGTTATAAAACGTAGTTAAGTGAATATTGGAATTATCTGTTACGCCTCAGTCGGTGGTAGCGGGGTCGTAGCCACTGAACTTGGCAAGGCACTCGCAACTCGTGGCCATGATGTGCATATCATCAGCACAGAGATGCCATTTCGGCTTGGTGAATTTCGAGCAGGCTTATCATTTCACCAAGTCATTACTCCAACTTACCCTTTGTTCAGAGAACCACAGTACCTATTGTCACTTGCAAATAAGGTGGTTGATGTAACTCGAGAATTTAATTTAGATATCATCCATGCGCATTATGCCGTCCCTCATGCGGCTGCTGCTTTATTGGCACGGCAAGTGCTTACGTCAACTCCAGGAGCCATAGCACCCAAACTAGTCGCGACGTTACATGGCACAGATATTACATTGGTTGGCAATGATCCGTCGTATTCAGAAATCGTGGCACATTCAATTGAGCAGTCAGATTGTGTGACTGCTGTTTCGCAAAGTTTGTGCGATTCGACGAGATCTGAATTGGGGGTGACGAGAGATATTAGAGTCATTCCAAATTTTCTCGATTGTGCTGTGCATCGTCGGGTAGTTCAACCAGAACTACGCAAACGACTCTGTCCTGGTGAAGGCACGAAGCTGATTGTCCATGTATCTAATTTCAGGCCCGTTAAGCGTGTTGACGCAGTGCTAGAGGTTTTTGACCGTATCCGTCGCCAAGTGTCTTCGAGGTTACTTCTTGTTGGCGATGGTCCAGAGCTAGCAACTGCATATCGCTTGGGGCGTCAGCTTGGTATATCTGATCTTATTGATACTGTAGGTGCACAGGAAGAAGTAACGCCACTTCTGTCAGTTGCTGACTTGTTTTTATTACCATCAGCTGAGGAAAGTTTTGGGTTAGCCGCTCTTGAGGCGATGGCTTGTGAGGTGCCAGTGGTTGCGTCACGTGTTGGAGGACTACCAGAGGTCATCGAGGATGGCTTGACTGGTTTTTTGCATGCACCAATGGATCTGGATGGTATGGCGAAGAGTTCGCTGGCGCTCCTACAAAATAAATCTTTGCATCGTCAAATTGTTGGAGTAGCGCAGCAGCGAGTATCTGAGAAATTCTGTGCAGACCGTGTTGTTCCGATGTACGAAGACTGTTATGCCTCGGTTATGAGATAGGTCATAGTCTCCCTTTTAATATTAGGAAAAGACTGTTTCTGTTTTTCTGAACTTGTTTTAAGCAACAAGCTTCGGGAAGGTAGTAAGATCGCCTCGGATTTAGTGAACCGTGGTTGATAGTCCCTTTCAATTTTTTTTCCGTTATCGTCCTATTGTCTTCGAGCAGGGAGATTTTTCTTTCGATTTCTCAGCTGGAATATATGTTGCTGTAGTGCTTGTCGCCACAGCAGTCGCTTTAGCAGTAATTACTTATCGCCAGGTCACGAGCTGTCGCGTTCGTGATCGAATTATATTATTAGGTCTCCGTGCAACGATCCTTGGAATTTTATTGCTCTGTCTATTCGAACCAGTGCTTATCGTGCGGACAGCTTTACCTCAGCAGAACATCTTGGCTGTTCTGCTCGATGATTCACTCAGCATGAAGGTAGCCGATTGGGATAATCAGACAAGAGCCACATTTATTCGCGACAAATTCGAATCCTCAGACAGTCCAGTAATTAAGGATCTCTCAGATCGTTTCCTCATTCGAACCTTTCGGTTTTCCTCCACGGCTGTCAGATTAGAGACTGAAGAATCACTTACTTTTGATGGCAGTCAAACGCATATTGGCACTGCGCTTGACGCGATACGCCAGGAGCTTTCGGGATTACCTGTTGCGGGTATTGTGCTCGTTAGCGATGGTGCTGATACGGGTATTGGAGAATTATCTGACTCAGTATTGGCTTTAAATTTAGAAAATATTCCGGTGTTCACAGTTGGTATTGGTCAAGAGACAGCAACACAAGATATCCAAATTAATCGTATCGGTGTTCCAAGAACTGTTCTTATGGGAAGTTCTCTTTTAATAGATGTGTCTATCACGCATCCTGGTTATGCCGGCGAGACAATTACTATTGATATTGAGGATGAAGGTCTTCTCGTTGGTACTGAACAAGTGCGCTTGGCAGACAGTGCTAACTCTACAACTGTCCAGATGCGTGCAATTGCATCTGAGCCAGGTCCGCGCGTGTTCAGTTTTCGTACACCATTGCTCCCAGGAGAATTAATTGCAGAGAACAATTCACGTGATGTCACAGTGAATGTTCGTGATGGGCGAGAAAAGATTCTGTACTTTGAGGGTGAACCTCGATTTGAAACAAAGTTTATTCGTCGTGCTATTGACGATGATCAGAATCTACAGTTGGTAGTACTTCAACGGACTGCTGACAACAAGCACCTTCGTCTCAATGTTGACGGTGAGAATGAGCTCTTAACTGGTTTTCCAAAAACTAGAGATGAACTGTTTGCATACAGAGGCCTTCTTCTTGGGAGTATCGAAGCAAGTGCTTTTACTGGCGATCAGTTACAGATGATTGCTGATTTTGTTGATCATCGTGGCGGAGGGCTTTTGATGATTGGGGGTGGTCGGACATTTACTGAGGGAGGATATGAAGGAACACCGGTTGCTAAGGTCTTACCATTCATGCTCGGACACCAGTTAGATAGGAGAGAACTCTTACAGCTGAAAGTAGCTCCAACTAAATCAGGCAGAGTTCATGCCGTGACACAGCTTGGTTTCACAGAAGAAGAGTCGTTAGAACATTGGAATAAGTTGCCTCAAGTGACAAATGTGAACGCGATTGGTGAGTTGGCTGCTGGCGCAACTGCGTTGCTGAATGGTATTGACGAGGCAGGAATAGCGCATCCTGTCTTGGTTTTTCACCGCTATGGTCGAGGCAAATCAATAGCTTTTACTATTCAAGACTCATGGTTATGGCAGATGCATGCAAGTGTGTCGCTGGAAGATCAATCGCATGAAAATTATTGGAGGCAACTACTGCGCTGGCTCATTGATGGGGTCCCTCATAGAGTAGATGCTCAGGTTGCTTTTGATCAAGTTGAGCCTGGCGAGATAGTTGTTATTGAGACAACTGTTGTCGATGATACGTACGTTGAACTAAATGATGCTGTTGTAGTTGCACAAGTGATTTCACCTAACGGGGATTCGTTCAAAGTGCCCATGCAATGGACTGGGAAGCGCAATGGGCATTATCTAGGAGAATTTAAGAGTGTTCTTCCAGGTCAGTACGATATTGAGATTACAGCCATGCGTGCGGGCGATTCTATTGGTACAGCAACCACCTATATGCGTGCAGGGTCGCTTGCTTCTGAGTATTTTGATGCTTCAATGAAATCTCCCGTGCTTTTTCAAATTGCAGAAGATACTGGTGGTAGGTTTTATACTCCAGAGATGATTTCTAATCTTGCTAAGGACATTCCCTATGCAGCTGGTGGTGTGACGACTGCTGAGAAGCGAGCACTTTGGCAGATGCCGATCGTCTTAATTATTCTCCTTGGACTTATTTGTTTCGAATGGGTTTACCGACGGTTAGTTGGTCTCGCATGACTGACTTGTTCCGTGCATTTATATTTATAGTTGTAGGTTTGGCTGGAGACTCAGAGCATGCTGCATTGTTTGACAAGTGGGGAACAGGGCTAGTGGAAACAGCTGAAGCGCTTGGGATCCCACAAGATCATATCTTGCACCTCAATGAAAATGTCACTCGGATTTCACTAGAGCGGTCGTTCTCAACATTAGCTGCACAAGTAAATCCAGACGACGTTGTACTGATTTGTCTCATTGGTCATGGGAGTTTTGATGGTCGTAACGCTAAATTTAATCTTGCAGGACCTGACATGACCCCCAAGGATTTTGCCGCTCTGCTCCATACTTTATCCACGCAGCGGATTGTCTTTGTTAATACAGCCAGTGCGAGCGGTCCCTTTATTGATGAATTATCAGGTCCAGATCGAATAGTGATTACTGCAACGCGATCAGGCACTGAACGGTACACAACGTTGTTCCCAGAGTTTTTTGTCAGTTCGTTTGCTTCTGAGGATGCTGATACTGATAAAAATGGATTCGTGACAGTGCTTGAGGCTTTTAATTATGCACAGCTTAAAGTTTCTCTTGAGTACGAACGGGAAGATTTACTTGAGACTGAGCATGCCAGGATGGACGATCCAAGTAAAGTAGCGGGTACAGTTTTTTTTGGTTCATTTGACGATAATCAATTGCCTTTACATCCACAGTTGCAAGTACTTCACTTTGAACGCCTGCAGCTTGAGCAGCAAATTGAGATGTTGAAGTTGTTGAAAGACAGCATGAATACGGAACACTATATGGAACAATTTGAGCAGTTAGCAGTTGCCCTTGCACGAAAGGCACGGGAGATTCGTGAGTTTAGTGATACGCAGTAAAGTTATAAACTTTAACTTAGTTGTGCATGTTATGAAATATTAGGAGAGGCAGTGTGAATCCTTACGCCAGTGATCTTGTTGCTCTTGAATCGCCAGACGACCTTGCGCTGGCTGATCGGATAAAAGTTGGTCAAGAGAATATTTCAGCAGAGCTAAGAAAAATTATCATTGGTCAGGACGATGTTATTGGGCAGGTCCTTTTAACACTCTTTGTTGGTGGCAATAGCTTGATCGTTGGAGTCCCTGGTCTTGCAAAGACACTGCTCGTTCATACGATAGCAAGAGTCTTAGATTTAAAGTTTTCACGTATTCAGTTCACGCCAGATCTGATGCCATCTGATATTACTGGCACAGACCTTGTACAAGAAAATGTGGAAACCGGGAGCCGGAAGATGGTTTTTGCCCCTGGACCCATCTTTGCAAATGTTGTGCTTGCTGATGAAATTAATCGGACTCCTCCCAAGACTCAGTCAGCTTTGCTTGAGGCAATGCAGGAACATCGCGTCACAATTCAAGGACGTACTTATACGTTAGATGAGCCGTTCTATGTTTTTGCGACTCAGAATCCTATCGAACTTGAGGGCACTTACCCGTTACCAGAAGCCCAGCTCGATCGATTCATGTTCCATATTGTCATTGAACATCCTCCATATGATGAAGAACTCAGCGTTGTCAAGGCGACGACTGCTATCCAGAATCCGACATTAGAACAACCAATTAGTGGCGCTGATTTAGTTGCGTTTCAGCAACTTGTTAGAAAAGTACCTGTAGCAGAGGCCGTGATGCGATATGCACTGAACTTAGTACGTGCTAGTCGGCCGACGTCATCAGATGCATCTGATGATATTAAGAAATGGGTGGCATTTGGTGGCAGTGTGAGGGCAGCGCAGTATCTTATTCTTGGCGGCAAGGCGCGAGCGCTAACTCAGGGGCGCTATCACGTCAGTTTTGAGGACATTCAGGCGCTAGCTCATCCTGTGCTTCGACATCGTGTTCTCACAAATTTTCATGCTCAATCACAAGGCATGACCTCGGACATGATTATTGACAAACTACTAGAGTCAGTTCGGATGCCAAAATCTGGTATGTGAGATGAATTCAGAACAAAGGATTGTCCCAGGTGCCCGTTTTATAGATCCCGTTGTACTAAACCGTATTAGCAGTTTGGAGTTAATAGCACGCTCTGTTGTAGATGGTTTTATCAACGGATTACACAAGGCTCCATATTTTGGTGCTTCGGTTGATTTTGCGGAACATCGAGGTTATGTCCCTGGGGATGACATCAGGAGAATCGACTGGCGTGTATATGCTAGAACTGATCGATTTTATGTAAAAGAGTACGAAGCTGATTCAAATACAAATTTTTCTGTTCTCCTTGATGTTTCCAAGTCGATGGCCTTTGGTAGTCAGGGGCTAACTAAACTTGAATATGCGCGAATACTTGCTGGTTGCCTAACATACTTTGTACACCGGCAAAGGGATCGCGTTGGGATCATCACTTTTGACGAGGACATCGTAGAGTATGTACCCCCGTCAGCAAAACATATGGATACTGTGTTGCAGGTGCTTGATCGAGTGACACCAAAGAGACCTAGCCAATTTCGGTCTTCGCTACACAAGCTTGCTGAACATTTCGGACGCAGAGGAATCGTTGTTGTTATTTCTGATCTGTATGAGGATCCAGATGTTGTATTAGATGCTGTTGGACCGTTGCGAAGTCGTGGCAATGACGTAATTGTTTTCCATGTTCTCGATCCAGCGGAGATTGAGTTTTCCTCTATAGTGGCATCAACTTTTCAAGATCTTGAAAGCAGTGAAAAGATCTCTGTTGTTCCTGATGTTGTACGCACTGAATACCTAAAATTAATCCAGGCGCACACTGAAGCTCTGAAGAGTCGTTTTACAGAAAATCATATGGATTATGCCGTAATTAATACTTCTGAGCCTGTCGATCATGCCTTGTTTAGCTATTTTACAGCTCGACATCATTTAATGAGATCCCGGTAGGCATGTAATTAATAATGGCGTTTCTTGCTCCTCTTTTCCTTGTGGGACTTATCGGTGTGGCAATCCCGATATTGGTCCATTTAATTCGTCGAGAACAAAGTCAGGTTACCCCGTTCCCTTCATTGATGTTTCTTCGTCGTATTCCTTATCAAGCCGTACGGCAGCGTCGAAGTATTCGAAATTTGATCCTGCTACTTGTTCGTCTCACAGCGTTTGTTTTAATTGTGATTGCTTTTGCTAGACCTTTTTTCACAGGCTCTGCGTCTGTGATAGTTGAACCAGATGCACGTGAGGTAGTTGTTTTGCTAGACGGAAGCTACAGCATGGGATACAACGATCATTGGCCACGTGCGCTTTCGGCAGCAAAAGATGTTATTCAAGGTTTGAATCAGAACGATCGTGCTTCACTATTACTGTTCACGTCCAATGTAGAGATTCTTGCTCGTTCCACGTCAGAGAGTAATGAATTATTGTCAGCTCTTGATGCTGTGGAACTTTCTGCTGGAGCAACACGCTATGGGCCGGCTTTGCAAGTAGCTGGTTCGATTTTGGCGGAGTCATTATTTAGTCGTCGCGAGGTAATACTCATTAGTGATTTTCAGAGAAGCGGTTGGAAAGTTGCGAACCCTGTGGTTCTTCCTTCTGGGACTGCCCTCAGCTCGGTGGTGGTGGATAGCGAGAGTGAACAACTCAATGCTACCGTAACTACTGTTTCGCTAGACCACTTAGTATCTTCTACGCAGGACCGTATTTCAGTTACGGCAACGTTATTCAATCAAAGCGAACATGCCATGAAGATCAGCGTTGCACTAGATATTGGCGATCGTGAGTTTGAAGTTAAGCAAGTTGATATTGATGGGCAGAGTTCAGAATTAGTGACTTTTGCACCTTTAGTGACTAGTGTTCAGAATATGCGGGGGACAGTGAGACTCAGCAAGGACGCTCTTGAGCGGGACAACATTTTCCACTTTCTTGTAAATCACGTAGAGCCTATTCATGTTTTGGTTATTGGAACTGGTGGTACTTCAGGAAGTTCAAGTCTGTATATTCGTCAAGCACTTTCTGTCGGGGAAAGACCAAGTTTTAAAGTTGTTGAACAGTCTGCAGAATCCATTGAGTATAAGGACCTCCGTCAGTCGTCAGTTGTTGTGCTTAACGATGTTCGGGTAATGAATACGCTCGCAGTACAGCTTCAGAAATATGTTGAGGACGGTGGCGGATTACTGGTTGCACTTGGACCACAGGCTACGTGGCCAACGGAAGTTGCTGACATCTTGCCAGTGACATTCGGTGTGCCAGTTGACCGAATTGGTGATCCGGAAGTGCGGATCGGGTCAATTCAATCTGGGCATACAATTTTTGAACCATTCCAAGTGCCTCGTAGTGGAGATTTTTCAGTTGCGAGGGTTTATGGATATCGTTCTTCGGTGGCGCATAGTTCAAGCCAGGTGTTAGCAGAGTTTGATGCAGGGTTGCCGGCACTCGTGGAGCGGCAAGTAGGTAATGGGCGTGTGCTAGCTTGGTTATCCACACTTGATTTACAGTGGAGCGACCTTCCCTTGAAACCTGTTTTCCTGCCATTTGTGCACCGCATGTTTCAGCATTTAGCAGCCTATGTCACACCTGATCCGTGGCTTTTTATTGGCCAGGCACTCAACCTGAAATCAGTAAGCGTAGATGGTCACAATGAAGGGCCTAATGTAGTACTGACACCTTCAGGTCGCCGTTTGGAATTGAATCAAGGAGATACAGAAGTAGTTGAATTGACCGAGCAGGGTTTTTATGAAATTCGAAATCGACTTAATGCAAATGCAAGCACTGTAGTGGCAAGTAATATTGAGGTATCTGAATCTGATCTAACACCAATGGATCCAGCGGAAATTCTGATAGCAACACGAGCTAACACAGAGGGGTTCAGCACAAACACGATGCCTCAAACACGAGAAATCCAAGGGCAAACACAGCAAATTTGGTGGTACTTACTCTGCATTGGAGTTTTTATGCTTGCTCTCGATACGGTCTTATCCAATCTTTTATCAAAAGCATGAGGGACAACGCACCGCACACTGGCGTAAGCTATAGGTAGTCAAAGGAGCGCACATGGAAGACGCCAGGCCTGGTTCCAACCAGCAGCTCGACCTCAGGCAAATTGTGCGCAAAGTTCGTCGTTATTGGCGTCTAAAGTTAGCACTACGTGGCATCGCTATAGTGACAGCTATCGGCGCAGTGATGTTGCTTGTTGCTGCGTACGGGCTTGAGTGGGCACGTTTTAGTCCTCTTTCCATCATTACCTCTCGCATAGGCCTTGCAGTTATCTTCGCTGCGACTCTGATTTACTTTCTAGTTCGACCGCTAATTCACAAAGTTACCGACGAGCAGGTGGCCTTGTATCTTGAGGAGCATGAGCCAGCGCTGGAAGCTGCAATTATTAGTGCTGTTGAAGTTTCACAGTCAACTTGGACAAGCAAAGAGAAACAGCCATTGTTTCGCTCACCTGTGTTGGTCGATCGACTTATTAGTTCAGCGATTGAGCGTTGTCTTGCTACGGGTGCAGATCGACGCGTAGAGATACAGTCCTTAGTCCGTTATGCAATTCTTGCAGTCGCCGTTTGGGTTTTAGGGTTAGCGATCTTTGTAGCTGGTCCTGTTTATCTTCGGCAAGCATTATCTGCGATGTTGTTGATGTCCCAGGGAGTCGAAGCAGCAGTGCCGTATCGCATAGAGGTTACGCCTGGTCATGCCACTCTACCTAGAGGTGCTGATCAAACGATTAGTGTCAAACTGCTTGGCTTCGATGTGCCTGAGGCATCGCTCATGGTGCGACGAGTTGAAGCTGAACCTTTTGAAGAGTTTCCACTGATTAAAGGGGAAGATGGCTTACTTAGGGGCATGCTTTTCAAGATAGAAGCCAACACAGACTATTTTGTTGAAGCAAAAGGTGTGCGCTCGTCATTGTTCAATTTAGAAATAGTTGACTTACCTTACGTACAACAACTTCATCTTCAGTATCGATTTCCTGCTTATACACGCGTGGACCCGAAGAGTATTGAATACGGAGGAGATATCGCTGTCGTTACCGGAACTCAGGTTAGCGTAGCTATCACACCTACGATGCAGAGCCCAGGAGGCCGTATTGTTCTGAATGATCAGATATCAGTTCCACTAGCGCTAGAGTTTGATGGCACACTAACAAGCGAATTCACAGTTCAAGAGGATGGGTTCTACCGCATTGAGCTTGACACAATTACGGGCACACGTGTTGCTGCCTCGCCACAGTACATAGTTGATGCACTGCCTGATCGACTTCCACTCGTAGCTCTTACAAAGCCTGGTCGTGATGTTATTGCTTCTCCAATAGAAGAAGTATTTGTAGAGGCAACGGCGACGGACGACTATGGTCTTAGAAATCTTGAGCTCGTGTATTCAGTGAATGGTGGTAAAGAGCAAAGAGTTCAGTTGTATGAGGGGCGTGCGCGCCTTGATGAAATTAGTGCTGGCCATAATCTCTATTTTGAAGAACTTGATGTGCAACCTGGAGACACGTTGTCGTACTATGCGCGCGTTTTAGACAACAACACGGTTAGCGATGGCTCCCGTCAAGCTACTAGTGACTTGTATTTTGTACGCGTTCGACCTTTCGACAAGGATTTTCAGAAGGCAACGTCGATGGGTGGGAGCGGGATGAATAGCGGAGACATGGCTGACTCAGTAGGCGGACTTTCTGAACAGCAACGCCAGATTATTTCAGCAACCTTTAACGTGCAACGTGATCAAGCTACCTATACTCAGGAGGCACTCCGACAGCATGTTGTTTTAGTAGGCTTATCACAGTCTCGATTACGCGAGAGGGTTGAAGGGTTAGTAGCTCGAATGAACAGTCGTCTTATTGCGCGAGACACTGCATTCAATAAAGTAGGGACTTTACTGCCCAAGGCAATTGTTGAGATGGAGGCAGCGGAGTTGAATCTTCGCAAATTGCTTCCTGGAGACGCGCTTTCACCAGAGCACCGGGCCTTGCAATATCTCCAGCAAGCGGAGGAAGAGTACAAACTGCAGATTGGGATGAACAGTGCTAATGGTGGCACAGGCACGAGAAGTCAGATGGCAGAGGAGTTAGCTGAACTCTTCGAACTTGAATTTGACAAAATTGCTAGTCAGTACGAGGTTGCTAATCGCGCGATCCAACAAGATACAAATCAGCGGTTTGATGAGCTACTTGAACAACTGAAGGATCTTGCCCGTCGACAGGAACAAGAGGCAGAACGCCAACGACGACGGTCATCACTTGGACAAGGCCGTGTGGGTGGCGGGGTACCTCAGCGGGCGCTTGCGGATCAGGTCCAAGAAGCTGCGCGTCGTTTGGAACGTTTGTCTCGAGAAGAGAAGCAACCTGATTTGATGGAGTCTGTAGATCAGCTCAGGAACGTTGCAGCGTCGATGCGCAGGGCTGCTGCGCATGGAGCACAGGGAGACGAAGCCGATATGTCGTCGGCAGTGGAGCAGCTTCGCAATGCAGAGAACCAGCTCAGAGAATTTCGTGCTAATCGCACAGAACAAAATGTTCGTGAGGCTCAACGTCAAGTTACGGCACTGCTTGAGGAGCAGGCTCAGATTCGTCAGGGTGCGAAGGATGTGACCGAATACACGGGCCTTTCACGTCAACAGTTAGTGTTAGATTTAAATGAGCGAAAGCAACAGCTTCGCTCACAACTTGGAAGTTTAGATAACAATCTGAACCAAAGTGCTTCTGCAGCTTCTCGTGAGGATCGTCAGACTGCACATTTCTTGAGTGAGGCTGCTAGTGCCATTCGTGACCATCGGTTGCAAGATAAAATTAGATATTCTCAGCGGATGCTTGGTCGGACACTGAGTAATTCACAAGACAGGATAGAAAAGGATATTTTTAACGGCCTCAACGTTGTGTTGCAACGGGTTGATAGGGCTGCTGAGGCCCTTGGGGAAGCTCCGTCAGAAACGGAATCACAAGCACTCAGACGTGCCAGACGCATTGCGCGTGGCCTTGAGTCATTGGAACAGCGCACACTGGAGCAGGTGGAACGTCGCACTGGCCAAGACACTGCACAAGAATCACAGGGGAATGCAGATGCTGGATCACAGACATCAAACCGTGGAGTAGCCGGCTCGCCTGGAAACGTTGGCACGCGTAACGAGCTTGGTAGCTGGATTGATCAATCGTTGAATAGTGCTTTCACTCCTGATGGTATCAGGCAGTTTCGTGAAGAGATTAGTCAGTGGAGCAGGGAAGTCCAAGCGCTTAGACAGGATCTAGTCAATGACAATCTCGATATCGATCTTAAGGACCTCGACGCGGTCCTTCGTGTTCTTGGTCAGCTCGAAGATACACAAGTGTCCAAAACAGTCGCTGAGCTTGAACGATTTCAAAACTTTGTTACTGAGCATATCAAACGTTTTGAGTACCTATTACGCAGGCAAGTGAATGAGAATAATACCGAGGTTCTCTTGTCTGGAGTTGATGAGGTTCCAGAATCGTTTAGGGCCATGGTAGAACAGTATTACCGGTCATTATCGAGCAACTCGCAATAACAATTACTAACAGGTCTTTCTATTGCCAAAACTAATTGAAGCTCCAACTATCATTCCAACTGTGGGGACAGTTCCAAAAAAAATTGAGGAATATATCGGACGTGTTAACTCAGGACATGGAGCTGTCAGTGTGGCAAAAATGTTGTCACCACAGGGCTGGAGTGAACCTGGACAGTGTCCAGAGTTTGAGGAAATCACGGTAGTGCTTCGTGGCACCCTCCATGTGAAATACGAAGGTGGAGAAATGGACGTTACAGGTGGACAAGCGGTTGTGACTCTGCCTGGTGAGTGGGTTCAATATAGTACTCCGCTCAGTGGCGGTGCTGAATACGTAGCTATTTGCCTGCCAGCATTTTCCACAGAGACCGTGCATCGCGATAATGAGTAGCTTCCTTCAATAGCGCATAGATTCTCTATTTTCACTATCAATGGGTATAGGTTAAGCCACCGTTGTCATGATGGGTTTTAAGAGTTTGAGATTTTTGTATAGAGGGTTTAAAGCTCAACATCGTGATCAGAAAATTGAAATCCAATTACTGACAAAACATCTGAAACATAACCAAACAGTCTTAGATATTGGAGCGAATAAGGGTAGTTATCTTCCGTCGCTCAGTAGGGCGGTTTCTCATGGACAGGTTTATGCATTTGAACCCCAACCTTCGTTGGCAGCATACTTAAAAACAATATGTAAGATCACTCAATTAACTAACGTCACAGTTGAGCCATTCGCTTGTTCTGATATTTCATCAAAGAGAACTTTATATATTCCAGGAGATAAAGAAACTTCGCCTGGAGCTTCGCTGGAATCAATTGTCACTGAAAGTGAATACACAACGAGTGTTTTAGTACAGTCAATTACGTTAGATGAGTATTTTGAAAACAAGGGTCATAATATAGGGGCCATGAAATTAGATGTTGAAGGACATGAATTCAAAGTCCTGCAAGGCTCACTGAACATCATCAAAAAATACGCTCCGCTTATAATCTGTGAGTGTGAACAACGACATCAGACTGATAAGACAGTTTCTGAAATAGTTAACTTTGTGAGTTCGCTGCACTATCGTGGCTTTTTGATTACCAGGAAGAAGCTTTTGCCCATATCCGAATTTGATCCTGTGATTCACCAAAGTCAGGTTGGTGAAAGATATTGGAATAAACCAGATTATTTTAATAATTTTGTTTTTTTTCCAACTTAGTGCTCAATTACGGTGGAATAAATTAGTGTTTCGATGTTCTAATCAAGGCAGAAAAAAATAGGAGGTAAATTGTGGCAACTTATGAATGTAGTAAATGTGGAATGTCTGTAAATGCAACATGCGGAAAGTGTGACGCGCCATTAGTGAATGATGTTCTTGTCAAGGATTCCGGAGACAAAGTACAAATATCAAAATGTCCAAATGAGCATGGGAAAATTAAATCACCGATGTGCTGTGGGCAGGATATGACTTGTTCTATAGCTGCTTGAAGCAATTTGTCAGGTAGAAACACTCGGTGACTATTGAGTATGGCCTGAGTACTCAAGCATTTGCGTTTTTAAGTCCAGTGGATACGATATTTCTACATCAGTGATCGTTCCATCCGTATCCATGATTGGTGTCAGCTTTGGCATTACAAATCCTGTATACGACGGTAAATTGAGTGCGTCCACTCTCGCAACAACCTCGTCACGCAGGTCTTGGTTAAACTGAATTCCATAGGTTTCAAAGAGATTTTTTGCTGCTGGATAGTCACCCTCAGACTTAATTCGTTGCACTTCATTTAATAATTGACCAACACCTTCACGGAATGCCTTTGCGTTCACTAGGACATAGTAAGTTTTGCCATCACGTTGACGCTGTTCCACAGCTGTGGTGTTTGCCATTAACCAATGAACAACCATCTGTCTGTTACGCATATGATCTTGTTCCAGTTGCGTACCTTTCCGCACACGCCGTAGTTGCACCAGGGCATTGGTGGTATAGGCTTCGTACATAGTTTGAACAATAATTTCTTGGTCGGTATCAGGGAGTGCACCAAGCTCAGCCAATTTTTTGTCGGCGATAAAATACAGTGCGACGAGATCGGCGCGCCCCTCCTCAAGTGCCGAGGAATGCTCTTTGAGAGCTTGATGGGGTGTCCCTTGTAATTGTGGAGAAACTCTGCCAGACGCGTGACCAATGACCTCGTGCATATCTGTTTGCAGTTCTCTGGCGAGCGTACCCCATTTCGCAGCTCTAGTTGCTTCTTCAGGGGTCCAGGCAAACTCATCACGCATTGAAGATGGAGAGGATTTATCGTAGGCCTCGGTTACATTTGATAGGGATACTGATTTACTGCCGTATTGCTCTCTAATGGATTGGTCGTTTGGAAGATTGATACCAATAGGCGTAACAGGCCCAGCATCTCCTATTTCCATCACTACATCAATTGCATTCGCCACAATACCTTTGACATTAGGTTTTCGGTACTCTGGGTTCCAGGGCATGCGATCCTCAAACCACTGTGCGTTTTCTGCGATAGTCTTGATTCGCTGTGTCTTTTCCGGGTTCATATAGAACACAAGACCTTCCCATGCACCTTTGATCCCACGTGGGTCGAGATAGACCTCAATGAAACCATTGATTGTATCCACTGACGATGTCGTATCTTGTACCCACGCGATATCGTACTTGACACGGTCGGCATCCTCGCCAGTCTGGTACCAACGTACAAGTGCACGTAGTGCGGTAGCCATAGTTTCGGGAGCGTAGGGGAGAGCGGCTTCGAGATGCTTGACAATTTCAGCAATTGCTTCCCCGTAGGTACCGTTAATGCGATAGACCTCTTCAATGAGACGACCATTGCGATTTACGAGTCTTGAATTTAGTCCGTATTGTTCATTGAAGCCCTGAAGGTCTTCCATGCTGACATCGACGTAAAGATTATTTGCACTTGCCGTAAGGATGTCTTTGCCAGGGGGTGGGTTCTTATTGGTAATGACTGGATCAATGTTTGGATCAAAAAACATTGGTCCTAGATCTTCGAGCACGGTTTCGAGAGATTCTCCTGGTGTGAGCGGAAACACAGCGCCAGACGAGGCTGCCTTGTGTGCGGCCATTGCGAAGGCAGCTGGCGAGCACTGGAGAACAAATTTTCGAGCAGTTAAGTTATTGTATGGTCCGTTATTGATCCAAAACAGCTTCGTGTAACGTTCAATTTCTTCAAGGGTTTCTTCATTGATCCCATTAGCATTCGTAATGATTGCTTCAAGCACTTTTCGCATTTTGAGACTATTGGCATGCTTCTGGTTATAGTAGATATCTCTCCCGGCGAGTGCTGACTGTGAGAGATGCCAGATAAGGGTTTTTTCCTTGAGTGTTAGGGCATCAAAGCCATCGGCGTACAGTTGTACAACTGCAGCCTCACCAATACGTTCCAGCAGATACGGACGGTTTTCTTGCGTATTTACGTCACCCTGAGGGTCTGATTCAGATGAGTTTGTTGGCGTAGGTTGGCAACTACTCAGGAGTAGCGCGAGTATCCATGAAGTTGCGGTCAGTAATCTAGCCATCACGCTACCTTTCACTGCACGAGCGTTCAACGGTTATAGTACTGAGATTAACCTATTTGTGGTACAGATCAATATAGCTATGAAACCAGCAGATCAAAAAATTCTAAGTAATATCCTAGAAACTATAGGCCAAACCCCGATGGTGCGTATTAATCGCATCACAGAGGGGGTTGCTGCGCAAGTCATGGCAAAGGTTGAGACGTTTAATCCTGGGAATTCCATTAAGGATCGCATGGCTTTACGCATGATCGAGGATGCCGAACAAGCTGGCCAGCTCAAGCCAGGCGGTACGATTATTGAAGGGACGTCTGGAAACACCGGCATGGGTCTAGCCATCGCTGCAGCTGTGAAGGGGTATAAGTGTATTTTTACTACCACGGATAAACAGTCGCCAGAAAAGATTGATGCACTGAAAGCATTTGGTGCCGAGGTCATTGTCTGTCCGACAAATGTCGATCCCGAGGATCCTCGTTCCTATTATTCGGTAGCGTCAAAACTTAAGCAGGAAATCCCTAACTCTTGGAAAGCTGATCAATACGATAATCTCTCAAACTCAGCGGCTCATTATGACTCGACAGGTCCAGAAATCTGGGAACAGACCGTTGGAACTATTACGCACCTCGTCGTTGGTGTTGGCACTGGCGGCACTGTGACTGGCGCAGGACGTTATCTTAAAGAAAAAAACCCCAAGATTAAAATCTGGGGCATTGATACGTACGGTTCAGTTTTTAAGAAATATAAAGAAACAAAAGTTTTTGATAAAAATGAAATCTACCCTTACATCACAGAAGGTATTGGTGAGGATTTTCTTCCAAAGAATGTCGATTTTGACATCATTGATCACTTTGAAAAAGTGACTGACAAAGATGCAGCGCTGATGACACGGCGGATCGCCAGAGAAGAGGGAATATTTGCTGGCAATTCAGCTGGTTCTGCGATGGCTGGCGTGCTGCAACTTCAGGATCGGTTAAGTAAAGATGATGTTGTAGTTGTGATTTTTCATGATCATGGTTCACGGTATCTTGGGAAGATGTTTAGCGATGAGTGGATGCGTGAGAAAGGTTTTCTCGAAAGAAGTGGGTTGACTGCAGGGGATCTTGTGGTTTCTGCGACAGCTGGTGAACTCAAGGCAATTGAGGGAAGTGAACCAGTTGAGCATGCGATACAGCTGATGGCAAAGCATGATTTCTCACAGATTTCGATTACGCAGGGACAAAGACTTGTCGGGTCGCTCAATGAATCACATCTCTATCAGGAGCTGCTCAAGAATTCAGATGTGAGACAGCAGTCTGTTGCAACAATTATGCAACCAGCTTTTCCGTTTGTTGATATTTCAACCCCTGTTGAATTGTTGTCGACGATGATTACGCTAGATAACCCAGCAGTTTTAGTTAGAGATTTCAAGAGTGAGAAGACTTTCATTATCACCAGATCTGATGTAATTGGCGTGCTCTGTTGAATAGTCGGTTGATTAGTTGAGAAAGCGGAATAGAGATCACTGTTCAGTAGACTTCTTTGGCAAGGATGATTTCTCTTTATGGATCTAGGACTTACAGAAAAGGTAGCTATCATAACCGGGTCTAGTCGTGGATTAGGTTTGGCCGCGGCAGAGTCTTTAGTTGTTGAAGGTTGTCATGTTTGTTTGTGTGCTCGCACGAAAGATCCACTTGTTAAGGCCGCGCGCAAGGTTAGCCAACGTGCTCCTGTGGGTACAAAAGTGATAACGGTTCAGGCGGATGTCAGCCAGCTAGACGGTATTCAAACTGTGGTAAACCGTACTGTGGATGAATTTGGTGGTATTGATGTGTTGGTCAATAACGTCGGCAGTGCTGGTGGTTCATCACTCTTAAAAACAAGCGATACTGAATGGCAAGAGGCTATCGATCAGACTTTGTTCCCAGCAGTACGAGCCTCTCGCCTTGCTGTGCCTCATATGGAGCAGCGGGGAGGAGGAGTCATTATTGTGATTGCCTCTATCTTTGGACGCGAAGCTGGTGGACGACTTACTTACAATGCTGTTAAAGCAGCAGAGATTAGCCTCTCGAAGTCACTGGCACGAGAACTTGCTGAAAAGAATATAAGAGTGGTTAGCGTATCACCTGGCTCTATATTGTTCCCTGGAGGTTCCTGGTGGAGACGCCAGCAGGAGACTCCAGATGTGATTGCTGAATTTATTAAACAAGAGTTGCCTTTTGGTCGCTTTGGTTCAGCTGAGCAAGTAGGGGATGTTGTAGCTTTCTTGGCGTCGCCACGTGCTAGTTGGATTAGCGGGACAAGTATTGTTGTCGACGGTTGTCAAAGTCGCGCATTCTAGTTTTACAGGGTTTCTAGATTTTTTGTCAGAACTAGAGACGGGGCCTGTTGCTGATAATTACTTAATGTTGCTGACGGTGACTTAACTAGCCTTTGAAGTCTCAGAGGCAGGTTTTTTACTTTTTGTTGTTTTTTCTGCAACGGTACTCGTTGTCTTTTTCGCAGTAGTACTTTTTGTCGAAATACTTTTTCTTTTCACTCTCTTAGTCTTAGTTGCGGGCTTTTTAGCTTTAGCTGCTTTAGCAGCTTTTCTACGTTGTTCAGAAGTTTGGGCTCCATATTTTTTGGTGAACCGTTCAATTCGGCCTTCAGTATCAACAAGTTTTTGCCGACCAGTAAAAAATGGGTGACAGGCTGAGCAGATCTCAAGCCTCAGCTCGGCTTTTGTTGATCGGGTCTTGAACGTGTTTCCGCACGCACAGCGGGCCTCAATCTCTTTGTATTTAGGGTGAATTCCTTCCCTCACAGCTAACTCCTTCAAGTACGACCAAACAACAGATTATACCCCTTTGGCTGTGTGGGAGGCAGTCTTGTCTGACTTAGTGGTTAATATTTTTTTACTATTCATTAATCTGGTCACGAGTACCGCTCTTATACTTGGTTCCTTGACTAGGCCAATTCTTTCAATTGTTGTCCCAACGCTCAATGAGGAGTCTTGTATTAGATCCTTCATTCAGCGCATGAGCGCAGAACTGTCTTCTGGTGTTTCCTCATGGGAGCTTATTGTTGTGGACGATGGGAGCAGTGATCGTACTCGAGAAATAGTGAAGTTAGCTGCTCATAAAGATCCGAGAATACGATTGATTGCTCTTGCCCATTATGGAAAAGGTGCAGCTGTCCGTCGAGGACTACTAGCAGCAAAAGGAGACTGGCGGTTTATGGCTGATGCAGATCTTTCCATGCCACCAGATAATTTGACACGTTTTCTTTCTGCCACAGAGCTTAACCCGAAACCTGCTGTCATCATTGGGTCTCGAGAAGCGTATGGTGCACAGAGGATTGGTGAGCCGTGGTTTAGATATATCCTTAGTCGGTTATTTAATTATGTGGTTCGTGTATGTGCAGTACCTGGAATCAAGGACACACAATGTGGATTTAAGATGTTAAGTGCTGAAGCTGTCCAGAAAATTGTTCCACTTATGACAATTGATGGCTTTGCTTTTGATGTAGAGATGTTGCATCTCGCTCGAAAGTTTGGATTCTTGATACGTGAAGTTGGGATTGTATGGCACGGTCGCACAGATAGTCGCGTGGAATTTTTTGCAGGCACGTCTGCATTTCTAGATGTGCTACGAATCGGGTTTTTTCGAAGTCGATTGAAGTGAGAGGATTCTAGCTTGACAGAGTTTAGAACTCTACAGATTGATTGAATATTATCAGGCTATAGCTAGCTCTTTCCTGAGGTCATTGAAGCAAGAAACTCAGAATTATTTTTTGTTTTTCCAATCTTTGACAGTAGTAGTTCCATTGCTTCAATAGGAGATAGTGGTGTTAATACTTTTCTAAGCACCCAAACACGCTTTAGCTCATCGCTGGGGAGTAGTAGTTCCTCTTTTCTTGTTCCGCTTTTTTGGATATCAATGGCTGGGAATACACGTCGATCAGCCAGTTTTCTGTCCAAATGAATCTCCATATTTCCAGTACCCTTAAATTCTTCAAAGATTACTTCATCCATTCTTGACCCGGTATCGATGAGTGCAGTGGCCACAATTGTTAGCGAGCCGCCTTCTTCAATATTCCTTGCAGCACCAAAGAATCTTTTTGGTCTTTGTAATGCGTTGCTATCAACGCCCCCAGAGAGCACTTTTCCAGATGCTGGTACTATAGTGTTGTAAGCACGTGCTAGACGGGTAATTGAATCAAGTAATATGACGACGTCCTTTTTGTGTTCAACGAGGCGCTTTGCCTTCTCGATTACCATTTCAGCAACTTGGACATGTCTTTGAGCAGGTTCATCAAACGTTGAGGAGACTACTTCGCCTTTAACTGATCGCTGCATATCCGTAACTTCTTCAGGTCGTTCATCAATAAGTAAAACAATGAGATATACCTCTGGGTGGTTGTTCGTAATACTGTTTGCGACACTTTGCAGGAGCATTGTTTTTCCTGTTCTTGGTGGAGCAACAATAAGTCCTCTTTGTCCTTTTCCAAGTGGAGACAGAAGGTTCATGACGCGACCAGACAAGTTCTCTGTGTTTGTTTCGAGAGCAATTTTTTGCTGTGGATAGAGCGGTGTTAAGTTTTCAAAAAATATTTTTCCTTTACCCTTCTCTGGGGGTTCAAAGTCGATCGCTTCTACTTTGATCAGTGCGAAATAACGCTCTCCGTCCTTGGGTGCTCTGATAACACCAGAAACCGTGTCTCCTGTATGCAAATCAAATTTTCTTATTTGTGAAGGTGAAACATAGATATCATCTGGCCCTGGTAAGTAGTTGTAATCTGGTGCTCGAAGAAACCCAAAACCATCCGGGAGTGTCTCAAGAACTCCTTCTGAGAAAACATTTCCACTTTTCTCAGCGCGCACTCTGAGAATTTCAAAAATTAGTTCTTGTTTGCGAAGACTATTTACACCTGCAATTTCAAGGTCCTTAGCAATTTTTGTCAGCGCGGTAATATTCATTTCCTTGAGCGCCGATAGTGAGATTGTTGCTGAGGAAGACGAAGTAGGTTCGTTAGAGGTGGCTACTGTGCTTTTATTTCTTTTAGATTTTTGAGTTTGACTATCAGTTTCCACAGTCCTTCAAGTCCTTCACCTGATTGTATGGATACAAGTCGTAATGGGCATTTATAGAGTGACTCGAGTTCTTTTGTATGACGTACGCGCATCGCACGGGTCAGCTTGTCAGCTTTGGTTGCAATAATAATTTTCTGAATTGTTTTTTCATTAATCCAGTTCCAGGCAACTTGATCAGCTTCGAGTCCAGGGTGTCGTGCATCTATTAGTAAAAGGACACCTTTTACCGTAGTTCTCGTAATGTAAGATTCAACTAAGTCACCGAACCCTTCAGCGGTTTTTTTGCCTCGAGCGTACCCATATCCAGGTAGATCTACCAGGTAGAATGCTTTCTGGCGATTTAGTTGCACCCGATAGAAATTTACAAGTCTTGTTTTTCCAGGCGCTGCACTTGTCCGAGCAACGGAACGTCGCAGGAGAGCGTTGACGAGGCTCGATTTTCCAACGTTTGATCGACCAACCAAAGCTATCTCTGGAAGCCGGTCTTTAGGGAAATCACCAGGCCCTGTAGCGCTGGTGACAAATTCAGCAGAGACGTTCAATCAATGCGTGATCGTGTCAGTTGGTTTTGTCGTATCTGACACGACCGATGCCGCAGCTACTCGAGACGGCAGAGGTTCAGCCAACGCGATCTGAAGGACTTCATCTACTGTATCCACTAGATGCAGATCTAGTACGTCTAGTACTTTCTTAGGTATATCAGCCAGGTCCTTTTCATTGTCACGAGGAAGAATAATGTTTTTTACACTTGCTCGATGAGCTGCCAGGACTTTTTCTTTGACCCCACCGATGGGTAACACTTTGCCACGAAGTGTAATCTCACCTGTCATTGCAACATCTCGTCTTACAGGAATCTTAGTGAGGGCAGATACTAGTGTTGTCGCCATCGTAATACCAGCGGAGGGACCATCTTTGGGGATGGCTCCTTCTGGAACATGCACGTGAATATCAATCTTAGAGTGAAAATCTTTATCCAGGTTAAGATCCGGGGCTTTAGAACGCACATAGCTTAGAGCAGCTTGTGCAGACTCTTGCATTACATCACCAAGTTTCCCAGTGAGAGTGAGCTTGCCTTTGCCTGGCATTAACGTAGCTTCAGTAACAAGAAGTTCGCCACCAACTTCGGTCCATGCAAGGCCTGTCGAAATACCAATTTCATCTTTTGTTTCAGCAACCGTTGGTCTAAATTTTGGTACTCCCAAGTAATCCTTGACCTTCTCTGCATCGATAGTTTCTTTAAAGCTTTTACCTTTATCAACTACCTTTCGAGCCACTTTCCGGCAGATTGACAAGATCTCTCTTTCGAGATTACGAACACCGGCCTCGCGTGTATACCTCTGAATAATTGTTTGGACAGCTTCATCTGCGATTGTGATATTTTTTGATGTAAGTCCAGTTCCAGGGACTGCTTTCGGAGTAAGAAATCTTTTTGCAATCTCAACCTTTTCATTTTCTGTATAGCCAGCTAGTTGTAGAACTTCCATGCGGTCACGGAGTGCTTGTGGAACTGTGTGCAATACGTTTGCTGTGCAGATAAACATTACATTTGACAGGTCATACTCTGCGTCTAGATAGTGGTCTAGGAAGGCACTATTTTGTTCCGGATCGAGTACTTCGAGAAGAGCAGCTGATGGGTCACCTCGAAAATCCATCGACATTTTATCGATTTCATCGAGTAAGAACACGGGGTTCTTTGTGCCAGCTTTTTTCATCATCTGAATAATTTGACCAGGAAAAGCCCCGATGTACGTGCGTCGGTGGCCTCGAACCTCTGCCTCATCACGAACACCGCCGAGAGACAGCCTTACGAATTTTCTATTCATTGCCCGCGCGATTGATTTAGCAAGAGAAGTTTTTCCAACTCCTGGAGGTCCAGAAAATGTAAGGATTGTTGCCTTTGGTTTTTTGACTAGCGATCGTACTGCAAGAAATTCAAGGATTCGATCCTTAACTTTCTCAAGTCCGTAATGGTCTTCGTTTAAGACTTTTTCTGCGTGTTTTAGGTCTCGATTTTCTCGCGTCTTTTTATGCCAGGGAACAGCAATGAGCCAGTCAAGGTAGTTTCGAGAGACAGTTGCCTCAGCTGACATAGGAGGCATTGATTCAAGTCGCTTGAGTTCTTGGGTTGCTTTCTCCTCGACATCCTTTGGCATCTTTGAAGTTTCAATTTTTTGTTTCAGCTCATCAGACTCGTTGCCTTTTTCATCTTTCCGCCCGAGTTCTTTTTGGATGGCTCTCATTTTTTCATTGAGGTAGTACTCCTTCTGGGCTTTTTCCATTTGTTTCTTAACACGTGATTGAACACGTCGATCAACTTGGAGTTTATCAACCTCAATTTCGAGAATACCGGAGATACGGTTAAGGCGTTCAAGGGGCGAAATAATTTCTAGAAGGTTTTGTTTCTCATCAACCCCAATCAATAAATGTGCTGCGATTGTATCTGCAAGTTTTCCGGCATCGTCAACACGAACTGCAGCGACCATAGCCTCGTAATGCAGATTATTCGAAAGTTTCACATACTGTTCAAACAGTGATGCTACCCTTGTTATTGTTTCTTCAAGATCGTCAGAAGTTTCTTTTTGACTGGCAAGAACTTTCACAACCACACGGAAGAAGCCTTTGTCCTCCTTCCATTCAATTGCTCGGGCTCTGTCAGTGCCTTCTACAAGCACCTTAACGTTACCGTCTGGCAAGCTGAGGCTTTGCACTATAGTTGCCACGCAGCCCATGGTGTAAACATCATCTGGATGTGGGTCATCTAGGGAAGCGTCATGTTGTGCTGCCAGGAAGATTCGTTTGTCTTTTAAGAGAGCATGCTCAAGCGCACGTGTTGATGATGGACGCCCAATCACAAAGGGCATCATCATGTGTGGAAAGACTACAACATCTCTCAGTGGGACAACGGGTAACGTCTCGTACGCTTCCATACCAATCCTTTGTAAGAGGACAATTAATAATTAAGCTTAACCAGCCTTTTCAACTAGTGTAAACGAATTGTTCTTTTTTTCGACAATTTCTCTAGTAACGACTATATCTTGTTGACTTTTTTCATTAGGAAGCGAGTACATCAACTCAAGCATAATATCTTCGATAATCATGCGTAATCCTCGAGCACCAATTTTTCTTGCCAATGCTAATTCAGCGATTGCTTCAAGGGAGCCATCGTCGAATCTGAGTTTTACATTTTCGTACTCAAATAACTTCTGATACTGACGCGTAATTGCATTACGTGGCCGAGTCAAAATTTGAATAAGTGCTGGTTTATCAAGTTCGTGCAATGTTCCAACAACAGGTAGTCGGCCGACAAATTCTGGAATCAGACCATACTTAATAAGGTCTGCTGGCTCTACCTTTTCAAATGTCGATCCAACCTGACGATTTTTTTGTGATTTTACGTCCGCTTGAAACCCGAGCGTTTTCTTTCCAACGCGCCGCTCTATAATTTTTTCTAGCCCACCAAAGGCTCCGCCACAGATGAAGAGTATGTTCGTCGTGTCAACTTGGAAAAATTCCTGATGAGGATGTTTGCGTCCGCCTTGAGGTGGCACATTTGCAACCGTACCTTCCATAACCTTCAATAGTGCCTGCTGAACACCTTCACCAGAAACGTCTCGTGTAATCGAGGGGTTTTCGTCTTTACGACAGATCTTGTCAACTTCGTCAATATAAATAATTCCCTGTTGACACTTCTCAATATCTCCTCCAGCAGCTTGCAAGAGTTTGAGAATAATATTTTCAACATCTTCTCCAACGTAGCCAGCCTCAGTCAGTGTTGTGGCGTCGACAATAGCAAATGGTACAGACAGTAATTTAGCTAACGTTTGAGCAAGAAGTGTCTTTCCTGTACCGGTAGGGCCAATTAACAAGATATTCGATTTAGTAAGTTCGACGTCGTTACGGCTTCTAGGTTGTTTCTGAATTTCAAGTCGCTTGTAATGATTGTAAACTGCAACTGCGAGCTTCTTCTTAGTACCTTCTTGGCCAATGACGTACTCATCGACAAATTTTTTGATCTCTTTTGGAGACGGAAGCGACGAACGTGAGCCTTGCTTATCAAAGCGACTCTCGTCTGCAATGATATCGTTACAAACCTCGACACACTCATCGCAGATAAATACCGTTGGGCCAGCAATCAGCTTTCGAACACCGTTTTGATCTTTGTTGCAGAAGGAGCAGTGAAGCGCTTCTGGTTCAGTAGATTTTTTAGCCATAATTTTTATTCTGGCGGTTTAGCTGCCGACAGTCCAAGAATAGTTCTAAGGTGCTTTGATGTTATCCTCGATTGTAAATAACATCATCAATAATTCCATAGTCCTTACCTTGCTCTCCAGACATTATGTAATCGCGCTCAGTGTCTTCTTGGATCCGCTTAAGCGATTGTCCAGTATGATTAACCAAGATTTCATTGAGACGTTCTCGCATTCTGAGAATTTCTCTCGCAGCGATATCAATGTCTGTTGCCTGACCAGCTAAGCCGTGTAAGAGTGGCTGATGGATCACGATTCGTGAGTTTGGAAGCGAAAAGCGTTTTTTCTTCGCTCCAGCTGCTAGCAATACTGCAGCCATGGAGGCTGCTTGTCCAAGACAGTACGTTTGAACATCAGGCTTAATGAATTGCATCGTATCGTAAATTGCTAGCCCAGATGTAATTGATCCACCAGGACTGTTTATGTATAGCAAGATATCTTTATCTGGATCTTCAGCTTCCAAGAAGAGCATTTGAGCAATTACAAGGTTAGCAATGGCATCATCAATAGTTGTGCCAACAAAGATAATATTGTCTTTGAGTAGTCTTGAGAATATATCGTATGCACGTTCCCCACGGTTTGTTTGTTCAACGACCATTGGGACTAGCTGATTTATTGTATTTGATGTCATGACATGGCTAAGAGGAACTAGTTTTCAGTTACTAATGCACCTTTATTGATTATGACTGGTTTTTGTCTTCAGCATATATAAAGCTGAGAGTTTTATCGTACTGCTAGTATATGTATCGGCAGGACACCAAAGAAACTTCACCCCCTAGTGATTAGCCGTAAATCACTGGTTGTCATGTAGTTATAATTTTAGCCTTAGCCAAGGCAAGCTCGACAGCCTTTTCACGACGAAGCCCCAACTCAAGATTAGCTATTCCGCCATCCTTTTCAAGTTGGGCACGAACTGAAGCAGGTGTTCGTTCTAGGCGAGATGCAATCCTCTCGATCTCTTGGTCAATATCATTGGCTTCTACTACCAGAGATTCACGACGCGCCAGCTCGTCGAGGATGATTGCTCCTGAGACTGAAGCACGTGCAGACTCTTGCTGATTCTCTTTAAACTGAGCCCAATCAATATTTGCTTGGCGAGGATCGATTTTTTGGTCACTTAGTTGACGTGCAAATTGTTCAACGCGTCGATCTACCTCTCGATTGACTAGGACCGTTGGCAATTCGAAGGGAATACGTTCAGCCAGTTGTTTTACGAGGTCATTACGAATCTGACGCTTTGAGGTCATTTCAGCTTCTACCTTAAGGTCAGTTTCTACTCGTTCTCGCAGAGAATCGATAGTCTGAAAATTTCCAAACTGCTTAGCAAACTCATCATTGAGTTCAGGCACTACTTTGGCGCGCAGTTCTTTTACTGCCACTGAATATGTTATCTCTGTGTTAGCTAACTCCTTCGAAACGTAGTCGTCCGGAAATCTAATAGTAAAAGTTTTATTGTCTCCTGGCGTTAGTCCAATTAGATTCGTATCAAATCCAGGGGGGTTCCCCTCTGAACCAATCGCTACTGATACGTCATTGCGAGATTCAGATTGACCACTTTCGTTTCGTTGCTCAATATCAAGCACTATTGTGTCACCATCAACGATCGGACGTTTTTCAATTGGTTCATAACGGGTAGCTTGATCTTGTAAGCGTTTCAGTGCTTGATCAATAGCTTCTGTTGATACGGTGGGAGTAGATTGGTTAACGGTAATAGTTGACAAGTCGCCGAGGTTAAACGGTGGCAAGATTTCAAAAGCAACTGTAAATTTAACTGGCTTTCCTTCATCAATTGAAAAATCTTTAATCTCTGGTTCGTCGACGGGTTCAATTTGATGGTCGTGCAGTGCTTTATCAATAGCCGGACCAACAAGGTTTCTGGCGGTTTCCTTGAGGATCTGTTCTTTGAATTTCTCTTTTATGACCTTGGCTGGTGCTTTGCCAGGGCGGAACCCAGACAGTTGTGCAGTTTTTGAATATCCTTTTGTCACTCGCTCGATTTCAGCATCGACAAGATCGCTAGGGATTTCAATGTTGATGTGTTTTTGAGTATCGTTGATATCTACTAGCTTGGTTTTTATGCTCATCTAAGTCACTGGAGATAGTCGATTAACCTGGTGCGAAAGGGGGGAGTCGAACCCCCATAGCCTTTCGGCTACCGGATCCTAAATCCGGCGCGTCTGCCAATTCCGCCACTTTCGCTTTCGTGGATTACGTGAGCGTAACACGTCATTAGTTGTCATCCAACCCACGGTTAAGTTTCATATGTTTCAGTGTGTGATCTAAAATGAATTTGAGTTTTCTGATTTGATGGAGTTGTCGCGTAGGCCATTACTAATGAAACAGTTAATTAATGTTCTCTAGACACATTAGCAATCGGCAATTCATTTCTCTCGAGACAGTTGAGCTTGAGGAAAGCTTGATCGACTCAAGATTTAAAAAAGACCTTTCCCCCCAAGCGTTTTCAGGTAGTCTTCGGTCAGCTAGAAAGCAGTTTGAGCGGGACTACATTGCTCTTGTGCTTCTGGCTAATGACGGTCGTGTTGAGGATGCAGCTCGCGTGTTGGGTATCCAGCGGACAAACTTGTATCGTAAAGCTCGACAACTTGGTCTTGAGGTTGGGCGTCTCAATAGACCAGTTACTGAACGTCCAGAAGTTGCACCTCAAAAATAAGTGTAGAATTTGGTGGGATTACACCCATTTCACGCGAACCATAGCCTAAATCTGGTGGGATAGTAAGTTCACGCGTTCCGCCTACTTTCATACCAGGGACTCCCTCATCCCATCCAGCGATCACTTGTCCGGCTCCCACCTGAAATTGGAAGCTTTCATTTCTATCTAGAGAGCTATCGAATTTTGGTCCTTTATTATCTGGACGATTCTCGTCGTACAGCCACCCTGTATAGTGGACAGTAACTAGTTGGCCGTCCCGTGCCTCTGAGCCTTTACCTATACGAGTATCTTCTAATTTAAGCATAGGGCTATTTGTTAGTTCTTTTTCTCCTTCACTACAGCCAGATGTCATCATGAATATAAGCAGCACGATAAAGCTTGGTATGTTGATTCTCATAAGAATATCCTTCCATTCAGCAGAATAGTCTCTAAGCAATTAATTTCATGAGTGACCTGCTTATTTCTACAGTAGCAATTTATTGAACAATGCGTTGGAGCACGTCTGAATGAATGCGTATGGTCATATCTTCTTTCGCCTGATCCATGTAGGCAGAGAAAAACGTATTACGCTGTTCGTTTAGTAGTTCCTCTCGAAATGCATCCTTCACAGTTAGGAGATCGTCTTCAGTAACTTCTTCACGAGCAGTAACGTGGATAATTACTGTGCCCGTATCTGTTCTAATGGGGTCGCTTGTACTGTTGACAGGAAGTTCAAAAGCTATTTTTTCAACTTCAGGGTTTACACCGATACTAGGAATATTTGCATCTCTTGCAATTAGTCCTGTTTCTGTTGTCTCTTCCCCTAGTGTTTGAGCCGTTGCAGAAAAATTTCTTGCTGTACGAAGTTTTCCTGAAATAGAAGTCGCTCGTTCTAAGCTCATCTCCATAGAATGTTCTTCCACAAGAGTCTCTCGCACGCGGTCTTCAGCATCCTCAAGCGTAGGAATATATGGCTCTTCAATACCAGTAACAGTTGCAAATACTGGTCCCCGTGGCGAATCAATATTAGAGCTTACTTCGCCGTCTACTAACTGAAAGACTGCCTGAGCAACCTGTGGAGCAAGACCAAGGCCGGGGATGGGTTCGGTAAGTGTAAACAGCCCAGATTCTACGACTGTTAAACCAAACTCTTTGGCAACATTATCAAGGTCAGCAGGCGTATTTATTTGTTCGCTTAGTACTGTTGTTTGTCGAGCAGTTTCTTGTTGTGCAAGCTGAAACTTTAGTTGTGGAACAATCTCATCTCGAACTTCATCAAGAGACCGTGAGGTGCCTGGCGTTTTCTCAGTTAGCTTAATAATATGGATTCCGTAAGGTGTAACAACGGGGTCGCTAACCGTCCCAGGCTCCATTGAAAATGCTACATTTTCAAACTCAGGCACCATCCGCCCACGACCAAAGAAATTAAGGTCCCCACCCTGATCTTTGGTTCCGCTATCTTCAGAATATGTCCTAGCCAGGTCGGCGAAATCTTCTCCATCATTGACCAGAGAAATGATTTCCTCAGCTTGAGCCTGGACAGTGTCTATTGCCTTTCCTTCAGTAGAGAGAAGGATGTGGCTAGCTCGTATTTGTTCCTCAGTGGTGTACTGTTGAATATTGTCACTATAAAATCGTTGTACATCAGTTGCTGGTACCGTTGTGTCGGTACGAATTTTTTCTGCATCGAGTAGTAGAAATTTTATTTTTCGTCGCTCACCAATGCGGAAGGCTTCTTTGTTGGTTTGGTAATGTGAAGCGATATCATCATTTGTGACAGTAACCGTGTCTCTGAAACGACTAGCTGCTAATGTGACAACCTGTAGGTTGACCTTCTCATTTCTATGCCGGTATGTTTGTTCAACTTCTTGATCGGTAATTGACATCCAATTAGTTACAGTGCGTTGCAGCTTTTCGACCATGAGGGTTTCTCGGAGTCCCTGCTCAAATTGTGTCTTAGTTAGGGGCGGACGCTGCGCGCGGAGGACTTGCTCGTATCGTTGTTCACCAACGAATTGACCATTTTCTTGAAACGCAGGAATGGCAAATATTTGGGCTGCTACTTCTTCGTCACTGACCTCTATTCCTTGCGACTCTGCTTCGACGAGACTAGCCCGGTCATTAATCATTTGCTGAAGAATTTGTCGGTCAATTCCCAGCTGGCGTAGTAATTGTTCGTTCATCGTGTCGCCGTAGGTGTTCTGCATGGCTGCAATTTGCATCTGATACCGCTGCTGGAACTGTTGGGACGTGATCTCGTATGCTTGGATTTCTGCCACGATTTCATTGGGCCCAGTTGTCTGACCTTGATCCATTGCTGGGATGTACAACACAACAAATGCTAGAACAACGAGGGCAAGGCTCCATTTGAGCCAGCCTTTGTGTTGGCGCATTTTGTCGAGCATAGTCATATGGTGGTCCTCATTAGGAAACGAAGCATGGTACCACGATGAGGTTCCCGTGTTAATATGTACAAAGAATTAAAGGACTTAGGGGCATAATATTCCGTTTCGTGACCTTCAGTCTACGATTGGGGTGCGAGCGTGATCCCCTCTTTGTTTGATTCAGTTGGCATCAGATGACGAGTGCCTTTTCATTCATCAGCGCGATGTAGGAAAGATTCGGGCTTTTAGCCTAACGGATGAAGAGGACTATGCCGAAACAATATGGTTAGTGCTGTAGACGACCGAAGGACGAAGAGGCAAGTGGCATCGTGGTGATGCATGAAGGGTTTGGTTAGTGAACCACATTAGAAGCTTCGGTTCATAAGGAGTACAGATTGGGATTGACTTCGTTTTTTTCTCTTTTTTCAAATGACCTTGCGATAGATCTTGGGACTGCAAATACCTGTGTCTATGTACATGGTAAGGGCATCGTAGTCAATGAACCATCAATCGTGGCAATCAATAAGGTCACTGGTCGTGTCGAAGCAGTTGGTAAGGAAGCTAAACAAATGCTCGGTCGGACGCCAGGCAATATTATTGCTATCAAACCAATGAAGGATGGCGTCATTGCGGATTTTGAAGTTACCGAGAAGATGCTTGCTTACTTTATTAAGAAGGCCCACAACCGTACAGTCTTGGTCCGACCACGAATTGTAGTTGGCGTGCCTTCAGAGATTACGCAAGTTGAGAAGCGAGCTGTTAAGGACAGTGCTTATAGAGCCAAAGCGAGTGAGGTTCATCTAGTGGAAGAGGCTATGGCAGCTGCTATTGGTGCTGGAATGCCGATAACTGAACCTTCAGGAAATATGATTATTGACGTTGGCGGTGGCACAACAGACATTGCTGTTATTTCTCTCGCAGGCATTGTCTATAGTAAGGCAGTACGGGTAGCTGGAAACGAAATGGACGAGGCCATCATTCAGTATATTAAGAAAACACACAACTTGCTGATAGGAGAAAGAACGGCTGAACAAGTCAAGATGCAAATTGGTTCAGCCTACCCACTTGAAGAAACCTTGTCTATAGAGATTAAAGGTCGACATCTGATTGAAGGGGTGCCAAAGATTATTACGATTACAGATTCTGAAGTACGTGAAGCTTTGGCTGGCCCATTAAATGTCATCGTTGATGCTGTTCGTGTGGCTCTTGAACGTACTCCGCCAGAGCTTTCAGCTGATATTGTTGATCGCGGTATTGTTTTGACTGGCGGAGGTTCTCTTTTAAAGAACCTGGATAAAAGATTACGTGAGGAAACTGGGTTACCTCTTGCCATGGCGGAGGATCCACTGTCTTCTGTGGTTCTGGGCGCCGGTAAAATGTTGTCAGAATTCAGCCTGCTAAGGAAGATTTCGATCGATTAGTTATCGATTCTGACCAAGTCACTTAACACTGCTTCATGGTCTTTTCCTATTTTCGAAATCGCACTGGTCATATTGTTTTAGGTATAACAATTGGGCACTTGCTGCTCATTTCGACTCAAGTTAATAACGAGCGTGGCGTACCGGTCCTTGAGTCGATGGTCTTTGGCATGTTTTCTGAGGTGCAACGAGTTGGGACCACTGTTTTAAACAGTGGGAAGGGCGTATGGACAGACTACTTGGCACTTCAAACAGTTAGGGATGAGAACGAGAAGTTAAAAGAGCAAGTTTCTCGCCTCCAGGCACAGCGACAGGAAGATCGGGCGCTCATGTCTGAGGTGCATGGTCTCAGAGACCTGTTAGGTTTTCGTACGAGCAGTGCCTTTGAAACAATCGCAGCTACACTAATTGGTAGCAGTGCTAGTCCAGAGTTTCGGACAGTGACAATCAATAAGGGGAAAACGGACGGTGTGCGTCCAGATATGGCTGTCATTACTCCGGCTGGCGTAGTTGGGCGAATTGTCACGCCTAATGCACGTGCTTCTCAGGTTCAACTCCTAATTGATCGGAATGCTGCCGCTGGAGCTATGTTGGAGCGTTCCCGATCACAAGGTATCGTGGTGGGAGAGGGGTCAAATTATCTCAGCGTGAATTACTTATCTAGAATGTCAGATATTAGGACTGATGATCAGGTAGTGACATCTGGGGTAGATGGTATTTATCCGAAGGGGCTTCTTATAGGGAAAGTTGAATCGTTTCAACTTGGGATATTGGACTTCACAGAAATTGTAATTAGGCCGGCTGTAGATTTTTCATCACTAGAGCACGTGCTCATCATTGTGACGCCACCTGTAACGACTAATTTTGAGGACGCAGGGTGAAAGCCTTAGTGCTAGTCGCAGCAGTTGGACTTGCCTTGTTGCTACAGACGACGGTTGTTGGTTTCATTTTTGGGCAGATTGCAGATATAGATCTGATTCTGGTTGTTGTGGTTTACATAGCATTGAAAATTGGACCTGTGCCCGGGCTTTTGGTTGGAAGTTTTGCCGGGTTGTCTCAGGATCTCTTGGCAAGCAGTGTATTTGGCGTGAACGGATTAGCTAAGTCTCTAGTCGGGTTTATCGTAGCTGGAATTGGACAAAGGTTTATGATGGCGGGGACTTTGTTTCAAGCCTCTATGTTTATGACTGCTACAGCAATTAACATATTGATAATAGTAGTTTTAGGTATGTTATTTGGAATTCAGATGTTCCCTGTGTCTTTTGGGGCAGTGCTAAGTCAAATTATCATTAATACTGTTGTTGGAGTGCTGGCGGTTATGATCGGCGAAGGTGTAATTAGATTCTCTCAACAAAGACGATTTTCTAGATCTCGAAGATTGTGACAGAAATCAGGCTTTCGAAATTAATGAAAGACTAAATAGAAAAAACGCTTTAGATGACAAGTCAACAAATAGGCACTCTATCGAAACGTCTAGTCTGGCTTCGGACGTTGGCGGTATTGCTCTTTATCATGCTGGCAGTAGGGTTTTGGCATTTTCAGGTTGTTAGGCATACTCAGTTCCAAGAGATGGCTGTCAATAACCATCAGCGAGCTCGTTCGCTTTTAGCTCCACGAGGGTTAGTATTTGATCGTCATGAGCACTTATTGGTCAACAATCAGAAATCATTCACTGTTTCGATTATTCGTGAGCACTCTGCAGATCTCGAACACACAACGAGCTTGTTGTCGAAAGTAACCCGTGTTGAAAAACAGAAGATAAAAGCAGCTCTTGACGAACGGAAAGATGAACCACTGTTCCGTCCAATTGCAGTGATTGAAAATGCAACTCTTCAGCAAGTAGCTTCTGTTATGGCTAGGCGGCTTGATTCAGAGTTGCCAGACGTTGTAGTGGAAGAAATCCCCATGCGTTCTTACCCTCAAGATTCCCTAGGTGCTCACATATTTGGTTACGTTGGTGAAGCAAGCAATGCGCAGGTCAAGGAAGGGGTAGCTAGAAGTGGTTCGATTATCGGTCAGTCTGGCGTTGAAAAGACCTATAACAATTTGTTAATGGGCAAGAATGGCACGAGGCATGTTGTAGTTAATAGTGTCGGGCGTGAAATTTCGACGATTCGAGAGACCCCACCTACCGAAGGGCAAATGGTTCAGTTGACTATTGACTACGATTTACAAAAAGCTACTGAAGCTAGCTTTAAGCAAGCAGGTCTTCGAGGTTCTGCAGTTTTACTTGATCCTCGCAATGGTGAGGTTTTAGCGCTAGCTAGTTTACCTGCTTACGACCCTAATACTTTTGCTACGGGTATCGACAGACTTACTTGGAATGATCTCAATAGCGATAGTTTTTATCCGTTGAGGAACAGAGCAATTCAAGGGCGTTATGCGCCAGGATCAACATTTAAGATCGTGGTGGCAACTGCAGCGCTTGAAGAAGGGCTAGTGACACCCGATCACAAGGTGAATTGCAAGGGGGGTGCGACCTATTACGGACGTTACGTCCAGTGTTACCGTGGGCGTGGCCATGGGTTAGTCGACATGCGCCAGGCACTTGAGAAATCTTGTAATGTGTACTTTTACACATTGGGCGACATGCTGGGCATTGACCAGATCCACAAATGGGCTTCTCAATTTGGATTAATTGGTCTTACTGGTATCGATCTACCCAATGAGGTGGCAAGCATTGTGCCATCAACTGAGTGGAAATATGAACAAACTGGAGAAAAGTGGTACCCCGGAGAAACAATTTCTGTTTCGATTGGACAAGGACAAGTATCAGTAACGCCTTTATCTCTTGCAGTCATGATCGCCACTCTTGCTAATGGAGAAGAGCAAGTAGTGCCTCGGTTAGTGAAGGCAGTAGGTACCGATGATGGAAAATGGGAACCGATGTCTCCACCAGTCGTGGAAAACAATGTGTTGTTTAGTCCAGAAACTCTTGAAACATTACGTGACGGTCTTTGGATGGCCGTTAATGACTCCGGCACTGCTATTCAGGCAAGCGTGCCTGGTCGGGACGTAGTAGGGAAAACTGGCACAGCACAGGTAATATCAAATGAGGGTCGTTTAGCTGCTCTAGGAAAGACGGATCTAGATTTGCGAGATCATGGCTGGTTTGTTTTTTTTGCGCCCAAAGACAATCCTGAGATTGCAGGTGTTATTTTTGCTGAGCATGCTGAACAAGGTTCTGTTGGCGCACCTATTGCCAAGCATCTTATTGAGACCTACTTTGCGAAGAAAGAAGGAATGCCACTACCACAATTGGAGCCTTCCACAGCATCACAGTCCTCCGGAGTTCTGTGATGTTTGACCGAAGACTTTATCAAAACATCGATTGGTTACTCATTGTTGCGCTGGCACTATTGTGCACGATCGGTCTTTCCATGATTTATAGCACGACCGGTGGGTTTAGTTCATTGTACGTAGTGCAGTTGTACAGCGTTGCGCTTGGCGTTATAGCTTTTTTGATCTGCATCAGCATTGACTATCGGAAACTCACAGAGAACTCACATCTAATCTATTTGGGTGTCCTAGCCTTGCTAGTGTATGTTTTGCTTTTTGGAGTTGTACGGGGTGGATCTCAGCGTTGGATTGATCTTGGGTTCGTTAATCTACAGCCGTCTGAGTTTGCCAAAGCTGCAACGGCGCTTGTGTTAGCGAAGTTGTTTGGGAGATTCCAACAAAATTATGTCACTCGCACAGACCTTTTTATCGGAACTGTCCTTGCATTGATCCCAATACTATTAATTGCAACTCAACCCGATCTAGGTACTGCCGTAGCTCTTTTACCAATATTGTTTGCTATTGTATTTATTTCTGGGATATCGATGCGTGTTGTTGGTGTTTTAGCGATGTTAACAATACTTACTGTGCCAATTACGTGGCAATTTGTTCTTCAGGATTATCAACGCCAGCGCATTGAAACGTTTCTTGACCCTGAGCAAGACCCACGGGGTGCAGGGTATCAACAGATTCAAGCTCGTATTACAGTTGGGTCAGGTGGGCCTTGGGGCAAGGGTTTTAGACAAGGCACACAGGGGCAACTACGCTTTTTACCAGTAGCACATAACGATTTTATTTTTTCAGTCTTGGCAGAAGAACAAGGATTCTTTGGGGTTTTCTTTGTTCTTGCATTGTATTTATTCGTGATTTTACGTTCATTTCAAACGGCCCGGCTAGCTAAGGATCGGGTCGGTACTTATTTGGTGGTGGGAGTCTTAGCTGGCTTCACGTTCCAAGTTGTTTACAACATCACCATGTCTGCCGGTCTTGCACCGGTCAAGGGTTTGACGCTTCCGTTAATGAGTTATGGCGGATCTTCCATGGTTGCTACATTAGTGGGGTTTGGCTTGATTCTCAATGTTCGGATGCGTCGTTTTACTAACTAGGCTTCGATTTTTTTCTGGTGCGAGTTGCTTCCGCTAGACGTTAAATCCTAGTCAGAGATTTTAGGTTGTTAGAGATACCAGACGTCGACTTTGTACGTGCTGTACACCACTTGGTGAGGACGCTTGCGTTTTTCCAGAGTGTCAAGCTACGGTGTATTGCTTGGGTCAGATGGTCTTGGTCAGTTTCTACAGCCTATTGGAGTTACGGGCATGACCAAGGAGATGATTATCTCCTCGAGCGATCACGAGACTCGTGTCGCAATTCTCGAGGACGATACAGTTGCGGAAATTTTTATCGAACGAGAACATCAACGCGGGGTTGTTGGCAATCTCTATAAAGGTCGCGTATCAAAAGTCCTTCCCGGTATGCAGTCAGCTTTTGTTGATATCGGTCTTGAGCGCGACGGTTTTTTGTATGTCTCTGATGTTTCAACTGCTTTTGATGAATTCGATCGATTCGAAACTGAGGATGAAGAAGCCACTTCGCCTCCCAGTGCGTCAGGGCGAGCAGGCCGTGGCGGTCGGGCTGAGCGCGACCGTATAGCATCAAATATTAAGATTGAAGATTTACTGAAAGCAGGCCAGGAAATTATTGTACAGGTGGCCAAAGAGCCACTTGGGACGAAAGGTGCACGATTAACCTCGAACACTACCATGCCTGGGCGGTTTCTTGTGTTCATGCCTACGGTTGATCATATTGGTGTTTCTCGTAAGATTGATTCTCACAAGGAAAGAAGTCGTTTGCGAGGTATTGTTCGCGAATTTCGTGAGCAACATAATTTTACGGGTGGCGTTATTATTCGTACTGCTGCTGGAGGACGTACTAAAGAAGACATTGTTTCCGATTTGAGCTACTTTCATAAGGTTTGGACGGAAATTGGGCAGAAGTTAGAAGCTTCTCGTGCACCAGCTGTTGTTTATCGCGAACAAAGCCTTGTCGCGAAATTGCTTCGCGATCTCCTCACAGATGAATTCTCTGCCATTCGCATTGACAATCAGCAGGAATACCGTCGTGTATTTGAACTAATTGAAAGGTTAATGCCCTCTCTAACACCGTGCGTAAAGCTTTACGACCAGAAACATCCAATTTTTGATGAGTACGGTGTGCAAACAGAAATTGACAGAGCGTTGAGTAGCAAGGTCTGGTTAAAGTCAGGGGGATCAATCGTTATCAATCAGACAGAGGCCTTGGTAGCAATTGATGTTAACACTGGTCGATATGTGGGGAAGAAAACAGCAGGGCGACTCGAGGACACAATTGTTAAAACCAATCTTGAAGCTGTGAGGGGCATTGTACGGCAAATTCGATTGAGAGATTTAGGTGGAATCATCGTATTAGATTTCATTGATATGGAGGAAAGAAAGAATCGTCAAAAAGTATTTCATGCCGTTGAACATGAACTTCGTAAAGATCGAGCACCTTCCAAGGCGGTACAGGTTTCAGATTTTGGTCTTGTGATCATTACACGCAAGCGTGTAAAGCAAAGTCTTGAACGCGTACTGACCGATCCGTGCCCTTATTGTTCAGGAAGTTCTGTTATTAAATCGAGTTCGACAATTTGTTATGAAATTCTCTTTGAGATGAAAAAAATTGGAATTGATTTAAATGGACAGAGCCTGGTTCTTCGTGTCAACCCTGAAATTGCTCGGGCTTTTCGTGAAGAAGAACGTGCAGTCATGAAAGATCTTACGCAGGCTCTTGGAAAGAAGATCGCTGTTCGTTCGGATGTTCAGCTGCATCACGAGCAATTTGACGTTATGGCGATTGGTTAAGTGAGGAGCTTGAGGACAAATTAATCCATGCTTCCTACCATTGAATGGCACG
>DDZV01000004.1:52441-52591 GCA_002346475.1 Acidobacteria bacterium UBA2999 | reverse complement strand
ATATGACAAGCTCAAGGAGATGGATGAAATCAACCCATCGTTCCAACAAACAGACGTCGCAATTGTGATCGGTGCCAACGATGTGGTTAACCCACTTGCCCGTACAGATCCATCAAGCCCAATTGCTGGCATGCCTATTCTTGACGTGGA
>DDZV01000004.1:50563-52151 GCA_002346475.1 Acidobacteria bacterium UBA2999 | reverse complement strand
TGGCATGCCTATTCTTGACGTGGATAAAGCCCGCACAGTCGTGGTAATCAAGCGAAGTCTCAGTCCAGGCTTCGCTGGCATCCCGAACCCTCTGTTTGCAGCGGAGAATACATTAATGTATTTTGCTGATGGCAAAAAAGCCATCATGGATCTAACCTCCGCAATTAAGTCAGCCTGAGCATCAAATAACAAAGTCAGATTAGTCAAGACGTTACGCTTGACCAAGTCATCGTCAGCTTGTACCTTTCTTGGTACAGTGTTAATTAACCTAAACGGGGAATCTTACGAGATTGACCAGGCCGTCTCAGTCACCGATCTTCTTGTACAGCTTAAGATTGATCCACGCAGGGTTGCAGTGGAACACAATCTAAAAATCTTAAAAAGACAGGCATTTAAAAACACGGTTGTCCATGACGGTGACCATGTAGAGATTGTAAATTTTGTTGGAGGTGGCTAACTTCGATGACTGACGTGCCTTTTATAATTGCTGGCCGCACGTTTCAATCCCGTCTCATTGTTGGTACCGGTAAATATCCATCGATGCCAGTTATGGTTAAAGCACACACTGCATCAGGGGCCGACATGGTTACAGTTGCCGTTCGGCGGGTCAATCTGACGGATCGTAACCAAGAATCACTACTAGATTATCTTGATCAGGAACGACTATTTATCCTACCAAACACAGCAGGTTGTTATACCGCAGAGGAAGCTATTCGAACTGCACGCCTTGGTCGTGAAGCTGGCCTATCGAACTGGGTGAAACTTGAAGTTATAGGAGATAAGGACACCCTGTTTCCTGACAACGAAGCACTTCTTCAAGCTACTCGTACTCTCGTCAAAGAAGGCTTCATAGTTCTACCGTATACCAATGATGATCCCGTCGTGTGTCGTAAACTCGAAGAAGCAGGCGCATCTGCCGTCATGCCTCTTGGTGCACCAATTGGGTCTGGGCTTGGTATCCAGAACATAAATAACATTCAGATTATTCGGGAAAGTGCCCATGTGCCTGTCATTGTCGATGCGGGTGTCGGCACTGCATCAGATGCAGCGGTTGCTCTGGAACTTGGTGCTGATGGCGTTCTAATGAACACTGCCATTGCTGGGGCCGAAGATCCAGTTGCTATGGCTAGTGCAATGAAACACGCTGTTCTTGCTGGTCGACTCGCATATCTCGCTGGACGTATTCAGCGTCGGATGTACGCTACAGCCAGTAGCCCTGAGGCAGGTCTCGTAGGAGGCCATTGAATCCACTTATGACACCTCCGGACACAGACCAAGAGCCTCTACAACCAACGCCTGATCACGCACTCCGTGAAAAACTTGCGCGTCTTAATACAGGCTGGCAGGTTGCTGGACAGAAACCAACACGGAAATCAATGGGGCGATGGCTGCTGTATCAAGTGCGTCGTGTGCTGGCACTGGTACTGGGTCCCCAGGAAACCTTCAATGCTGCGGTAGTTGATTACATCAATCACAAGCAAGAAATTACACCAGAAGAACTTCGGTCAATGTACAACACATGCTTAGTGGGCATTAATGACATGCACAAGGAAGGCATCACCTTGCACAATGACATGCAGAATATGCA
>DDZV01000004.1:34313-50240 GCA_002346475.1 Acidobacteria bacterium UBA2999 | reverse complement strand
AAGTCTTTCGATATCTATACTAATGAAATACAGCAGTCTATTGATAAAACACAGCAGTCTATTAATGAAACACATCGTATTACTAATGAGGCTCAACTCTATCGTGAGACAATTCAGGCACGCGAACGACGCCTTGATGCCGCCACAAACACCCTCGTAGAAAACCACAACGAATTACGTAAATCCCACGACGAATTACTTACATCCATTGGCGCATTACACCAGGGTATGCAAATCCTAAAACAACAAGTAAGATCCCGTTCAATATCACCAAAAAGAAAGACAACCCCGAAAAAGACTGCCTCAGAATCCAGTAATCAGGCACTCAGTAATAACCAACTCGACAGCTATAAGTACCTTGGGTTCGAAGACCAGTTTCGGGGATCTCAGAAAGATATCCGTAATCGGCTTTCTGAGTACCTCCCGGTCTTTACAAACAGTGCGAATGTCCTGGATATCGGTTGTGGTCGTGGCGAGTTTCTTGATCTTCTTCGTGAGAAAGGTATCAGCGGCAGTGGGGTTGACTCGAATCGTGCAATGGTAAAAACGTGTAAGGAAAACGGCTTAGACGCTACAGAAGCGGACGCGCTAGATTACCTGCGTGCCTTGCCAGACGGCTCCCTTGGTGGACTACTTGCTGCGCAGGTTGTAGAACACCTGCCACCGTCGTATCTCATGACCTTACTAGACATAGCTTTTCTTAAACTTCGTTCTGGAGCACCGATTGTTCTTGAAACAATTAACCCAGCGTGCTGGTTTGCTTTCTTCGAGAGTTATATTAGAGACATTACACACGTTCGCCCATTACACCCGGACACTTTAAAATATCTGCTCGTAGCGACTGGATTCCATTCTGTCGAGATTCGCTATCGTGCTCCATATCCTGACAACGATAAGTTGCAGACTATTAAAATGGGTAATGCGACGCCAATAGAACAAGTTTGGGTGGAAACATTAAACGCGAATGTCGAAAAAATTAACAATCTACTTTTCACGAATCTCGACTACGCTGCGATTGGCCATCGATCTTAATGATGGGTAAGCCAGTTTAGAACTCAAGTAAAAACATCGTAAGAAGAATCCTATCAGGGCTTTGAATTACCACACGGTTCAAGAGGTATCACTTGTGGTACATCAGAGAATTGTTCGATGTCACGCACAAACTCTGTGATAAGCGCTGCCCCTAATTCCCTTGTATCACTGTTGCCATAGTTCACAGGTCTCCATGTACGAGATACCTGCAACGAAATATCTAGCGGTCCATAAGATTCTGGAATAACTAATCCAGCATCGACTCTCGAAGAATCTTTTAGTGTCCACTCAGTAACAAATTGACAAGGCGTAGTCAGACGTACGGTAACAGGACGTTTCGCTACATCTGGATGTTGTACCCAAACACGAACCATCATCCATGGTGTGTCTTTAATAAATCTAAGTCTTGCCTCTCGACTAGTCCAACGGAACTCACCACCGTCTGGATTTTGTTCAGATGCATAAACACCAACCAGATAATCTCGATTAGCACGAACAGCACGCTCCTTCACGCTTAAATCGCCAACAGCTAATAAGACATGGCTTCCTGCATAAAGTACAGCGATAGCACCCATCACTGCCCAAGTTACACGACTAGGTTGTAGCGCCCAAGAAAGTCGGCCTGCTACTGGAATAGTATTTTGACCACTTGCTAATATTGCCACAAACGAAAAAAACCACAGTAATACAAGGGGATTTTGAGTAGGCATACCGAACAACGAGACTAGGCCAAGTCCCAATAAAAGACCACGAATTGTCATCGCACCAAAGCGATCTACAGGTGAGCGGCCCCATATCGTACTTAACATGAGGATCACCGACCACAACAATAGGGGTAGTGCGCCAAGGATTCCTAGTTCAGCTATCTGATGGCGCCACCAGTTCTGTGCATTATCAAATGGCAGTTGGTCATCTACCATGACACGCCAGTAATCTGGTGCAAGCCAGTTATAAGTACCAACACCTATGCCTGTCAGGGGGTATTCCCGAATCATTTTCGTCGCGATCTGCCCATACCCTCCACGATTTAAAAGCGTTTGAACAACCTCCGTCGTATCAGAACCCTGAAACTCATCGATGCGTTTAAGTGGACTCGTCGTTGTTGTTAACACTGAGACTAAGACCACAATGACTATTAAAAGTACTGCAACCTGACACAGTAACCATGTATGTAGTCGACGATGATTCCGCAACATGTCAATGGCAAGCGCAAGCGTCCCAATGAAACCACATAAGAGTGCCAAACGAGACCCTGACATCCAAAGACCTGTCCAATTCACAGCGAATACCACAGTGGCAAGTATCGTACCGAAACGCAAACCAAGGGATCGAATTGCAACGACTGCAAGTGGCCCCGTCAGAGCTGCAAGCATTCCATAACCATTAGCCTCCAACATGAGACCGGTTGCACGTCCTCGAGAGGCCCACTCCAAACTATTAAGAAACTCTAGGTCCACGATCCCTTGATAGATCGCAAAGAAACTCGATATAGTCGCCCCAATCCAAAAACCATGTATCACGTTTGGGAGCCTGCTTCCCTGCTTGGCATCAACCCTGCAAATTAACCATTCCAACCAAAGCAAACCAACCAACTGGGCAAGCACAACATGTATCACCCAACCAGACACCTGTGGTGCCGACATAAACGCCCACGAATTCACACTTGTGTGATTGAAAAACTCACTTAGATCAAACCCAAGCTCGCGAGCTACTATGACGGGCCATGCTAGCGAGAGTGTTAGTGCCCAACCCCCAAGTACCACACGCCAACTTGAAGGAAGATCCCACTTTGACCAACGGATTCCTGGAAGCATGCATCCAAAAAACCCCGCAATCCAAACAGTGTGAAGTGTTGGATCAAAACTTCCAAATAAAGTTGCAAGTCCAACGGGAAGCAATGGAGCAAGAAACGCAAACCCGATCTGTGCAGTGTTAATTGACATACGTCCCACTACCCAGCCAATCGACAGTGACAATAAAACTAACCAACTCACTCTAGGTTGCAGAGAAATTTGAAGCAGAATTATGAGCGACACAGACACAAGGACTGCACCTTTACTCACAGCTTCTATAACAGATGCGAGATCAGTTATTGGTAAGTAAGACGGAGTGGCTGGCCGTCTTGGCAGATTCTGTGGAACGGCGCCTGATTCCTGCACAATCGATAGTGTATCCTGGCTCTGGAGGGGAAACGCCTAAATCTATTCTCTGGTGTATAACGGGTACTACAATCGAAACACGTTTGGTGCTTTCATTCCCTTGAGTGCGTTACGAGTATCAACAACAAGCGAAAATCGTTCTGGCATATCAACATAGTCAAATGCTGAATGGTTGGCACAAATGACGACACAGTCAACGCTATTGTCAATCTGATCTTCTTGCTGAGAACTAAGCTCAAAACCTTCTTCAGATAGGCTCGGTATAAATGGGTCGGTGTAACTCAATTCTGCACCGCGTTGTTCGAGGAGCCTCAGGACATCAAGTGCTGGTGACTCACGCATGTCGTTTACATCTCGCTTATAGGTAACTCCAAACATGTGAATCCTTGAACCTTTAATAGCTTTTTTTTTGGTATTTAATACCTCGCTAATTCTCTCCACAACAAAAGCTGGCATCGAACCATTAACTTGCCCTGCAAGCTCTATAAAACGACACTCGAAACCAGTCTGACGGGCCTTCCAGGAAAGATAAAATGGATCGATAGGAATACAGTGACCTCCGAGACCAGGCCCAGGATAGAAAGGCATAAAGCCAAATGGCTTAGTGCTAGCAGCATCTATAACTTCCCAAACATCTAGGTTCATACGATGTGACATCAACGCCATCTCATTAACTAAGCCAATATTCACAGCACGAAATGTGTTTTCCAAAAGCTTGACCATCTCAGCAACCTGAGTTGAACTTACCGGAACAACGGTATCAATAATTGCACGGTACAAATCACATGCCAGTTCAGTGCTGACTGGATTAACTCCCCCAACGACTTTTGGGATCGTACGAGTCGTGTACTGTTCGTTACTAGGGTCCACACGCTCTGGCGAGAAGGCTAGATAAAAATCTACACCAGCCTTGAGTTGACTGGCTTCCAGGGCAGGTCGAACAATTTCATCTGTTGTACCAGGGTAGGTCGTAGACTCAAGGATGACTAAATGACCCTTGTGGATTTGTGCTTTGACTGCTGAAACAGCCTGGACAACATAGGACAAGTCTGGGTCTCTAGTCTTACGCAGTGGTGTTGGTACACAAATGTCAATTACATCGACTTCACAAAGTTTTGAAAGATCAGTGGTAGCTCTAAGGCGTCCAGCGTGTACATTGTCGTCAACAGTGCTGGCAGCGACATCTGGAATGTAACTCCGACCAGCATTAATTTCCTTTACTTTTGATTGATCAACATCAAAACCAGTAACATCAAAACCCGCCTTCGAGAATTCCACTGCCAACGGGAGTCCAACATACCCTAAGCCAATTACACCAATCTTAGCCCGCTTAGTTAGAATCTTCTCTTTTAGCTCCACTAGGTCCTCACTAATTTTGAGAATCAAGTGCAGCAGAAGAACGCGGCGACGAACCTTCAGACAACCGTGCAAGGTCAGCGTCAACCATCATTCCAATGAGTTGTTTAAAATTGACCGTCGGCTTCCAACCAAGAACCCGGTTAGCTTTACTGCAATCTCCAATTAGATGGTCAACCTCAGCTGGACGGAGTAAATCCTGATCAATTCGAACGTATTTCTCCCAGTCAAGGTCTACATGGGAAAAAGCCGTTTGAACAAGCTCTCGTACTGTGTGACTAACTCCAGTCGCAATAACACAATCCTCTGGTTGATCTTGCTGCAACATCAACCACATGGCCCGAACATAATCTCCGGCAAACCCCCAGTCTCTTGCAGCATCAAGATTGCCAAGTGAAATATGGTCACTGAGCCCTAGCTTAATACGCGCTACACCATCGCTAATTTTTCGTGTTACAAATTCGAGGCCTCGCCTTGGAGATTCATGGTTAAACAAAATTCCTGAAACTGTAAACATGTCGTAACTTTCTCGGTAGTTCACAGTGATATAGTGCCCAAAAACTTTTGACACCCCATAGGGACTACGTGGATAAAAAGGTGTGAGTTCTGTTTGCGGAACTTCACGAACTCGACCATACATCTCACTAGATGAAGCTTGATAAACACGAATCTTTGTATCCACCTGTCGAATTGCCTCAAGCAACCTCGTTACTCCAAGTGAGTTGTACTCACCAGTAAGCATAGGCTGGTCCCAAGATGCTGGAACAAAAGACATTGCAGCAAGATTGTAGAGTTCCTGGGGACGTGTATCCTGGATAATCCGCATTAATGAAAGTTGATCAAGCAAATCTCCTGGGCGGAGTTCGACTCGGTCGAGTAAATGATTAATTCTCCATAGATTTGGAGCACTCGAACGTCTCACAACCCCTGTGACTTCATAGCCCTTCTCCAGAAGCAGTTCAGCAAGGTAGGAGCCATCTTGTCCAGTAATTCCTGTAATCAACGCACGTTTTGCCATTTTAGAGGTAAGCCTATTCTACGCCTTAGACAATCGGTTAGCTCAAGAGAGCCACCGCCCTAGGGCATCCTGCCAAGAAGGCATCGAAAAGCCAGCCTTCGCTAGTTTTTGATTCGACAACGCACAAAACTTCGGACGAACAGCTTGAGTCTTAACCGTATCCATCGTAACCGACTTAAGTCTAGGTGTAATACCGAGGACCCTAGCTACTTCTTCTGCTACTGAGTACCAGGTACCGTATCCTGAGTTTACGCAGTGGTAAAGACCTGGCTCAACACTATTTTCAACGAGATGCCGTGTTGCAGCAGCTACATCTACTAAATAGGTTGGAGATACAATGCGATCAGTAAAAACTTGCACTTCGTGTCCTTTTCGAAGATTTCCCGCAATTTTATCAAGCGTCCCATGGCGACCTGTCCAGTTATCATGACAACCAAAGAGACTTTCAACACGAAGCACGAACGCCCTTGGAGCATCTAAAGCAAACCATTCACCTAGCAATTTGGAAGCCGCATAAGTGCTTTTCGGTGACACACGATCATGTTCGTTGTATGCGCTAGTCGCAACTCCATCAAAAACAAAATCAGTACTGTAATGCACAAGAGTTGCTCCACAAGATTCTACAGCACGTGCAATATTTCGAAGAGCAAGAGCATTTACCTCAAGAGCAATGGATGGTTCGTTCTCAGCCCCATCTACATCGTTATAGGCCGCACAATTTATAACAACTGAGGGAGAAAAATCTTTAATTGTTTGATGAATAGCCTCAGTGTTCGTGATGTCCAATCGTTTTCGTGTACTAGCCTTAACATCGTAATCTTGAAATGCTTGAACAATAAACGATCCCAGTTGTCCATCTGCGCCGGTCACAAGAATCCGTTTCGTCATCGTACTTGTGCTAAGTAAACAGTGAGCACTTGTATTTTCGATACCATAATATGGATAGTTTTCATACGGAGTTGTAAATTGACAATAAAACTATATCCTCTGGGGTAAAAGAAGATAGGTGCTAGCACCAAAGCGTTTTGGTTTTCAAATGGCAAGCCTAAAACCTGTAAATTAATAAGAAGTAGCTTGCAGGTTTAGGGCACATGTAATTATCGTACTCCAAGCACGTCACATAACCAAAGCTATGGAACATATCGATACAGTGGTGATCGGAGGCGGAGTCATCGGGTTAGCCTCAGCCCTTGAAGTTTCTCGTAAAGGTTATAGCGTCTGTGTGATTGAACGTGAACCCCATCCAGGCATGGGTACAAGCACACATAACAGCCAGGTAATTCATGCTGGCCTCTATTATCCGAAAGAATCTTTAAAGACCAAGCACTGTATTGCAGGCGCAAGTCTGTTATACGAATTTTGCAAACGCCATGAAGTACCACACGTACGATGTGGGAAATTAATTGTAGCCTCTGAAGAATCTGAGGTTCCAGAATTGGAGTTACTCTACAAACGTGGAATTGCTAATGGCGTACGTGACCTCGATCTAGTTGATTCAAAATTTATCCAACAACGTGAACCCCATGTAAAAGCATTTGCCGCACTGTATTCACCAAATAGCGGAATCTTAGAAGCTGAAACACTAGTTCGCACACTAGCACGCCTTTGTATGGCTAACGATGTAATCCTGTTAACTGGAACTCCGTTATTAGGCGGTAATATTCGCAAGGACAGTATCGAACTTCAGACACCAGCTGAACTAATCAGCACGCGATCAGTGGTTAATGCTGCTGGCCTATGGGCTGACAAAGTTTCAAAATATCTAGGTGGTGAAGACTTCACCATATACCCTTGCCGAGGTGAATACGCCGAGCTCGTGCCATCAAGGCATGAATACATCAACGCACTTGTATATCCACTCCCGCACACCCATGGACACAGCCTTGGAGTTCATTTTTCTAAGACGACAAGTGGAACAGTAACAGTGGGCCCTACAGCTAAGTTTCAATCTAGCAAAGATGATTATGAAAAAAACAGAATCGCACTCGAAATGTTTCTTGAACCAGCGCAACGCCTACTGCCAAAACTCAAAATAGACGACCTCAGAATAGGAAACACAGGTATACGGGCAAAGCTCCACCCTCCAGAACAGCCTTTTGCAGATTTTCTAATTAGGAGAGACGTTAAATGCCCACGCCTGATTCAGGCTGCTGGCATAGAATCGCCTGGACTAACGGCGTGTCTTTCTATTGGTAAACAGATTGCAGAATTGGTGGAGAGTACTTTCTAGGTCCGTCTAAATCGCTGACGAATCAAAACTAAGAAACAGCGGACCTTCAGAAGAGCTCTAGCTAGCAAACGCTTTAGATCGAATGGTTTAGAAGCTACATGGGTAGAGTAATAGAGGAACGCACTTGCATGGAATGCACGAACAACATCGGCTCTAGCAGTGCGGTTCGACTGTCCGACACGATGAATTGCTGTTGCGCCTTGAACATAGCGTACGTGGTCTCCAGTTGCACGAAGACGCCGACATAAATCAGCATCTTCCCAGTAAAGGAAATATCTCTCATCGAAACCACCTACAGCTGCCAGCGCATCCCGTCTTGCCAACATGCAAGCTCCTGATATCCAATCCACCATTACACTAGGTTGATTACTTCGATTTGTTGAAGCAGTCACAACGTTCCGTTTGGATACAGGTAACCATGGAAGTACTCTCCTTAGAAATGTCGTCCGGCCAAACAGTCCAGTCCACATGTTTGGATCTCCACGAGCAGTACCCTGTACTGAACCATCAGGATTCAGAATCTTTGGACCTGCAATGGCACAATCTGGATATTCCTCAAGTGCAAACTTGAGTTCTGCAATAGCACCTGCCATGAGTCTGCAGTCAGGATTAAGAATTAAAACTAAAGGTGCAAGTGTGGCAGCCAATCCTTGATTAACGCCACGTGAAAAACCAATGTTCTCATTGTTCCTGATGAGAGAAAAATTTGGTGCAAACTCAAGCGCAACATCAGCACTGCTGTCTGTTGAATTGTTGTCGACTACAACACCTTCCCAAGGAACACCATGCAACTCATCAACAACAGACTGTAGGGAACGGTAAAGCTCATTGCCAGCATTGTAATTGACTAAGATTACAGAAAAAGCAGGAGTCACTGGAAAGAATCCCTTCTCAATGACTGATCAAAATATTCCTCACGAAGCTTAAGAGACAACCAACGCGGCTCCAAAAACCTCAAGAGTGTTCGAACAGATAATTTTCGTGAACGTTGTACGACAAAGCGTTTTCGAAGAATCTGACGAAACCCAAAGAACGCATTTATTTTTGCACTTAAAAAGGTGCCAAGAAATCCTAAGCGTGTAAAGTGGACTGTCGCAACTAAGTTGTAAATGAAATGGCTTGGCAGCGTCCAGAACAAAAGAAAGAGTGGGGTGTTCTTGAAATAGACCCACTCTAAGTTTCGCTGACTATGAAAAATGGCTAAGCGACTTCCACGTCCAAGCGTTGCACTGCTGTGATGACGCACCACCGCATTTGAAACATAACGGCAACGATAACCAAGCAGCCGTGCTCGATACGATAGATCAACATCCTCATGGGAAAGAAAAAAGTCCTCGTCAAAACCACCAAGTTCATCAAAAACTGATTTAACTATAAGACAAGCGCCGCCGCATGCTCCAAAAACTTCACAGGACTCTAGTGCATCAGCTACTGGATAACCATGTAGTCGTTTAAACGCACCACCAGCACGTGTCATCCCATCACCTGCACTGTCTATTCTAGAAGGGTCATGCATATAGACAATCCGTGAGGTTGACATTACAAATCCATGTGACTCGTTCAGGCCATCCTGTAAAGCTCTTAGCCACCCAGGCTCTACGACCGTATCGTTGTTAAGGAAAACTAAATATTGTCCACGTGCTTCGCATGCGCCAGCGTTGTTGCCACCAGCAAAACCTCTGTTACTCTCAAGGCACACCAAACGTACCCATGGAAATTTTTCTTGAACAAACTCAACTGTTTGATCGGTTGAACCATTATCAACCAAAATAGTTTCTATATTGACTTCACGTTGGTCTGCAATGGATGACAAACATGCTTCAAGATGGTTTCGGCCATTCCAGCTAACGATGATAATTGAAACTTCAGGTGTCATAGACTCGTTGATAAACATCAAGCGTCGCTCTTGCTACACGTTCCCAAGTGAATTCTTTAGACCTTGAACGACCAAGCGCCCCCAAACGCTCCTGCTCAAATTTATTGTCAACAAGATCGATAATTGTGTTTGTCCAACTCTGTAAATCATTTGGATCGAGTAAGATGCCGGCATCCCCTAAAACTTCAGGTATTGACGCCGCATGTGAAGCAACCACTGGAGTACCGCAAGACATGGCTTCCAATACTGGAAGACCAAATCCTTCGTAAAACGATGGGTAAGCCAACATGACTGCCTGTTTATACAATGCTAAAAGCTGTTTCTCGTTCACGGTATCAAAATGAATTACAGGAGGAGATGCATTAGACCATTGATCTGTAACGTTGAACTGTTTAGTAATGCCATGATCACTGCCCACCAGTACAAGAGAGAGCAAGTGAGAATTATGGAAGTGTTTCCGAGCGGCCAACACAGCATCAACAAGCATAGACAAGTTCCTACGCTCGTGCAGGTCACCTACGTGTAGTATGTACGGCGGTATAACTGAGCGCGGCAATACAGCGGACTCGCTTTTGTCTCCACAGGTAAACACCGGGTCAACACCCAAGGGAATGACATTTACGAGACTGTCAGGCAATGAATATGCTGCGTGTATTTCTGAAGCTGAAAATTTAGAATCAGTTATCACAGCTGACGCCTTACGTGCGCTCAAGTGGTAGAAAGCTCTTCTAAAAACATCTCTTCGATATGGGTACCACTCTGGATAACGGGCATAGCTAACATCGTGAATGGTTAATACGATCGGTTTATTACTCCAAAGCGGAGCAGTGTAGGCAGGAGAATGTAAGATATCAATCCCAGAACGCCATACAACATGAGGTAGCCCAAAACTGACCCATCCAATGTTCGATTTTGGATTCCACAACGCCCTAAGATGAGAAATACCATCAGGTACCGCAACCGAGCTTCCTCCAAGAACAACTAATTCGACTTCACCGCTCAGCGCAGCCAACGCGACTAATAAATTACGAGTATAACGACGAATTCCAGGGGCTGGAGATGTTAGCGCCCTACCGTCAAAACCAACTCGAAGGGTTCTCATGAGAACCTCAGGACTCAGACAACGAATTCAGCACCAAAAACACTCCAATAAACACCACTAACAGTCAAATGACTGCTGCTATTTAATCTCCATATATAAACGTCGTACTGGTCGATCAATATTTTTACTGATTTCATGAATCTTTTGCTCAGTATTCGATTTGATCTCTGGAGTACTTAAAATGACTTGGTCGATATCATGATTCCGCATTGTGGATTCTAATTTATCGAGTCCACCATAAACAGGTACACCTACAATCCAACGATGTAACTTTGCTGGATCGTCATCAATAAAAGCAACAGGATTCATCCGCCAATGTTGATTCGCACGCATCTCTCTAACTAACAACTGTCCGAATGCACCTGCACCGTAAATAAGGACCCGCTGACTACGCTTGCTACGTGATGAGGCAATTAAATTCATCGCTCGAAAAGATGCACGGGTAGCAATCACTGCAACGGTGAGAAGCAATGCATCCAAGACAAATACACCACGTGAAAATCTTTCAAATCTGTATAAATAGGCAACCGTGAGTACTGACAATACGGATCCAAGTCCAACGCCACGAAGGACTGCAGCAATGTCGCGTAGCCCAAATGTCTCCCACGACCGTCTGTAAAGACCCGATGAGTACAACGAAGCTAGCTTTACACCAAGAACTACTGGCAGCGACTCTCCAAATGAAGGCAAGAACTCTAGCAGGGCTTCGTCCTCAAAACGTAACCAGTAAGCAAAGTAGTAACATGCACTTATTAGTACAAGATCAAGGAGCACTTCACCCGCGTGCCATCTAAACGTAAGGTCTTTTAAAAATGGTGCAAACGATGATTGTTGTAACGCATTGAAATCTCCAGCGTCATACGCGGGAACACGTGCCAAGTACAAACCTAGCAATCCCACCAACACTGTGAATAGAGCTACCACTGGAAGCATCGTGTCCCCACTGACGGTCATAAGCCCCCAGGCAGTCAAACCACCAATAATTCCGAGCAAGTACAAAATACGTACCGCGCTTCTTTCAGAGAAGCCAAGCGAGACAAGTCTGTGAGAAACGTGATCAGTGCCGCCACGAGTTGCAGCCCGTCCAGCCAACCGACGTAATACGAGCACAAAACCTGTATCAAAAAGCGGAACTACAAGAATCAGTACTGCAAAGATGGGCTGTATAGAGAAAGTGGTGCCGGCATCAAGAACAGGTATAAGTGAAATACCGCCAAGTATGGCTCCAATGAATAGGCTTCCACAATCTCCCATAAATAACTTGGCACGACTACGGTTCCAGTAAAGGAACCCAAGTAATGCACCGGCCAGCGATAGAAGCAATAGTATTAGTCCTTGGTCAAGGAGCCCCCATTGCAACCAGAGAAAAAATGCTGCAGCGATTAACGCCACGCCGACAGCGAGGCCGTCCATATTGTCAAGTAGATTGAACGCGTGACAGACTCCAGCAAACCAAACAATCGAAATCAAAATATATCCTGCTGGTAACCCGACTGCATTATTTTGTGTCAGCACAAACACAAGAAATGCGCCGACAATCAGTGAAGCAACTAGCTTCGCTAATGGAGAAAGCTTTAATCGATCGTCAAGAACCCCAACAAAGAACATTGAAAATGCTGCAGATAGAACAGAACCCCAGGTTATTACTGTTGCAAGTATCTGAATCTGAGTTGTTGCCACAGCAAAGGCTAGAAAAGTTGCTACAGCAATGGCAATTCCACCCATGGTTGGAGTTGCACGGTTATGCCATCGATCTGGTTGAGGTGGTACAACGGTACCCATCACAGGTGCATAACGACGCACTACTGTACCTAGCGCTAAGGACAGCACCATAGCTAAAGCGAAGATAATAAAACTAATCATAGAGATCTGGATAAAACGTGAACTCTAGAGTGCGCGAACCGCTGACTGTTCATTCCCAGGGTCCCTAGCTTCCTCTCCTGCTGTAATTGAATCATTGTTAAAAACAAATGGCTTCCCTTGCAGGATCCCATTACAAATAGTGTCAAGACCTTTACTCTGACCTGGGAATAAATGGTCGAGTTTCGTCAGTTTGAGGCGATATATTGGGTAATTAGTTTTAGGTTCTATGAATGGTAATGGAATCATCCTATTAAAAAAGAAGTGGTAAGCATATCGTCTAGCACGCGCCAAAACCGTTGAATCTAGTTGTGTTCGAAATGGTAGTTTGTCCAATAATTTCAAATATTCATCAGGAGTTGATGCATCGTAAGTTAAACCCTTGTTGCGAATCCAAGCTTCCCCTGCAACGATAACAGGTAACCCGACACTCGTCAGTTCTACTCCCATCTTTGTTCCGTAAATAATTGCTGAATCACACACAGACATGAGTGAATACGTGCTTGCTTCGCTCTCAGGTGGAACAATAATTATGTTTTTGGGTATTGTTTGAATGTGCTTCTTTAACTCTTTGATAATCGGCTGTCTAGACTTTGGAAATCCACTAACCTCTCCTGGATGCACTCGAATCAAGAGCTGAAGATCCTGACGTGTTTCAAAATACTTGCAAGTTGTAACAAGCCAATCGAGCATATTCGGAAATGCATTTGCAGGGTAATGCAATTGTGCATCCCAGCTAACATTTGTCAGAAGCCCAATTACTGGTTTTGACGAATCAATCCCAAAGTTTCGGCTAATATTCTGAGAATCATTTTCTTTCGGCCTGTGAAAAACTATCCAATCAAAAAGGCCTTCTCGTCGGCTTGCCAGGTACTGCATCAACTCTTGCTCTTTAGTCTGAGTTAGTTCAAGTGACTCCCAGTGCTCATGTGGTTCGGTCATCAAAGTATGATGGTAAGTATCATTGTGACTGAAGATGAAACGGCGTTTTCGGTATGCTACATTCCATGTTGAGATGGGAACATGCTCATGACTTGCAACTTCACTAATAATGCCCCATGGCACGTAAATACCATGGGTGAAAACAGTAGAGCTAAAATTAACTGAACGCAGTAAACGTCTAGTCGCATATGCAGTTAGTAAGGCTGCTTCAAGATAGCGCCGAAAAACTGCTTCTCCCAATGGCTCGTCTTCAAGAGACCCGCTAGCAAAAAATCGTAAGGCCCCCGCATACGCATGTTCACCGATTGATAACTTGTCTAAACGGAAATCTCTGAGTTCTTCATAGGGCAGCTTTTGAGCTAGCTGTGCAGCTTCGTGTCGTTCCTCAGCGCTAAGCCATTCACTATAACGATGGATCTTTAGGCCAAGTTTGTTAAACACACGCTCGGCAGGCCAAGAACAGTCTCGACAAAGATCCCGACTTGGGCCATGCACAGCAAAATTCTTAAGATTTGAGTACAACGAAGCATCACATTCAGCACATGCTGGTAAAGCACCATCACACAGAAGTACATGAACCTCCGCACCACGAAAAGTTAGAGCAGCAGCAATAGCACTTTCAAGTGACACCGCATGTGCATAAGAACCAATTGATGTTGCCATCAAAATACGTGGTCCGCCATGGGCAGTATTAAGGGCTTCTTTCCATAGGCCTCTATTTGCTGAAAGCAACCCAGTCCAATCAGGATACGCATTCCAACGAGCATAGTACCAACGTCTAATAAGACGACTAATACGCCAAAGCCACTGAAATTTTCGAATAGCGCTTTTCACTGTGAATGGGGTGGTACAACTTCTGAAGGTATTGGTAATTGAGTGTCTTTACTGCTGTCTAATAATTGAACAAATGTCTTTGGTGAGGGCAACCTTGCACAAAGATGCCATGGTTTATAGGAACTTAATTCATCAACAGAATAACCACCAGTTGCCACTGCAATTGTTCGTGCAGAAATCGCTCTCGCACACTTAATATCATGAGGAGTATCACCTATGACAAACATCGATTCCTTAGCAACCTCACCTTTACTACGAGCTAACTTCACTGCACGCTTAGCAATGGTCGCGCGATCGCTGACATCCTCACAGAACGCTCCTTCAGGGAAATAATCAACCAAATCATAGTAAACAAGCTTAGCTCGTGCACCAACACGTGTGTTCCCAGTTAGTAGATAGGAGCGGATATCTTGACGTTCGAGACGCAGATACTCAAGCACCTCACGTACATTGTCAAGAACGCGACCCTTTCGACGAGGCAAACTAGAAGGTAGTAATTCCTCGTACCGATGAACTAAACGCTCAACAAGATCTGGCGTTGGATTAATGCCAAGATTCTTAAAAGTATTCACCGCAATCTGGTAATCGGTTAGTCCAGCAATCTGTACAGACTTGAGGTCATAATCACAACCTGTTACTTCTCGAACAGAATCATCCCAAGCAAAAGCTCCAGCTTTAGCTGTCGTTAAAAGTGTTCCATCAATGTCCCAGAAAAGAACAATCACGGCAATTTTGAAATGGATGCTGCTGGTGCTTGCATTCCCAATGCTTCACGAAAACGAGTTGCCAGACTCTCAACATCCAGACCATGGTGAGCAAGCACCTCGTCGTTAGTCCCGCAAACAGGAAGATTAGTTATTCCTATACGTGTCAACTGACGTGCAGGCGTTAGACCCAGTTCGGCAGCCGCAGAAGCTAACATTTCTCCCTGGCCACCGTGAAGATAATGATTGTCCATAGTAATAACAGTTCGGCAATCACCAAGTGTTTCTCGGAACCAATCCATATCAACATGGTTAAGCCAAGGAAGATTCATAACCTTGATATCCAAACCAGTCGTACGTTTGATTTCTTCTGCCGCATGCCAAGCATTTGCTAAAAGCCAGGGACCATAACCAAAAGCTACTCCGTCAGTACCTGGGCGAACCACCCATCCACATCCTGGTTTGATTAAATAATCATCAGGATACTCAAACGGAAGCGGCCACTTGACGGAAACAAGTCTTAGATAAGTGCTACAAGACAAGGAGTTAACAGCATAGTCAAAAAGTGCCGTAACTTCAGATTCAGTCGCTGGTTCGACCATGAGCAAGTTCGGGATAGCTCCAAGTGCTGAGATGTCCCGTACACATTGATGTGAATGTCCAGGTCCCCCAGGCAATAGGCCCGCAAGTGACCCAACATAAATTACTTTAGATGATTCACTGCACTGATTGTAAATCTGCTCATTTGGGCGGGCTGAAAGAAAACAAGCAAACGAATGTGCCACTGGCAGTGAACCACGACGAGCCATGCCAC
>DDZV01000004.1:0-34018 GCA_002346475.1 Acidobacteria bacterium UBA2999 | reverse complement strand
ACACGACGAGCCATGCCACCTGCCATAGACACCATATCCTGTTCACCAATTCCGCACTCAATAAACCGAGAAGGATAAGCTTTTGAAAAATCAATTAAGCCACAGTCTTTGATAAGGTCTGCATCGAGTACCACAAGCTGTTCATTCCGTTTAGCTTGCTGAACCAGTGCCTGTGAATATGACGCCACCAGATTGTCTGTTTTCCGAGGTTGACGACGAGGGTCTCGAGTCTGTGTCTTAATTTGTAAACTGCCAAGCCCCAAATCTTTAAAACAACTCTGGGCTGTTGCAAGTAATTCCTTCAATCCTTCACGGTACTGCTGCTCCGTTGGAGCTCCAGAATGAAACAGATACAACTCACTCTTTCGAAGTGCGTTCTCTCCTTCCATAAATGAAACTCCACAACCCTTAATCGTATCCGCAACAATAACCTTAGGTTGATCTATTACAGAGTCTAACGCTCTGAACGTACGTTCCAACGCAGCAACATCATGTCCATTGCAACGACTGACGTGCCATCCAAAGGAAGAGAACTTTGCTTCAAGATTGCCGAGATTATTAACCTTCGTCACCCAGGTGTCAGACTGTATTTTGTTGTGATCTACAAGCACAACAATCTCGCCAAGGCCAAGATTTGCTGCTGATCCAAGTGACTCCCAGAACTGGCCTTCCTGAAGCTCGCCATCACCCGTGAGCACAAAAATCCGGCGTGCTGTTCCGGTAAGTCTATTGGCTAATGCCATCCCCTTCGCCTTAGAAATCCCCATTCCTAACGAACCGGTGTTCGCTTGAACAAATGGCGTCTCAACATGCGGATGTCCAGGAAGCCCACTGAGACGACGTAACCTATGAAGCTGCTCTGCAGGCAATAATCCAAGGCCCACTAGCACTGTATAGAGCGCAGGAGCATCATGGCCCTTTGACGAAAAAAAGATGTCGCACGCCGATGCGCCACGATCAAGATCTCGCATCTCGTTAAGAAATAGCCAACTCATAATCTCAAGGGAACTGAAACTAGTACCAATATGGCCAGACCAGGCACCAGTAATCATGTAAAGCACATTAATACGAGCAAGTGCCGAGAATGCCTCAGTTTTTTGAATTGGCGATGCTGCAGTATCGATTAGCCGACGAAATTCACTAACCGGTACATAACTCAGTTCAAGGCGCTCTCCTTGATCTGTTTGAAGGTCTCCCATCTCTCTATATTTATCAGTAGTTAGGCGTTACGTCACGTGTCCGTACGGTTTCTGTGAAACTGGTGGTAATGAAACACTGCTATCCGCTAATAGTTGCTCCGCGATCATCAGATCATGGAGATTATTAATATCAAAGCCCTCGTATCCTTCAGTAATAAAGGGCACAACAATTTCTCCCGCAATTGTCCGATTCTTAAAAACCACGCGCGTCCAGGCTATCTCCAAAGACGCGTTTTGCACATAAATTGATGGTAAAGCTTGATAAGGCGTACTATGCCAAGGCTGTTTTCCAGGATCAGAAGGCAGTAATGGAAACATTCGGTTGTTACCAAGAATCCACATCTTTCCAGGATGCTGGGTACATTTTTCAACTGCTCGTAAAGAGTCAATCTCTTTTTGAGACGTAAATTGAAGCCACGCTCGACGAATGGTCTCTGCTTTGCGAAACGGGCTCGTTGGACGAAGTAACCCAAAACAGTCCCACGTGCGATCCTTTTGTCTTAATTCAGTAAGTGTATATTCAAGCCACTCGATATCAGGCGATGTATCACCAGCGAACTTTGTCGGCCGAAGGAATGGTACTTCAGCCCCATAGTGGCGTGAAATTTTGGCAATGTCTTCGGAATCAGTTGACACAATAACACTATCAAAAACACCACTTTCAATAACAGAAGCTATCGTGTACGCAAGCATCGGATGTCCCTGGAGTAATCGGACATTCTTACCTGGCACCCGCTTAGAACCTACACGTGCCGGAATTAAGGCCACAGACGATGGCATCTTAGTAACGATTTTAGACCTTAGCTGGATTGTGATTGATATATATCGTCTTCAGATCAGAATAGACGTCAAGAGCCGCAGAACCAGCTTCACGCCAGCCATTCCCTGATTGTTTCAATCCCCCAAACGGCATGTGTGGCTCGCTGCCATAAGTACCACCATTAACCACCGCTACACCAGCTTGAATATGCCCGATAAAAGACATGGCTCTATGAAGGTTTTGAGTATGAATTGCTGCGGTTAATCCGAAGGGAGAATCATTAGCAAGGTTAACAGCTTCTGAAAAATCACGGACACGGTATAAGCAAGTGATTGGACCGAACAATTCACTTTTTGAAATATCGTCATTTGGTCCAATATTCTCAAGAATCGTAGGCTCCACATAGTAACCACCCTGCTGTGAAGCACCAGCACATCGTGAACCTCCAGTTAATAAGACAGCTCCAGACTTCACGGCATGTGTAACTGATGCCAACATATTTTCCATCTGTTGAGCATTAATGACTGGACCATAATCATCCGTATCAGCATTACCAACCTTAAGCTTGTTAGTTGCATCAACCAACGCGCTTCGAAATTCTTCGTACACAGCATCAAATACAATGATTCGACTTCCTGCTGCGCAGCGTTGGCCGGCATTACTAAATGCTGAACCGATTGCCCATGTCACCGCATTTTTAATATCAGCGTCATCACATACTATGAGTGGATTTTTACCGCCAAGTTCTAGGCAAGTTTTTGCGAGCCGTTTTCCAGCAGTAGCCGCAATCCATCGCCCGACTTCACACGACCCAGTAAAACTGACAACATCAACATCATGATGTTCAACTAGCGGCGCACCGGCTTCCTCTCCAAAGCCGTGGACCGTGTTATAAACGCCTGACGGGATACCAGCCTCTTTTGCAATCAAGCCAAAAGCCCAAGCTGACAAAGGCGTGTCTTCTGAAGCTTTCATAATGGCTGTGTTCCCACATAACAAAGCAGGAAATGCTTTCCACGCAACGTTCGCGATTGGGGTATTAGCTGCAATAATTAACCCAGCTACACCAAGTGGTTGACGAATGATTAGAGCTGCCTTGTTCATTGCAGCGCTGGTTGTAGTAGTCCCATAAAAGCGACGACCTTCACCAGCTACGAAAAACCCCATTTCAATCGCCGCATCGGTTTCACCTATTGCATCCTTATGAGACTTACCTGTTTCGCGTGCTACCAACTCCGCAAGAGCTACACGTCTTTCCTGCATCAAGATAGCCATCTTTCGAAGAATCTCACCACGCTGAACCGGTGTCGTTGCCCCCCACTCTGGCTGAACACGGCGGGCAAGATTAACCGCTAAATCAATATCAGCTTGTTTCGATCTCGTCACCGAACAAATCTGGTGACCATTGGATGGATCCATTTTGGCGAATGTTTCACCAGCCTTCGAAAGCTGATCAACTCCACCAATATGATTTGGAACAACTGAAGGAATCGTATAACTAGAATCGTGAACCATTGTTTTAATAAAAAATCAGTATCTAAGTGATGTTCAATAAATTACTTCAAGCTTGACTTACCATGAGGTAAAACCACCGTCGACAGCTAGATCATGGCCGGTCACGTAAGCTGATGCGCGAGACGCAAGAAATATTAGTGGACCTTTTAAATCATCAGTCTGTGCCATTCTCCCTAATGGCACACGTGACGTGTACTTTTCTTTAAACTGTGTGTCTTGCTCCCCAAGCACACCGCCAGGTGATAAAGTATTGACCCTCACTCCCTTTGAACCCCAGAGAGTAGCAAAGTACTTGGTAAGATTAACGACGCCAGCTTTAGAAGCACCGTAAGCAGGCGACTTTAAAAATGGTAGATTCCCAGACAGGTGATCATAGAAACGTTGATCTGGAGACACAGAAGCATAGACTGAACCAATATTAATGATCGATCCTGTCCCAAGTGGCACCATCTTGGAACCAATAATCTGAATAACCTGCAAAGTACCTAAAAAATTTACTTCAACCATGTGCCGTATTTGATCGATGGAAAGATCATGGATAACACTTCTACTTCCATCAGAATCAGGTGGTTGATCAACTCCTGCGTTATTAACTAATATCGTAGCCTCGCCAAAATCGTTAACCAAACTTGAAGAAGCAGAACTAATTGATTCACGATTAGTGATATCACAGTCATAGCACTTCAACCGTTCACCAAACCGTGATTCCAAAGCCTTAAATCCAGAGGAAGGCAGGGTACCTGGTAGGTCTAAAGCAGCTACATGGGCACCCGCATCAAGCAATGCCTCAACCCATACAGGACCTAGCTTACCTCGTGCACCGGTTACCACTGCAACTTGATCGTTGAGTTGAAATTCCTTATTCACGAACTGGCAGACTCACTCTCTGATTTGCCCAGGGTCTCGAATGAGAGAAAGTCATCTTTTTCCATCGGCTGCAAAGTGACTCGACCCAGAACATTGTCAAGTTCATAGGGTGCGATACCACCCCCAGGAGATTTCATAATGATATCGTCAGGACCAAGTACATGACCAATTGGAAGATCTCTTGCAACTACAAGACTCTTCCCCATCTTCAATATCGGTGCTTTTTCACTTTCATAGATTTTCTTAACACCATCTCCAATTGCTACGGAAGTCCTTGCAAGATCACGTACCATTTTTCGAAGACCTGTCGGTTCCAGTGAGAATGCGTGATCGGTCCCCTTCATTGCTCGATTAAGTGTGAAGTGTTTTTCTACAACCCTTGCACCAAGTACAAATGCAACAACAGCCATCGCAATACCGTTATCGTGTCCAGAAAAACCAATCACAGCATCTGCAAATTGTTTTCTGAAATTTGTAATTACACCAAGATCCAGCTCATCAAACAAAGCTGGATATTCTGCAGTACATTGCAAGATACAGAGTTGCTTATTAATTGGCATGATTGTGTCGTAGGCGTGCTGAATTTGATCTAACGATGCACCACCGGTTGAAATAATCATTGGCTTGCCAAAAGATGCCACATGCTTAAGAAGTGGAGTGCTGCGAAGGTCTCCAGATGCAATCTTGTACGCTGGAACGTTTAAATCAGAAAGAAAATTTGCACTTTCAATATCAAAAGCTGTTGCAAAAAAATCAATGTCTAGCTCAGCCGCATAAGCCTGTAGCTCTCGGTACTCCTTGAGTCCAAACTCTAGAAACTCTCGGTGCTCGCCATAAGTTTTACCAAAACTATTTTCATTGTCATAGGGCTTGTTGTACGCCTTCGCAGTATAAAGTCCGCGATTATTACGCTTTTGAAGCTTTACGGCATGCGCACCGGCAAGCTTTGCCTCTCGAAACAGTTCCCGTGCTTTGTCAAGACTACCTTGGTGATTGTGACCAACTTCAGCAATAACATAACAACTTGTATGATCGCTAATCTCATTCTTTCCAATCTTTATTGTTCTTGCCAACACTGACTCCTAAGTTGCAGCAACGGGACGAAGCTGTGAGATAAGGCGATCCCAGCCGTACTGAACCGTTGCAATTTCATGAGCCGAACGACCAATACGTTCCGTCTGCTCTGAATTTGGTAGTTGTTTACACAAATTAATATCAATCACGTTCTTCATATGCTCGAAACCATTCGGCGAGTGCTCATCAAGATTGGTAATGACTGTACAACCGCATTCCATTGCCGCATTAACAGTTGTATTGTTTGCACGTAACCCTTTCTCGAAAAATGCTGCTAAGAACGTTGCATCTAGTAATTGATTAAAAACTGCAGTGTCTGACAAGTACCCAAGGAAATATACCTTGCCTTCAAAAAGTGCTTGCAGCTCTTCAAACTGCACGACAAAAGAACCGTCGAAACTAGTATTCTCGTGTAAGGCTGTTGATACATAAATACTGTAACTATTTCCTGTTGCCTCAAGTAATTCTTGAAGACGACGGTACAGCGGCACTCGAATTTTGTGAGCCATGCCAAATGTAAAAATTGATAACTCGCTAGCTTGGAACCGTTGTGGATTCAGAATTGTTCCAGGACAGAACAGTTCAACCACATCTGATCGAATCGGTGAAAGAGCATGAAACAACTCTGCATTGCCGCAATAGACTCGATCAGCAACTTGTAATAATCGCTTCTCTACATCTGTGCCATCGAATGCGTGCAAGAATAACTCAAATTGATGAGCATGCGACTGGCTCCAAACATCAAGCTCTACTGCATCAACAGCAGAAAACTCTGACATCTTAATTGAAAGCAACGGCCGTTGGTAATTACTAAGCTCAACTCCGTGAACGCCAACCACTGGCACGTGAAGATGCCTAGACAGAATGGCATTAAATTTAGCAATGCCACATGTCCACGGGTTAAGGTGATAGCCTACAATACAGTCAATCATTCTCACTTCTCGGGAAAGCTTCCTAACAGAACAGTCATTTTAACTGAGTTATGAGTCATTAAGCACCAGCTAGCAAGAATCTCCTTTGTTCTTAGAATACGTGGTACCACATCCGCTGATTCTCCGTAACTACTTCTTGAAACTTCTGAACCGCAATGCCAGCCTCAACTGCTTCCGTGTCCTTAACCCCAGCAGCCTTCAACACTGTCAAGAATTCATTCTGAATATCAGCGATCTGCGCTTCACTAAGCTGACGTGCCGTCATGACTGTGAATAAAATCTCAGCAATGTGCTGCGCTTGTTCCTCTGTAACAGTTAAACCTATAAATGATCTCTCAAGCGCCATCACCAACCGTTCTAGGTTCTCACTTGGGAAGGATGGACTTAAGCGTGTTAAATAATTTAGATCATCTGTCAGTTCAACAAGTGCATTCGGATGCTGTTCAGCTAGATTCAGCAAATCTCGACTAATGTCACTAACGACGTTAAAGTCCTCATCCACTAATGGAGGCACTGGCCCATCAGGCTGGCTACAACTAGCAACCACAGAAACAAAAAGAAAAATAATAACTATACGAAACAATAGAATCTTCTCCCTAAAAATTGATCGGTTCTTGAATTGCGAAACACAACCAGGCTCGATCAATACAGTTCAAGTGAAGTTAAGGCACGTAAATCTAGAGTCGAAAATGACGTGCTCCCGATAGACCTGTACATCTGTCGAGCTACCCTGAGGTGAGTAGTTAGCAACTTATCATCTGCGTATACTCCAACAGTTGGAACACCCATTATCGGCGCAAGCCAAGCAAGACTCCCGCACGTTCCAATAAACTGACTTGCTCCAGCAATAACTTGAGTCTGAAACTCCAAATTATTTTCTGGCGTTAAGGTTGAAGGTAAGCACGTTACCCCTTCAATGTCATCCAACATAAAATCCTGGTGTTCATCTAGTGGAAGTGCAGTATCCAATAGCACAACTGGCTTGCTCTTTGCTAAGTTTCTAACTAACGCTTTAACCGTATCCTGGTTCTGGCTTGTTGGTGGAAGAGCTGCTCCTGTGTAAAATTTCATTGCCACATAGCCAGACGGAAACCTCTTAGAATCAGTATTGTCTGCGATAACTATTGGCCCTAAGCGCAACCGTCGAAACAAGAATTTAGATTCTCGATTACCAAACCAAAACTGCTTAAACAGTTCAAACATGAGCGAAGGATGAAAAACCTGTACTTGGTCAGTACCTATATGTTTCTGCACGCGTTGTAAGATTGTGTGGTCGAAAAAACTCAGCGCTGACTGTTTTTGCCCGCCTGACTCTGTTTCAACTCGACGTGCTTTATTTAGCGCTACAAATTCTTTGAGGGTAAATTCATTAAAGAGTTCAATGTACGTTTTAGCAATACCCTGATACCAAGAATGGACGCCGCCACGAGAGACCGCTACTATGCGATCTGGATTTATTTTATAAGCATGTGTAAACCAACGTAAAAATGGGATCCAATAGAGAACTTCGTATCCAACCTCTGCTAACCATGGACCTACAATAATAGGATTAGTTCCCTTTGCTACCTTAGCAATCTCTTGCTCAACACGATATGAGTCTCGACGAACAATAAATCGCTCATGTGTTTTTTTTGTTCGTCGTGTGGCACGTATAAATGGATTCCTTAATCGAACAATACGCCTTATTAATCTCCTGGCGATATTAGTTGCAACAATTATGGCTGGCACTGAACTTATTAGTCGAAACAATTTACTGGAATGCGAATCACCATCATTTGTTTTTTCTTGACTATTTAATAATGCAAAAACTATCAGGAAGTGCCGTTTGCAGCTGTGCTAAAACTAGATGCAACGTTTGTGATCTGATCAGTTGTTAATTCTGGATAAATTGGGAGAGACAGCACTTCAGCCGCAGCGCGCTCAGCCTCAGGAAAATCACCCGGCGCGCCTAACTCCGAGTAGGCTGGCTGCAAGTGTACGGGAACTGGGTAGTGAACACCGGTTTGAATATCTTTCTTCTGCAACTTTGCTTGCACGCTATTACGGTCAGGGACACGCACCGTGTAAGCATGATAAACATGGCGACAGTTACTTCGTTCGGCTGGTAATACAGCTGGGCTACTCTTAAGTAATGAGCTATAAAGCGTGGCATTACGCCGCCGGGCTTCTGTCCAACCCTCTAAATGTCTTAGCTTGACTCGAAGAATGGCAGCCTGTATTTCATCCATTCGATAATTGAAGCCTCGCAGTAAATGTTCATACTTCTTTGCCTGACCCCAATCTCTGAGCATTCGCATTCTTCGTGCTAAGTCATCATTATTAGTAACAACAGCACCACCCTCACCATAGGCACCAAAATTTTTCCCTGGATAGAAACTAAAAGCTGCAATGTCACCAAGAGACCCACAGGGACGCCCCTGGTACGATCCGAGGTGCGCTTGAGATGCATCTTCGATTACTTTGAGCCCATGACGTTGACCGATACTAAGAATAGGATCCATATCAGCTGCATGGCCATAAAGATGCACCGGTACAATAGCTTTTGTCCTCGGTGTAATCCGTGCTTCGATTTTATCTGGATCCAGCGTATATGAAACCGGATCAATATCAACAAAGACTGGAGTTGCTCCTGTGTATGTAATTGTTGCCACCGTCGCCACAAACGTAAACGGCACAGTCACAACTTCGTCGCCAGCACTAACTCCAGTAGCTAACAGTGCTAAATGAAGTGCACTTGTTCCTGAATTAACAGCTACAACCTCACTGACACCACAGTGTTGAGCAAACTCTTTTTCAAAAGCTTTCACTTCATCACCGAGGACATATTTCCCGCTATCAAGTACACGCAATACCGCTGTATCGATCTCTGATTTAATGGACCTGTACTGGGCCTGTAAATCCAATAGCGGAATCACGGGTGGGCTGCTCCTTTCATCACAATCAGCCATTCTTGATGAATCATTTGTTCTGTAATAAATTCAATAATTGACAAAGATTGCCCAAAAAGAACTAACAGCCTGGACTTCTCTCAAGTGTCAGATTTGATTTTTTCAACAACAATTACACGTCCCTTATTGCCCCAGTCCATGCGAGCCTCTAAATCAGGACGAGAACGACAACCATCGAGTACAAAAAACAATCGAAGAAGGTCTTTATTGAGAAGCGTAATGTGAGACGGATCAACGTCAAATTGTGTTGTAAAGTCCAGCAACCCGCTGGGTGCTGGATGAAACCGTGTGGTGACGTAAGCAAAACGAGACGTCATTCGAACAATATTTGTTACAGTCTGACGAACCTGCAAGACCGTTAAATGCTCTAGCACCTCTCGGCAAACCACAAGATCGTACGAATTTTCTGGCTTTAATGTCAGGTCAGTAACTTGTCCAACAGTGATTTTTTCTCGAGCTTCAGGAGTTGCTAACTTTTTACTACTCTCGCTGAAATCAATTCCGTCGCAGGAAACATCAAGCTCCAAAAGTAAATGCATCAACGCGCCAGGTCCGCAACCGAGATCGAGCACTTTGTTTGGTTGAAACACTTCCTTAATTAGTGACGGATTTTTCCCCTCAATCTTTCGCCGAGTCTCTAGAGAATAGTTGTTGCCGTCAGAACGCCATTCGCCAGTGAAATATTCTGAATTGTAGTGCTCAGCATCAACAGCTTGTTGATCCAATATTCGTTGTTCAAAGTCCTTAATGCTCATGTGTAATTCCGCTGTTGTTCTATAAATTCTTTCAGAATGCGACTCGAAGAATCTATTACAGTATCAAGATATACCACTTCAATGTGGTGCTCAGTACAAGTTGAAACTTGTTCCGCCGGCAACTTCCCCTTCCAATCCTTCCCCTTAACGTAGTAACGAGGCTGTAGCTCTCGCAAAATTGTTGCAGTATCAAACCTATTGATATGTGTATAAGAAATAAACTTTATTGCGTCAACAATTACAGCTCGTTGATCTTCAGATAGAAATGGTGGATGTTTCGTTAGAATGTAATGATCAGAGGCGAGATTACACAGAAGAGGAAGACCGAGGCTGGATGCAGCACGAAAATACTCGATGTGGCCTCGATGGAGTGGATCGAAGGCACCGTCAACCATTGCAACATTCCCTTGCAGTGCTGATAACTTTTCAAATTCAATCAGCATAATTTTAAACCTTTGGTTTAACGAGCAACCCCTTTCGCTCTAGTTCTGATAGTGCCTGATCAAAGAAGTCCACCGCCCCATCAGGTGTAGTACGTGCCCACTCAATTAACTCAGTCATGCCGTCATCAAGAGAAACCTTTGGGATATAACCAAGTTGCTCGCGAGCACGTGTAATATCTGCTGTATTGTGACGAATGTCGAACTGTCGACCCTGATTGGTTATTTGTGGGTCAACAGAGTTCCCAAGCAACTTGGCTAATGTTTGTGCAATTTCCATAATTCTGACCCTCTTCCCAGAACCTATATTAACTGGAAGATAGTCAGCACCATCTTGTTCGAGCATAAGTAAAAGACACGAGACAACATCATGAATAGAAACAAAGTCACGAAGTTGTCCCCCATCTTCAAAAACAACTGGCTGATGTCCATTGAGAAGGCGACTTAAAAATATAGCTGCAACCCCTGCATAGGGATTACTGAGACTCTGTCGAGGCCCGTAAACATTAAAGAACCTCGGTGCTACAACGGGAATTCCGTACGTACGTCCGATCAGCAGAGCCATTTCTTCCTGATGGTACTTGCTCATTGAGTAAATATTGTCACGATACAACGTCTTATGTTCAGGAGTCGGAACAGACATAACCGGACGGTTGCACTCAGGACATTTCTGCTCCCAGTCTCTCGCAGCAAGCTGCGCTTTAGACCGAATACCTGGCGCAACCTGTCCGTGTACTTCACACTTATAAGCACCCTCTCCATAAACACCTATAGAGGAAGCAACAATAACCTTTTGAACTTGGTGCGACTCATTAACAAGAATGTCTAAAAGAAGTGCTGTGCCTCGAGTGTTGCTATCTACATAATGATCAATCTCATACATGCTTTGGCCAATACTAACTGCAGCTGCAAAATGTACGACTGCGTCAGCTACCTGTACCAGTGGCTGAAAAACTGCACGATCTCTGACATCACCTTGTATATAAGATGCACGTGAATTGACATACGAGGGCCAAGTCCCAGAACGATGCACCTGAGGAACAAGACTATCTAAAACAACGACCTCATAGTCCTGCGCTATTAGACCATCCACAAGATGCGACCCGATATAACCCGCACCGCCAGTAACTAAAACTTTTCGAATACCCATGTTTTCTATTCTGCTTCTATTTCTACAATACCCATTTTGAATTAGTTATCTCCTTGTCGTTCCTCAAAGATAAGTCAGGCTAGCCATATTCATGCCGTACGTATTTTATGAAACGTATCTCCGAGCCCAACTCCAACGAAAGCCTTTAGATCTAGCGGTGCAAATGGAGCTGCTCCCATGCCACGAAACATATAAGGAGCTGCATAAAGATGAGATCGCAAGAATTTGTCGTCACTATATACTGCTGTGGTTGGGGTGCCGAGCATCGGCGCGAGCCAAGCAAGACCGCCACATGTACCAAGGTAAAGAGAAGCTCCGGCAATCACAGATGTTTGTAACGCTAGATTGTTTTGAGGAGACATTTGATGGCGAAGACTTAGGACCGAAGAAACGTCTTTGAATAAAAAGTCTTCGTGCTCGTCTAAATTAAAGCCTGTGTCGAGATTGACAATGTTACGACCACCTGCAACATTTCGTACTAAAGCACGCAAGATTTCACGATTCTCAGCAGTTGGGGGAATCGCAGCTCCTGTATAGAACTTAACAGCAACGTAGGGCTTCGGAATATCAATTGTCAAAGGATCAGCATCAACCCGAGAGTACTGTGTGCGTTGCGATAAAAAGTCTAATGAGCGACGACCATACCAAAAGCTCCGAAAAGTTTGAAACATTAACGAAGGATGTAAAACACTGATCTGTCTAAACCCAAGATCTTGACGTGCTGCATCAATCAATATTTCATCGAACGATGACTTCCGCATTTGCTTCTGGTCACCATCCTTGACACGTTTTTCATTACCAGAAACAAACTCCTGTGGTGACACCAGTTCTAATATCTCTACATATTGATTTGCAATACCAGAATACCAACTAGATGTTCCACCTCTAGATAATGCAATAATCCGAGATGGTGGAACACGCCATCGATCAACAAACCAACGAAGAAATGGAATCCAATAAAGCACCTCATAACCCACTTCAGAAATCCAAGGCCCAACAATAATGGGAGAAGAACCATGCGCAATAGATGCAAGTTCCCGATCAATTTGACGCTGGTGGAAATATGGCTCTACCTCTAATTCACAAAACTGATCTAACCTTTTTCTTAAACTTACAGCTCGTCCACGCATGGCTCTTGAGCGACTGTATGTTTGATTACCTATCGCTCTGAGACGGGACTTGTTTTTGCGAAGACGTTTCATGCTTTTACGTATTAAGCGGTCAAGTTTGTGTCGAAGCTGTGCTCTCCGTCTTGACGCGACTGCACGAAAACCCATTACCCGGTCTCCCGAATTTCTAGTAAAGGCTCAGGTGAAAGCTGTGAAAACACATGCTGTGCTAGGGCTAAATGCTGCCGATTAATCTTGTCTCGATCAGAAAGATATGCAGTCGATGGAACACCGTAAAAAGGGGCTAGATAAGCAAAACCGCCGTAAGTACCAACCCAGGAGCGTGCTCGAGCAACGATAGCACTCTGAAGTGCCAGATTTGTAGCTGGCGAAAGACCATTTTGAATTCCTTGTAATGTAAGATCCTCCTCCTCATTTGATTCTTCATGATCATCAAGTGAAAGTCCTGTTGATAGCGACACTACCGGACCACTTTCTCGTAATGTGCTCATAATTTCACGCACCAATTTGCGATTCTCTCTGGTCGCTGGAAAAGAATCACTGTAATAAAACTTCACTGCAACATACTCGCTTGGTAATCGCGTGAGTAGATTAGATATTCCAGATAGTTTAAAACGACGATACTGTGCATAATTTTCAATCCATGAAGATTGAACATGCCCCCACAAGTAAAGCCTAAAAAGCCGGTACATTGTTGATGGATGTAATACACGATCCATCCCGCACCTGAGGTTACTGAGAATGGGTTGTAACAGTGAAAGGTCAAAATTAGTCACCACTACCTGTTTCTGTTCACCAACCGCACTCGAACGTTCAGCATTTCTGGTGCGAAATTCGTCAGCTGAAAGCTGGTCGAAAACATCATGGTACCTAGAGGAAACGTGCTGATACCAGTCACTGACTCCACCACGAGAGATAATTACCAGTCTATCTGGTGCAATATTAAATTGCTCTGTTACCCATGAAAGAAATGGCACCCAGTAAAGAAGCTCAAACCCAACCTCGCCAACCCATGGACCAGCAACAATTGGTTTGTCTCCATTCGAAAGTGTATGAAGATTATTCAGAATCGATCTAGACGTCCAATTATTAAGTGCTCGACTAATTTGCAGTTTGAAAGATCGTGGAAGAAAACGACCTGCGTGATATGGAAACAAACCAGCCCTACCAGTCATGCACGAGACTGCAATTGCAACATGCGTTCTGCTTGAGCCCAGTCACTTTCAGTATCGATAGTTACTGATGCTGAAGCTGGGATTACATATGCATGGCAGTGAGCACCATAAATACTACTGTAGCGCTGAATCGTTTTACGCCAGAATGCATATACCGTTCCATCACGAACATAGGCTGGTCGTGTGTCTTGTCGTCGTATTACTTTCTCACCTTCATGTAAAAATGGCACAAGATTGTTATTCTCGACTCGCATGAGATAGTCAGGAGATAAATGTCTTGGCACCTCAACCACACTGACTACAGCATCGGCTTCTGTTGTTTGAAGGAGGTCAACAGCTGTACGAATGTGACCCGGTTGTCGAAGTGGTGAAGTAGGTTGAAGCAATACCACAATATCTGGGTTCCAACCAGCAGACTCAAGTGCTTCTATGGCATGACAAATCACAGGAAACATTGGTGCATCATCTGTTGCCAAATGCGGGGGCCGCATAAACGGGACCTCAAGACCGGAACGACGACCTTCAGTAGCAATATCATTAGAGTCTGTTGATAAAATCAGACGGTCAAAAATTTCTGCTTGGCGCGCAGTATCAGCAGTATGTGCAATGAGAGAATGGCCCGCTAAAAGCTTGAGATTCTTGTCTGGCAAACCTTTAGAACCACCGCGTGCGGGTACGATGCCTAGGAAGTCTAATTTCTGTGTCATGGATGTTGAGTATTTTTGACCTGACTTATTTCATCAAAAAAATTATCGACCGCTAATGATGTAGGTAAAACTGACGTTCTAGTATCAGGACGGCAAACATAGCCAACATGGAGGTTGTCACTGGCATAATCAACCTTCACAATTCTAAAACCACTGCGCTGAAGAAAAGCTTCTATGGTCGCCTGGGTTAAATAGTACGGATGATCGATTTTAATAGCACCTTCAATAGAAGAACCTTTTCGGTAAGCTCTCTGAAAATCAACAATGTCCACAAAAAATAAACCCTGTTCTGTAATGAGTTCACGCACACGACTGAGCGTACCGGAAACATCAAGAAGATGGTCAACTGTTTGACAGAGTGTTATGACGTCAAAACGTCGTTGCGCAAGATCGATTTCTTCTACAAGTCCGCTGATAATTTCAATCTCACTTGCCTTGGCCTGGGCTGTCTCTGATGGCGAAGGATCGATTAAAGTAGCTTGAAAATTAAAACGACTTGCTAGCGATTGTGCAACGACACCTGTAGACCCACCAATATCTAAAAGAGTAATAAACCCAGCATCCTCTATAAATGGAGCAAGCAGGTCACCACAGTTAGCAGCATAATCCCACTGTTCTGACTGGATAGTCTGTGCATCAATCAGTCTTCCGTGAAATGCTGATACAAGTGGCCGGTAGGTGCCCTGGTAAAATCGACCATAGGCTTCTGCTGTCATTCTAGGATTTAAAAAAACTAACCCGCATCGTCGACAACCAACTGTCTTGATCGGGTACTGGTAACGGTCTCGCTTCGCAAGAACAATAAAGAGATTCCTTCCACACAAATTACAACAAGCTATCTCTTCTGTCTGCTGGCTCGCGAAATCAAAGTTAACTGTAGCAATACGTTCAGCCCGGTTAGCAGATGGCGCTACTTTCATGCGAAGCACCAAATCCTCATCAGTACGTCAGCATCTTTTCAATTTTGAACTGCGTCGAAACCAAACAGTCTGCAATTCGAATACCTGCGCGACCATCTCCATAAAGATGATCAGGGTTTGGATGTCCTCGCTTCATATGCTCTTGAATCGCTGCTACAATTGCATCCCGATCGTGGTCTACATCAATCACGTTTTGTCCGCGCTCTCGTCCCTGCTGACGAGATCCAATGTTTACGGCGGGCACTCCAAGAAACGAGCATTCTCTGAGTGCAACGCTAGAATTTCCAACAATAGCTGTCGAATTCGTTAGTAGCCGTAAAAAATCTTCGGGAAACATGTTACGGAAGAGATGGAAATTATCTGGCTGCTCCATCTCACGAAACACACGGATCCCTTTTGAGGTGCCATCTGAACCAGCATCTACGTTTGGCCAAAACCAAAGAACTGGAACTTTAGAATCTCTTACAGCATACAGAGTTTCTTCAACCTGCCTTCTCGCTTTCTCATACTCTGTAGTAACAGGATGCTGCATCACAACTAAGTACCCTTGGGAAAGATCAGCCGAAGGCCCAAGGCCGCCGTACTTAGTGAATGGATCAAAGTCGAGTGCAGGGCTAGCTGAAACAGTCGCTGCAATATCAATAGAAGGACATCCAGTCACCACAACCGTATTCTTATCTTCACCTAGACGTATCACTCTCTCAGCCGAAAGCTTAGTGGCTACAAGGTGCAGATTTGAAAGCTTAGTTGCCGCATGACGAACCTTCTCATCAATTGACCCCGTAACCTCTCCACCCTGAATATGTACTACAGGGATATTCATATAAGACGCCGCTACAGCAGTAGCTAAAGTCTCATAACGATCGGCAATTGTGACAACCGCATCCGGTTTGAGGTTATCAAAAACGGTTGCCAATTCTACAAGGCCAAGCCCCGTTGACTTTGCAGAAGTTACAAGGTTCTCACCTTCAACGACCATATAGACACGAGCTGCAATTTCGAATCCATCTCGCTCAATTGATTGCACGGCATTGCCATAACGATCAAGCAATGCAGAAGCTGCTACAACCAGTTGCAACTCTAAATTTGGATTAGCCTTTATTGCCTCAAGCGCAGAACGGATCCTGGAATAGCTTGGGCGTGCAGTAACAACAACACAAATTTTTCTCTTACTCACGGGTGGGAAAATCCTCAATATCCTCCGGCATCAAAAGTTGATTCGCGGAGAGGTTATTTAAAAGTCGGCGACCAACAATATCACCTAAACGTTCTGGTGATACCCCAGTGCCTGGTTTTTTAGCCACCAACTGATCTGCCTGCAAAATAGTTCCGGACGGAAGATCGATCCGTGCAACGAGACTCTTAGTAAAAATAGCGCGAAGTGGTTGAACTTCAGTAGCAGCGTGATCCTTATCCACAGGGTTAGCTTTCATCTGCTCTATAAATCTGACGCCATTGATAATTTGACGAAACTCTTCAAGTGTGACTGACGCAACCACATCAGGCCCGAAAAGTTCTCTACTCATCGTAACGTGTACTTCTAAGACATCCGCACCAAGAGTAGAAGCTGCAAGTCCAGCATAAATTGTTCCTGAATGATCGGACAAGCCTACTGGACAATTGTAGCGCTCACGAAAAACAGACAACATGTTAAGACCAACGCGATCCGGCGGACATGGATAGGCAGTTGTGCATTGTAAAACTGCAACGGGTAACTCAGCAGTACGTACCACACTAACTGCCGAATCGAGTTCGGCCAACGAACTCAGTCCACTGGACAGCATGACCGGCTTACCAGTCGCAATCATTCGATCGAGTAACGCCATATTTCCAACTTCACCAGAGGGGACCTTCCATGCCTCCATTCCCACACGTTCGAGAAGATCAACAGCCTCAAGAGAAAACGGCGAACTTAAAAAAATTAAGTTTCTGTCAGTCGCATGTACAGCTAACTCACGCCACTGAGACTCAGTAAACTCCATCCGTTTCCAGTAGTCATAACGCGTAGCATCCTGTTGACTAAAATGGACGCGAAATGGTTCGTCAGGAGTACTCTCAGCAGCGGCGATGTGGGTCTGAAACTTCACAGCATCAGCACCAACATCAGCAACTGCATCAATGTAAGCATGAGCTAATCCAAGGCTCCCATCGTGAGTAAGAGCTACTTCACCAATCAAAAGGCAACGTCCAGTCCCGAGCACAAGCCGAGAATCAGCCATTTAGTGCATTCCTCCACGACCACCGACAGTCAGTACTCGCCTAACCACTGTTTTGAGATGTGTTATACGTTGTCGCCGACGTTTAGTACGAGAACGCATCATCTTTGCGTCAACCTGTGTACGCCTTTTTTGTTCTCGAACACGAATGCGTTCTTGTTTCTCTGCAATACGCTCTGCCCGTTTCTGTTCTTTCTCCACTTGGCTCCGGCACATTAACCAACGCACGGGCAACAAATCTATACTTGCATACCAAGTATGTAAAAGTGTTCTCAAAATAAACTGGCTACGAACCATCGTAGGTTGAATACCCGCTACTTGCTCAACCGCGTTCACAAATGTAGGTGTTGATGGACACGCAAGACCAGCCGGACGAATAAATGCTTGAACAAATGGCTCATTTTTTTGAGTTCGTGAGCCGGCAAGTACTTGACCTAATTGTATTACTTGGTCGTCGAGATTCTTCGCCACATGAAGAAAAGGCGTTTGACTGTCTAGTAAATATCTGAAGTGAATAGTTCCTCGCTGACTGTCGTGAAACTCTGGCATCAATACAGTCATAACAGGCCTATCAACAATTGCCGCTTCAATTAGAGCACTTGTATTCAAACCAACAACCGCATCCGCATAATAGAGGGAATCAAAATAATCGTCTCTGCCAACATCATCAATTGGATGCCCCCCCTTAAAAACTACATTAGCTGGGTAATTGATACCTTCCCATTCAGATATACGTTGTGGATGTGGCCGGATTAAAATCCCAGCATCCTGTACCTGCATGTCTGACGAACTACGAAGTGCAGAGATCCATCGAAGAACAAAGTCTGCTTCTAGCTTAGTGCCGCGAAACAGCGCAGAACAAACATAAAGGACAAATGGTTGATCACTGGGAAGTCCCATTTCTTCACAGAACGATTCTCGCGTACGGCTTGGACGTCGATTAAACCAGTGATCGAAACACTGCGCGCCTGTTACAACTACACGATCAGGTTGAACACCATGTAATGTCACAGCTTCTTGTTTCTGTGTTTCGTTCCACACAAGAATCCGATCCGGGGTTTGACGGATATGGGCTTTACTCGTTAGGTGATCCCAACTCCAAACAGCAAGCACTGTTGGCTTTCGTTGTTTATGGGCGCTCTTCAGCAAATCAAGCTGTGGTGTGCCAAGCTCAATGAGCGGTGTCAATAGGACAACGTCAGGGTTCAGCTCGTCGATCCATGCGTCTAACGCAGGATCAGTTGGGATGGCTCGATCCATCGCATCAAGTATTCGTTCAATAACTGCACGTCCCGGCAAGCGTGCAAGAAGTACACCTATGTTTGGCGTTCTGTGCCATGCACGAGCACGAATTTTTGGTGCTCCCTCGTATCGTGATGAAGAGTACCAAAGGTGATCTATTGACCGCCTAATAGCTGTCGCAATAGAAAACCAACGTGCGTCAGAACGTTGAGGTACATGCCCAACGGTAATAAGTGGAGACCATTTAGCTAAACGATCAACCAGTGCTTCTCCACCTAACGATTCATCCCGCTCAGCTGCTAGATGTACATAGTGCCCTTTTTCTGCAAACTGACGTACTACTGACTCGAAATTTCTGAAGTACGTAAAATGCCTCGCCACAAAAAGTAGCTTCATGCGTCAGGCCTTCATTAACAACAGATTCATAGCTTTGATAAGTTCAGAGAGCATGGTGCTCCAGCCTCAGGTGCCAGTAACATCAGTTGAAGTTTTAATTCCGTCAGAAAACCCAAGGCGAATGACACCTCGATCTCGTGCATCGAGTGCAACGAATGACCCCCCATTCACGCTGGAGAATACACGCTTCGCTAACTCAAGATGGTCCCAACGAAACCCTGTTGCATGGGAAAAAAAGGCTAACGTGTCAGTGCCAAGGAGTGGCGCAAGGTATGAAAATCCCCCATAAGTTCCTACGAATGCCGTTGCACGACTAATAATTTTTGTTTGTATTTCAAGATTGTTCTGGGGTGTCATTAGATGCTCAACCGTATGAATACGACTACGCACCTCCACTGGATACTCTGTGTGATCGTCAAACGTTTGTCCGGTATTGAGTATCACAACATCTGTCGTCTTGGTAAGTTCACGAAGAATCTCCGTAATCATTTCCCGGTTCTCAGATGAATCAGGAAGTGCCATATTTGAATAGAACTTTACTGCCACATATTGATCTGGCAAATGTCCATCTAGATTGACGGTGTCAACCGGTGACAATGTGGAAAATGAAGTGAACGCCTCAATCAAAGTCAGTGGAGCCATCTGTCTCCAATAAACATTAAATAATGTATACATTAGAGAAGGATGTAATAAACGAGTCTTGTCTAAACCAAGAGTTTCACGGACGCGTACTAGGATGGCTTCGTCAAATGCAGAAACATCCATATGTTTAAAGCGTCCTCGATGTTGCTGAGTGCGCTCTTCGTTAAGCCTCCTAAACTCATCAGGCGAGTAGAACGATAAGATGTCACAGTAATTTGATGTGATCTTCTGATACCAGGACGCGCACCCACCACGGGAGACTACGTACAACTGATCATCCCTGAGACCAGCGTAGGTTTTAGCCCACGCTAAGAATGGAATCCAGTACAAGAGCTCAAATCCAGTCTCAGTAAGCCACGGACCAACAATGATTGGTGAACGTTGCCGACCGAGCATTGTAATTGCTTCCCGTACTTCTTCAACTTCTGGAATACCTGGAAACGAAAGACTCTTGGATGGATCTCTCGGCTTACCAAGTTTCGGCGTAACATTGGCACCTTTACTTACCCGACGGCCCTCGTATACTCGCTTCCCCTTGATCTTGACAGCAGCATAGGTCTTGATTTGTAACCAGAATTGCTTACTGTAATGTCGAGCAGATTTTCTGAACCGGTAGCCTAATTCTTTCCGCCATGGTTGAGATGCTACTTTAAGATGCATTAACAGTAACCAAGGCAAAAGTAGAACCCGCACGATCCCTGTAGCTAGGTGACCTACTCGATCACGCGGCATAAACCCTAAATGACTAAACCGTTCAACAGCCTCTACAAAGCGTGGTGTCGCTGATTGATTGAGACCAAACGGCCGAATAAAAGTTTCAGTGAAACGCTGACTCTTCGTATCCTCAACTACACCTGATGCAAGTCCTTTTGATAACTGGCTTAAATGCTCGTCAAAACTCCGTGATACATGGAGCAACCCCCCGTTCACATTCAGTAGATAATGAAAGTGAATTGTTCCTTCTTGATTTGCAACTGAGATCTCAGGGAACAGTAATGTGTGCACAGGTCGACCAACAATTCCAGCTTCAAGAAAAGCACTGGTATTAAGACCAACAACAACCGTACTGTGGTAGAGCGAATCAAAGTAATCGTCTTTTGACTCAGGATCTACAGGATGCGAACCCCAAAATGCAACATTCTTATATCCCGTTAGGTCAACATGTTTCCATTCGTCGAGTCGTGCAGGATGTGGACGAATAAGAATTCCGACGTTACGTAGTCGCTCATCTGGGCTCGCTCGAAGTGCTTGAATCCACTGCTCAACAAACTCAGCTTCGTTGACAGTCTTGCGAAATAGCGACGAACAAACCCACGTTATATATGGCTGCTCAGGTTCAAGTCCCACACGTAAACAAAACTCACTGAGTGTTCTAGAAGGCATGCGGTCAAACCACTGGTCATAACACTGTGCCCCAGTGACAACGATGCGATCTTCAGGAACTCGATGTAAATCAATAGCTTCTTGTTTCTGCACATCATTCCAGACAAAAACTCCATCTGGAATCTGTCGTAAAAGTGCCTTACTTGATAAATGATCCCAGCTGCCTACACAAAGTATGGTTCTTATACCTAGTGCCCGAGCACTAGCGAAATGATCAGCCTGCGGTGAACCAAGGTCAACAAGTGGAGTAATAAGAATGAGGTCTGGGTTGTGCTCACGAATATAAGTGTCCAGCAGTGCACTTCGTGGTAATGCACGCTCAAACCCACGCAGAAGTAATGCAAGAAATTTTAAACCTACGATGCTTCTGACTCCAGGCAGCGATGCTAGTGTGACAATGAAACCAGGTGCCCGCCAACGTGCCCTACTACGCAAGTGTGGAGTTTTATCGTAACGGGAATCAAGAAAACGAAGATAGTCAAGCCCAAGCCGTAGTTTCCGAGTAAGTTCAGACCACGCACCCGATGCACGAATAGGTGTCCACCCTACAGTGACAGCTGGGTATTCTTGTGCAATCCTTTCAACCATCTCTCGTCCACCAAGCGACTCTTCGAGATCGGCCGACAAATGGATCGTGTGTCCTCGAGAGGCAAGCTCACGAACTACAGACTCAAAATTTCGTAAATACGAAAAATGCCTGACAAAAAATAATATCTTCATATTGATTTATAACTACAACCTAGGTAACAACATTGTTATTTAGTGACGACTGCCCCAGGGATATAAGCCAAGCCATCGGTGCCGACGACGCGATGATCGTCGCTGCTTCTCCTTTAAACGCTTAGCGTACCGAACGGCCTTAGCAGCACGTATTTCCTGCTTCCTCGCAAGTCGAATTTCGCGATCCACCCTCTTTAGCTCACGTACGGCCTGCACCCGTGTCGACTGCTCTCGCTCACGTCTACTCATCATTACTGTTCGACCAATCCCATTGGCAAACCATGCAAAAGCAGTAATTGACACACGCCTTGGCCAGGTTACAGGTACTGCAACGGGCACAGGTTTAAGTACGGCAAGCTTTTCCAATGCTTCAACGAAAACTTGAGTAGATGAAACAGATACTCCCTGGGGTCGTACAAATAATTTGACGAAGTCTTGACTTAATACCGAGGTAGGTTCACGACGACGGAGACACTCTGATAATTGTGCAGTGTGTGCTTCCAGTGTTCGGCTAGAGTGGAGTAATCCATTCCCGACAGTTAATAAATAATTAAAATGAATTGTACCTTCTTGATTCTCATGAAATTCTGGAAGTAACACAGTATAAATAGGTCGGCCAACAACTGCACCTTCGAGAAACGCACTCGTATTAAGACCAACTACCGCTGCGCTGTAATACAAAGAATCAAAATAATCAGCACGAGACTCTATATCTACAGGATTCCCTCCCCACAACGTTACACCTTCAAGTTCACTAAGATCTGTGGATTCCCACTCTTGCATTCGTGATGGGTGAGGTCTAACAAGCACGTTGACATTGCGAAGCATGGATTCGCTGTGCGAACGCAAATTCTGAATCCATCGAATAACAAACTCTGCCTCTACTGGACTTCCACGAAAAAGTGAAGAACAAACCCAAAGCAGGAACGGACGATCATCGCGCAAACCAACATGTTCGCAGAATGACGTCCGTGTACGAGACGGTTTACGATTAAACCATTGATCAAAACATTGTGCGCCAGTTACAACGACTCGTTCTTGAGGTACGCCGTGCAACTCTACAGCCTCCCGCTCTTGTGTATAATTCCAAACCAGTACCCGGTCAGGTATCGTACGTATCAGTGCTTTACTTGAAAGATGATCCCAACTCCACACACTTAAGGCTGTCGGCACACCAAGATGTAACGAAGCATACAAATAGTCCAATTGAGGAGAAGCAACAACACCAATTAATGGTGTGATCAACACAGCATCTGGATGATGTCCCGTAATAAATTTTACAATTGATGGATCTAATGGAATCGCTTGTTCAAGTGAAGCTAACACTCGAGTTAGATAGCGTCTTCCGCGTGTACTACGTATTAGTGGTAATCCTAAAAACCTAAGTAATAATTGTGGAACACGCTCTTTGGCGCGAGCACGGAGTCTCGGAGTCAAGTCGTAGGCTGGATCCATAAAACGTAAATAATCAATTGTGAGACGAAGCTTCGTTGCCAAAGAGAACCAATGATCTGTACGTTCTGGAGACCACCCAGCAGTGAGACTAGGATACTCATTGCTGAGTCGATCCATCATTTCACGTCCACCGAACGCTTCATCACGCTCAACAGCTACATGCACCTGATGACCCTGTTCAGCTAACAAACGAAGAGCCGACTCAAAATTTCTGAGATAGGTAAAGTGGCGAGCAAAAAAGAGAATCTTCACCGCAGACCAATCCGACGTGTAAACATTAAAACTTCATAAACTGCTCGATGATAGCCTCGTCTGGTGTATACCAGCGCATAGTACACACCAAGCAACACATAATGTTTCGTACGTTTCCAAATCCAACGTGTCGCTCGCAATCCAGAACCCATATACCTGTACGTACTCATTTTCTTATGGTGCTTCAGTGCATACACAAGACAGTAGTGAACAATTCGACGGCGGGCGGTTTGACGTCTAAGAGGGTCAGGTTCACTACGCACGTAAACACGCCAGAGGCTCAAGGTATGCTGCAACCACGGTGGTAACAGCCGGCCCGCAGGTGCACGTTTACCAAATAGCGACGACCGCTGACGTGTAACACTAGCCTCATTGAACTGCCTTCGGTACCATAAGTCTTCAGCAACTTGCCTAAACTCACCCTGAAGTGCAAGTTCGGCCATTAATAGACGGTCCGGACAGAGCACATCCCGGAACACACCTGCTTTCTTCATTGCTTCAACACGTGCTAGTCCATAGACCATGTCACCAGCTGCTACAACCTCCGAACACACAAACTTCCAACGTTCTTCAACATCAGGCATCCCGATAATTTCGAAAGGTCGTGGGGGTTTTTCAAGTAACTGGTCTTGTTGATCGATGCGTCGAGCGTACGGGTAAGCTAGAACAACGGAAGGATTACGATCAAGCACATTCACTAATTTCATCAACCACTGCGAATCCCAAACGTCATGGTCACTGGCCCAGGCGAAATACTCAACAGAAGGACTAACTGTTGCTGCCTCAAAAGCATGTCGCCATGTTGCTACCATACCTAAGCGTTCCTCGTGTCGTATGTAGCTCACCCGAGAATCCTGTGCCGCATAGGCTTCCGCAATTTCCCGTGTACCATCTGTTGATCCATCATCCACTAACACTAAATGAAAATCTGTATGCGTCTGAGAAAGAAGCGAGTCGATTGCTTTTTTTAAGTACGGCGCACGGTTGTATAACGTGGCACCGATCCCGATTCGAGATGGATTCTTCTCAATACGTTCTCTCCGCTTCCCCACCAAATGTCGGTACGAAAAGTCTTCACCTTTTGGCGTACGAGCTGATCGTGCTTTTGTTTTTACACTGAGTTTTTTTGTCGCTGCTGTGTAATCTGTATCAAGCACTTCAACATTTTGAAGCTCATAGTAGGGTTGGAGTCGTGCAGTCACAGATGTAAGCTGAGCATTGTAGCGAGACCGTTCGCGATTGAGGCTGTATAACATTGGGCATCCCGCATCGTAAGCCAGCGTTCCGTACGCACTTACTTGCTCAGATGTCATCTCCTGAAACGATGCAACATTCAGCGTAATATCAGGAGCACAACAACTAACCTGACTTGCTAATGTGTGCGGAATGAAAACAAAGTCTGCCTCCTGCACAGCATCCCGATTGGTCTCTGCATCAAGCACCACAACACGAGCACCGGGATAGGTAAACTTTAAGTACGTTGCAGAAAACAGAAACAACTCTGGAAAGTCAATAATTGTGTAACGAACTTTTGGGAAGAGAGCTTTGATCTGATATGCCAGTCCACCCCAACCAGCGCCGATTTCAAGAATGGAAGGCCGACTATGCGAATCGTGTAATACATCCAACAGACCCGCACGTTTCATTCCAACAAGGACTTCTAGGAATTTAATGGTGTCAACGTTAAATAATCCCTCTGATAGACCATACCCAAATCCACCAAGGGCTTCATTTTCAGGTACAACAAGTTCCTGACCACCAAGCTCAATAAGCGCGTGTAACCGATGCACAAACGCATCACGCTTACTATCAGTTTGGTTGCGATAGTCATAAGGGCGAATACCAGTAATATGAAAAGCATGATGTCGAAGCTTGTTCACGATAAGTGGAGAGGCCTCAAGTAAATAGTCAATATTAGACAACTCTTCTGACCAATATTCACTTGGGCGCACTCCTGCTCGCACATCCGCGTCAGCTAACTTAATACGCAGTACCAGGTCACGTATCTGAGAGTACGCGCGGTACGCCGCATCATCAGCTTGATCAGTGATAATTTCGTGTAAACCCAGGAATTACTCCACTACTTATTCTTAGGTGAGATGGAAAGATTACGTTTTCTCCAGCGACTGGTTATTGCGTATCGTGTTTGATGAAACACACGCCTCATGTAACGAAAAGACCTAACAATAAGAGAGAACGTAAGAAATACAACGAACGAACTGCACGATGGACCAAAGCGCCTACTCGACTGATCTTCCGTTTAGTGCGATCAAGAGTTAAAACCCATAGCCGTCTTATAACTTTCTTGGTACGGTGCCAACCTTTTGACAAGCGCTTCCGTATTTTTCGAACTGTCTTTGGATCGGTAAAAAGTAACCATATGCCAGCTAAGGCACCAGCGCCAATGAGTAGAGGCCAGCACAGGGGCCCCCACCAAGGCATGCGACGAAAAGAACCTCGTCCACGACTCATCAATGCTTCAATAGCGTCAGCGAGAATTGGTGTACACGGCGCCTCAAGACCGTGAGGCCGAATAAATGATCTAACGAAGTTTTCCGTTTCTTGTCTGACTGTGTCTGGTCTTTCAATAACATCAGCGAGTTGCTCAACATGATCAGGCAACGAGGATGCTAATCGAAGAAACCCGCCATTCTCTGGAAGTAGATGATGAAAATGTAAAGTGCCTTCCTGTGTGCCTGAGAATTCCTTTGCTGACAATGAAAGCACTGGCCTGCCTAGAATAGCTGCCTCAATCATCGCACTCGTATTGATACCTACGACAGCAACACTGTGGTACAGCGAATCAAAAAAATGATTACGTTGTAATTCTTCAATGGGATTAAAGGCTTGTTTTGGCCAAATCGCTACATCTGGAAGCATAGAGAAATCCGCTGATTCCCACGCGTCACAATTGTATGGATGTGGACGTACAAGTACTGAGAAACCGGCTAGCACTGAATGAGAGCGAATCGCTTTGATCCAAGTACGTACAAAGTCCACTTCTGCATCAGAGATTGAGATAAAGCTCGAGGAACAAACAAACAACACGAATGGTTTCTCAACAGGTAGGCCAATAGTTGTACAAAATTGTTCGCGTGTTGTATTTGGACGCCGCTCAAACCAACGATCAAAAGGCTGGGCACCTGTAACAATGACGTTCTCTCGATGAACATCGTGGAAGTCAACCGCCTCATTTCGTTGCGTCTCGTTCCAAACCATGACTTGATCTGGACGCACACGTAATACACCCTTATTGGTCAAGTTGTCCCAGCTTGCAATGCAAGCTGCTACTGGAATTCCAAGTGCTTGTGCACCCTTGACAAGATCCACTTGATCGGAACCAGCCTCTACTAATGGTGAAACAAGTACCACGTCTGGCTGTTGTTCTATGATGAATTGTTCGATCTCTTTACTACTTGGTATGGCTCGTTCGAAAAGTGAGAGCAGGTACATCAATGCTCGACTCCCACGCGCACTAAGAGTCCCCAAGCGATCCATCCAGCGAAATACCCTTGGTAGGACCTTCCGTTTCATCCGTGCCCTAAGTGCTCTCGCAGAGGCAAATCTCGGGTGCAGGTAACGTGCAAAGTCAGTCACTCCCCGTAGTCCACGCGCTAGAGGAGCAAAAAGCCCTAAGCGTCGAGGCACTATCCCCGGCACAGTGATAAGACTTCTTACTTCAGCAAATTCTTGAAGCCGAACTGGTTTCTTGTCGCGTTGACGATTGATCACCACAGCCACTTGGTGGCCCCGATCAGCGAGTACTCGTATAGTGTCGTCGTAAAATCTGAGATACTCCGGTGACGCGATAGCAAAAAGGACTTTCACTGTGTCTCCTCTGAGTGAACGTCCTTGTCTCGAAACACTTCTTCATTCTTTACGCGTCGCGCAGAAGCACGTCTCCGACGTGTCTCTGCCTGTACTGCAAGTGCCAAAGGATAAAGCACACGATGCCAAATCTTTGTTTCTGGGTTTGACATAACTGGAATTTGATCACGCGCTGCTTCGGCTTCAACAGCCTCAGCAAATATATCGGCTGCTGCTATGTGCAACCCATGTGGTCGAATAAAAGCTTCGATAAAACGTGTGGCACGATCGTCCCCTTGCAGGTGACCCGACAGGAGATCCATGAGCTGTCCGTAGTGGTCCTCAAACGAAGACGCCACATGCAATAACCCCCCGTTGACATTCTGTAAATGGCGGAAATGTAGTGTCCCTTCTTGCGTACTAGCAAACTCGGAATCAAGAATGGTGTACACCCTGCGACCTACAATTGCAGATTCAATCAGGCCGCTAGTGTTCACACCGACCACGGCTGCACTGTAGTACATCGAATCGAAATACTCTGCGCGCGCCTCAGCATCAACCGGATTGGCACCACCGCGTGGCCAAACCACTACATTCCCAAGGTAAGAAAGATCAACGTTAGCCCATTGCTCAACATTCTGAGGGTGAGGACGAACAAGCACCCCCACCTCTTGGAGCTCCTTCAATGGACTGGATCGCATACCTTCAATCCACCGCTTGACGAAACCAACCTCATGCGGGGTGATGAAAGGCGATGAGCATAAGTACAACAAAATGGGTTGGTCAGTACGTAGCCCAATGCGGCGCGTAAAAGATTCGCGTGGCACACTTGGTGTCGTAGCGAACCAATGGTCATATGCCTGTGCCCCCGTTACAGTGACTTGATCTGGATCAATACTGTGAATTTTTGATGCCTCTTTCCGCTGTGCCTCATTCCAAACAAGAATGCGGTCAGGAATAGCATGCACGAGACCTTTCGTAGTCAGATGATCCCAACTACCCACACATAACACAGAGCGGATTCCTAAAAGACGCGCGGCGCGCACGTACTCAACCTGTTGGCTACCAAAATAGAGCAACGGTGTCACTAATAAGAGATCGGGATCTTCTGCTTGAAGAAACTGGATTACTTCTTGAGAGACTGGCAACGATTGCTCGACTGCATGCGCAGAGCGACGAAGCAATCGAAGGCCGGGTTGACTGCGCATCAGTGGTGCCTGGGCCAACCGAACAGCGACTGATGGTGTCTGCGCAGCTGCTCGTGCCCGAAGCTTCAAACTTCTGTCATAACGAGGGTGAAGATAGTGACAGTAATCTTGGGTCAAACGTAGAGCACTGCCCAAAGGTTGCCAAGTAGTGTCTTTGATCTTCGGCCCTTGCACGAGAGCTATGGCAGACGAGTAATCCGCTGCCAGATTCTCAATCGTACGGAGCCCCCCGAGTTTCTCGCTTCGATCAGCCATCAATCGAAACTGATGGCCACGACGTGCCAGTTCACGGATCGCAAACTCAAAATTTCTGAGAAATCCGAAGTGGCTTGTAGCGAAAAGGATTTTCACGGGAACACCCTGTAAGTGTTCAAAGTTTGTCTACGTTCGTTGCTTCCGAGTAACCAAAATACCAAATGCCCCCAGCCATCACGACAACAATAATCAAAAACGAAAAGAGTAACGGCACAGGATAGAACGCCCCGATTCCGAGCATTGCCCACTTGAAAGTTTCAACAATGGATGCCATCGGATTCAGGAAGATGACCCAGCGCATATCCGGTGGGACCTCAGAAATGGGATAGATAACCGGTGTCAGAAAGAACCAGAAGCGCCCTACGTAACGCATTGTGAACCGAACCTCTCGAACTCGTGTCTGCCAAACAGACGTAAACAGCCCAACGGCAATTGCAAGCAAGACAGCCATAAGCACTGCAACGGGAGCCAAAAGGAGTTGCGGTCCCAATCGGAGGTACCACACACCCTCGCTTAGGACGTAGTAAATGAGTGCCCCTAACAGCAAGAGCATGTATACACAAAAATCTGAAATCGCTGGCGAGACCGAGGCCACCGGCACGATCAAACGGGGGAAATAGGCCTTCTTAATCAATCCGCTCGCCTGCTGTAAACTGCGGGTCACCCAGAGTAGCGACCGCTCAAATAGCATCCAGGTCACCATACCCGTTAGGAAGAACAAGAAATACGGGACACCGTCTGACGGTACCTCTAGCAAACTGCCAAAAATGAATGCACTGATAAAAATTGGCATCAACGGGCGCACGAACAACCACGCAATACCAAGTCGCATTCCCTGGTACATCCGCTTGAGAAACCTCAAAGCAAAAAACTTGAAAATGCGCCGATAGCGCCAAAATTCTCCCACCCGCTCTCTAATGCTCAGGCGGCGAGCGTCGATCACCCACGCGTTGCTCGGCTCAACAACTAAACTCGTAGCCCATTGGCGTACTGTGGAACCGAAATACCAAGTGCCGCCAGTCATTACGACAACAATAATCAGGAACGAGGACAACAGTGGCACAAGGGAGAACGCCCCGATCCCGAGCGTTGCCCACTCAAAGACTTCAACACTGGATGCCATCGGATTCAAAAAGATGATCCAGCGTTTATCCAGTGGGACCTGTGCAACAAAATTGACAGCCAGGGTCATGAAGAACCATCCGAGTGTTCGAAATAATTCAACGAACATGATCCGCCTTCTGCACAGACCATGCGAACCGCGGAGCAATCAATGCCTTTTTTTCAACTTTGACGCCCACCTTATTGACGTCAGACGAATACACCATAAATGCCAAGGCCTTGTGATTGGTCAGGACGTATTCCTTTCCGTCCCGAAGAATCACGAGCGTAACACCAACGGTGTAATTAATTTCTGCGAGGAATTCCTCTGGCACGGTAAAAATGGCGTCATAAACACCCCCGACCGGTAACTCGCGAAAATCTTGATCGACTGATCGAAACAATAATTGCCCGCGCGCTCTCACATCCACTGCACAACGCACGGACAAACGTCCACGGTGCGTACGGAAACGGATACGCATGCGACAGGGCTCCTCAAGAGCTGGGGCCCCGACCTCTTTGCCGTCTGCTGACAATAGACGCACCGACATGATCTCAGCCCACCGGTTTGCAGTTCGTCCCTTGCCAGATGTTGTCGCATCAAGGCGTGACCAAGCGGTGTTTTGATACTCCGTGACCACTTCTTCAGGATCGCCATCCTTAACAAGACGACCCTCCTCAATCCAGATCACGCGATCGCACACTCGCATGATGGCATCCATGTCATGCGATACAAAAAGGATCGTCAGCGCTTCCTTGCCATGGCCCATCTCTTCAATACGCTGCATACAGCGTGCCTGAAACGCAACGTCCCCGACCGCCAGGATCTCGTCGGCCAATAAGATTCGTGGCTGCATGTTGATCGCAACTGAGAATGCTAAACGTAGATACATCCCACTCGAATAAAACTTCAGCGGACTGTTCACGAATTCTTCCATCTCAGCAAATTTAATAATTTCATCGAAGCGCGCCTGCGCTTGAGCACGGGTAAACCCGTTCAAAGCCGCTTGCATAAACACATTGTCGCGTGCAGACAGATCGGGGTTAAAACCGGCTCCCATATCGAGTAGAGATACGACACGGCCGGACCCAAGGATACGTCCTTCCGTCGGAGCAGTGACCCGTGCAATCACCTTCAGTAACGTTGACTTACCAGCCCCGTTCGGACCAATCACACCAAGAATGCCTGGCTGGACCTTTAGAGAAATATTACGCAATGCCCACAACTCTTTCACGCGCTTATTTTCACTAGGTGGGTCCTCAGCATTTTTCCGTCTCTGGAGTCCACGTAGAAACTCACGTGGAGAAAACCCTGGAGCATCTTCAGCATCGCTTGCCGAAATACGGTAGCACTTGCTAATGTTTTCAATCGTAAGGGTATCCATAACTTTATAGATGAATCAGATTAGAACGAACTCTATGCCAGACAATTTAACCATGCCTATCTCCACGCAGGTCACCGACGGATCACGTTTCCAAGTTGTTGCCGAAAACGGCGACGGCGCTTTCCCATCTTTGACACCCATTTAAGAATCTTCTGGGTCGATTCGTACCACACCACCCATACAAACCGTGCTATACGTTTCCGCACCAAATAGAGTGTCGCTACACTCTTCCGTACCAACCATGTTACACATGCATAAATTCGGTAAACCAAACTCAGCACTACAACCGTGACCGAAATACCTGCGCCAAGCACTACGGCCCAGAATGGTCTCGAAGACACCAATGAATCTCCCATCACGGTTCGTCCGTACGGGCAAGGCACACTTGCGCAATACGTCCGTACCCAAGAAACCCATCATCAGATCCCCACTTGCGCAAATAAGCTACCTGCGCGCCGAACTCTTCGGCCACAGTAGTCGCTCGATTACGGTACTCTTGCTGCCTCATCGTTTCTGGTGGTGGCGTCGTTATTAACTCGAGCATTTCGTGCACAGCACTAACAATTTCTTCGGGACTATTATCGTCATACTTGAACCGCTTGGTATTGCGTACGTGTTTTAAATAGTCAGGATCTAGCAAGTCCCAACAAGACAAAATTCGTCCTGTCGCCCGCTCTGTGACACGTTTTGTCAGAAATAGCCCTGTTCGTCTAATCGGATATGACCCAATTGGATCCGTCACATTGATATTTAATACTGGGGTATTGGTTAAGTAACTAACCCCCACTGGACCGGCTTCTCCACTCATAAGAAATGTGCTTCGCAGGAGACAATCAACCTCAACAGCCTCAGTACGCTGTGGCGATGTCGCTAAGTCGATAACCGCTGGATGGACAAAGGGTGTCATTGAGGGGTCGCCAATGCGTACGATTGTGAATCCTTGCTGCGCGAGGTGCTCGATTGCAGGTAAATATGACTCGATGTACGCGTTGCGAGACGTATCGTCCCGTGGATGTTCTTTCCCCTGACGTCGATGCTTATCATGCACTTCCCTGCCACGCTTAAATCCATGCTCGCGGGCATGAATCGTTACGAGACGTGCATCCGGCGCAATCCCTAACTCAGCAGCACGGGCACACGCTGACTGTCGAACAGTCTCCCGCAGTGCAACCGGTAACGGTGTCGCGATTAGACGACGGCGAAGATACGGCCAGGCACGTTCGCAACGGGCACGTGTGTGTTTTTCACGAATGGCCAGCCATTTCCTGAGCGTGCGCAATTGATTCCTGAGCACTGCCGGTATATTGCTCTTGAGCATGTGCCGAGATAGCTCCTTGCCAGATTCGTGATAAAGCGCCTCAAGTGCTGCGTCTCGCTGCCGGTTCCATCGTCGAGGCAGTCTTGTAAACCACCATTGACTATGCAGCCATAAACGTTGCCCCCCGGAAGGTTGGAAAATGGGCACAGTCTCGGATTCAATATCTACCAATGCTTTATTAACAGGCTGCCCCACCGGCAACAAACAAACTTCTGCATCTTTGGCTCGTGCATGAGCTAGGGCCATCAAAATTTCTAGCGCCAGATGACCGTACTGGAGACCATTGGGTCGTGCGAAAAGAACGCGACCATTCATTTGGTGCAGGAACTCGGGAAGGATCACAGTATCGAGACCGTTAGCGATAGCACTGGCAATAACTCTTAGAGATCAATGTGTTGCGACGACTGGTCAGACGTGGAGTTATTTTTTCGATTGATGACTGTACGAAAACGCTTCAAAAATAACTTCCTCATCTTTTTTAGTCGATTCAAAAACCCTGTTTTCTTCCGTCGAAGCCCGACTACGCACAAAGAAACAAATCGCACGGGCGGGCGGATTACCCGTGATTTGAAAACTTTAAAACCACGCTTCACAGGTCGCTTGGTACGTTTGACAAATTTGAAAGTGTGCTCGGTGATATGTCTTATTTTCTTCTGCAACCGAACTATTTTCTGATGCCGACGATACTCAGCATGCCCAAGCTTGGGGTGTTTCACAGCTTTTGACTCGACCCCCATTGACCAGAAAATCGTTAGAAAAGCAAGCATCCGAACAGCAACCCAAATCACCGGACGCACTAATGGAACCCACCCTGGCAACTTCTGATTACGAGCACCAAAGAATAACCCCATCAATACAGCCAGGGGCTGCACTACATAAGTGCCAAAGCCAGGCGCCTCCCGTGCTTGTTCAGCTACTGGGGTCACAAGTGCAAGCTGTTCAATAGTCTCGGTAACGTAGGGTATGGCTGGCTGATCGAGTCCCCGTGGACGAACAAAGTGGGCAACAAACTTACGTGTACGATCGACAAACTGATCAGGGTCAGTTAAGGCTTTTTTGAGATCCT
>DDZV01000041.1 GCA_002346475.1 Acidobacteria bacterium UBA2999 | reverse complement strand
CCCCTGCCCTACCTCAACTGTCCAGCGCCGGATGAGCCTTTCTGGCCATTTCCCCTCTGGCAACTGAAAGGATGGAACTGCACCATCGCGGTCAGGGCCTCGCCACTGGGACCAATCCTGACCAGCAGCAACAGTCCCAAATAAAATGATAAACGCTAGTGTTGCATTACAAAACAATCTGAAGTGTGTCATCTGCCCCGTCCATTTCAAGAGAGCCAAAACGTACCCTTTTTATACACCGAGCCACTAAGAATCGCGAACTAGAACCCACGAATAAACAAAATTGGTAAAACTCCCAACTATTCTCTACCCCTGATTATCTACTCTAAGTATTTCCGAATGCTCACCCAATGCGATATCGTGCGTCGTAAGCGGGGCATATTGCCATACTATTACTTATGAGGAATCCGTGGATGTATCACTGATCGCAGAGAACGTCTTAGCATGGGCCCAGCATTTTACCTGGATTTTACAGGCTTTTGCCGTTGTCCTTGTAACGCTAATCGTCGGATCTATTGTTCGTCGGTTTGTAAATCATCTGAGCAAACGAACCAGAACTACAGATACTTTCATAGATGATGCGTTATTTTACGCACTTCGTGGACCAAGCCGTGGTCTAGTCTGGGTCATCGGAATTAGCCTGGCAGCACATATCGTCAGCCAAGAAACTGAAGCTGCCATCCTCGATGCTATCCCAATAATCCGAGACATTGGCGTCATTGCAATTCTTACCTGGTTCCTAATCCGATTTGCCCGCTCTTACGAAGATCATTATGTGCAACAGGAGCAAGCACGGGGACAAAAAGTTGATTGGACCTTTATTCGTGCTATCGGAAGAATTGTACGCGCAGCAATTTTTATCACAGCAACACTCGTAGTATTACAAACTCTTGGCATTAGCATTAGTGGCCTGCTTGCATTTGGAGGCATGGGTGGAATCGCAGTAGGTCTGGCTGCTCGTGACATCCTAGCTAATGTATTTGGCGGGCTAACAATTTATCTCGACCGTCCATTCGCTGTAGGTGACTGGATTCGATCGCCGGACCGTGAAATTGAAGGCGACGTCGAAGAAATTGGTTGGCGACGCACATTAATTCGTACCTTTGATATGCGTCCCCTTTATGTGCCAAACGCTGTATTTACGACAATCTCTGTTGAAAACCCTTCACGAATGCACAACCGTCGAATTTTTGAAACTATTGGAGTTCGGTACAACGATGTAAATCATGTCCCGGCTATTCTTGCAGACATTCGAAAATACCTAACCACAAGTCCTCTAATTGATTCATCCCGCACGTTAATGGTCAACTTCAACCAATTTAGCCCATCGACCTTAGATTTCTTTATCTATTGTTTTACCAAAACAGTCGTCTGGACGGAATACCACGCTGTGAAGGAAGAAGTGCTGCTGAAAATTGCAGATATCGTTGCTCAGCATGGTGCTGAAATGGCATTCCCAACAAGTACAATTCATATCCCACATGAACTGCAGGTTACCGAGAAGAACAACGCACAGGAGAAAAAGACCTAATGAATCCTCACTATCTTTACCGCTTAATAACGATCACTTTCGCTATCGTAATGGCAAGTAGTTGCTCTGCACCCGTTAACGACGCTACCCCACAACCCGAGGAAACTGCTGAACAGCCTCTAGCTCCAGCAGTCGCTGTTTGGATGGTAGCAGATGACATGAATGCCCCGGAAAGTGCGTTCCTTCATGTTGAATCAGACTCAATCTTTGTGTCACTCATCAACGGTGACACAGGAGCCAGGGATGGCAATGGGCATATTGCTCAACTAGCACCAGATGGAACTGTGATAAACGCTTTCTGGGCAACAGACCTGAATGCCCCGAAAGGCCTCCGTAGTCACAAAGACACGCTGTGGGTAACGGACTTGGACGAGGTGGTAGGTCTTGATCTTGCAAGTGGCGAGGTCACCTCTCGCGTAAAAATAGAAGGCGCACAATTTCTGAATGACCTTGCAACTGGACCAGATGGCACCGTGTATGTTTCTGATACACAGGGACCCCGCATTTACGCAATTCTTGATGGTGAGGTCTCAGTCTTTGCCGAGGGTGACGCAGTTGAAGTACCAAACGGACTACTGGTTGATGGGGATCATCTAGTTGTCGGATCCATGTCACAATCTACTGGAGAAGATAGCGAACCAGGACATCTGTTCGGCCTTGACCTCACTACTAAAGAAAAGACAGTGCTTTCATCTGAATCAATTGGTACCATCGATGGCGTAGAAAGTGATGGGCATGGCGGCTACATCGTGACTAATGTCCTTGCAGGTCTAGCTGTACATGTTGATGCGTCTGGTGCAACGCAAACAATAAAGAACTTTGAGGGTCTCGTAGCTGCCGATCTTGCCTATGACACTGCTCGTAAACAAATCATTGTGCCCCACTTATTCCAGAATCAAGTTGGGGCGTACGACGTGTCAGACGTGTTGGAGTGAAAACTGGGGACGTAGTACAAACGCCCTTTGGTAAAGGTACAATTCGAGAAATTCAGAACAATAATCGAGTACTGGTCGATGTCAAAAATCGATCGCTCGTACTCAAAACGATTGATCTGTCGCCACTCAAACTGGAACAGGAACAGCGTGACTCAAGCAAGCTGAGGCTAAAGCTGAGTTCACAGCTTCAGTTGACCAATGACATTGATCCTGTGAGTGTTCCTTCGAAAATCGATTTGCACGGGTTAACGGTTGAGGCAGCACTCACAGTTGTAGAAAAAACACTCGATAGCGCCATGCTTGCAGGGTCTGCCGAATTACACTTTATCCACGGTCGGTCAGGAGGACGCATTCGTGGTGCTCTGCACCGAAGACTCAAAGAGATTTCCAGTGTGCGCAGTTTCCAACTCGACCCGCGTAACGCCGGTATAACTATTGTTGTACTGTAACGTTTAGACTAATGGCTCTTCCAAATAACACTCAGGAGCCAACAACTTGCCTATCGCCACAGCAAATGGTTTGGATGGGCTATGACTGTCGACAGAAATAGATGACCCGCTGATTTGTAATCGCTCTCCAATGCCAATATGGGTAGATCGACCCATCCCATTAGCTCTTTGAATCGCTCCCACAGTCGTACCATAGCGTCGCGCGATTGCCCCAAGCGTGTCGCCACGTTGCACACGGTATGTAACGTTTGGGAGCGCTGTTCCACTGATTTGTAATCGCTCTCCAATGCCAATACGGGTAGATCGACCCATCCCATTAGCTCCTTGGATAGCCCCGACAGTCGTACCGTAATGTCGCGCAATTGCCGCAAGTGTGTCGCCACGTTGCACATGATGGGTAACACTTTTCGGTGGTGGCGAGTCTTCCGTGATAGCAGAAGATGCACAACTACCATTTTCCTTCAACCAGGAAGCCCCCTCCATCTCTCCGAGGCCCTGTTGAAAGAGAGTCAAAATTCGCTTACTGGTACGAAACTCTTCAAGTATGGGACCACGGCGACTTCTGCGTAATTGTCCGGTCATATAAGCAATCATCGTTGCCATCACCGAACCTTCCTCGGTGTTCGTATTCAAAAAACGTTCCTGAAAATTATTCAGAGTCACTTCAAATGAGGATGAGTGCCAGCGTTCCAAACCACTTTCAAGCTGGAGAAATTCATGTAAGACTTCCACATATTCAGTACTAGGCGGCCTCTGCCAAAATGTCACATCTTTCCCAAACTCTTCTACATAAGAAGGTAAATATAGATTCGCGTTTGCAGGAACCTGTCTCACAAGAGCAGGATTAAAGCGTTTGACCTCGGTCACAGAAAGCCCAGTACGCTTGGTCACTTGAGCAAGTGTGGTAGAACGCGGCACACGCATCGCAAAAATCTTCTGCTGCGGATACTCATTCATCATCCGTGTCACATTGACTGTATTACCGAACACCATTTCTGAATACAAACGCGAACGCCGGCCAAAAGTTCGGAAGAGTCTTCGGTAACGCCTGATTGAAATGTCACGTAAAATACCAGAAAATTCTGCGCCCAATAGATACTGTTCACGCGTATCACTGCCACCAATACGCTTTCCATTAATCAACGTACGTCCTACATTCACACCACCTGCATGATGCTCAGACAATGCAGGAAGAAAACTGCCGTACATTGTTGTAAGAATCGTTAAGTAAGCTGCACAATACGGAGCCTGGGTTGTCTGGTTATAAGCTTCGATCACTTCAGGTGAGAGCCGGTTCAAATGGTTCCAATTCCGACTTAAAAACTGACAGAAACCAAGAGCTCGTGCACGGGAACGAGCACGGCCGTTTAACCCAGACTCAAGCATGGCCTGAGCCAGGCCAATTTCAGGAGGAACGCCGAATCGCTCGTAAATTGTGCTCCATTCCCCTAAAAAGCTCCCAAAACGACGAGCATGGGGTGTGACGAACCGTCCACGTGTAGGATTGTGCACAAGCGGACCAGTCTTTGGTTCAAGTAACTCCACAAGGGCTTGACGCCGATCCCGCAAGCGCGAGGGTAATCGTTTTCCATCTAGGGTTTCACGTAACGATTCATCTGCCCAAACTGCTTTTTGAGACCAGTTACCTCTCGTTGGAACCGTGACAATTAAACGCCCATCTTGGGCACTGCCAAAAGCGATATGGCCATCAGGAATTGTGAAAATGTGCTGCCAGAACTGATAGGCTGGCAGGAAGTGTTCTACCGCAAGGAGGTCTTCTTCCAGACGTGCCCTAGAGAATGCCTGTACTCCCTGTAGCTCCACTGATGAAGCACTGGTCAATCGGTCTGAATGGAATAGTTGTCTGCTGTCGACAGTTGGAACAACAGTCGATTGCGCTTCTATCGTCGGCGTAAATACCACAAACAACGCGACGGAAGCGACGGCTATAACAGCCAAAAGCCCGGAAAGGACCAATCGAGATCTCATCCGCACCTAAAACTGATTATCTTCAGGTAATTTGATCCGTCAAGTATTAACGTCAATAGAGCGAACCCGTCCCAGAAAATAAAGTGAAGTTCCTAGTGTACCCTGTCTTTGATTCTGCCGTGTAAATCAAGTAGCCTCTCAGAAGTAATCTTAATGAGACTCCTAATCTTACTCTCTCTGCTATTACTTTTACCTGGTCTGGATGCCCAGGCCCAAAGTCCATTGCGAGAAACGCAGGTGTCAAAACCTAAGGTCGTACGCACTAACTACAATATGGAAGAACTAGTTTCACCGTCTCCCCTGTCTGCGTCTGAAGTGAATGGCAGGAAGCTGTTTGTGCAGAGATGTGCTCTTTGCCATGATCCGTTAGGCCAACCCTCGTCGCCCAACACACCAGGCCCATGGCTCAATAACGAAACTGTCGAAACGCTCGGGGAAGCGAATGTACGAAACAAAATCATGGTTGGTTCCCGCACAATGCCAGGTTGGCAGTACGCCTTAACACAAACGCAAATTGATCAAATTATTACCTATTTGAAAATTGAGAAATCGAAGGGGTTAGATCCTGCCTCTGACCTGCCTTCTGCTGTGCAAGACCAAGGGGATGACTAACAAGGGAGTTCGCATGTTAACGTCAAGACACATCTCGTGGTTTGCAGGTATTGCCATCGGATGCAGTGTCCTAAACTGGACGAACACCTCAATAACTGCGACTTCAGAAAAAGCATCGTTCGAAGTAATTAATAAAAAACAAAGTAAAAATGCTAGATCACCTCTATGGGGCACTGTCACAACAATAGCTGGAGAACCCCTCGAGGGCGTCCCAGTATCGGCCCGTGCCGTTCGAAAAACAGTGACAACCTCCGTCTTTACGGATGAAGAAGGACAATACTTCTTTCCACCACTGGGAGCCCCCTTTGAACAAGGGAAATATCAGGTCTGGACTCAAGCAGTTGGTTATGAACGAGTCTTATCCGAAGCAGATCTTGATGTAACGAATGCCGTTGTTCGTAATTTTACCCTTCGTGACATCGATGATTTTACCCATCAACTATCAGGCTCTGAGTGGTTAGCTGCGTTGCCGGCAGATACCTTGGAAGATCTACGCAATAAAGAAATCTTTCGAGTGACTTGCACAGAATGCCACCAGGCTGGTCTTGCACTCCAAAACCGGTTTGATGAACGTGGCTGGAAAACAATTATCGACTTAATGGCCACTGTGACCTACCACGGATGGGGTGGAGCAAATCAACGACCGTCGATCACTATGGAGTACTACAAGAACGACTTGGCAAAGTACCTGACCAAGGCACGTGGCCCAGAATCTACTCAACTGAGATTTCAGTTAAAGGCGCGGCCTACTGGTGAAGCAGCGCGTCATGTAGTCACTGAGTACGACATTCCAATCGCTGAGCTCAAGAATGAACGCGCCTACCTTGATGGTAGCAACTGGTCGGAAGGTATTCCGTCGGGAATGCACGGAGCGGGAGGAATGCACGACGCCGTTCTCGATAACAACGGTAATGCCTGGATCACAGACTCCGTTCCAAATAATTTTCGGACACTTGCAAAAATCAATCCAAGGACAGGGCAGGTCACAGGATATAAGTTAACAACCCCTGATGGAAAAAGTGCACGTCGTGCTCATGGAATCACTAAAGCTCACAACGGAATCCTCTGGTTTGATACAGCAGGCAGCCTAGGTCGTTTGGACCCTGTCACAGAAGATTTTGAGCTCTACACGCCACCCCAACCACTGTCTGTTGGAGGCAGTCTCCAGGAAGATGGTATGGGGAAGATCTGGGTTGGGAATCGTCATGGAGCGTTACAGTTTGACCCAGACACCAAAAAGTTTTCCTACTTCCAGAACAAAACAATCGGTGATGGGCAGACGTACGGAACGGCTGCTGACCGTCTTGGGAATGGCTGGTGGGCCCAATTCAATATGGACATTGTCGGACATGGGAACGGTACAACCGGTAAAGTCAGCGAAGTACACATGCAACCACCTCTTGAGATAAATCGGCAAGACTTACTCACACCAGCTGACCGAGACTTCTTCCACAGAATTGGCGCATTGCGCTTTTCTGGAAGCGTCTATAACCCCGGTGCGCAAGCCCCACGTCGATTATTTGCCGATCCCAAAGGCGACTCAGTATGGGTTGCAAATTGGTGGGGAGAAAACCTGGCAAGAATTAATATCCATACCCTTGAAACAACTTACTACCCATTACCAATAGAAAGCCAACCCTATGCAACGGCTGTCGATCGCAATCATATGGTATGGACAAACCTGCAATCAGACGATGCCGTCGCCAAACTTGACCCAACCACTGGGCAATACACAATCTACAAACTCCCCAGCATCGGAGCTGAACTACGCCATATCGCAGTTGACGATATGGGAGGGCCAGATATTTGGGTGGTCTACCGCGAAGCAAGTCGCGCCGCACGTATTCAATTTAGAACTGAGGCTGAGCTCCAGGACCTCAAAGACACCAGCGCCAACTGAGAAGCAAGTTACAATCCCACTGCGTTCTTACTGAACTGCCATAATTGTTCACATGCTTTCTCATCGAGTGCATCAGCACTTGGCCGAGAAACTTTGAACTTATCAAAGTACTCACCGGTAACCCCTGCTACCTCAGAAGAAGCAGCTAGGTTAACAACCGTCCTCGCAGCAACTTCTGGTGATGAAGCAAACAATCGAACACCTATTGAAACGAAAATGCGAAAGATCCCATCGATCTCTCTAAATAGCTTGGTCGCAACGAACCCTGGATGCAATGAATTGACTGTCACGCCTGAGTGCTTGAGGCGCCCCGCTAATGAACGTGCAAACATCACATTTGCCAATTTTGACTGAGCATAAGCTTTCTGCATCCCGACGTTTGCAATCGATTGGAGATCATCAAAGTTGATGTGCCCAGTCATGTGGGCCGCTGAAGACACGATGACAATCCGTCCAGGTGCGGAGTCGATAATGCGATCACACAATAAGTTAGTTAAGAGGAACGGTCCTAAATGATTAGTTGCCCACGTCAACTCGTATGACTCTGGGGTCTCCTGTCGTGTGTGTGCAATGATGCCTGCACAATTAATCAGGATGTTAATCTGCTGACATTGTTCAAGAATCTCTTGGGCCGCGCGACGGACACTGGTGGGAGACGAGAGGTCTAAGGTTACGTAAGACGCTTGATTAACACTCCAGCGGTTAATATCGTCGACGACCTGCCGTGCTTTTTCAGCACTACGACCAGTGATAAGCACTCGGGCGCCACTCTTAGCAAGTTGTTCAGCTGCACAACGGCCAATGCCATCGGTACCCCCAGAAATCACAACGGTTTGATCCTGAATACTCATCATCTATTTAGTCACTGTAGTTGAAGGGCGCTCTCATCAAAATATATAATCACCACAATAATATAAGTGCCATCATCTAGAATCCCTATACTCAACAACCAGCAATTACTCTATAGAGCACAACATGTCACAGCCTGTCAACGCCCAACACCATCTGGATCGGCGTAATTTCATTAGTAAATTAGGGCGTTATTCCATGGGTGGACTGGCAGCAGGCACCACCATGGAAATGATGCTAGCCCCAACGTACGCGGCATTACAAACACCATCAGTGCAACCTGACAATGTTGTCCCGCCAGAAATTATAAAAGTCCGAGACAACCTGTACCTGATTGGCGGCGCAGACGCCACAGAGCCTTCATCCTGGACCGGTGGTAGCAATGCAGTTTTCATAACTGAAAACCATGGGGTGGTTTTAGTGGATACCAAGAACCCTGGCTGGGGTCGGCACATGCAAAACTTAGTTAAATCAGTAACTGATAAGCCAATTACAACAATCATTGTCACTCACACGCACTTTGATCACACTGCAAGCAATATAGAATTTCCAGATACCGTTGATTTTGTGGCACACGTCAACTGTGCACGAAGCATGGCACAAACCACATGTAACTTCGTAACGGGTTGTGAGTACTTCCAGGGTGAAAATAAAAAGTACCTCCCGAAAACTACCTTTACAGACCGTTTATCGCTGTTCAGTGGCAAAGACCGTATTGAACTTTACTACTACGGTGCTGCCCATACTGATGGGGACACGCTTGTTCATTTCCCAGCACTGAATGCCATCCATCCCGGGGATCTCTACCCAGGACGCTACTCTCCCTTCATCGACACCATCAACGGAGGAAGTGGCCTTGGATACGACAATGTGTTGACTAACATAGTGGAAAACTTTCAAGACGCGTTAATCATGCCCGGACATCGAGATAATCCAGAAGCTTGGACAAAACTGGTTGAGTACCAGTCATGGTGGAGACACAACGTAGACGACGTCCGTGCTGGTATGAAAGCAGGTAAAACTGCTGATCAGATCGCTGATGAATACGTCCTGCCAGCCGAACATCCAGGATTTGGACTCAACACAAGTGGAACACCAACACGGTTAAAAATTAACACTAATATTATCTACAACGAACTCAAGGAACGAGCCTAGCAACACAAGTCAGATGAGGGTGCGTCTCACTCAGCTTTTTGTGAGAAGTACCTTAAGCGCCATGCCCATGAAGTCAATCGTGAGTGTAATTTGATCCCCAGCGATGACTCCAGTGTATGCCAGTGTCATGGTCTGCCCGCCAAAATCAAGATCAACATCAAAAGCAATGTTCTCACCGTCAATCGTACCATTAAGAATTTCAGAGACAGTACCGTCAGGACCTGTAGTTGACCCTGTCAGGACCGCTCCATCAGCCTTAAAAGTAAAGGCAACTTCGACAGCGCCTTGCGGTGTGTTAATCGAACCACTCCAATTTCCATCAACAGGCGCTGCGACTACAGGCACTGCCAAGAGCAACAAGACAAATACGCCTGCAGACTTTTTCATTATGAAACCTCTCTATACAAAGAATGCTTAAATCCATAACTGCCCCTAAGAATGCACGCCATTAATATGAACCAAAGAGTACGCCCAGGAAACCAAGAAACATAAAACTTATTACTTCGCCAGATACCTGTCCTAAGAGACAGACGCCCACTGCACGTGGTGTACTCGTATAATCTAGGGCCTGGCGTACAGCAATAACCATAGCTGCCACCAACCAAGTTGCAACGATAAATAACAAAAGAAGACTCAAAAAATTCATACCGCCTAGTTGGACAAAGATTAATCCCAGGCCAGGAGCATATGCAAACCCAAGGGTCCGCATTAACTCACCAGGATTTGCACTCGTTTGGGGTTCAGGGAATAAGCGTGTGCCAATAAAGTAAGTTAAAAACGCGTTGAGTACCCACGACAATACCGCTGCAAAGCCTCCAAGAATAATGCCAGCAATCCCCAAAGCTTCCAGGTCAAAAACTATTCCTTGTAAACCAACCACAAGAGCGAGATTCGTCAAGAGCACAACTCCCATCGCTTGACCAGTAGCACCAATGTCAGTCTCGACTTCCTCATAAATTTGTACGTCAAGCTTGGCTGCCCCGATTACTCGCTCTGTAAAACTTGCCAACAAAAAGACTCCTTATCCTGGCGACTTGCTATCAGACTCAAACATGGCGATCAAGTCCGTCTTAACTACTTTCCCCATAGCGTTACGTGGAAGGGCCTGTAAACAACTTAATACTCGAGGTAGTTTGTAAGGGGCTAGATATTCTTGAGCCCAGGACTGAAGTGTCTCAAGCTCAAGACTGCCCCCCTGAGATAACTCTACGCCTACACATACCAACTGGCCCCATTGAGGATCAGGAACTCCAACAACGGCACATTCCTCGATGGTTGGATGACGTCTCAGTACTTCCTCGATTTCTAAAGCAGAGACTTTGTATCCACCAGTTTTAATAATATCGACACTGGTTCGCCCTAAAAGGCGGTACATGCCATCCTCATTTAGGGCCATGTCACCTGTTCTAAACCAACCGTTCCTGAAAGCTTTCGCTGTCTCGCCAGGTCGTTGCCAATATTCAAGGAATACGCCAGGACCTTTGACCTCCAACTCTCCAGAGCCAGTGCTTACTAATTTTCCAGCCTCATCAACCAGCTGAACTTCAACGTCGGGTAACGGTGTGCCGACAAAGCCAGGGCGACGCACTCCGTGCAATGGGTTACTGAGTGCCATGCCAATCTCAGTCATACCGTACCGCTCAAGCAGTGTATGCCCTGTTGTCTGGCGCCACTGCTCCAACATCTGCACAGGTAGCGCTGCTGACCCAGACATCATTAATCGAAGATGCGACATGCCTTCAAAATACGTAAGTCTTATGTCGTCGGGTAAGTCTTTCCATGCAACAAGTAGTCGATGATAAATTGTCGGTACAGCTGTAAATACCGTTACGTCCCCAGAGCTCAAGCGCTTCCATACTGTCCTAGAATTAAACTCTGGTAAAAATTCACAGGTCGCACCCGCCGCTAAGGCCGACGCTAGGCCATTGATGATTCCATGCACATGATGAAGCGGCAGTATCAATAAAATGTAATCGTCTGCGTTCCATTCCCAAGCCTTAACTAATGCGCCTACCTGCGACTTAATATTTCCATGCGTTGTCACAACGCCTTTCGGTCGACCAGTGGTCCCGCTTGTGTAGACGATCATCGCTCGTCTTTCATCGAGCACTTCTGGAAGCTCAAGGATTGCTTGATCAGCTAGGACTTCAGAGGTCATGTATAGCTTGAACCCAACGGCAGTGACTAATGGCTCGACCTTGCTAACAAAAATAGGATCCACAATAACGATGTCAGCTTTCGCATCCTGAATGACGTACTCCAATTCTGCTTTGGGATGTGAAATAGCCAGCGGCACAGCAATGCCACCAGCTATCCAAATGCCTCTCTGTACAGCAGCATAAGTAAAACTCGGGGTTACTAGAAAGGCAACTCGGGTTTCGGAAAGGTCCTGTTTGCTCGCAAGTAGCTTCGATGCGACGCGGCGAGATGCTTGATCAAGATCCGCATACGTGAACGTACCCTCAGAATCAACGATAGCAGTACCAGAACGCCTGACAGCCACCATGCTAACTAGAACCTAGCCAGTGGCCCCGCAATAAGTTGGGAGACGATTGCGCCAACCAGAGTCATGGACAATCCCCAAATTAGAAGACGCCTAAATAATCGCGTGGCATCAGTGCTATCTGATACCGCAGCCACACAGATAGCGCCGAGAGTCGAAAGTGGTGAGACGTCAACTAATGATGACCCGATATTGATGCTCAGTGACAACGCTAAAGGATCGCCACCGCCAAGCCGGTCAATCAAGCCAGGTACTGTAGGAAGAAATGTTGGTAAAACTACCCCAGAAGTACTACTGTAAAAAGAGATCGCTCCCGTGATAAAAGCAAGCACGCCATTCGCTGTAAATGGTGTCGCTAAGCGTGACAACAGCTCGGTAAATAACTCCATACCCCCAGTTGTTTCCAGAACTCCGATTAGTACGGTCACACCTGTAACCATAATAATGACACCCCACGGCACCCGTTTAAGTGCAGTGCTGTCCTTAGCGGCTCGTCCAATCACCAGTACAAGCGCAGCTGCAAATGCACTTAGTCCTATACTTAGGTCGAGAAGCAACACTCCAGTAATCCACGCTGCGAGGACCCCTAATGTGAAGCGTTGCTCCGATGAAAGAGGCTCTGACTGATTCGTTGTATCCAAATCGGATAGAGTCCCACGTAATTTATAGCCCCCAAGTATCAAGTAGGCTGCCACGGCAAGTAACGTAGTGACAGCTAAATTTGTAAAAAACACCAAGCCCTCATGACCAGGCAATCCAGCCTCAGTCATCCGTGTGTTAACAATGACTCCAACTGCACTAATCGGTGAAAGATTTCCCGCATTAGCGCCATTGGTGACCATTAATGCTGTCAGAAAGTAAGGAATTCCTGTTCGCCCAGCAATGGCTATCGCAGGTGGAGCAACAAGAGCCACACTTAAAATTGACCCTGGCCCAATCGCTGACACAAAACAAGCTACTGAAAAGAAGATCAGTGGCAATAGCCTTGCATCGCCTCTGGCAAGTTTTACAGCCCACCCTGCTAGCCATTCCAATGTGCGGTTTGTTTCTGCCATAGCAAACAACAGGCTAATACCAGCTAAGGTCAGAAATAATGAGACAGGAAACCCGCTCATAATTGTCTCGACACTAAGATGGGCTACGAAACTACCAATAACCCATGCAAGCGTGATAGCAACAATGCCAACATTGATACCGGAAGTCATCGACAACACAATTGCAAGCAGAAGTGCCACGAGTGAGGCAACGGCAGGATTCATTCTAATAAACGCCTTATGTCACTATTAGTCTCTGCTGACAGTCTTGGTAAAATTATGCTAAACACAGCCCCTCCACCCTGTCGATGTTTCGCCTCGACAGTCCCATTATGAAGACCCACTAAATGCTTAACAATCGCAAGCCCAAGCCCGGTCCCACCTGGATTTCGTGCTCTCGACTGCTCAACTCGATAGAAACGTTCAAAGACTCGCAGAAGATCGCCAGCAGGAATCCCGGGGCCCCGATCAGATACCTGTAATACAACAGACGATTCTTCCTCACCAATCTGTGCGGTAAGATCGATAGCACTGCCGATGGGACTATAGTGTGCAGCGTTCTCTACAAGATTCTTAAGACTATCGTGGAGTTTCACTGGATCAACAATAATATTCTCAGCAGAAGGCTGGATCCGTGTTTCAAGTCGCTGCTCCTTCGTCTGTAACAATGGTGTCAATTCTATTGCCACATTTGAAAATACAGAGGCAGTCACACATGGAGCATACTGAATCTGCTCTTTGCCAGAATCGAGACTCGCAAGTTTTAATAAGTCAGCGACCAGACGCTCCATACGAGTTGTATGTCTTGAAATAATTTCAATAAATTTTTTCTGTGTAGCTATATCCGTTTCATCAAGCAACGCATCAACAGATCCACGAATTGCCGTTAACGGTGTTCGGAGTTCGTGTGACACGTTAGCAATAAAGTCTTGCCTGATTTGCCAGGCGGGATGGAAGGAACTAACGTCATGTAGAACAAGAATAACGCCAGTTTCTCCTGCCGTAACAAATGCTGTAGCGCTTGATTGACACACCTTTGTTGGTTCAGTGGTCAACATGATCTCCGCATGACTCGAACCACCTGTTTCAAGAGTACGGCTAATCTGCTTAACAACCTCTGGGTGTTGGATCAATTTAATGTAGTGATCATTAGCAAGCACAGCAGGTATCTTAAGCATCTGGCGTATCGCCTCATTCGCTATTTGTACGCATCCACTTGCATCGACTACCAGTGCTCCTTCCTTCATGGTAGAGAAGACTGCTGAAATCAACTCATGATTGTGAGATAGCATGTTTGATTTCTTTTCATTGACTTGCGCTGTCTGAGCATCGAGATCAGACTGCTCATATAACAAGGTGTTTATGAATTTTCGAGCTGTTGGTCTTGAGAGGACAATGAATAGGATTACAAGCCCGACCACAAGCAAGGACGAACCTGTAAAGATCATGACTGCAATAAGCACTGTCGCCAGTACGGTATACGCCAGCGGATTCATACGTTCGTTCATACGTTCGGCGAAGCAGGCTTAACAAGCTTGTAACCAAACTGCTTAATTGTTACAAGAGCTGAAGCCAGCACCGGAAGCTTTTCACGTAGGTGACGAATATGTACATCAACCGTACGTGTACCTCCGGTATATCGGTAACCCCATACATTAGAAAGCAAGACATCCCTTGACAAAACACGGTCTTGATTTTCAATGAAGTACTTGAGCAGTAAAAATTCTTTTCCTGTCAACCGCACATCTTGACCATCTAGTGTCACTTGGTGACGATCCGTATCAATCACTAACGAGGCAAACTGTAAGGATTGAGTACTTTCCTTGATGCCATTCACACGTCGCAATACAGCCCCAACACGAGCAACAAGCTCTTTGGGACTAAATGGCTTCGTTACATAATCATCTGCGCCAATCTCAAGACCGATAATCCGATCGCTCTCGTTTATTTTCGCTGTCAGCATGATAATGGGAATACTACTGATTCTTTTCTCATTACGAATTGCGCGACAAACTTCTATACCATTCATTCCAGGAAGCATGAGATCTAAAATAACTAGGTCTGGCAGCATGTGCAGCAATCGTGACAATACTTCGTTACCAGTTGTAATTACTTCGGTATGATAATTAGCTTTCCGAAGGTGGTGTGAGACCACCTCGGCAATATCAGCGTCATCCTCAACAACAACAATTCGGCTCATAACTAATAAAAAACTATTTTTTTGATTGCTAGACTTTGTATGCTCATAACTATATATGGTGACGCAATGTATATCCCAAAAACGATAAAATGGCTTCTTCAACAATGCATGTCAAGTGAGCAGAAATAGCAATAACGTCACTGATCACCCGATTCTTGCTATAAATAATCCATAATTGAATTGTGTCCGGACAACTCAACATTGCTTTCCTGGGCTGTGGCTTCATAACTAGGGTACACAGCCGTTATCTGAAGCGTCTTCGAGATGTAGCAATTCCGAGCTATGCGAGTCGCACCCTAGCTAAGGCTGAGTCCTATCGAGTGCGCTACGGTGGTGTCAAAAGCTACGGAGACTACCGTGTAGCCCTCGAGGACCCTGCCGTTGATGCCGTTGTTATTGCGGTACCCCCACGGTTCCATCTTGATCTCACACTACAGGCACTTTCAGCCGGAAAACATGTGCTCGTAGAAAAACCTGCATACTTGAGCCTTACAGACTATGAACAAGTCAGAGAAGCGAGGGACCGCGCCGGACGTGTCGTCCTTGTCGGTGAGAATGATCACTATAAACCCTTGGCAGTCTGTCTTCGTCGCCTACTGAAAAAAGGCCTCATCGGTGAAATGGTATTTGCATATTTCACGACGTTAGCTCAAAAGTTTAAAACTGCTGACGACTGGCGCAATGATGAAGTTATCGCAGGTGGCGATGCGTTTTTTGAAGAAGGTATTCACTGGTTACATCTCGCAAATAGCCTTGGCCCAACTATCACTAGTGCACAGGGCTACCGACCAATCCCCGCAAGACACGGAACAGACACAAGAATGAAGAGTATGCTTGTTGCGTTTCGTTACGATAATGGTGCCGTTGGTTCTTTAGCATATTCTCGCGAAGTGCCCTCACTGCTTCGCGGAGTTCGCCTATCTAAATTATTTGGACGGGACGGTATCATCACCTTCGAATCCAATGGATCTTTTGTGTTAGTTCGTGGACGCAACGGGCAAAAATTACTGTTTCCTGGAGTTCGTGATATGCGTGGCTATCAAGCTATGTACCGTGACTTTGTGCATGCCATACATGAAAAACAGACGCCGGCAATGACCCTTGAGCTAGCCATGGCTGATCAATGCCTCATGGAACAGATCTACTCTACAGCTGACAGATAAATCTTCGATGCGACATCGTTATGACATCGTGATTATTGGTAGTGGGGCTGGTGGTGGTACGTTAGCGCAAGCCCTGGCAAAAACTTCTGCACGTCTTCTGATTCTTGAACGTGGAGACTTTGTTCCAAAAGAACCTGAGAACTGGGATCCGGAAGCCGTATGGAAGCACCTACGCTACCGAACGACAGAACAGTGGTTGAATAAGCACGGGGAAGAATTCTCACCGTACACACATTACTGCGTTGGTGGCAACACTAAATTCTGGGGTAGCGTGCTGTACCGATTGCGAAAGGAAGACTTCAACGCGGTTGAACATCTTGACGGCGTGTCACCAGCATGGCCTATTGATTACGAAACCCTTGCACCCTACTACCAACGTGCTGAAAAACTCTATCAAGTGCATGGTAAAGCTGGCATCGATCCGACAGAAAGTCCCCGTGAACCCTACCCGCATGCTCCAATCCCACATTCACCTGAAATTCTTGAAATTGTAGAGCGTCTCCAGGTCCAAGGGCTACATCCATCACCTTTACCCCTTGGGTTGCTTCGTCCTGGCGAACTGAACGGTTGCATTCTCTGTGATACCTGCAATTCCTTTCCCTGTCAGCAGCACACAAAGAGTGAAGCAGAGGTGTGTTGTCTCAATCCCGTTCTAAATCGTGCGAACGTGACCCTCTGGACACAAGCCTGTGCTAAACGGCTGCTGACCGACCCCACCGGCCGTAAAATTGAAGCAGTAGAAGTCGAACAAAATGGTGAAACCCTCCGAGTTGAAGCACCTCTCATCGTGGTCTCATGCGGAGCCGTTAACTCCGCAGCATTGCTACTTCAATCTGTGAACGATCAACACCCGCACGGACTTGGAAATTCCTCAGGCCTAGTGGGGAAACGATACATGTCGCACCTTGCAACCATGATGCAAGGATTTCACCCCTTTCGACGTAACCACACAGTCTTTCAAAAAACGGTAGCAATTAATGATTTCTATTTCCGTGGCCCAAAGACGCCCTATCCTCTTGGCCAAATCCAATCACAAGGACGAACCCACGGTGTAATGGCACAGACTGTTGTGCCATGGATTCCACTGTGGGCATACAACGCTTGGGTTGCACGTGGCGTTGACTGGCTCGCAATGACCGAAGACCTCCCACGCCAAGAAAATTGCGTCACCGTAGAGCCAGGCGGCCGCATTCGTCTTCATTACCATCCCAATAACCTTGTCGCGCACAAGAAACTTGTAACCATGATGAAACAGATTTTGCGAAAACTTGGCTTTTGGGCTGTAATGACACACTCACATGAAGCGAGAAATACTACCCATCAATGCGGCACATTGTGTTTCGGCTTAGATTCAAAAACATCTGTACTGGATCAGTACTGCCGATCGCATGACATCGAAAATTTATTCGTCGTTGATGCGTCCTTTTTCCCTTCTGCTGCCGCGGTAAACCCTGGGTTAACTATTGCTGCACAGGCGCTCCGGGTGGCTGACCATATTCTTGAGAATGACTTGAGGAGTCTTCCGTGAAAGCACGATCCTTCAGCCACGTAGGCATTACCGTCTCCAATTTCAATGCCACTGTAAAATTCTATTGGGATATCTTCAGGTGTCCGCTAGTAGGTGTTGCAGATCAACCTTCTGACCGTGTACGTGAGTTTTTCGGAATCGATGCAAACGCACCAACGTGTAAAGTTGGCTGGATCCGCGTACCTGGTGGTGGAGTGCTTGAGATCTTTGAGTTTGATCCCCAGCAATTACCAGTGGATGTTCCATGGAATCGAGTTGGTTTAACACATATCTCGTTCAACGTCAGGAATACTAAGAAATGGTACAACTACTTAGTCACCAAGGGAGTAGAGTGCGTGAGCAAACCAGAACGATCGCCACGCGGCCACATGTTTTTCTTTGCAAAAGATATGGACGGAAATTTGATTGAACTAATGGACCTTGGCTACATGCATTACGTCCTCAGTTGGTTAGGACCGCTTGGTGGATTCCTGTTCAGACGTGGGATGTACAAACATTATTACGAGTAGGTCGTTGTAATTCTTTGCAATTGTTAGCATTGCTTTTTTATACGAGTCCTCAGATGTCTCAGTGGTATACAGGAAAACGCACACGAAACTTTTTTGAACCTGGACATTCGAAACCGTACAAATTGTCGAGATCGAAACTCGACTTATTTCTAAACTGTCCACGTTGTTTTTACATTGACCGACGCTTAGGTGTTGGAACTCCTCCGAGTTTTCCTTTCAATCTGAATTCAGCAGTCGATCATCTCCTCAAGAAGGAGTTTGACGAGTACCGCCAACGTGGTGAACCGCATCCCTTAATGCAAGCCGCGGGCATTAAAGCGATTCCCTGTCAACACGAAAAACTCAAAGACTGGATAGAAAACTTTAAAGGCGTTCAAGTCCACCACAAAGAAACAAATCTCATCATCACTGGGGCTATTGATGATCTCTGGATAACACCTGACGAAAAGTATGTCGTGGTTGATTACAAAGCCACAAGCAAGGACGAACCTGTAACCATTAACGCACCGTGGCAAAAGGCCTACAAGCGACAAATGGAAATCTACCAGTGGCTTTTACGTGGTAATGGCTTGCAAGTTTCAAACACAGGCTATTTTGTGTATTGCAATGGGCAACGTAATCTTCCGCGTTTTGATAGTCGTCTAAAATTTGATATCTCGCTCATTCCCTATGTTGGAGACGACAGTTGGGTCGAAGGATGTGTAGCAGATGCACATGCCTGTCTCAGTGAAGATGAAATGCCTCCTATGACAACAGACTGCGACTACTGCCTCTACTACGAACTGGTGGAAGAACTTGTTCAGAACGGAACCGAGTAAATACGCTCAGACAGACTAATCTCTACTCACCCTTACGGCCTTTACGATATTCCTCTTGTATCTCTTGAACAAAGCGTTTCAATCCACGCTTTGCAGATTGAATTTCAGGTTGGGCATTGTGCCAGGCTTGCTTGGCACGGGGCTTAATGTCTTCATTTAATTTGCGCGAAGTATCTCTGAGCACCTGTGCTGTTTTCGCCCGTGCCTCAGGATTCTCTGCTAATTCTTGAGCAGCACGCATAGCCAAACGGCTGAGTAATTTCATTCGCATACCATAGCCTACAAGCTGCTAGCGATCTCCTGACCGAAGATTGCGCACCGGTTGTGGCGCCTCAGCCATCGGGGTATTGTGTTGCATAGCAATCTGCCACACCCCGTCCACTTTTGTGTAGGTCATCGTATACCGGCCTTCATGCACGGTCTGTCTACCTTGACTGTTGTAATTCACTGACAATGCATACTCACCATAGGCAATCCCAGTATCACCGACGACGCGATACTCCTCATTCTTTGTCTCGAAACGGGCATTGCTTGATTTGTTGAAGAAAAGTTCCCAGTCATTAGCACACGCTTCTCGTCCCTGCTTACCTGATGTTGGCCCACAGGAATAGAACGAGAGTGCTTCCTCGTGCACGGTACTCAGAAACCCATTGAGATCGCCTGAATTGAGCGCTGACACAGCATTCTCAAACGCAGTTCGAACTGACTTCAGGTCGCCGTCTGCTCCCAACGCCGGACTTGCCATAATGACTACCGCCGTCAACGTCGCCCCAACGAACTTGGTTCGATTCATTACAGTGCCCCTTAATTGGAAAATCCAATCACATTTACTATTTCTATCACAGCGCAGACTCCAACAAAACCAAGAGACGGCTCCATGCCCGCTCTGCCTGAGTCTCGTTATAGACCTGAGAATCGGGCGGACACCAGCCATGCATGGCACCTTCGTAAACTTCGATTTCCGCTGGAATGCCTGCCGCAGCATACGCTGCTCTTAACGTATTCTTTGCCTCAGGATCATTCTCGTCATCATTAGCAGCTACACAATGCAACATGTGAGCTGTCGTCTTTGGAATCAGTAAATGTGGACTGTCGTCGCCATCGGTGGCTAACCCCCCACCGTGGAAAGTGGCACCTGCACCTAGCCGGTCAGGAACCGCCGCCACAGTACGCATGACCATGGGACCACCCATGCAGTACCCGGTGGTACCGATCTTACGATTTGTATCCACGGCACCTTGCTGATCCAAAAAACTAACAAATGCCTTGGCATCAGTGAAATGGGTCTCAGCATTGAGATTCCCGGCCATCGGTAACACGATGTCGCGGGTTTCAGACTGACCGAAGCTGGCTCCTTCACCAACCACTGGTGAGCGTGCATCTCGATAAAACGGATTGACCACCAAGACTGAGTATCCAGATTGGGCCAAGCGATTCCCCATAGCTCTGAAAGCCGGCCGCAAACCGAGAATATCCGGCCAAACTAAAACCGCAGGATGCTGACCAGTGGATGGATGTACAAAATAACAATCTGCTACACCATCAGGAGTTGTGACTTCCACATCTGTCTCTGTTACATCTTGAGCATTCGCCACTGGAGGGAACATCGCTGCCACACCCGCTGCTACTGAAAGTTTGCCAAACTGGCGTCGGGTGATGCCTAAGCGATTAAGAAAGGTGTCTGTGTCGTGTTGAGTCCGTTCGTCACACATGGTCTGATCCTCGAATCTTATTTTATTGGGTGAGCCACATACACATTATAAGGCAAGCATTTATCTGGCTGGGCTGATCTCAGCAGGATTCCAGTAGGCCCGCATCTCGATAATCTTGCCTTGGTCATCGAACTTCATCGTTTCGATCACGTCAATAAAGCCTTTCAGTGCCACCATGTCAAGCTCTGCGCTCATACGCATTGCACCCTCAAGCCCAGCGACTACAACTGGTCCTACGAGTTCAACTTTAATTGCTCCGGCCTGGGTGTAAAAGGCTCGGACTGCCTCTCTGCCAACAACCGGCTTACCTCCGACAGGATCCTCAACGGAAGGATGCTCACCGTAGAGACTCATGATCCCGTCGGTGTCACCGGAGGCAAGTAATCTGACGTAGCTCTCCATCGCGTTCCGGATACGTTCTGGTGCGACTGGAGGCGCCTGTGCAAACACATTCAGGCCAGACAACGCAACACCCATAGTTATTGCGATACTACAAAAAATTATTTTCATAGCTGTGCCCCTTGTTTATAGTCTTCCGTCCAGGAATGAAGGACGTGATGCAAACAGTTCTAATCTGCGGAAAAAGATCTCGCCGGACTCGGACTGGATGCCGATACGGCCCCTGGTGAGTGATGCGTCCGTACCCTTGCTAACGATCCTCAGATTCGTGGCCTTGTTGACCTCCCTACCGTTGATGCGACAGGTTAGGGTGTCCCCATCGGCGATCACCTCCATCGTATTCCACTGGTCGTGCGGAAGCGTCGCATCGTTTGGGCTGTGGAACCCCTTGACGTTCTTCCACTCGGGATCCTTGCCGAAGTGAGCAGTAATATCGAACGGCGGTCCGTCACCGCCCGCCTGCCGCTGTTGTGCCGGCGCGCCCGACACATACTGGAAGCCACCTGCGCGATCTTCGCCTTCAATCATTGCGCTTAGTTCCTCATTCCCTGGCAACAAGACGAGATCTCCGACTGCCCCTTGATAAATTTGAAACTGAATGCTCCGGGGAAAAAGACCAAAGTTGACACCGTCCTCATTACCGCAGTGCATGAGGAGACCGCAATCCATCGCCTGCGTTTCCCGTGGCGGCCACATCCTCTCGCCCCACTTGTACTCAGCAACCAGGCGGTAGTTCCCGTATTCCCGCTCCGAGACGATGCAACCGTTGACTTCGCCGGAGATGTGCAGCATGCCGTCATGAACGCTGAAAACCTGCTTGGGATCGTTGTTCTTTTCGTAGCCTACGAGATGCGTATAGAAACCTGAGAGATCCTTACCGTTGAACAACGGGTAACCTCCACCAGGCTCCGACTGCACAACTGCTTCGGCGACAGGCAAAACCGACGCCCCTGCCATTGCAACGCCGATACCGGAGATAAAGTCGCGCCTCGACCAAATGCCACTGTTTCCCTGATCAAAGTTGCTGTTTGCCATGGTTGCTCTCCCCTTTGCGTCGTTACTCTACCACCGTATATGAATTGAATATCCTACTAACACAATCAGCGAAGTATAACGTTTTTGTCGTGACTGCCGTTAAATTGGAAATGGCAAATATGCCCCATTCTGAGTGGAAACCCACCATGCAGTCGCAGATTGCCACCTACACCTGGACCACAACCAGCAGACGAGTGTCAAAACGATAACCGTGACGATAACTTGCCGATTTGTTATCCTCATCTGACTTGCTGGAAGTGGAGAGGCGTCTGGTGTACAAATATTTCTACGCTGTTTTAGGAACCTTCTTTGTGTTGCTTGAGGTGCCTGTCGAGGCCTATCTCGATCCGGGCAGTGGGAGCATGTTGCTCCAGATCCTCCTGGGTGGATTTGCCGGCATAGCTGTGATCGTCAAGTTGTACTGGAATCGCGTAACTTCCCTGTTTAATCGGAAGGACGCTCCCAAGGACAGGGACTAGCGTTTTTGACCTTATGAGCATGCGGGATTCTCCGGTACCCCCGCAATTCGAGCCCGGTTCTTTTCGGGACCCAGAGACAAAGATCTTTCGTCACAACGACGCAATCTTCAGGTGTCTGACGTCGCGTGCCCTAAACGATTGGACTCGTCTTGCCTCCACAAAATTTTTTGAGAGACTGACGCGTGAGGGAAAGCTCGTCCGGACACAGAAGGTGACCGACAGGACAGCACTGCCTGAGTTAGACGAAAAATGGACTGCTGTTCTCGAGCATGAAGTTGTGCCGTTTATTTCGTATCCGTACGAGTGGCCATTCAGGATGCTCAAGGACGCTGCCCTCCTCCAACTCGATTTGACCTTAGCCGCGATTCATGAAGGCATGACCCTCAAAGATGCAACTCCATTCAATGTCCAGTGGGTTGGGTCCCGTCCGACCTTTATCGACATCGGTTCTTTCACCGCGTACAACGCAGGTGAACCGTGGGCAGGCTACCGTCAGTTTTGCAATCAGTTCTTGTATCCACTATTTCTGCAGGCGTACAAGAACGTGGCGTATCACCCATGGCTCCGTGGCAGTCTCGAAGGAATAGAGGCTACCCAACTAAATGCCCTCATGTCCATTCGCGATTACATGCGGCCCGGCGTCCTTGCCCATGTTTATTTTCAGGCCAAGGCACAGTCCCGTTACGAGGCAGCGGACCGGGACATTAAGAAAGACCTGCGAACCGCTGGTTTCGGTGCAGACTTGATCAAAAATAATCTCCAACGTCTGAGTCGGATCATTGAGCGGTTGGAGTGGGCACCGCTCCGCTCAACTTGGTCGGAGTACACCCAAGAACACAACTATAAAGATGCTGACCTACAGCGAAAAAGCGATTTTGTCCGACGTGTTTTAGCTCGTCGGCGATGGTCTCTCATATGGGACATCGGCTGCAACACTGGGACCTACTCGCGCTTAAGTTCCGAGCATGCAGAGTATGTTCTAGCGCTGGATGCTGACCAACTGGCGCTCGATCGATTGTACTCAGAGCTTAAACAGGAAGGGAACCAGCGCGTTCTGCCCCTGTTCGTTGACATGGCTGATCCGACACCTGGTCTTGGTTGGAAAGGTCTCGAACGTCGACAACTCGGTGACCGGGGAACGCCAGATCTAATCTTGGCTCTTGCCCTCATACACCATCTGGTTATTGGTCGGAATATTCCTCTGAACGAGTTAATCGAATGGTTGGCGCAGTTCGGGGCAGACCTCGTGATCGAATTCGTCGGACATGGTGACCCGATGGTCAAGCAGCTCTTACGAAATAGAACAGGACAGAATATTGAGTACTCGGCCGAGGCACTCGAAGCTGCTCTCACTAGATATTTCGGTTCGGTGACACAGGAAACTCTCGAATCGGGAACACGCACACTGTATTACGCACAGGCAAGATCATATGGTGGCTGATACTAGGAGAGCCCTCTATTTCTGGGCACTTCACGTGGCGGGACTCTGGAGTATTGGGGTCGTCCAACCAATCTTCGACGTCTTGGGTAACAATCCTGAGTTCTTTGTTGCACACAACACGCGAGGCAGGGATCTCATTGGATTAATCCTCGGACTGTGTGTGGCTGCGCCGCTATGTATCGTTACCTTGACATTACTGGCAACGAGAATTGGTCGGCGATGCTATCAAGCAATGACTTGGACAGCCTTGGCCTTACTCGTAACAGCGGTAGCGCTCCCAATTCTGAAGCGGAGTTTTGATCTCGATACCATGGAAACGTTCGCTGTGGCTGGGATGGTAGGCGCGATCGCGGCTTCTGGTTACCTCGTGTTTTCGCCTTTGCGTCTCTTTGCAACCTTTCTGTCTCTCGCAACAGTTGTCGTGCCGATCGTTTTTTTATTCCAGTCACCAATTTTGAGCATCTTTTCTAGCAATGACCAAGCTCCGCTACCTGATGTCACATTCGAGACGACCCCCCCGATAGTCATGCTGGTTTTTGATCAACTGCCACTCCCATCACTGTTGGACCGGGAAAGCCAAATTGACGAAACCCTCTATCCTCACTTTGCAGAGCTCAGCCGTAATACTTCATGGTTTCGCAACGCCAGTGCCGTCGGCACGTTAACCCAAGAGGCCCTCCCATCGCTTCTTACCGGTAACTATCCCGAGACGGGTCGATTGCCGACCATGGCCGGTTATCCCTCGAATGTGTTCACGTTGCTTGGCTCAACCTATCGTGTTGAGGGATTCGAGTCCTTGACCCAGTTATGTCCAGAGACCATCTGTCGTCCGCGTCGCCGACCGTCGTTTTTCGTCTGGCATGCCTCCGTCTTTCTTGATTTAAGCGTTGTCTACCAGCACATTATTTTTCCAGATGAGTTGACCGTCACATTGCCACCGGTGACGGAAAACTGGAAAGACTTCGTCAAGAACGACACATTGCAGATGAGATGGAGAGAACGCCGGACAACCGATCGACGTCACCTGGTACGCGAATTCGTCGAATCGATTGGCATGCCTTCTTCGGAGGATCGACCACCGTTTTATTTCCTGCATACCCTGCTACCCCACGAGCCCTGGGTTTATCTCCCATCGGGACAGCGGTTCACTACTGACGGTAGCACGGTAGGACTCACGCAGAGTGGCCATTGGCCCGATGATGTCGTTATGGTGGCTCGCAACTATCAACATCATTTACTCCAAGTGCGATACGCTGATGCGCTACTTGGCCAGGTACTTGACCGTATGCGAACGGTTGGTCTCTATGACGACGCGCTGCTGGTGGTCACGGCCGACCACGGTGTGACTTTTCGACCAGGATTTCCATTTCGGACACCTCGTAATGAGTCGTTCGTCGATCTCGTCTCGGTGCCTCTGTTTATCAAGATGCCAGGCCAGCAGGGTGGAAAGATCTTCGCGTCGAATGTGGAAACGATTGACGTTGTCCCGACACTCGCCACACTACTCGGCACTCGGCTGCCTTGGGAAGCTGATGGTGTCGATGCGTTTGATGGTGATATCGACGCACGAGAAGACAAGACATTATTTTTTGATAATCCACTTCGACGGATGGCTGGCCCAGACGATCTGGGACCCGCCATCCACGATGTTGTTGTTAGAAAGTACGAGTGGTTCGAAGACCCTGATGGATTTCAGAGCCCGAAGTTCGGACACCATCGGGAACTTCTCGGTCGCCGCGTTGACGAATTTGAGGTTGTGGTGTCGGAGGATGTTCAGATTACAGTCGATTTTCCAACAATCTTTGCTGACGTCGACCGAGGAAGCGACTTCATTCCCAGCCATGTGAGTGGCGCCGTTCGGCGTCTAGATGGTGCGGAGTCAACTACACCCATAGGTGTGGCAGTCAACGGGGTCCTAGCGGGAATCACGCAGACGTACGCTTTTCCGGTAAACAGACGACAGCACGTATGGGAGGTGATCATTGACCCGCAGTTATTCACCGATGGTTCCAACACATTGGAAGTCTTTACCATCAATGAGACTGGAGTAGGCTCGATCGTCTTGGCGCGCGCGTACATTTCCGGGACGGGTGGACTAGACGCCAATTTGATTCAGGAAGGAGCGGAGGTGCTCTGGAATGTCACTGTCACAGGATTCTATAGAACAGAGTGGTCAGGAATTCAGCCGTTCCGCTGGACTGAAGAGCAAGCTAAGCTCGTGATTCCAGTCGATCAAGATGTGTCGCCGTCTGAACTTGTCGTCAAAGTGCTCATGACGGGAGGACTTCCCAAGAACGTACGGATTTCTGTCAACGAATGTACATTATTCGAAGGTCAGTTTAGTGGGAGGTGGGATAGAACATTTCCCTTGTCTGGGTGTTCACTTGGTCCTGATACGGTCGAGGTCCGACTGGAAACTGAAACTCACCAGCCAAGCAGTAACGACACTCGGGCACTTGGGCTCGCTGTGCACGCAATCGAGCTTCGCCATTCGGCGCAAGAGCAAATGGGGAGCAAGAACAAGCCGTGGTACAAGTTTTGGTAGTCGGCCACAGGCTCGGTGTCATAGCTACCATTGATGACTGTGAAGTTAGCCTAGAACCGCAATCGAAAGCCGAACGTGGGAAGTCGCGGGAATCCTTGTGATGGAACCTCTCGAAGGTGAGGCAAGTCTGAACTGGGATCGTGTTCAAGTCGTGACTCGAGGTCAATGGGATTATCACGACCCAATAAATTAATAACCTCAACATAGAGCGACCATCGTCCATTTGGTCCTCCTGGTTGGTACGTCACCCGGAGATCAATCCGTGCATAGTGTGGAAGTCGACCAGTATTAAGGTTCTCGATACCGCCATAGTCAACTGTGTAGACCAGCGCACCTGCACTGTCGATCTCTGGAACCAATCTGCCCAGTGTGTCTTGAGTTGCAGATACACGTAATCCCTTTGGTGCGGTGTAGGCAAACCCACTAGCTATGCGCGCTGTCCCAGCTACCTGCCACCGGTTTGTGATCCGGTAGCGCCCCACTGCGTTGAATGCATGACGACGATCGTACTCAAAGGGATAACGTCGTCCGTACGTTTCTCGGTTCGCCCGACCCCAGGTGTAAGACAGCCATCCAGTTAACGGCGCACCTGCATTGGTGTGATTCAGAAAAACGTCGAAACCGTATGCCTGGCCACCAGCCTCATTGGTCGGGTTGCTGGTAATACGTGGTGTAATTGGAACACTGTCTTGCAGGTGCTCAGGAAAGTCGTACTGTCCAATCCTCTGAAGCCGTTCGTGTTCAGTCTCCAGTCTACCCACGAGGAGATTTTCAAAACGCTTGTAGTAACCCTCTACACGGGCCGAGAGATTAGCCCCTAAATCTTGCTTGAGGCCAACGACCATGTGAGTTGCTTGTTCATGTCTAAGGCCTAATTCGCGGGTTGCGGAAAGGTCAATGAAGTAATCGGATTGGATAAGTTTTTCATAGCCTGGGCTCTGGGTGTACAATCCGACGGCCATCCGCATCTGCGTCCTCTCGCCAAGGTTATAGCTCGCTGCCACACGTGGTGACACGGTTGCATGGCCGTTCACCGTGCTCCAATCCACTCGCAACCCAGGTTCAATCGATAACCGCGACGATGGTTTGTAGATATCTTGAATCCATAGACCACCACGTGTCCCTTCAAGCAATGACTCAAGCCGACCGGGCAGCCCCGTGCCACCAAGGATACTTGAACCGTTTGCCTCACTCTCGTTTCGGTCGCCGCTACTCGTAAATCCGACACCCGTATTCAGGCTGTGTAGTTCAAACCCAGCACTAACAAGATGAATGGGGGTCGCTTGAGCCGAGAATTCTTGTCGGATCGATACGTCACGTACTGAGATCAATCTATCAAACACAATGTTGGCTGTTCCAAATGCAATGTCATCATTTGGCGTATTGGATCGTTTCGCATTAGCACGTATCGTGCCGTTAAAATCCAGAAATTCACGGTTACGGTACCAGGACACGATTGTGGTCGAGGTTGCATGCGCCCCAAGAACAGCATCGAAACGTGCTGATGCTAGGTTGTTTTTGATGTCTGATCCGAAGGACGCTCGCTCACCAAGATTGTCACCCTCAATATTAAGGGATGCGTTCTCGAAACTGCGTAGGCCAGTGAAAGTAAGCTGGTGCCCTCCCTCAAAGTCCCACCCTGCTTGAAGCTGCAGATCGGTAAAAGATGGGAAGTTCTGGTTCTGAATACGTCCGGCGACAAGGTCATAATATGTTCGCCGTGCGCTAAGGAGCCACGACCCGTTTCCCCAGATAGGCGTTGGGCCTTCTAACACAATATTGCCGTCCGTAATGCTTAACGAAGTCGTACCTTGAAACTCTCTATTGCCACGTCGATTATCAACAATGAGTAACGAGGAAAGTCGGTCGCCATAGGCCACGCCGAATCCGCCAGCCGTCAGTTCAAATTTATTTACCGTCTCTGGATTAAATGCGCTCGTGATCCCAAACAGACGGTACGGATTGTGAATTTCTATTCCGTCCATAACCGTGAGGTTCTGATCTGGCGTACCACCTCGAACAGCTAGGCGACTGCCGAAGTCATCAGTTGATGCAACCCCAGGCATCGTGTCAAGTGTACGAAATACATTATCGATACTTCCGGCAACCTGGAAAACTTGCTCAGACGAAACGACGCTTGCGGAAGGACGTTCCTCGGACACGACCTCGGGAACGACCTGTACAGTTTCAACAAATGTATTACTAAACAGTCGAACCTCAAGCTCAGAACTTTCAACTGATATAGCTGTTTCAAGATAGCCCTCTGCAAAAAACTTGAGCGATCTGTCTCCTGCAGGGACTTTCAGTGCGAAACGACCGTCGGGGCCAGTTGTAACCGCTTCTGTTTGACTTTCGACCCTAACGTTCTGGATTGGGTTTTCTGACACGGCATCAACAACTACTCCTCGGATTTCTTGTTGCTCTTGAGCCACAATGGGTGACGAAAGAGAGAACAGCAGTGAAATCAGGAGACCTGACAAAATCTTGTCGACGGGTATAGAGCCTGGTGTCATAAACGGGAAGATTGACTCTGATGCTAACTAACCGCCCCAAACATCAGAAACACGACACCAATCATAGTAGAGATCACCCACCCTACAAGACACACACCAATTGCCCGCCAAGTGCTCGTGTAATCCAGGGCCTGACGCACAGCAATCACCATGGCTACCAACATCCAAATAGAAACAATGCTTAAAACAAGAGGCCCCACACCAGGGAGACTCCCAAAAATACGCAACAACCCAGGTGACTGTGCAAACCCAATGGTGCGCATTAACTCACCGGTATCTGCATGCGTTTGGGGTTCAGGAAACAAACGGGTACCAATAAAGTAGGTCAAAAAAGCCCAACTGACCCACCCTAGTAAAGCCACAATGCCACCAAGAATAATTCCGATAAAGCTTCCAGTGCTTAAGCCAACTACGCCAATCCCGCCAGCAAGAGAAGTCAAAAGCACAACTCCCATAGCTTGACCCGTAGCACTGACATCAGCTTCTACTTCTTCATAGACTTGCACGTCGAGCTTGGCCGCTCTGATTATCCGCGTTGTGAAACTTGTCACTTGATATCTCCTTGCTTCTGCTGCGATTTCATACAGTTCTATATTGAAGTATTGGCGTCCCCGACGGGATTCGAACCCGTGTTACCGCCTTGAAAGGGCGGCGTCCTAGGCCTCTGGACGACGGGGACCATAAGAAATGGTGAGCCCCCTGGGGATCGAACCCAGGACACCCTGATTAAAAGTCAGGTGCTCTACC
>DDZV01000050.1 GCA_002346475.1 Acidobacteria bacterium UBA2999 | reverse complement strand
TTTGTCTAGCAATCCAAATTAAGAGCACGGCACTAATAGCAAAAAGCATCAGTCCAGCAATACGAGTAATATTTGCACTCAGTCTTCTCGAAGCAATCTCACGAAGAGTTTCTGGCCGATAGTCACGGATGTCTTTAGCATCGCTCGGCACTAAAGATACAATCCTGATACTTTGTTGTGGGAGGATGTACTGTTGATCTCGTGCTTCTAGTGCCTGAGTGGCACTCACACGGCTTTCCACGTGGTAGGTAATTTCTAGTGGTGGAATCTCAAGATCCTGATCAAAATTTTCGCCAATGTATTGGAGTGTGTATTCATATTGAAAAAAACGACTTGAGATCGTTTGGGATTCAGCTGCCTGGGTTCCACGAATAACTTCAAAGGGCTGTAGTTGTATAACCTGTGGGTCCAAACGCGACCGGTCTGCGATGACTGTCGTAGTTTCTGTTTCTAGCGTCGAACAAGTTAATACAAGTGTGAATTCTTCGCCTACACGGACTGCGCTTGCAGAAGCCCTCCACCAGCATGCAATTGGCGACACGGTAATAGTTTCTGTCTCGCCATTCATTTCGTTAGATTGCTGTGCTTGAATAAGAGTGAACGGGAAGTCGACAGTAAGAACAAGTGACACTAAGACTAGCCAAGCTTGCATCTTTACTTTCATTGGCATTAACTTTCTACGCTACCTTTCTCAGTCGACGCTCTGCCATGAATTCAGCTAGTGCAAGGTCGCTATTTATTTCACCTATCCCAGTTCTAACTAAGTCAATATTTAAATCTTTTGCTAGTTGCACAACTTCGTCCTGCCAGGTGCGAACTTGCTTTGCCATAGCTTTCAGCTTTCTTCTAGGCAGTAATTGTGAGTTTCCAGATTCGATATCGTACGTTTCAATCCATCCTGCAGATACGGGAGGTAATTCAAAGGCAAAAGATGCGTCTACCAGGACTACGAACACGTCATGGGTTGAGTTTAGTAAAGATAATTCGCTAAGCACCTGGTGTGGATCAGAGAATAAAAAATCTGAGATAAATGGAAGAAGCGTTGTTCGAGGTAAAAAAGAGAGAAGTGTTGCGTTCCAACTGGCGGTAGTTTTTAGTTCTTGGACTCCAGCGCCGTGTTCGTAAGCGTTAAGGCAGTGAATGACCTGATTTTTCCCCACGCGTGGTTGCACGGCATTAAGGTGATCAAATTCATTGTCAAATGTAACAATGCCAAATAAATCCTGAGACAACACAGTTGATAGTCCAATCGTAGCAATAGCGCGTGCGATGCCGGTGGCTATTGGGACTCCATTTACACCACAGTGAGTTGAAAGCGATTTGTCAGAGATAGCAACAACAGTGGCGGAACTTGGTTGTTCAAAGTCTCGAACAACAAGAGGGCTGAAATTGTTAATCATGGATTGCGCCCAGTCGATCGCGGCTGGGCGATCGCCTGGTTGCCAGTCTCGCAGGCCAGTAAAATCAAATCCAGATCCATGTGAATTGCTTCGATGATCTCCAATTGTTACATCCCGCATTCGTTTAAGGATCAGAAGTTCGATTTCAGTAATATCAGACAATTTGATAAGAGACGGTATCAATTGATCTTCTTCTGCAGAAACTGTTTGCGTCGTCTTAGATTCATTCCAATTCATGGAATTGGCACTCGTTCCAAAATATCGCTAATTACAAGAGAAGTTGTTAAGCCGTGACTGGAAGCATGAGGGCCAAGCCAAATACGGTGTCCTAGAATATACGGTGCTAAGTCCTGTATATCTTCCGGGTATACCTCAGTTCGTTGTTTTTCAAGTAACGCCCAAGTCTTAGCCAGGCGACCCCAGCAGATAATTGCACGTGGTGAAGCACCTAGGTCTACACCACGATCGACTAACTCCGAAGGTGACCGCTGGTACCAGTCGGTGTCTGGGTTGTAAGGTCGTGTCGCTGCCACAAGTTGCTGGATATACTGACCTAGACGCTCATGTAGAAAAACATGATCACTGATAGCGCCTCGGAGCTCTACAATTCTTTGCTTTGAAAGTAGTGGGTTTAAGTGAATTCGCTTAAAGTCAAAGTTAACCAGTCGTTGCTCTTCTTCTTGTTGCAGGTAGCCAATGTTAACCATGATAGCGAAACGATCAGTTGCTGCTTCAGATAATGGAAAAGTCCCTTGCCCAAGCTCGACTGGATTCATTGTTGCAATAGCAAAATTAAAAGTCGGCAGTTCGTACGTGGTTTTCCCAACAGTGACTGTTCGTTCTTGCAATCCTTCGAGAAATGCACTTTGAGATTTGAGTGGGATACGATTGATCTCGTCGAGCAGAATCACTTCGGCTGATGCCAAAGGCCCGAACTCAGTTATGAGTTCTCCTGTTGCTGGGTTAATCATTTGAAAACCGACGACTTCTGTTGGTTGTAAGTCGGCTCGTCCCTGTAGCCGAACAAACTTTGCATCGCTTATTGCTGCGAGAATGACACCAAAGAAAGTTTTCCCGACTCCAGGCACGCCACGAAGAAGCAGGTTTCCAGAGCTAACTTGTCGTTGTTCCTTTCTGTCGTAGGTTGTTGGTATCTCAGAAAGTAGAACAACGTTAGCTAGTGTTTTGGCACGGTTATATCCGATGAGTGCCTTGTCACCCTCTGCAACAACTGCCTGGTTAAAATCGATAGCTTGTTCAAGATCTGGATGCACGCCAAATGCAATGGTATACATGTCTGGACTGTGCAGCAAAGCGATCAATCGTTCTACGAACAGAAAATGTCGTCGGGATCACTGGAAAGTGACTACCCCCATATACTAAATTCTGACTTGTTTATGGTAGCGAATGCTGGCTAAAAGCAGACTGTTAGTGGCTTTTAAGGCTGGCCTGTACAATGTTTTTATATGCTGTCAGATCTGGTGAAGGTGAAAGCTCTTCAGCACTATCTAGAGTTCACACGTGCTGACTGGGCACTTTTACACTCAGCAACACTTCTGCCCCTTTCTGAGCCTCAATTACGCCCACTCATTGGTCTTAACGAGAACCTTTCTCTTGATGAGGTCTCCGACATCTATCTTCCACTATCGCAGTTTTTAAATTTACACGTGACAGCAACTCAAAAACTTTTTGAGTCCAGAACAAAGTTTCTCGGAATTGAGAGGGCAGAGGTCCCTTACGTTATTGGCATTTCAGGGAGCGTTGCTGTTGGTAAGAGCACGACCTCTCGGATTTTACAGACATTATTGTCTCGATGGCCAAGTCATCCACGCGTTGATCTGATTACGACCGATGGGTTTTTACTTCCCCTGGATGTTCTCGAGTCTCGTTCGTTACTCGATCGAAAAGGTTTTCCAGAAAGCTACAACGTACGGCGACTAGTAAAATTCATGGTCGACATAAAATCTGGCTTCCCAAAAGTAGAAGCGCCTGTTTATTCACACCTTGCCTACGACATTCTTCCTGGGAAGACTCAGACAGTTGAGCAACCAGATATTCTTATCGTCGAGGGTTTAAATTTATTGCAGAAAGGCGATGGTCGCAGTGATCGACCGATCCGAACGTTTGTTTCAGATTTTTTAGATTTCTCTATTTATGTTGACGCTGCTGAGGAAGATATTGAGCAGTGGTACATAGAGCGATTTGTAGCTTTAAGAGAGACAGTGTTTCGTGACCCGTCTTCGTATTTTCATAAGTACGCCGGTCTATCGAAAGATGAGAGCGTTGCGACGGCGCGGACTATATGGCGTACAATTAACAGAGAGAATCTACGGCAAAATATTTTTCCAACACGGGAACATGCTGACTTGGTACTTGAGAAGGGTCGTGACCATGCAGTTCGAGTTGTTAAGCTTAAGAAAACATAATTCATGCAGGAAAAATTGCTTAATAGTTTTCAGTATTCAGTAGCCATTTTTGTAAGTTTCGGAAAGCTTTGCCACGATGTGCTACCAGCAATTTGTCGTGCTGACTCACTTCGGCAAGTGTAGAGTTGTAGGGTGGATAGTAAAAAATAGGATCGTAACCAAAGCCGGCACTTCCACTAACGGTTTTTGAAATTTCACCTTCGATAGTGCCAGAGGTTTCAAAGACTACTTTTCCCTGACCAACTACGGTCAAAGCACACACAAATCTTGCAGTGCGAGGAAGGTGTGGGACAGTGCCTAGTCTACGAAAAATTTCTGCGAATCGTTCTGGATACGTTGCATCTGGACGAATAAAACGTGCAGAGTACACCCCCGGGTCGCCATTGAGTGCGTCTATGACAAGTCCAGAATCTTCTGCGACTGTTAGCCTGCTCGTCATTTTGGAATAACTCAACGCCTTCAAACGAGCATTAGCAGAGAAGGTTTCTCCAGTTTCTTCGGGTTCTTCAATATTAGAGAATTGGTTCAATTCGATCAGTTTCACTGGAGCAACAGCTAACAGTTCTCGAATTTCTTTTAGTTTGTACTGATTTGTTGTAGCTATTAGCAGTTCTTGCTTGATTGTTGAAGATTTTCGCACAGGTTTACTTTTGAAGGATGTCTCCTACTAGATTTCGCTGCATTGCAATGAGTTGACGGATACCGGTATCACCAAGATCCAGTAAAAGATTTAGTGCTTCTCGACCAAAGGGAAGGGCTTCTGCGGTTCCTTGAATTTCAATGTAGAGACCGTTCCCAGTTTTAATAATATTCATATCCACTTCAGCAGTGGAGTCCTCACTATAGGCTAGGTCTAATAGTGGTGTTCCGCCAACGATGCCAACACTTGTAGCTGCTACATAATCGTGTACTGGCATCGTCTTAAGATTTTTTTTCTCTCGAAGCGTTTGTAGCGCGAGGACAAGAGCTACGAAAGCTCCAGTAATTGCAGCTGTCCGTGTTCCTCCATCGGCTTGAATAACATCGCAATCCAAAGTAATTGTTCGTTCTCCGAGTTCATCCATACGTGTTACTGCGCGAAGCGATCTTCCAATGAGACGTTGAATCTCTTGTGTTCTTCCACCGATGCGGCCGGCAGTCGATTCTCTCTGCGAACGTGTAGTAGTGGATCGTGGAAGCATGCCGTATTCTGCAGTGACCCAGCCTTTTCCAGAATTTCGTCTGAATGGGGGCACACGATCTTCGACACTTGCCGTACAAATTAGGCGCGTGTTTCCAACCTCAATGAGTGCTGAGCCTTCAGCATGTATGAGGTAATTAGGAGTAATGCGAGTAGGTCGAAGTTGTTCAGGAAGTCGATTATCGATACGCATGTTTCTCAATTGTTGAAATAATTATGTATTCAATACTCAGTTTAGCTTCAGATTTTAAAAAATAGAGATTATTTCTTCATAGTATCTGTTGTACGAATGATTGATACGTTGTGTTCTAGAGGACGTCTGAGGTCAACATGGCCAGCTAAAGTATCAACTTCGAGGCCATCAATTAAGATCTGCACCCGTTGAGTGGTAGCCAGGTTTGTAGTTACAGCATTGACTAGTGCGTACACTGTTAAGAGTTCTGTAGTCGAACCACCGGGATGGCCTGTGGTGACTTGGTTGCTGAGATCAATAAAGGCGTCACCGTTGTCTGAGATGAAAAATGCTCGCAAGTTCGTATCAGGCGGAATAACAGAAACAAACGGAGGTTGATTAAGGCTAAGTTGTGCAAGCACAATTTGTCGCCCCTGCTCCGTAGTGTCTTCTAACTTTGGAATGTCCCACGGAACTGGAATAAGAGCTTTACCATTAGAGTCTCCAAGGTAAAGGGTTGCTTGGATGCGAGATCCTTCCAAGGAAGAGATCTGTGATTCCTGACTTGTCAAGAAATTTTCATTTTCAGAAGAGGACGTCTGTCTGAGGCCACTTGAAAATAGCCAGATTGCTACTATTAAAAGTCCACCCACGCCCACTGCTATAAACAGACGATTTCTATTGCTCACTGATTATCCTCAAGAAACTGTCTAAATCGAAGAATACTTGAAAATAATGCTTGTGTTACAGATGCCTGAAATCCTGACGAAGATACTAATTCTTCTTGTGTAGGATTTGTCAGATAACCAATTTCAATGAGAACCGCAGGCATATTTGCCCCAACAAGTACTCGAAGAGGGGCTTGTTTAACTGCTGAAGGTTGAAGTGGAATTTGTCCTTGGAGAGATGTTTCGAGGATTCCAGCAAGCACTGCAGAATTTTCTACATGAGAAGCTTGCGCCATATCCCATCCAATAATATCAATTGAGCGACTGCCACCACCAACAACGGGGAGTGATGTGGACAGTGCTACTGCTGTCTTCCTGGCTTCTTCAACCTCACGATCAATTGCCAGATAGAAAATTTCAGCTCCAGCTAGTTCTGGAGAGAGCGAAGCGTTTGCATGGATACTTAAAAACAGGTCGGCTTTACTGTGATTTGCCATGGCAGCTCGTTCATCGAGATTGACATTGCGGTCCTCATTCCGTGTTAGGAGTACCCGGATACCGAGACGAGATTCCACCATGGCCTTAAGGCGTCGAGCAATATCAAGTGTTATTTGCTTTTCAAGAGTACCCCTTGTACCCATAGCGCCAATGTCTTCACCTCCGTGGCCTGGGTCAAGCACGATTGTTTGAAGGACAGCACGAGAGGTTATTGATATTGGGGATGTGCTAGGTGGCGTAATTGGTTCTTGAGAGATTTGTTCAGGTGTAATTGATGGAGTCGAACTAGCATTAGCTAAAGGAACATTGATTGTTACTAGTGTAGATAAGGCACCATCAGTGATATTTGTTGTTGGTAATCCAGCCACTGACTGAAGGTCTATGACAATTGTGTTAGGTTGGTTGCCAAGTCCAAGCGTTTCCACAAGTCCTTCACCGACCATCGGTAGTTCAGCGTCTATTCCGTCAGCTTCTACTGTCAGTGTAATCGTTGAGGCATCTGTTGTAGCCGAAACAGAAATTGATGGTGTTAGTTCAAGAATCAAACCTGTAAATGAATCTTGTTCCTGCAAAGTTACTGTTAGTCGTGGGACGTTAACTTGACCAAGTAGAAGAAGGCGGGAGGTTGTACGAAGCTCAATTTTTGAATCATAAACTGTTGCTAGTGCTCGGCTTAAAAACTCTATTGGTACGAAAGCTTGATTTTCTAAGTGAGTGAGAGGTGCTGGCAAGGTGACTAGGCGCCCATTAACAGAGGCCAAGGGTTGTTCAACTGAAAGCAAAATGGTATTTCCTTGGTAGCTCACTGTAATGCCTCCAGCCAGGCTGTCTTCGCGCACCGTAATAGCAAAGAGCTTAGCTAGATTGTTCAGGCTGACGAATTCTTGGCCATTTATAAGTGTCGTTGGTAAAACTTGGCGGCCTTGTGAGGACAGAAGAGTTAGTGGCCTGGACGGTGAGTTTACCTGGGCATAGCTAGCAAGGCCTGCGAGGACTAATACAAGAGCGACGAGACAAAAGCGATGAATCATTTCTTGCGCATAATATGAACTATTACTTGTTTAGACAATGCAGTTATGTATTTCTACTAGCTTGAGGCGCATGATGTATTGATTCAGCGCAGAGTTGTTTAAAAATATTTAGCTAACACCTCTGTCGTAGGCTTAGCCTTAGGTGTTGCGAGTGACACTACGATCATTAGAAGGCCTGAAATTAATGTCATCGGGACAACTGGCAACATACCAAAAACCAGTGTTCCACTCGAGCCGCGAGTGATGATATCTGTGCCCACGAGCGATAAGATTCTAATGGCTTCACCAGGAGGTGGTGCCGGCACTATTGTTTGGAGAGTGGCTATCCCCGCCACAGCCATAGCTGTCCAGACTGTACAGGCGAGCGCTCCCCACTTAGTGCTAGCTTTCCAAAAGAGCGTTGCGACAAGTAAAGGGAAAAGTGCTGAATAGCCAGCGAAAGCGTACTGGGTAGCAACTTCAAAGATTGATTGTGGCATCCAAAGTGCAATTGCGTAAGCAGCGAGTGTTAGCAAGACGACAAAGGCCCTGCCAGTTTGGACCTGTGCAGTCTGCCCAAAACGCAATGTTCCACCATAGTAAGCAAATATATCTTGAGTAAACATTGTTGAGAGCGCCAAGATTTGAGAGTCGCTTGCCATTACAGCAGCCATCACAGCTGCGCCTAGTAGAGCAGCTAACCAAAGAGGCGCATAGCCCTCAACAAGACGAAGAATGACATCGTCCCCAGAGGCCTGAGCTCTAAGGTTTGATTGTTCTTCAGAGGTTAGTGTGGGCCCAGTGGCCTCAAGTGTTGCTCTTGCTTCCAACTTAGTCTGTATCGTTGGCACTGTTGTGGCTTGGTTAGCAACTACGCCAAGAAAAACTGACGGCAGCCAGATTGCTAACATGCAGATTGGGTAAAGAATGACAGTTTTTTTAAAATGATTGAGGCGCTTAGCTGTTAAACAAAAAATCGCAATATGAGGAAAGGCAATTGATGAAAGAGGAATAAAGGAATAACTGAAAAAGTACCAAGGAGAGATTCGCTCACGGCTTAGTAGGGGAGCTTTAGAAGGATCAGCAAGCATAGATTCCATTGCTTGACTGAAGCCGCCCATGCCAGCGGCAATTACTGATACTGCAATTGCTCCAAATAAAAGAAACAGAGTAGTTTGAAATGCATTAACGAGGGCTGTTCCTCGCATCCCACCAAAAAATACATAGCCCATTACTACAAAAGATACAACTGCACCGCCAAGCCAGAACGGTACAAAACCATTACTTATTGCGCTAAGAGTAGTGCCTCCACCCATGACAGCTATGATGATGTAGGGGACAAGCAACACAGCTTGGACAGCAAAGATAATGGTGCCAATATGTCCACAGCTCCATCGGTCACGAAAGATCTGGACAGGGGTCATGAAACCGTGACGACGGCCGAGAGCCCAGAGTCGCGTACCAATCACAAAAAGACCAATTGGTATTACTAGGGCAGAGGATGAAGCCATTAATCCATAAGTGACGATACCATTTGCGAAGGCATGTCCAGAGGCACCAAGGATGGAGAAGGCTGTCATATTGGTACCCACAAGCGAAAGGAGGAAAACCGTAGGTCCAAGTGCCCGTCCCGCAAGGAAGTAGCCTTCAGCATTTGCATGCTGTTCTGCACGGCGACCAGAGATGCCGATGTATAGGACAAGTCCAAGATAAGCAAAAATAACGATCGCTGGAACCATAATAGGAGCCTATAAAAACAGTAATGTTTCTGTTACATCACTTATGTTCATCTGTCTTACTTTCTAAGTGTGCTGGCCAATGTGCACGTACAAGCCACCAAACAGCAAGCGATATAAGCATTGTGTAAACAGCATGATAGAAAAGCCCAGGGGGTAGAAAACCAAATACTAGTGGACGAGTTTCTTGCCAGAACCAGAGGTCTTGGTGCAGCACGTAAAGTAGTGTTACGAGAAAGAAAGCAGCCATTTTTGTGGACCGTACCATAGGAATCGTCTCCAACTCAATACGTGGTTGCTATATACTACCGTGCCATGCATGAAGTTTTATCAGAGCAGGATAGTGCATCTGAAGCTGATGTGCTAGCTGCAAGGCAAGCCCTCGATGCCCATGTGCAAGATGTAGTCCAATGGCATTTTAATCCTGAATCCGGATGTTCCTTTTGGCTCGATTTTGCTAAAAAGGCAGGATGGGATCCTCGAAAGGAAATCAAATCTTTTGGAGATCTTCAAAAATTTGACGAGTTTCAGGACGAATGGCTCCGTGGGGGACCTGTGCAGCGCTGGGTACCGAAGGGTCTTAGCGGTAAACCAGTATATGTATTCGAAACAGGTGGCACGACTGGTACTCCGAAATCACGCGTTGCGTTAGAAGATTTTCGCACTGACTACGAGTTATTTAGCGAGACACTTCCGGACAAGTACTTTCCCAAAGGTGCTAATTGGCTCATGCTTGGTCCATCTGGACCACGGCGTCTTCGTCTTTCGGTCGAGCATCTTGCGCAGTACCGTGGAGGAATTGCATTTTGTGTTGACCTAGATCCACGATGGGTCGTTAAGCTAATTAAGCGTGGATGGCATGAGCATCTTGAGGCTTACAAAGATCATGTTATTGATCAAGCTGTGACGATCTTAAAGGCTGGGCATAACGTGCAATGCATGTTTACAACGCCAAAACTTCTAGAATCATTAGCACTTCGCTTGGAGAAGATGGGGACAACCATCCGTGAAGTTGGTATTACAGGTATATTTTCTGGTGGAACGGAATTTACCCCACAATGGAATAGATTTGCACATGAAGAGCTGTTGGACGGGGCATACATGACTCCAACTTATGGCAACACCTTAATGGGTTTGGCAGCGAGTGCACCGAGTAGTCCAGATAACAATTATAAAATTTCATACTATGCCCCGCAGCCCAGAGCGGTTATTGAGGTTGTGGATTTTGATAATACAGACAAGGTTGTGGATTACGGTGAGACTGGTCGCGTTCGCCTCACGACGTTAACCAAGGAATTGTTTGTGCCAGGATTTCTTGAACGGGACGAGGGTGAGCGCGAACGCCCGTACGGAAAGTATCCGTGGGATGGTGTGAGTGGCGTACGTCCGTTTCATGGTGTTGCAAGTGGAACGACTGTCGGAGTGTACTAACCTGCAGAAGTTAACGATTAAAAAAACTATCATGGAACGGGGACAGTGTTCCTCTGTTCCTTTTCTTTAGGGGTTTTCATGATTTCCCTTCCTATCCTTCGTTGGGGACAACCCTATACCAGCTTGGAAACTGATGAAGTTACTCATTTTTCAACAGGTGAGCCAATCGCTAAGTTAAGTCGGGCGAATGGCGGGCTTATCCAGCGCGATATTCGCAAGGCCCAACGAGCTCGTGATGTTCTTCGGGAATTTCCCATTTCCGATCTCATTGCCCGAACTAAGAAGGCGGGTGAGCTGTACATGACTGAGACATTGCCTATGGGAGATGGCACACAAAATCCTGACGAATTTGTAGCAGCCCAGTCTGCTAGTACAGGAATGCCTGAAAATATGTGTCGGGCAAATATGAAAAAAAACGCTTTCGTGTTGGCTGAAATGGGGAAGATTCTCACTTCGCTAACTAGGGGCCTAGATTTTAATGTGTTATCGGATGGCTGGGGCATAGAACGTGAAGTGCCGATTAGCTACCAGGCCCAGAGTCCTGTTGTAGGACTCGTACTGCCTTCCAATACAGCTGGCGTGCATACGCTCTGGTTGCCAGTTATTCCACTCCAAATTGGGTTAGTCCTTAAACCTGGCCCACAAGAGCCATGGACGCCGTACCGAATGGCTGCAGCCTTTTTTGAAGCTGGAATTCCTACAGAGGCAATTTCAATATACCCAGGTGGTGGGGATGTGGGCGCTGGAGTTTTACAGGCTTGTGGAAAAAACTTGATCTTTGGCGGTGAAGCAACTGTTGAACGTTATAAGGGTGATTCACGAATTCAAGCACACGGCCCTGGTTTTTCAAAGATTATTATCGGGGACGATCTTGTGGATCAGTGGGAACAATACCTCGATGTAATGGTCGACAGTATTTTCTTAAGTGGTGGGAGAGGCTGTATAAATTGTTCAAGTATTTGGGCCAGTCGTCATACTAAAGAAATTGCTTCGGCCATCGCAGAACGTCTTGCTGCTGTGCGGCCATTACCGCATGATCATCCTGATGCAAGTCTTGCAGCGTTTACTGTGCCCGGGGTTGCTGAAGCAGTTAATAATGCTATTGAAGCTGATTTAAAAACGCCTGGTGTCACTGACGTAACTGCGCAACATCGTCCAGATGTGCCTCGGCTTCTTCAGGACGGTCGTGCAGAGTACCTATTACCAACTATCGTGCACTGTGAGTCTCCAGAGGCTGCTATTGCGAGGAAGGAGTATATGTTTCCCTTTGGAGCAGTTGTGGAATGCCCTGAGGAACAGATGCTTAATGCTATAGGGCCAACTCTTGTTTGTAGTGCAATTACTTCTAATGAGGATTTTCGAGGCCGTCTCACAGACGCAATTAACATCGATCGCCTCAACCTTGGCCCTGTCCGGACGATACAGTTAAATTGGCTGCAACCGCACGAAGGCAATCTCATCGATTTCCTTTTTCGGGCAAGGGCCTTTCAAACAGCCTAGTTTCTGTTAGTTTTTAAAAGATTATTTTGGTTTTATGAAGAAGTTGTTCTATACGGTTTATAATAAATTTATACGGTTTTAGGTTTAGGTATTCTTTTGTAAGGGAGAATTTTGATGCGCGCATTATTGGCAGTCGTAGCTACCGTTGCTCTTATTATCACGTTGTCGACTCCTACAGTTGTTAAGGCCGATGATCATGTAGCAACAATTACAGGACAAGTTGTTGATGCTATGTGTTTCATGAAAGATAAGGAGAATAACACTGGCGTTGATCACAAGATGCCAGCCGATGTAAAAGATTGCGCAAAGAAATGTGCTAGTAACGGCGTGCCAATGGCTGTAGTTGCCTCTGATGGAAATATTTATACCATTGCGGGAGATTTAGCTGCTGATAACAATGCCAAGGTAGTTCCCCATATTGGTCATACAGTTGAAATTACTGGAGAAGTAAGCGAGGAAGATGGGAAGATGACTATTTCGGCTGCTGACATCAAACACGTGTCAGCATAAGACGCCAAGAGTTAGTTAAACTTATTTAAGCACCTGGCCTAGAGCATGAATAGATGAAGGCCGGTCTCTCTTTAAAATTCTTTAGATGGGACGCCCACGTGTGGCGTCCCGTTTACTGTACATATATTTTTTAAATTCTTCCGTTGAAACATAGCTGAAAAGGAGCACAGCAATGAGCAAGTGGTTACCTTTTGTCCTACTTACAGTGCTAAGTTGGGGCACATATATTCCAACTCTACATAAGGGTCAGGTTGCACTCGGCAATAGTGGTATTCATGCGTTTCTCATGGTAGGCGTGGCCTACTTATTAGTAGCAATTGCTATTCCTGGTGGAATGATTGCGCGGGCAGGAAGTTGGGATGTTTTTACTTCTAGTGGTGTAGGGTTCACAATTGCCGCTGGCACACTTGGCGCCTTAGGTGCCTTGGGTATTGTGCTTGCTTTGGTCAATGGGGGTCGACCAAACGTTGTGCCTCCGCTTGTTTTTGCAGGTGCTCCTGTAGTGAGTGTTTTTGTGGCAGCTTTGTACAACCCACCCCAGCAGAGTCCATCACCAATTTTTTATATAGGTATTCTGATGGCAGCGGTCGGAGCAGGTTTGGTTTTAGCTTACCGACCACATTAACAACGGTCCCTAAATTCTTCTAGAGAGGTTGCTTGGTACAATAAGTTCAGGGGATTTATCGGTCTTTTGTTCCGTTTTAATGTTTGCGTCCCATGAAGGGATCGGTTTTTTGTCTGGTGGGTAAAGTGATTCAAGGGGAGCCCAAACTTTATCCACCTTGTCGTCAAATAAGTCTCCTATAAGAAGGTCTGTTACGGTGCCAGTGAGTTCAGGGTGTTTCTTTACAAATCTTCCAAAGCTAAAGCCATCATAGTATTCACATACAAGTCGTCGCATCCGATCGACGCCTTTATTAAAGGCTGGCCCCCAACTGCCAAGTTGTGAGACGGATGTGTCGTTTTTACGAAATCCTTCAGCGATTGCATCGGCTGCAAGTTCGCCAGACTTTAGTGCGAGAAGTACGCCAGAAGAATAGAGTGGGTCGAGAAATCCCCAGGCATCCCCTATAAGTACCCAACCATCTCCAGCAACAGTTTTCGCACGGTATGAGAAATCTTTTGTTGCGAAATAGCCAGTTACACGACTAGCTGAGCGAATACGTTCTTTTACTGCTGGACAGTGCTCAACCTCTTCAGCGTAAGTTTGTTCAAAACTAGTTTTATTTTTGAATATTTGTTCAAAAGGTTTTACTACTCCAACACTTACTACGTTGTCGTGTTGAGGGATGTACCAGAACCATCCTTTCTTGTCAGATGTTTGGAGTACAACTGTAGTGCCTTCATCACGTCCACTGTCTCGGTACGCATTTTCCCAGTATGACCAAATCGCGCCCTTGTTAAGCACTGGGTCCCAAACACGCAGTCTGAGGCGATTCGAAATGAGACCGTTCTGACCGCTTGCATCAATCACAACTCTGGCAGGCACTTTTCGAAGCGAGCCGTCTTTATTGCGCACAGTCACGCCAACTGCGCGACTCTTTTCAAAGAGAATATCCATTACGCGGGTATTCTCTTGGACGCATACGCCGTGTTCACGTGCGTTGTTGAGCATCATCTCGTCGAATTCACTTCTGACAACCTGCCAAGTTTGCGAACATTCGTGTGGCTTGTTGTCCGAAAAATAAAAAGGCGCTGATTCCTTTCCACGTGAGTTTACGAATTGGACACTATGTTTTTTGATGAATTGGCTATCCTTCATTTTGGGAAGCATATTCAGGCGCTTCAGTACCCAGTAAGTTTCAGGAATTAGACTTTCACCGATGTGGAACCGTGGGAATTTCTCTCGTTCAAAAAGAACCACTGGTATTCCTTGTTGGGCAAGTAAGGTGGAAACTGTTGAACCTGCTGGTCCTCCGCCAATAACTACTACGCCTGGAATATCAGGAGAGCTTTGCTGTTTTATTTGATCGGAAGGGCTCATGCTAGGGGTTTCCATTTTCTACGATAAAGCGGTGTGCTTTCATCTCAAATCTTGGCAGTGAATCTGGTTCAACTATTAAGACCGGCACAGTGAGTCCGAGACCCTCCCGTAATGAACGTTCTACTCGACCAACTAGTTGTCGAGAATCTGTGCTTGGCATTATTTCTATTTCTACTGAGAGTAAGGCTAGAGTACCATCAAAGGATACGGTTGAACGAAATTCAATAATTTCCTTGAAGCGACGTAGTATTGACTCAACGGCCGTAGGGTAAACATTTACACCTCGTATTGACAGCATATCATCAGCGCGTCCTAGAACGCCGCCTTCAAGTCTTGCAAGTGTCCGACCACAAGAGCAAATCTTTGATTGTCGTATAACAATATCACCTGTTCGATAACGAATGACTGGGTTTGCTGTGCGTCCGAGATTCGTGACAACCAGTTCCCCAGCTTCGCCATCAGTTACTGGTTTAAGTGTCTTGGGATCTAAAACTTCACAGATGTATTCAGGCTCATTTAAATGTAGAAAGCCTGGGTTATCCCAGCATTCAAAGCTAATCGGTCCAACTTCAGTAAGGCCATGATGATCAAATACACGTGCACCCCAAGCCTGTTCAATACGTTGTTTAGTAGCTGGGATACTACCGCCAGGTTCTCCTGCGACAATCAGAAGTTTGACGCTTCCATTTGCAAGTGGCTGACCTCCAGCTTCATGTCCCACTTGCGCTAGTCTTAACGCGTACGTTGGGGTACAACAAATAACGGTTGCATTAACTGCTTCAATGAGTGCTACCCGTTGCGAGCTCGACATACCACCAGCAGGCACGCAGTACGCCCCAATTTGACCTGCAGCCTCAAAAGCTGTCCAGAAACCAAAGAATGGACCAAATGAAAAGGCAAAGACAATACGGTCTTTAGATCCAACATGTGCTCCTCGGTACACTGCTTTCCAACATTCCAGAGCCCATTGCCAACTCTCATTTGTGTCTAGCCATTTGAGAGGTTTACCGGTAGTCCCTGAAGTTTGATGGTGTCGTGTGTAATGCTCAATGGGTTCTGTGAGGGTAGTCCCCCAAGGTTTGTTGGCTTCTTGGTCAGTGACAAGTTCTGTCTTAGTTGTAAAAGGCAGTTTATTTAGGATTGCATTGAGATCATTGCCTGAAGTTTTTACAGTGTCAGGATTAATGCCAGCATCATCAAGTTTACGTGTATAGAACTGATTCAGTTTATATATTTTTGATAGAAGTTCTTCAAGGCGAGCAGTTTGAAGTGAAGCTAAAAGACTTCGCTCACTTTTTTCAGAATCCGGAATTCTATGTGACGTAATCACTGTGTTGTTGAAGCAGAAGTCCAAACCTGAAACAGATTTGAAATATCTTTAGGAATTTGAATAGCTTTAATAGATTTGTCAGGGCCTTTCTGTACGCACGCGGTCGTCATTGAGCCTGTTGCAACTGATATTTTTCCCATTACGAGGTCACAACTATACCGAATTGTTTTATTTGTTAGCTCCACAACTCGTAAGTGAACTTCAAACTCATCTTCAAAACAAAGAGGGTGTTTGTATTCGAAAGTCACGGATACTCGAGGCCACCCGATAGTTGCATCTGGCGATGCGATGCTGAGTCCAGCCTTTCTCCAGAGAGCATGTTCAGCTTCTTCTAGATATCTTAAATACCAGCTGAAGTGTACGATTCCTGCAGCATCTGTTTCGTAGAATTGTACGCGACGCTTCAGTCGATACTCGCTTGGCAATGCTTGCTCCTCTGCCAGAAGTACTTAGAAAATCCGTAAAGGTGTCTGGCATGTGAGAACTGTTCAAATTTTTTATTACACGAGCGGTAGAATTTCAACAATATCACCGATTTTGTTTCCAGATTTGTAGAGCTCAGTTTGTCGTCCATAAAGGGTTCGTGCTTCTCGCATCCAGAAGACTCCCATCATTTCTGAATTAGGTTCAAGTGATAGAAATGCCCGCGGTTGGCTTTTGAAATCTACATCGCTATCTCTGAGGATTCTTCCAAGTGGGATTTGGTTACGCTCAATCTGTGCACGAACACGTGTGGTGAATGCTTCAAGACGAAGACGAATAGCACCCATTTCAACTGGTCGACCAGTGTAGTCTTGGACTAATAAGACCCGTCGCATGTACCAGTTTTTATTTAGAACAGCTGATAACGTTCGTAGCACGACACGTCCACCAAAATGGCGCTCTAAAGTTAGAGTCATATCATTTTCGTGCACAAGCAGGGAGCGATAAGGAAACGGTATTTCCCTAGGTGACACTTCTTTTGCTTTTGGAACTGTTAAGCCAGCTTGCTCATATGCGGCGTCTAACGGATACAGGATGCTTTTTTTTGAACGGCTCTGACGACGTGGCGAGCGAAGGGCTCGAGTTTGTTTGGATTTAGCCATGGGATGCCTTAGGTGTACCGAATATCTGCATGTTCAGGTAAGAAGAATTTTGGTAGCAGCACATCAACTTGCAGTAACCCGTCGCGAGTCAAAGAAACAATATCTGTATTGAGAGCATTTAAGTGTCCAGCAGCTGACAGCGACTCAAATGCTTTGGAAAAGTGTTCCAAAATGTTGACATGGTACTTGTCAAGAAAATAACTAGGATGGATAGTGCCAAGCTTTAACTGCAAAACAAGTTCACGTATGAGGCGCTCTTCTGGGGTTGGCTTGTAAGCGCGACTTAAGGGGAGTTTGTTCTTGCCAATTGCTGCACCATATGTTTCCCAAGTATCTAAGTTCTGGATGTGTACTCCATTAAGATGACCAAAGGAAGCTACACCGAGTGCTGCCATGTCTGCCCCTTGCCAAAGCCGGTCACGGTAGAGGAATTTTGTTTTAGAAGGGTCTTTAACTGCTGTATAAGCACTTCCGACTGAGTAGCCAGCCTGCTCGAGGGCTTCAAAAGCCTCCGAGACCCACTGTCGTTTTTTTGTCCAGTTTGCAACAGGTTCAGAAAATTGACCAGCACCATCGAGTAGATCTCGGCTAATTGTTGTGTTAAAGGGAAGTTCCATCTGGTAAATCGTTATGCTATCTGGTTCAAGGTCTATGGTTTTTTCAACACAGCGGCGCCAGTTCTCCTCAGTTTCACCAAGCATTCCTGCGATAAGATCAATATTGATCTGCGGAAAACCAACTGACCGTGCAAAAGTATAAGCCCTGGAAATTTCTTGAGATCGGTGAGCTCGTCCGTTCAACTCAAGAATGCGATCATCAAAATTCTCAATGCCAAGGCTTAGACGTGTAACGCCTAGTTCACGAATGAGAGCGATCTTGCTTTCTGTGAGAGTGCCAGGTTCACATTCAAACGCAATCTCTTGAGCCTGATTCCATGATGAGAGGTTCGTTAGTCTTGTGACGAGACCTTTGAGTTGTTTGGTTGAAAGGAAAGAAGGTGTGCCACCTCCAAAGTAAATGAAATCAAGCGGTCTATTCTGAATTGCGGGGAGCTCGTTGTACATTTCCCATTCACGTGCAATGGTATCGAGGTAGTATCCGACATCTTGTGAGTTTTTATCTGTGTAAACTCGAAAATAGCAGAAGTGGCAGCGCTTTCGACAGAACGGAATATGTAGATAAAGGCCTAGTGGAACACCCGGCTTAGGTTTTTGCGCGAGAGCAGGGATTGCGTCGTGTTTGACAGCTTCAGATGACCAGACTGAGAACGGTGGATAGTTTGCAACAAAGTAGCTTCCAACATCCGTCTGGTCGGCAACGGGGATGGTCGGCTGGTTGCTAAGTGGGATGGTTCGTAGTTCGTTAGTCATTCACCAAAATTTTTTAACGTTAGTAGAACCTGCTAGTTTTTATTTCTGAGTCTTTTTGTCAGCAGGGAAAAATGTTTCTCGCTAGTAGGCCGAATTGTCAATTCGGCGGCGTGTGAGCACCTTCTTCCAGTGCAAATAGTCGATTACGGTTATTTAGAAAAAGAGTGCCATTAGCGGGCACGGGTGTCGAATATACAGAATTCCCCATATTCAGTTCTGTTAATAGGTTCATCGTTTTCCCGTGCTCAAGAATGACGACATCACCATCTTCATCCCCAAGGTACACTTTGCCATCAACAACAAATGGTGATCCCCAGATAGAGGCAAAAGCATCGTACTGCCAGTATTCCTCTCCCGTATCTGCATCTAAGCAATGCAGGAAACCGCTAAAAGATGCAATGTACACTAAGCCATCTACTACGGCTGCCGTTGAGATGGTTCGTCGAATATCACCGAAGTGCCAAATTAAACCAGTTTCAGTAATGTCACCACGCTTGGTACCATCTATTGCGTACATGTGACCTATGCCTTCACCATGTTCGGGATCCTGACCGTTACCAATATAAACACGATCGCCGTGAATTACAGGTGTTGCAATAATTTCATTACGGGTTTTTGGCCAGACTGAGTCTTTTGGGTTTGTATCAAATTCCCAGAGCTTCTTGCCAGTGAGCGCTTCGTAACTTCTTACCCAGCCATCGCCTTCTCCCATCACAACCTGAGTGACTCCGCCAATAGTGCCAGCAGCTGGTGTCGACCACTGCCCGTGGAGAATGCGGTCTTCGACGTGATTCTGTTCCCATACAAATTCCCCGTTATTCTTATTGACAGCGATGATTGCCGGTGCTCGAGGAGATGGCACATTAACGTGACTTTCGTCGTGTCCGTTAGAGGTGCTGACATAGACTAAATCTCCCAAAATGACTGGCGAAGAGTTTGCAAGGTTATGAGGGTAAGCGCCTACCTCTTCCATCATGTCAAAAGCCCAGATGCCATCGGCATCATTAGGACCAGTCAGGGCTTCGTCGGTCATCGGGCCATCATTTTCTCCATCGCGGAATCCTTCAATATCAATACACCAAAGGACTCCTCGATTGCTAACGTAGTAAAGTTTGTTGCCTTCAACGAGTGGGGAAGAGGCGACGCCTTGAAATGGCCAGTCATTAGCACGGCCAGAGGCAAGTTTTTCATGAGTGTGTTGCCATAAAAATTCCCCAGTTTCCTCATCGAAGGCCATTAAGACACCCCGATCTCCGTCTTGACTGGGATCTCTAAGCAACTCGTTGTTTGTTCCAACAAAGACCATGCCACCCGCCACTACCGTATTGCCATAGCTCTGAGAACCTAGTCTGGCAGTCCACTTGATATTTTTGCCAGATTTAACATCCCAGTCTCCAGGCAATCCTTTCATGTTTGAGACCATATTGCGGTCAGGTGTCCCGCCCCACATGGGCCACTCGCCAGTATTAGGGTCTGATGCAATTAGTGGCGAAGACCAAAATAGAGAGACCAGCGTAAAGACACCCATCAGTGCTATTGCGATGGTCGCGGTCCGAAGAATATTACGGTGGGTCGAGTGAATGAGATTGCGAATATATGTCACGGTATCCTCACGGTTGTAATCGGACGTTACTAGTTTGTGGTGACCTGTACGTTATCTATGTAGGCACCAAACTCGGCATCAATGAAGAAGCCTGGTGATCCCTCATGACTGCCAACTGGGTCAAGCCGTTCAAGCATCCACTCAGAGGGCTCCGCTTGTCCTACCGCCCAGGCTTTACCTTGCGCTAAGACTTGGCCGTCTGACTGTGTCTGCACACGTAATTTAACCCGGTGCCAAGTATCAGCTTCCCAAGCGTATGGCTGTTTGACTGTTCGTTCTGTTTCTGGTTCCCATGGTTCAATTTTAAGTTGCTGTGTCGTACCGTACAGGGCGAGCGTATAAGTTTGTGCAACGATACCGACATCTGCCATTTGCCGACGACGTTCCGGGGCGCGAATGTCGGCCTTCATCGTGTAGTTGCTTGCGTTGAAGGGGCCAGTAAATACGCGGATCCGTTTAAAAAGAGTACTGACTGGCTTCTTGTGGAGAACCTTTTCTCCATCAAGAGTTGTAACAGCGAACTGGCCGGCGCCCATATTTGCCCAGCCTGGAGGTGTTTCGCCTTCTTCGTAGTTTTCGAAGGTCTCCGTCCATGAAAGAGGACGAGAAATTCTGGCGCGAGCACTTCCGGTCAGTCCTTCAGCCGTGGCCTTAATGAGACCCGCTTGTCCAATAGCATCAGTCCCAGCGGTAAAGGTTTGGTTTGTCACCGTGCCTTTAAGACCTTCAAGAGTCCAAACAGGCGTAGATTCACGGAGAAAGCGACCATTCTTATCAAAAAGCCTGGCACGTAGTTCAACTTGCTCGCCTGGCAGGAGGGTTAATTCAGTAGGTATTACTTGTAGGTATGTCGGAGGCCCCTCGCCAGGGCTAACTTTGTCGTCAACTGCCAAACCTTTCGCAGTCTTTGCAACTTTTGGTCCAATCGCGTAGACAGCATCACTTGAGACAAAGAACACACGTCCATTTGAGATAGCCGCTCCACTAACAATTTGCTCGGGAGTGCCTTCTGATCCACAGCAACTGTTTGTGCTATCTGGAAGCGTAACTTGGCTTAGCACCTCAGCGCGATCAGGATGAGGCCGTATGATGAAGAAGCTTCCTCCGTTGGTTCCTGCGTACAGCTTCCCGTCTCCCATTACTAATGGTGCTCGTTGCGCATTGCCGAGTCGTTGTGTCCAGTACACCTGTCCTGTTTCAGTGTCAAAACTGTAAAGTGTTCCGCCTCCATCGATTTGGTACAGTCGATCACCATCCAGTACCGGTGAAGAAGTTCCAAACTCAAGACCAGTAGTTGACCATTTACGTGTGCTAATGGTGCCGGATTCAGAACCGTCGAATGCAGCTATAAGTCCCATTTCAACAGTGTCAAAGTTTTCATCACCATGAGACATGAAAACGGTATTGCCTTTAATAACTACGCCTGTGTTTACTGCGCGCTTGGCCGCTGGAAAGCTCCAGACGGTTTCTCCGGTTTGTGGTTTGATAGCGTGAACACCACCGTTCCCGAGTCCGGAGATTAGTAAGCGCATGCCGTTTATTGTTCGAATAGTCATAGGGGAGTATGAAGTGTCGTATGGACGACCACCCGGTTGAGCTACGTAAACAATATGACCGGTGTGTTTATCAAGGGCGATGTATCGTATGCGACGCATACCGTGTTCGCCCCAATTCGACACGGCAGCACTGACAATTACGAGGTTGCCGTCAATAAGGGGCGAGGCTGTTCGCCCGCCGTGAGTTGTAAAGGCTGCGAACTCTTCTCCGATCGAACGTTTCCAGAGCAGGGCGCCATTTTTATCAAGCGCAACCAGGAGTGCTCCGCCACCGAGCGCATAGATATTGCCACTTTGTGTATCAACTGCTGGCGATGCCCATGAGATTCGATGTGGAGGAACATCGCTTTGAAAGACGTTAAAGCGATATTCCCATACTGCGTCGCCAGTATCAGCGTTAAGCGCCATGACGCGTTCTTGCAAGTTGGGGCCACGTCCAGCTGGGTTTTGGACATAGACTCGATTACCGACAACAATTGGTGAAGATCGTCCACCAAACGGTGCACGCCAAAGCAACTGGTCGCCGTCAAGGCTCCATGACTCTGGTAGTTCAGTTTCGCTAGAGGTTCCGTCACGATGTGGGCCACGAAGTTCAGGCCAATCACCAAGCGAGATTTGTTGGATGTCCTGTTGCGCCTGTGCAACGAGCCCTATGCTAACAAGTAGGGCGACAATGGAAATCTTTTTCAGCATGGGGTCTTCCTTAGGTGGAGTAACAAGTACAGCATCTAATAACTTATTATCTCTTAAGCACTAAGATCGTGACAGTTCTTACTCAAGTTTTTTAGAGAATATTGATAATGAATACAGAAGTGTTATAATTAGAACAGTCTTGTTTACTCCCTGGAGGCCTGGTCGTAGATGGAATATCCAATCATATTAGATCGTAGTGAAAGCGGTGCCGTAATTGGTAGGTTCCCTGATTTTCCAGATGTACATGCCGAAGGAGAGTACGAAGAAGATGCTCTCGTTCAAGCAAAAGCCGTACTTGCGAAAGCCTTAGGAGCTTGCATTAAAAGTCGAAAGCCAATCCCAGTGCCATCCAAGGGTGTGATTACAGTTAAACATACACACGTCATCCGACCACCTGCCTTGGTTGATGCGAAAGTCCAGGTTTATCAAGCCATGCGAGTTGCCGGAGTTGGTGGCGCAGAGCTTGCCCGTCGGCTCCGCTGGCACCGACCGCAAGTGGACCGTCTTTTGAACGTTCACCATGGCTCTAGGCTCGATCAGTTAGAAGCAGCTTTATCTGTCCTTGGTAAGCGGATGTCTATTTTACTCGTTGACAACACTGACCATTCGTAAGCGGGATTCAGCTAGGAGCTGAAAATGTGTTTCATGTGGAGGTGCATGCTAGAATCCCTGCATACTCGTAAGGGAGGCGATGTGAGAGCCAAAAATCAGTTTGGTCTTGTGGCGGTCTTCTTGGCGCTTTGCTTTACCTGCGTCAGTGCAAGTGAGAACCCCGTTATTGAAGCTGCGCGGTCTGCTGATATAAAGACCCTGAACAGTCTGTTAGCAGATGGTTCAGATATCAATACGACTCAAGGAGACGGTGCAACTGCACTGCACTGGGCAGCACATTTAGAAAACTTAGAAATGGTTGACCTGCTGATTAAGCAAGGAGCTAATCTTGATCATGCTAATGATCTTGGTGCGACGCCTCTTTGGGTAGGGTCTGTAAGCGGGAACGAACCTGTTGTCAGTAGCTTGTTGCAAGCGGGAGCTGACCCAAATCTACCATTGTTATCTGGTGAGACACCATTGATGACGGCAGCACGCGCTGGTGCTGTTGGCGCTGTTGAGGCACTTTTAGCAAGTGGTGCTGAGGTAGATGCAACAGAGAATTTCAAGAACCAAACGGCTCTTATGTGGGCGGTAGCACAAAGGCACCCTGCAGTTGTCCGGAGCCTTATTGATGCCGGCGCAAACATTCACGCACGTACTGATTCACGCCCGAGACGTGTCAACACTGAAACTGCTGGATTCGGCCGTGAGGTTGTTATTGATATCATCCAGGGAGGGTTCACACCGTTACTTTTTGCGGCGAGAGTGGGCGACTTGGATTCAGCTCAGATTCTTGTGGAAGCCGGAGCTGATGTAAATGATGTAGCCCCAGAGGGTGTAAGCGCGTTGGTTGTCGCAGCGCACAGCGGTCATGGAGAGGTTGCAAGGTTTTTGCTTGATCGTGGCGCTGATCCAAATCATGCAGAGGCTGGGTACACAGCACTGCAGTCAGCGATTCTCAGGGGCGATGTGAATCTTCTGAAAGCACTTCTTCAAAGCGGTGCAGACCCAAATGAACCATTGAGCAAAGGCACTCCTGCACGTAGAGCAAGTGCGGATTGGGTGATCAGCGGACATTACATTGGTGCGACACCTTTGTGGCTAGCAGCTCACTTTGGTGAACCAGAGATGATGCAGATTCTTGGGGAAAACGGCAGCGATCCAAGTTTTGTTATGGCCGATGGTACGACAGTGTTAATGGCGGCAATCCGTGGAAGAAAACGTTATGCTGAGGGCCTTGTAGTCGATGAAGCTGACATAGAGAAGAATCTTCTTAATGGGGTCAAGGTGGCTGTCAATTTAGGTGTAGACATGCAGGCTGTTACAACCGAGGGAGACACGCCTTTACATGGAGCAGCTTTGCGGAAATTGAATACGGTTATTGAATTTTTAGCGACAAAAGATATTGATATCAATGCAAAAAACAATGAGGAAGCGACACCTTTAATGCTTGCTTCCAGTCCTGAAGGAAATAGCACAGCTGCATTGCTCCGTACACTTGGGGCAGTGGAGTAGGTAAGAATTTATATTGCTAGCAGGTTAGTCTTGGAAGAAATGATCCAAGACTAACTCGCTAGAAAAGGATTGATCGACTTTGCTAACGATTACACGTTAGCAAGGGTGGAAATGTTCTTAAGTCTTGCGTCACTGTTTCCAAGATTCTCAACAGGAACTCCAAGCTTATCAATCAGCGTCACCATCAAGTTCGCGAGAGGTGGGTCGTTTTCGTATTTAAGATGTCGCCCACCTTTGATGTTTACAGAGGGGCCACCTACGACAAACACCGGGATGTTGAGGGGGCTATGAGCATTACTGTCAGACATGCCACAACCGTAAAGCAACATAGTATGATCCAGTAGTGAACCGTCACCATCTGGCGTGGCTTTGAGTCGATTGAGATAATCTCTAAACATCGTCATGTGGTAAGTGTTGATTTTTGACTGCAATTCAATTTTTTCAGGAATGTATTGGTGATGGGAGAGTGGGTGGTGCGACTCACGTACGCCAATTTCTTGGTAAGTCCGTGAGCTTACTTCTCGGCCCAGCATAAAGGTGGTAACACGGGTCAGGTCAATCTGATAGGCAAGTAATTGAAGGTCGAACATTAATTTGACATGGTCTGCAAACGCTGCTGGGATACCTTCAGGTTGCTCTAGAGCAGGAAGATCAACGTCACCTTGTTCTTCAGCTTTTTGGATACGCCGTTCCGCGTCTCGCACGCCTTCAAGGTACTCATCAATTTTGACTTGGTCATTGGCACCAATGGCGGACTTTAAGTCTGCAACTTTAGTTGTTACTGAATCCAGCACACTCCGGTCTCGCTTTAGACGTGCTGCACGAGCTGCGGGGTCCGTACTAGTGCTGTCACCGAAGAGACGTTCAAATACTGCACGAGGATTGTTTTCCATTGGGAGCGGCGTTGTGCGACTACGCCACGAAATTGTGTTTGTGTAGACGCAACTGTGGCCTCCGCTGCATTGGCCAGCGTTTGCTCTACCATCGATAGCAAGTTCGAGTGAAGCAAGTTGAGTCTGCTTACCAAATTCTTGGGCAACTACTTGATCCATTGAAATATCAGCCACTGGTGCAACTTCGCCAGGGATGCCTTTGGCACCTGTTAGAAATGTTGTGGATGCTCCAGCATGTGCCGGTGTCCAAAGTGCCTTCAGCCCAGTTGTTATAAGCAATCGATCCTGATAAGCAGCGAGTGGCTTTAGGATAGGCGTAAGTTCAAAGTTTGTTCCCTCTGCTTCTGGTGTCCAGTACTCCATGGAGATGCCATTCGGAACATAGACAACCCCAAGGCGTTTAGCTGGATTTGCCGCAGTTTTTGAGGTAGCCGTGAGCGCAGGCACCATGGCATCAAGTAACGGCAACGATACGGCAGCACCGATACCGCGTAGGATCGTTCGTCGTGGAAGTGTCCGCTTTGTGATCATCATTGTTAGTGTCTCCACCTTTTGCACTTGTTCAGTGCGAGCATCCTTATTAGCAAAGATTGTATAACGAAAAGCCTCGTAATTAGAGTCCTTCACTTCCGTGTGTTGGCGTTCTTAGAGTTTTTGACTGCGTTTGGCGCATTTGAAACGGTGTGCTCTTTACAATGCCAAGGATAATTGACGACCAGCGATAATTATCTTGTGATGCACCTTGAGCAATCTTTCTCACAGCGGGCCAATCGTAATATTCGAGCCCACGTCCTAACGCGTACGCTAGGAGCTTTTGGGTTACTGTTTGGGCAAATTGGTCTTGACGGGTTAGAAGGAGTGCTCGCAGGCCTTCAACACCGTTGAACTTCTCCCCGCTTGGCATCATTGCGGATGTGTCAATAGCGCCGCCTGTTTCACTTGTTGTGCGCCAAGCTCCAATAGCATCAAACTGTTCTAGCGCAAAGCCCATAGGATCAATTGAATCGTGGCAACTTGCACAAACAGGATTTTTGCGATGAAGCTGTAGTCGCTCACGTACTGACGCAGGTTTTCCGCCTTCTCCACGATCAGGCAGATCGGGCACGTTTGGTGGTGGTTCCGGAGGCGGCGCACCTAGCACTGCTTCAAGAAGCCACTTTCCTCGAAGTACTGGGGAGGTTCTGTTTGGATGAGACGTCACCATAAGAAGGCTCCCCTGACCCAGGAGTCCTCCACGAGGAGCATCCTTTGGGAATGTGACACGACGAAACCGGTCGCCATAAATGCCTGGGATCCCATAGTGACGTGCGAGTCGTTCATTCAGGAATGTGTAGTTTGCACCAAGCAGATCTGCGACGCTTCGATCCTCTTGGATCGAACTGCTTACAAAAAGTTCTGTTTCTTTCTGGAAAGATTTTCGCAGGTTCTCGTCAAAATCTGGATAGTCATCCGATCCACGCTCGGCCCCGCTTAAATTGCGAAGGCGTAACCATTGGGCTGCAAAGTTATAGGTCAGCGCATCAGTTCTAGCGTCAGCGAGCATCCGCCGAACTTGCTGTTCAAGCACCTCCGGTTGTTGGAGGCGACCGTCAATAGCTAGTGCTAGAAGTTCTTCGTCAGGGATACTGCTCCAAAGGAAGAAGGATAGACGTGATGCTAGCTCTAGATCGCTTAGTTGATATTGTTCTTCAGGTCCAAGATTTTTGGGATCAGATTCAATCCGAAAAAGAAACTCAGGGTCAGTCAGAATGCGCTCTAGTGCAAACTGAATCCCCTGTTCGAAGCCACCTTCCTGACGGCCAGCTTCATAGAAACCCAATATCTCTGTGAGATCAGCATCTGTCACGGCTCGTCGAAACGCTCGTTGTGTCAGTTTAGTTAGGATACGTTGCGCACAGGCACTTTCTTCAGATTGGATCTGTGGTTGGCATACAAAAATTCGTTGGCGACTTGGGGTTGAACCGCTTCCATCGATACGATACGGCCCCCCAACAGTGATTGCATCTACCCCAGCAACATCGTCATGACGTTCTGTGACAAATTTTCCGTAGCCTCGTTGTCGCGGTTGAAAGACTCCTTCAACTTCTAGCATTTTTCGGTCAAAGGATATTCCAACGAGATGGTAGCCCGCCGATGTGGAGAAGCGGACTTCCAGGCCCTCATCCCCGTTCACCATATAGAATTCCCAGTCCGGATGACCTTCGATGTTGCCGGAGAAGCTCAGCGGAGCCATCTGTTCTTGGCTTGCCCCACCTATGGGAACTCTCTTTAAGAGTTTGCCATCAAGCCGAAAATCAATTTGTTGCTTGTGGCCAAAACCAATGATGTAGTCAGAGAAGTTTCGGTGTAGCCGAACACGCACTACATATTCACCATCAACCGGGAAGAAATGTTTAACAGCGAAGCCTCCGCGCGATCCGAACGGCAAATCTTCACTAAGACGGTCGTTTTGTAGCAGGTCTGGATGGACTCGGTACGTTTTAACTATCGGCCCAGTCGGTAGAACACCAACTGCTGAGCTACTAATTTTTCGCGCAGCTGAGAGATACCGAGCCAGTAGATCTGGAGAGATGGAAAGCACATCGCCATTATTGTCAAACCCATGCTCGTAGGCGAGGTCGCCTGGCAACAGTGCTTCGACATCAATGTCGAGATCAAGTAAGTCTCGAATGGCGTTCTGGTACTCAGAGCGATTTAGTCGATGGAAGGTTTCAGTGCGACCAGCCTGTGGCTTAATGAAAGCAACTGTGTCGAGTTCGGTTTCCATCCAGGAGGCCATGTCGTGATAGGTGGCTTGTTCGGGTCTCGGTCGTCCAGGGGGTGGCATTGTCTGTGAGCGGAGCTTGCTGATGACAGCTTCCCACTTTTCGGCATCCACGCTGAGGTTGTCATAATCCATTCCTTCAAGGACTAGGCCAGCTGTTCGTGCCCGTTTGTTGTGACAGGCGATACAGTATTGATTAACGGCAGCACTTACCGTATCCGCTGTCATATGTGAAGACATGTCTGGCGCTTGGGCCTGCACATCTACAGCGTGGGATCCAGACAGCATGACCGTCATGGTCGCAATCGAAAGAACTGATAGCGGTTTAAGCACTTATTGGTCTCCCATCATATCTTTGGTACGAGCTCACATCCTGTAACAGATTTCCAGATTTTTAGATAGGCCAACAGGAAATAGGTCTACGCCAAATCCTAGCTACACATAGTTGAGATTAGCAAACAGACAAGCGGTTATCAACGAGATTGTCTAAGATTAGTCGGAAATATTTAAGGAAAAGACTTTGATTTTGGCAGACGGTACCGAAAATAATCTCTTGCCTTGCGCACCCCGCAATCTTAGTTGGCTCTATTCCCCATTAGCACTTTATAATTCAGTCTTCTTGTTTATGTTTTAATCTTGAGTTGAACGATGAGGTGCGTGTACCTCGATGCTGGATTGAAGGAGTATTTTGTCATGACAATGACATGTTGTGGTGGACGATTTGCTACAACCGGCCTAGCTCTCGTAGCCGGACTCGCCATTGTGGCGGCGTGCATGACCGGGCAGCAGGGGGCTGTGGCTATCGATAGTGATGACATCGGTGGAGTTGTCACGAGTGAGAATGGCCCCGAAGCGGCTGTCTGGGTTATCGCGGAGACAGACGAGTTGCCTACTGATTTTATTCGAAGTGTTGTAACCGACGATCAGGGGCGCTATGTACTGCCTGATCTTCCAGAAGCAAACTATTCTGTGTGGGTTCGGGGATATGGCTTAGTTGATTCACCGAAGGTCCAGGCATCTCCAGGCACGCATTTGGACCTAACAGGAGTTGTGGCTCCAGATGAGCACGCTGCTGCGCAGTACTACCCCGCGATGTACTGGTACGCCTTACTTGAACCACCACCACCATCAGAATTTCCAGGCACTGGTCTTAGTGGCAATGGTATTCCAGAGAGTTATCAGACTCAGGGACATTTTCTCAGCGATCTTACGCTTAATGGATGTGTTGTGTGTCACCAAATGGGTACGAAGCCCACACGTGACATGCCGCAAAACATGGGCACGTTTGATTCGACTTTAGCTGCTTGGCAACGCCGAGTGCAATCTGGTCAGAGTGGTGGCACCATGGGTTTCTTCTTGTCCCGTTTTGGACCGAATGGACTTTCATTCTTTGCTGATTGGACAGATCGTATGGCTGCGGGCGAATTGCCACCAGTGCCTCCACGTCCAAGCGGTATAGAACAAAACGTCGTAGTGAGTTTGTGGGGCTGGGGTCGTAATGGTCATCAGTTTGTGCACGATGAGATCACTACCGATAAGCGCGATCCGACAGTGAATCCATATGGGCCAGTTTACGGTGCTACGGAATATAGCTCAACAAATATGGTTGTGCTTGATCCGGTTACACACGTCACTACTGAGCTGACGCCGCCGTTTCTGGATCCAAGTAACCCGCCTCCAGTTTCATGGACTCAAAAAAGTCTCCAGCCTTCCCCAGTGTGGGGTGAAGAACCAGTTTTCCACAGCACCACGAATCCGCACAGTTTAATGATGGATGGCCAAGAGCGTATCTGGGTGACATCTGCGACGCGGCCGGCTCCGAATCCAGATTATTGCAAAGAAGGGTCAAGCCATCTGTCGGCGCAGGTCTTTCCCATAGCGGCTGCCGGTCGGCACCTTTCCATGTATGACCCGGCGACTGAGGTATTTACTCCTCTCGATACCTGTTTCAATACGCACCATGTCATGTTTGACCAGGACGATCGACTCTGGTTTAGCACGCTCGGTCAGGTGATAGGGTGGTTTGACACACGGGTGTGGGAAGCCACAGGAGATATGGCCCAAGCGCAGGGGTGGACTCCATTTATTCTTGACATAAATGGCAACGGAGAAGTTGATGAGTACGTTGGACCCGACGATCCTGTGGATCCGAATAAAGATAAGCGCGTACGCGGTGGCACCTACGGAGTTATTCCGAACCCAGCTGATGGATCTATTTGGACCGTAGCCTCTGAGGGGGCACCCGGTGCCATTTATCGCTTAGAACTCGGATCGAATCCTCCAGCAACGACGCTTGCTGAAATTTACCAAGTTCCATATATGCAGCCGGATTCTGAGTTTGAGACTTGGGGGACGCGCGGTATCGATATTGATCGCAACGGGTTAATTTGGGCTGGTCTGGGAAGTGGACACATGGCTAGCTTTGATCGTCGCAAGTGCACAGGACCCCTTAATGGTCCAACAGCGACAGGGCAACACTGTCCTGAAGGCTGGACATTTTATAAACAGCCCGGGCCAAACTTTAAAGGTGTCACAGGTTCAGGGATTACAGACAGCAACTACTACACATACGTGGATCAGTTTGGTGCTGGCAATATGGGTCCCAATATTCCAATTGGCCTTGGAAACAATTCAGATTCAGTGAAAGCAACCCTGCCGGATGGTACTACGGTGAGTTTACGCATACCCTATCCAATGGGGTTCCATCCGAAAGGCATGGATGCCAGGATTGATGATCCTGAGGCTGGCTGGAAGGGGAGGGGACTCTGGTCCGCCTACGCTGGACAAGTGATGTGGCATATAGAGGGTGGCAAAGGTCAGGTCAATAGAGCTGTGCAATGGCAAGTACGTCCTGACCCACTCGCCAAGTAACATCTTTTATTCTCAATGTTAAGAGTGAGCTAGTGACAGCTTGCTCTTAACATTCGTGACTCATTCAAAGCACGTTCATACCGATAATAGTGACTTTATGCAGAGACAGCGAATCATCAATTCTAATAGACGTTCGAGCAACGGGCGAAGCTCGAGGCTAACACTCGCCCTCATCGCAGGCATCGTGGCGCTGTCGGTGCCCGTCGCGTTCGCGACAGATTGGCCGTCGATCTACGGACCCAACGCGGACAGCACCTCCAGTCAGACCGGCCTGTTGCGCGTCTGGCCGGACGCAGGCCCGACAGTGCTGTGGACCGTGCCTCTGGGCTCCGGCTTCGGTGGCCCCGCCATCAGCAACGGCAAGGTCTATCTGCTCGACAGGAACGAGAAGGTCGGGGACACGCTGCGCGTGCTCGAGCTTTCCAGCGGCAAGGAACTCTGGACATTTGCGTACGACGCGCCGGGGAGTTTCAGTTTTGCTGGATCTCGGACCACGCCGACCGTGGACGGTGAGCACGTCTACACAACGGGACCGCTGGGAGATCTCTATGCGATCAACACCAAGACCCACAAGCCGGTCTGGCACCGGAACATTTGGACGGAGTTCGGCGGCGACGAGTTGCCAAGGTGGGCCATCGCCCAGAACCCGCTTATCTACGGCGACCTGCTAATCGTGGCACCACAGACGGCCGAGGCGGGCGTGGTCGCGTACGACAAGCTGACGGGTGAACTCAGGTGGAAGTCGGCGCCGCTCTCAGGCACGGCAGGGTACGTAAGCCCGATGATTGTCAAGGTCGACGGAGAAGACCACCTCGTCATGGTCACGGCGGCGATCGGACGAGGACGCACGGCTCGGGATGGCAGCGTGAACGGCCTCGACCCGCTCACCGGAGCCATTCGTTGGACCTACATGAACTGGCAATGCGTCATCCCGGTGCCTCAACCGGTTGACGCCGGTGACGGTCGAGTGCTGATCACCGGGGGCTATGGCGCAGGCAGCGCGATGATCAAGATTCGCCGGAGCGGAGACGACCGCTACAGTGTCACGGAGCTCTTCAAGAACCCGGACTTCGGTGCCCACACGCATGCGCCGATTCTCCACGAGGACTACTTCTACGCCCAGTTCACGACCAATTCGCGAGCCGACGGACTCGTGGCGATGAGCATGGACGGCGAGGTCAAGTGGAAGACCGACCGTCAGCCGGCGTTCGTGCGGGCCCACGCCATTCTAGCTGACGATCTCCTGCTGACGAGCGACGGCAACACGAAGCTGTATCTCGTTGATCCGGATCCCACTGGCTTCAGACCGCTTGCAAGCACCGTAGTACTCGAGAGGGGTGACAACTGGGCACCCCTTGCATTGGCCGATGGCAAGCTCCTCATACGTGGTCAGCAAGAATTGATCTCCCTGCTGGTTGCGCAATGAAGTTGAAGCCAACATCGATTACGCAGAATTAGATTTTTAGCGGGGAGTAATACGCATCCCATCTTGGAGTTCGTCTGGTGGATGGAGCACAACTTGCGTGCCTGCGGCAAGACCATCTACGACTTGGGCGTGCGTGTTGTTTCGTTGACCGAGTGCGACGGGTGTAAGGTGAACGACGCCCTCTTCAATTACAAAGACAGACCAGTTTCCCTCATGGCGAAAAAGACTGCCGACGGGAATGACAAGCGTTTCTGCTTCTTCCCAAATACCAATTTGAACCTCAACTCGATAGCCATCACCAAGATTGCGGGCGGCATGAGCCTCATCAAGGAAGTGAATGATGATGTTTACTCGTTGTTCTTCGACACCAAGTGCAGATATTTTCATGAACCCAGAAGGTTCAACCCGATGTACTCGACCAAGCAACGGGGTTTCACCGCCCCAACGTTGAATCTCGACGGGGTCCCCAGAAGAAATTTGCACGGCATTGGCGGACAG
>DDZV01000037.1 GCA_002346475.1 Acidobacteria bacterium UBA2999 | reverse complement strand
ATTGAGTTGTAGGGGTTGTTGTGCCGACATCTACAAGTGCTGCACCAGCTACCAGCACAGAGGCGCCCCCGCCAAACCCGTTAAGCAGTGCCACCATCTGCGGCATCGCTGTCATTTTGATTTTTAATGCGAGCACAGACCCAGCTATCGATCCAATAAGGATAGCCATGAAAATGAGTACAAACACTTCACTGCCACTACCGAGAACGTTGTTATCAGTTAATGTTGCGATGACAGCAATAAGCATTCCGGTTGCACCAATTCGGTTAGCTCTTACGGCAGTTTTTGGATGTGCTAAACCTTTGAGACCAAGAATGAAGAGTACTGCTGCTAGTAAATAGACGAGATTGACAAGGGAAGGGGTCACGGCGTTTAACTAGTCCTTCTTCTTAAACATGTCTAGCATGCGGTGGGTTACGAGGAACCCACCTACAACGTTAAGAGTAGCAAGAACAATCGCAATGAAACCTAGAATGGTTGAAAGGGGATTCGGTGTAGCAACCGAGAGCATCGCACCAACAATTGTTATTCCTGAGATTGCATTAGAACCAGACATAAGTGGTGTGTGCAATAGAGGAGGAACTTTGTTGATGATCTCAAATCCAACAAAGACCGAAAGCACGAACACTGTTAGTGCAATTATAAAAGCTTCCATTATTATTCTACGATCTCCAGAACTTTCTTATTAACTAAGATGCCGTCTTTTATCAGTAAGGTATCTTTGGTGATCTCATCTTGCATGTCTAGTTGTAGTACTGATTGATTCTCATCTTTTTTTATCAGGTGTAGTAGGAAGGTGGTAATGTTTTTTGAATACATCTGACTAGCATGATATGGCACTAAGGCCGGGGGATTACTCGGACCAATAATTTTGACGCCTGCATGGTTTACAATTTCGTCAGGTTTAGTTAGCTCGCAATTGCCACCACGTTCTGCAGCAAGATCAACGACCACAGAGCCTGGTTGCATTGCATTGACCATTTCTTTTGTTATAAGGATAGGTGCTCGCTTACCTGGGATAAGTGCGGTGGTAATGACCGCATTGCTAGTTGCCAGGACCGTTAGCATCATCTCCCGCTGACGACGATAAAATGATTCGTCTTGTGCCTTTGCATATCCTCCGGCGTCCTCGGTTTCAGTTGACTCAAGCGGTAGTTCAACAAACTTTGCTCCGAGACTTTGTACTTGTTCCTTCACGGCAGGTCTAACATCGTAGGCCTCCACCCGTGCTCCGAGTCGACGTGCAGTTGCAATTGCCTGCAAGCCAGCGACACCAGCACCTACAACAAAAACCTTTGCCGGAGACAAAGTCCCAGCAGCAGTCATAAGCATTGGCATCATACGTGGAAGGGCGTCGGCTACCAGAAGGACACCCTTGTAGCCAGTTACAGTTGCCATCGATGACAGAGCATCCATGCTCTGCGCGCGTGTGATACGTGGCATTAGTTCCATAGCGAACAAAGTGATACCAGTACCAGCAGTATTTTGAATTTCTTGTGGAGCGCCTAAGGGGTCAGCAAATCCAATGACAGCTTGCCCCTGTCGAAGTTTTGGATCTGCAGGCATTGCTCGAACCTGCAGGATCACATCCGAAGATTGGAATATTTCATCACGTGATGTTATGGTCGCTCCATTTTTTGCATACTCATCATCGTAAAAACCTGCTGCAGTACCGGCACCTTGCTCTACAGATACGTGCAAGCCAGTTTTTTTAAGAGAGGCAACGGTTGTAGGGATAATGGAAACACGCTGTTCGCCAGGCCATGTTTCTTTGGGTACGCCAATATTCATGAAACAATGAGTTTATTCTATTTGTGGGTGACAATAACCACTAAGAAGTAAATTATTTAACGTGTCACACAGATCTTCACCAAAGTACATTCGCAAAAACAGCAGCTCCAACTAATCCAGCTTTCTCATTGAGAATAACTTTAACTGGAAATTGAGACAACAATTTGGTCATTGGCGGCTTGTCACGAAATGCTTCCATGAAACTGCTTTTTGATAGGGGTTGAAGTATTTTTGGAGCGATACCTCCACCAATAAATACGCCACTAGAGGCCACACCACGTAATGCAAGGTTTCCAGTTTCTGATCCGTAGGCAGAAACAAATAATTCAAGTGTTTCTGCACATGCAGAGCAGTTTGCTTGAAGGCCTGCTTGTGAGACTAAGGCAGGAGTTAGTTCTTGAGCAATAATTGCATCACAAGGAGATTTAGCATGTGTAAAGTGGTAGAGATTGATAAGGCCACGCCCACTCAGCACTTGTTCGATTGTTACGCGTCCGTAACGTTTTTGAAAAGTTCGGACAAACTCTTTTTCCCGGTTAGTCCTTGGTGCGAAGTCTGCATGGCCCCCTTCCGAGGGGATTGGAGTTAGTTTCCCATTAACCCTATGCAGTAATACTTCACCTAACCCAGTGCCGGCAGCAATAATTACGGCATTTCCAGAGTTATCTTTCTTGCCTGCTTGGAGAATAAACAATTCTGTTTGATCCAAGACTTCTATGCTGTGCGCGATGGCCTCTAAATCGTTAATTAAGCGAACACGTTCCAAGTTATAGTATTTACTAATTTCTACTCCTGAGATATTCCATGGAATATTAGTTAATTTAGTTTTTTGATCAAGAACTGGACCAGCTACACCGAAAACTATTGCTTCAATAGTCGTTTCCATCCATGCCACGTCCTGTTTAAACTCGTCAAGAAGATGTAAAAACGATGAAAACTTATTCGTCTGATAAGTTCTTGTAGTTATTGCCTTAGGTCTGGGTAATGAGGGATCAAACAGACCCAGCAGGGTTTTTGTGCCGCCTATATCACCAGCTAGTAACATTAGCGTAGTATCCTCGTCGCATCTGGGAGATGGACACAATTTTTGTCAAATTCACACCATTGTGGTTTGTGAGCCTTTTTCCGATTTTATGTAATAACCCTAGTTTATATTGGACTTTGTTTAAAAGTGGTAGACGCATTGAAATCATCAAAAGGTCAAGTGCTTTTTGGCCAGACGCTTGTTTTTAGCGGCCGATTACGTTCGTTTAGTCGGCGACAAGTGGATGCTCTTGTCCAGACTATGGGAGCTAAAGTCACTGATGAGATAACTCCTACTACGACAATGCTGGTAATTGGTAGTCTAGGCCAGCGTACTCAGGAGGTTAATTATCGACTTCGTCGAGCCGAACAATTCAATATAGAGCTTCAAGGACGAATCAAAATTGTATCTGAGGATGAGTTCTGCGATCTTGTTGGTGTGCTTTCTCCAAAGAAACTCAGACAGCAGTACCATGCTCAGCGAGATTTACTCGATCGTTATAAAAATTTACGTGCAGATCATCTTCGTTATTTACAGCAATGGGGGCTCATACAACCAGCACATAGAACGCACGGAGAAAATTACTACGGGTTTCCAGATCTTAGTGTTATCAGGCAAGCGGACGCGGAACTTTCTCAAGGCATGAGTTTTCGTGCTGTTCTTAAGACACTTCTAGCAGTACGATCTGGTCAATTAACATTAGATTTTCATCTAGAAGCACAGCCTGTCAAAATTGTAAAGCTTCCGTTACGTGAGACTCCTCCATTAGCGACACTCATGAACGTGGCAACGGAACCTCAAACTTCATCAGCTGAAAAATATTTTGTGATGGCGTCAGATCTTGACAATGAAGATCAAGAAAATTATGACAAGGTGGCAGCGGCATATCGGAAAGCCCTTGAAGTAGATCCTTCTTTAGTGCCTGCAATTATCAATCTCGCAAATATCCATTACGCACAGGATGAAATGGCTGAGGCGCAAGCACTCTACGAACGCGCCATTTCACTTGAGCCAGGAGTCTTTGAGGGTTATTACAATCTTGGGAATATTTATCATGATCTTGGACACTATGCCAGGGCTCAGGAGTACTACCGAGAAGCTCTTAGGCTTAACCCTTCTTATGCTGACGCATATTTTTATCTAGCTGTGACGTTAGAAAAGAATGGGCAATCACAAGAGGCGTTACCGCAATGGCGTGCTTATCAGCGTCTAGCACCTAACGGTGAATGGGTAGAATTGGCAAAAGAATTTTCAAGTTCTCGTGACTAGCTCTACATTGTTCTAAGGCGTTTCAAATATTTTATTGTTGTAGCGGTAACCCCATCGCTTTTTCAAGTGCACGGAGGGTTCGAAGTTCTTCAGGTGCTGCTAGTGTAAGGGCATTTCCTGTAGCTTCAGCACGACCTGTCCGTCCGACACGGTGCACATAGTCCTCCACTTTATTGGGTACCTCAAAATTAACAACGTATGCAATGCCATCAATGTCTAAACCACGCGCTGCAACATCAGTTGCAACTAGTACTGGGTACAGTCCAGCTCTAAATCCTTCCACTGCGGCGACACGTTGCTCTTGTGTCCTGTTGGCATGAAGTGCCGCTGCACGAATTCCTGTTTGGCTTAAGCGTCTAGCTAGTTTATCGGCACCAATTTTAGTACGACAGAATACTAATACAGGTCCATGTGTTTCATTCTGCAACCAAGACGCTAGCCAAGATATTTTTTCTTGGGCAGGCACTTTTTGAACAGTGTGTGAAATTGTGCTAGCTGGTCCACCTGGCTTTCCAACCTGTATGTGAGCGGGATCACGTAAAAATTCTCTTGTTAAGTTTAGGACTTCGCTCGGCATTGTGGCTGAGAAGAGCAGTGTTTGTCTTACTGACGGAAGTTGGCCGAGGATCTTTTGTACATCTGGCCAGAAACCCATATCTAACATGCGGTCGGCTTCGTCCAGCACAAGAACCTCCAATTTTTTAAAGCAAACTGTACCCTGGCGCATGTGGTCCATTAGTCGACCTGGAGTGGCAACTACGATATCGACGTTAGCGCGTAAAGCGCGCTCTTGAGGTGGCATTGGTACGCCACCGTACACCGCGATGCTTGAGATTGTTGTGTGATATATGAGACCTTGAACTTGGTCTTCTATTTGTACTGCTAACTCACGTGTTGGTGATAATACAAGAGCACGAGTTCCGATTACAGGTTTAGCTGTTTTAGATTTATCTAAATTTACAGTGGTTTGTTGTAGAAAACGCTGAAGAATTGGCACCAAAAATGCTGCTGTTTTCCCGGTTCCAGTTTCAGCGCAGGCAATCACATCACGACCAGACATTGCTAGAGGGATTACCCCACTTTGTACGGGCCTGGTTTCTTGCCAGCCTAAATCACAAGTTCCTTGGAGTAGGCGCTTGTCAAGGTTCAGGTCAGTAAAATTTATGGCAGTTGAGTCGAACGGTATTGTCTTGTATGGAAGTGGAGCACAGTCAAGTTTTGGTTTTGTTGCTGTGCTTTGCTTACTACGATGCACAGATTTTCTACTCTTTTGTCTTGGCTGTGGTTTGTGTCCGGTATTGCGTTTCAAGAGCTACCGTGCGCGGAAAGTAATGATGCCACGTACTGGATCATAAGGAGATACACTCACGGTTACGTTATCGCCCGGTACTACCTTAATTCGAAATCGACGCATGCGTCCGCTTAATTGAGCGAGTACTTCGTGTCCAGCTTCACATTCGACGCGGTAGAGGCCACCAGAGTGGACGGCGACTACTTTACCTTGCATATCAATTAGATCGTCTTTACTCAAATATTAATCCTTTCAGTGCTATCAAGCAGTTTGACACAGCGTGGTGGCAAGGTGCAATTTAAAGTGCACGGACAGTTGTTTCGACATCCGTTGCTAACGTTGCATAATTGTCTCCGCGCAGGAGTAGGGGGCGACCAAAAGTAACACGTACTGGTCCAGGACGTGCCATTTTCCATTTTGGATGGAGCACTTTGTTGACACCAGAGACCCGTATAGGAATCACTGGCACATCGAGTCTAGATGCAATCATTCCGATGCCACCCCGAAATTTTTTAATTTCTTCATTCTCTGAACGTACACCTTCAGGAAAAAGAAGCACAGACCAGCCTTCTCCCAATAACTCACCGATGTACTTAAGCGTTTGTCTAGCTCCTGCCTCTCTTTGAGGTAACGGAAAAGCATTGAAATAGCAGGCAGCAAGGTAGTAATTAAGTGAATTTGTCATGCGTTCACGCCATGTGTGTTCTGAGGGAAAAAAGTGTGCCTTAAAAAATTCTTTAGCCATAGCAGTGGCGATTTGAGCACGCCAATTTCCAGGTAATGCTGCAAGGATTACAGGCACATCCATATGACTTTGGTGATTGGATGCAAAAACAACAGGACCCTTAATCTGTCTGAGGTGCTCAAGGCCATCTACCTCAATATGGGCAAACAGTTTGGTTAGTGGAAGAATCCAAGTACTCAGCGAAAGACGTCTTAGGCCACGGAAGGGAAAACTCCGATTCCACGAAGGAAATTCTACCGGTGCTGGGGAATTATCCTTTGAAGGGAGTTGGTTAACAAGTTTTTTGAGGTCTGCGATAGTCTCACTTTGTGCGAAACGTGCTTCATCGATGCGTGTTTGAAATCGATCCTCAAGGGCGACCATTAACTCGACCCTTTCGAGCGAGCTAAGTCCAAGCTCCTTTAAGGTTGTTGTTTCTTGGACTGACCATCCTTGCGAGAACTGACTAATGACTGCGTCTACTGTATTGGTATGTTTCACGTTGTCTGGACGTTGTCCAGAGAGCACGGAGGTTCTAATCTTCCTTCGCTTTAGTTTCCCAGTGCCTTCTGTTCGTGGCAGCGCTTCACCAGACCAGGTCGATGCCCCACGGATTCGCTGATGATCTTGCAGTAATAAATTTGCTTGGCGTATAGTCTGGTCGAGGTCAATTCCTGGAGATAGCAAGAGTACTGCGTGAACCCATTCTTCTGTATCGTGAGGCACACTAATTACAGCTGAATCCTTGACACCAGGAAGTTTATTTAGCACGTGTTCAACGTCCTCAGGAAAGACATTGAGTCCTGCCGAAGTAACGATCATCTCTTTTTTTCGTCCCTTAATAAACAAACGACCTGCCGTGTCACGCTCGCCAATATCGCCGGTATGTAGCCAGCCCTCGTCGTCGAGTGCTTGTTCAGAGTCTTGTTGTGTTTTTGAGGGATTGTAGTAACCGGATGTCACATTAGCGCCACGTACTAATATCTCACCATCTTCAGCAATACGCACCTCAACACCACCGATAGGGGTCCCAACAGAACCCTGGCTGGTTTTAAAAGGATGATTGAGTGTCACAATAGGTGCTGTTTCCGTGAGTCCATAGCCTTGGATTACCGCGAAGCCAAGTCCTCGCCAGAATGTTTCGAGCTCTCCTGGTAATGGTGCAGCGCCTACCACAAACGCCCAGAATTTATTGCCAAAAGCAGAATGCACGCGACGATAACGCCACCACCGACGTAAAATCCCAAAACCTGTTGGTGGTGGGTCACCGGACTCTGGCCATTTTCGAAGAATATATTCACGCAGAACTTCTAGCATTTTTGGTACACAAACAAGGACAGAAATACGCTCCGTTTTGATTAATTCGATTAGATCTTGAGGATTGAAACTGCGGGTAAAAACTACGGTTCCCTGTAGCATTGGAGGCACACTTGTTGCCATCGATTGGCCAAACATGTGACTAAGAGGGAGGAGATTCAAAAAACGGATCGGATTAAAAGGCCATGCGTAAGCACTATATTTTTTAACTTCTCGTTCTACAGGAACAATATTTGCCATGATGTTGCGGTGGCGAATAACAACTCCTTTTGGTTCAGCAGTTGCACCTGAAGTAAAAATAATCTGAGCGATGTCATCGCTAGCAATTTGGACTTGTGGCCACTGGCCGCTTTGATGCCAATCGATGTCAGCAAATTTCCACGTAATAGTTTTTCCTAAGTTGCTATCTACTGGGAATGGGGAGACTTCATTACCTAGGAGGATTAAACGGGCATTAACGATGCTTTTTACTTGTAGGACGAAGTCTACAGAAGAGCGATAGTCTATTGGAACAACTACAACACCAGG
>DDZV01000032.1:35093-50428 GCA_002346475.1 Acidobacteria bacterium UBA2999 | reverse complement strand
GGGTGCAATTATCTAAATTACGTTTAGCACTTGAGCGTTTGTATCAAACTTTCGACCATGTTGACTCAGCAAAAGATCCTGTGCATTTCATCCGTCGTTATACAAGTCGTGACGACCAAGAAATCGTTGGGTTTTTAGCTGCGGCTTTGGCGTTTGGTAGAGTCGCTGGAATACTCAATTCCATTGAGGCGCTATTAAAGGTAATTGGCGATAGACCTGCTAACTTTATTCGCCAATTTGATCTAAGGCGCGATCACGTTCAGATCAAAGCATTGGGTCATCGGTGGATTCGAGGAAATGATCTCAGTGCGCTTTTCATAGTAATGCAAAGAATGCTTCGAGAGGCTGGTTCTATTGAGCAATTCTTTCTAGCGGGTGACAATTTAGAGTCCCTTGATATTAGTAATGCACTTGAATCTTTTTCTGTGCGTGCGCTTCAAACAGATGTCAGTTCAGCGTATGGACGCGTACAATTAAAACCAGGAGTCAGGTACTTTTTCCCACAGCCGTCTGGCGGAAGCGCTTGTAAGCGTTTAAATTTATTTCTTCGTTGGATGGCTCGGAGTGATTCAATTGATTTAGGAGTTTGGAAGAAACTTTCTCCAGCAAGGTTAATCATTCCACTTGATACTCATGTAATTCGTGTTGGACGTTGTCTTGGGTTGACGCATTACGTCAGCCCAGGGTGGAGAATGGCTTCTGATATTACAGCCTCACTCCGAAGGATAGATCCAGTGGATCCGGTTCGTTTCGATTTTTCGCTTTGTCATATCGGTATGATTAATGCTTGTAGATTTGGCCAGAAGAATTCACAGATCCCATGTCCCTTGAAAGGACACTGCCATCCAGGACGAGCTTCAAAGACTGCACGTGTGCGAAATTAAATATTGGTATTGCAGAACTAGGTTGCGGTGTGTCAGGAGGAGGTTATGTTGGCAAGTTGCTAGATCGTTGATTTTGTAGTTCCCACAGTTTTAGAAATTTTAGGCCAACGGAGTACGCTTGGATCGCTGAAATATAAAACCCAACCTTGCCATCAAGAAACCCTCGTCTCAGCAGATAGTTGCGTATGAAAGCTGCATCAGGTTGAAAAATATCAATGAACCTAGCACGTTTTCCAGATTCGTACATTTGTTTTGCAGCGAGAGTCGTGTAATGGTTGACTCGGTTGATCTGATCTTGTAAATCTCGGAAAGAATAATGCTGTAATTCATTTTTCAGATAGCCTATTGGGCCATCTATTTTTACTGACTCGTGGACGTATCTTCCTTCCCAGCGACCAGATCTTCGATCGTAGAGCCTAAGTTGATAATCAGGATAAAAGTCCGTTGTCCTGATCCATTTTCCCAGGTGAAAAGTAACGCGTGGCATACGATAACCATATCGCACTGGTGAATTCTCAAGGATTTCAAGCGCCTCTTTTGCTAAAGCTTCAGAGATACGTTCATCAGCATCAAGTGAAAAGATCCAGTCATAAGAGGCAAGGCTAGTGGCATAGTTTTTTTGATCAACATAGCCTGTCCACGAGCGGTGGCTTACTGTGGCACCAAGATCCTGAGCAATTTCTACTGTTTTATCAGTGCTTCCTGAGTCGACAACAATGACTTCATCAGCCCAAGAAGCACTATTGATGGCATCTGTTATATGCGCAGCTTCATTTAGGGTAATTATCGTTACCGATATTTTGTGCACGGGAACATCTTACGCGTCTTTGACCCTCAATGCATACCAATCAACATAGTTACCCTGGACCAGTGTGTGAGATTGTTGGCGCTCTATTTGTACTTTGGCTTACTTGTTTGCGTTAAGGATGTCTCAAGTGCTAATTGATTACGGTAACCCCACTTCCACTTCCTGCACTTAGAGGTGATCGCTGGACGGTTTCAAAGTCAACCACTGATTTGTTGTAGTCAAGAACAGCACGCAATTCGTTACTTTGTGCTTCGGAGAGATCTCGTTGGGCTTGGAAGACAAAGAAACTTGTAGATGTGCCAGCTGTGAATTTCTTTTGCTCAGCCTCAAGGCGACGTTGTGCAAGGGCACGTGCTGCTCGGGTGGTTTCAACACGCTTTCGATTAGTTGTTACTTGACGTCCGAGATCACGTACTTGGCTCGCTACTTGTAGTTCCTGATTCTTAAGCTGAGTTTGCGATTGTGCCTGTTGTAGCCTTGCCCGTGCCAACTGTGCTTCCGCTTGACTAGTGCCAAGGGGGTAGCTGACATTCAATGCAAACGTCCAGGTTGGAAACTCGTTACGATAAATCGATTCAAGAATTGTCTGATAGCTACGCACGTTTTGACCGATAACCGCTCCTAGGAATCCAGGAGCACGAAGTAACTGGGTACCTCCAATTGCTTGTAATCCATAATCAAATTGTGCATTGATTTCTGGAAGTAGCTGATTCCGAAAATAGCGAATACTAATATCATTTGTTTCAAGATTTTTATTGGTTCGTTTTAAATCAGTACGCTCGTCAAGGGCTTTTCGGACGGCCGCTTCGATGTCAACGACAATTGGTTCAAAAGGCACCTCGTCAGCTGGTACCAAACGGATGTCCCAAAAGTTAGGGGTATCTGGATCGTAGATAAGAGTTCGGAGAGAGTCCCTAGCACGATCAACTTGTGCTTCTGCGACAATTGATGATTCTTCGCGCTGAGCTACCTCTGCCTCAGCCGCTACGATATCTATAGGTGCTTGGACACCAATTTCTACACGTGCTTTGGTGTTTCGCAACGACTGGCGTGCTAGATCTAGCGACTGTTGCTGTACATCAAACGAAGCTATGGAAAATGCTAAGTCCCAGTAGGCATTTTGTACAATTCGGCTGGTGTTATCTAGTGTTTCAAGTAATCCTAATTCAGAAATTTCTCTAGATTTGAGACTAGTTGCAACTTGCTGGCGGATGTTGTCAATAGTTAAATTTCTGGCCAGTGGTTGTACAAATGAGAAATTGAGTCCGGCTCTGAATTGGGGGTTAAAGTCGTTAAAAAAACTGTTGGTAGTTGACCTAGAGGTGTCATAACTTAGTGTATAGCGTGCGCCGCCCCAGGGAACCGTTTGTTGAATGCCAGCCCTTCCAGACATTTGTTCGTTGACAAGTTTTGCTTCAGAAGTGCCAGAGAGGAAACCACTCGTTGGTGATGTGCCCTTGTTGTTAGAGAATGTAGAAGTGAATATTGGTGCCCAATTGGCTCGTGCTTGCACAACACTCAGATCTTGGATTTGGGGGTCAAGACGTGCTATTTGGATCCCAAGGTTATTCTCAATTGCTAATCTGACAGCCTCCTCGACAGTAATTTCTCTAACTATCTCAGTTTCAGGAGGCGTAATGGTTCCATCTCCATTTTGTGCTCCCAGGGAGGCGGGCACAATAAGGCTAATTAAGATGGCGAATAGGACATCACGGCTACGACAAACGTATTCACGCATTATGAGCGGCTCCACTTAATATTTCGTTGGCATGCCCAGGGAAGCTGGATTAGCCACCCCTAATATGGCGTAGACGATAAATATGGGGCTATAGTTCGATTAATGCTTAAATAAAATATATTAGCTTTACTTATCCTTCCAAAGCATATGAGCTACAACGAAAACATTCTTGATTTATTCCGTCGTTTAGGTGCCCTTCAAGAGGGTCACTTTCTTTTATCTTCTGGGTTACACAGTTCAGGCTATTTGCAGTCTGCACTTGTGTTGCAACATTCAAAAGAGGCTGAGGCCCTCGGAGTTGCCATTGCAGAGAAAGTGAAGGATTTATCTCCTCAGGTAGTTTTATCACCAGCGCTGGGCGGCATCATCATCGGTCATGAAGTGGGTCGAGCACTTGGCATCCGTACTGTTTTTGCAGAGCGACAGAGCGGTGCACTTGTACTACGAAGGGGGTTTCATCTTTCCGTTGGAGAGGCAGTTGTTGTAGTTGAAGACGTTATTACAACAGGTGGTTCGACTCGAGAGACAATTGAATTAGCTCACGCATCTGGCGCTAATGTTGTTGGTGCCGCGGCAATCATTAATCGTAGTTCGTCTGATCTTAATCTCGGTGTTCCATTTAGTGCTCTTGGCACCGTGTCGCTTCCAACCTACCAGCCGAATGTTTGTCCACAGTGCATCGCAGGGACTTTAGCTGTCAAACCAGGATCTCGTCAGTCATAGAAGCTGTCTCGCTAGCGGACAGAATACACAATGCGAAATCTCAAACTAACTGTTTCGTATGATGGTACTCGGTTCGTTGGGTGGCAGCGGCAAGGAGAAGGAAAGTCAATACAGGGGTTACTCGAAGCCGCGTTTATGGAACTTGAAGGAGCATCGTGCACCGTGCATGGTGCAGGTCGGACCGATGCAGGAGTTCATGCGTCTGGTCAGGTTGCAAGTGTTCGTGTGACTTTTATGCACGATGTAAAAACAATTACTCGCGCATTAAATGCCCAACTACCTAAAGAGATACGCGTAACAGCTGTTGAAGATGTAGGGTCAGAATTCCATGCGCGTTTTAGCGCAGTAAAGAAGACTTATCGTTATCTTATTTTTAACGGTCCAGTTGTAGGCCCATTTATTAATCGTTTTGTCTGGCATGTTCGAGAGCCACTTGACAAAACTGCGATGGTTATTGCTGCACAGCAGCTTCTAGGAACACATGATTTTAATGTTTTTAAAAGTGCAGGCAATGATCCCAGTACTACAATTCGAACCTTGTTACATTCAGATATTAGTGAGGCTCAGGCCACACTGACAGATGCACATGTGCAGAAACTTCTCGTGTACGAAGTGTCTGGGGATGGGTTTTTGCACCACATGGTTCGTGCCATCGTCGGCACATTGGTTGATGTGGGTCTGGGTCGGCGGCAGGCTAATAGTATTTCTGAGCTGTTAAATGGCCTGCCAAGATCAGCAGCTGGTCCTACTGCTCCATCATCAGGTTTGTTGCTTTTCCGGGTTGATTACTGATTAAACAGCTGTGGAAGTGGGATGTACTTTAAGAAGACAGTTGAGAGATCCTTTAGGTGAATGAAGCTGTTTCTCGAAAAAAGTCCCAGACACCATTATTATGAGTCAATGTCCCTTAAGAAGCTCCTGGCATGGATTCCACCAGGCCACGCGGATGAGGTGCTCGCTCGCCAGATTGACTTCGAACGGTTACCAGTTCATGTAGCCATCATTATGGATGGCAATGGTCGTTGGGCAGCTCAGCGCAAGCTTCCGCGAGTTGATGGGCACAGTGCTGGCATTGATGCGGTACGCGACACCGTCGAAACTGCAGCGCGTGCTGGCGTAAAAGTTTTAACACTTTATGCATTCTCAGTCGAGAATTGGAAACGTCCACCAGCCGAAGTTAGCATGTTGATGGCGCTCTTGAAAAAATATCTCAGAATTGAATTAGCAACGCTTCTCAAGAACGACATTCGATTTCAGGTTATTGGCCGGACTGATGGATTGGGACGAGACGTTCAAGATGAATTGAATTTAGCTGTGGATCGGACAGCCTCTAGCCAAGGCATGAAGTTTAATATTGCTCTAAACTACAGTGGACGGGAGGAGATTCTTAATGCTGCTCAGCAAGCAGTTGCATCAGGGTTATCTCCTGATGAGATCGACGAACATCAGTTCAGCAGTTGGCTCTATACCGCTGGTCAACCCGATCCTGATTTATTAATTCGTACTAGTGGAGAAATGCGTATTAGCAATTTTCTACTTTGGCAGATCGCATACGCTGAGATTTATGTCACGGAAACCCTCTGGCCAGATTTCCGCCGCTACCATCTACTGAAGGCACTGTTAGATTATCAAAAACGTGAGCGACGATATGGTGGTATTAAATCTCAAAAAATTGTAATGGGTGCTAAGTAGAGACATGGTTCGATTTTTAAGTGGAGCGGTGATAGCGGTTGCAACTCTTGCGCTGTTTCTTTTACTACCTCCAACGGCCCTTCGAGTAATTACAATCCTGGTAGCCGTTCTTGCTACCTATGAATACTTGTGCCTTGCCCGTTTATCAAATGACATAACTTCTATAGCGTTAAGCTCCTCATTTGTTGCATTAAGTTGCTGGGTTCTCAGTTCTCCTGCCCAGCCAATTAAGATGATTCTTTTATGTGCACTAGCAGTGCTCCTTTTCGAGGTGCTTGTACGAGCTAAGAGTTTAGCTGACAGCAGTACTAGTGTGGTGGCTGGCTTGTATATCGGTGTGCCGCTAGGGATGCTTGTGGCACTACATCAAGTAGGCGGTATAAGCATGGCGCTATTTCTAATTGGCACGATCGCAGTGAGCGATGTGGCACAGTATTATTCAGGAAAATTTTTCGGCAAACATTTACTTGCACCAGAAATTAGTCCAAAGAAAACAATCGAAGGGGCTATAGGAGGCCTGCTTTTTGGAGTTGTATTTGTCATATTAGTGGGTGAGCATGTCTTCCCATTTGTTAAGGTTGCACTGCTTATTCCGATGGCTGTGGCAATTGTTCTGCTCGGTATCTGTGGAGATTTGTTCCAATCACGTCTTAAGCGTTCTGCTGGTGTTAAGGACAGCGGGACTATTATTCCTGGACACGGAGGCTTGCTTGATCGACTTGACGCACTGCTTTTCGCAACGCCTGGTTTTTACTTTTTTATTAACCAACTAATGTGAAGAACTTAGCGATTCTCGGTTCTACCGGCTCAATCGGCATGAGTGCTCTTTCGGTTGTCGATGCATACCCAGATCGACTACGAGTAGTGTCACTGGCTGCTGGAGATAATGCAGATCGTATGGCAGAGCAGCATGCTCGATATCAACCTGAAGTTCTAGCGATGGCTAATGGTGCTGCTATGGATCGACTACGTACAATCGCCAAAAATTTACCAGACAAGTGCGGTACAGGTCCTGATGGTTTAATAGCGGTTGCTACGCACCCAGATGTAGATCTTGTTATTTGTGCTTCAGCCGGAACAGCTGGTTTAGAGGCAGTGCTTGCTGCCATTCGGGCTGGTAAGACTATTGCTTTGGCCAACAAAGAGGTTTTAGTTATGGCTGGCCAACTTGTGATGGCTGCTGCCCGTGAGCATGGTGTATCGGTTTTGCCAGTTGATAGTGAACACAATGCTATTCATCAGTGTCTGCATGGACGTAATATCAATGAAATTCGACGAGTAATCTTAACTGCTTCTGGGGGGCCTTTCCGTGGAGAGTCGTTGGAGACACTCAATAATGTTGGGCCGGAGGAAGCACTTCGCCACCCTACGTGGAAGATGGGCAAGAAGATCACAATCGATTCTGCGACTCTCATGAATAAAGGTCTTGAAGTGATTGAGGCTCGCTGGTTGTTTGGCATGTCTCCACAGCAAATCGATGTAGTCATTCACCCGCAGTCTGTCGTACATTCTTTGGTAGAACTAATTGACGGATCGGTTATTGCTCAGCTTGGAGTGACGGATATGCGTTTACCGATTCAATACGCGTGTTCATATCCTGATCGATGGGGCAGCTCACTACCGAAGCTAGATCTTGTGCGCTCCGGACGACTTGATTTTTATGAACCTGAACACGATCGGTTCCCATGTTTGAGTTTGGCATATCGTGCACTCAGTGCTGAAGCAAGTTTACCTGTAGTATTGAATGCAGCTAACGAAGTTGCTGTTAATGCGTTTCTAGAGGGCAAGGTGGCATTTACATCAATTGCACGGATTATTGAACAGACCATGGATGATCACACGCCCTCTTCCGTAGAGACGCTTGCATCAATACAAAAGCTAAATATTTGGGCGCACGACCATGCAAGCCAAATAGTATTAGAGTTAAATTCACAGGTCACAGCAGGGAAAGCTTGATGTGTCAGGCTACAATTAGAAGATAGAGGTTTGCATTGACTACGCTATTGTCATTTTTATTTGTCCTTGGTGTGCTTATCTTCGTTCACGAATTTGGTCACTACGCAGTTGCCAAACGCCTCGGTGTTCGTGTCCTGACGTTTTCGCTTGGGTTTGGTCCTAAATTACTGAATGTACGTCGGGGTGATACGGATTACTGCGTTAGTGCCATCCCGCTTGGTGGTTACGTCAAAATGGCCGGTGAGAATCCAGACGATTCTCGAACTGGAAGTCCGGATGAGTTTCTATCAAAAACTAAGTGGCAGCGGTTTCAGATTCTAATTGCTGGACCAGCTATGAATCTATTGTTAGCAGTCGTAGTCATGGCAATTGTGCTAATGCAGGGTGTCGAAGTGCCGGCTTATGAAGATCAGCCACCAGATGTTGCCGCCGTTCTTCCTGATTCCCCTGCAAGCAAAGTAGGTATTCGTCCTGGAGACAGGATTCTCAAGGTTGCTGAGGAAGATGTTTTAACATGGACGGCGTTCAACATGAGTATTGGCACACGAGCAAATCGCGATGTGTCATTGCTCGTCCAGCGTGAAGGTCAAACCATTGCTATGACAGTTCGACCTACGCCAGAAACACCTTACGAGATTGGTAGCATTGGTGTTCTTCCTGATGCGAGACCTTTTATCAGAGCCGTAAATCCTGGCGATCCAGCTGATCGGGCTGGATTAAAAATCGGCGATGAAATTTTATCTGTAGATGGAGTCCGCATTCTATTACCAAGGCAACTTTCTGAAGCTATCTCTAGTAAGGTTGATCGCGAAGTGGATCTTGTGGTTCGTCGAGATAGTCAAGAATTAAACATTGTTGTGACTCCTGAGAAACGTGGCGATCGTGGCTTAATTGGTATTGCGATAGGCCAAGAAACTCGGGCGTTTCAGCCTGGTCCATTCGAAGCGATCTCGTTAAGTGTCACTCGTAACATTGAATTAACAGTGCAGATTTTTAAAACGGTTGGTGGCTTTTTCTCAGGAGAAACTTCTCCTCGCCAACTCATGGGTCCCATTGCTATTGCTCAGCTTTCTGGCGAGTCGGCACAGGCAGGTTTTGTGTCTCTTTTTGGACTAATGGCCTTAATAAGTTTAAATCTAGGCATTCTAAATTTGCTTCCCATTCCAATTCTTGACGGGGGACATATTGCGATCATCGCGCTTGAAGGAATTACCCGTCGTGATTTCAGTGTTCAGGTTAAGGAGAAGATGTTACTGGCAGGTTTTGTGCTATTGATGATGCTTATGGTAACTGTTGTCTACAACGATCTCACACGTATTGCCTGGATCGAAAGGCTAATGCCCTGGCGAAACTGAAAGAGCGTTCTTGATCTATTTAGTTCAATCTTAATTTATAGCTAGCAAAACAATTATTTTATCTTCCTCGCCACTTCCGACATGGCTGCTTTAGCAGCATCCAAGGTTTTTTGAATGTCTCGATCAGTGTGTGCAGCAGATAGAAACCATGCTTCAAATTGCGATGGTGGCAGATAGATGCCTCGTTTAATCATTTCTCGAAAAAATAACGCATACGCATTTGTGTCAGCTGCCAGTGCTCCAGTGTAGTTATTAACTGGTTTTGATGTAAAAAAAGGCGTGAGAAGTGATCCAAAGACATTTACTTGGAGAGGCACATTTAACGTATGTGCCAAGTCAGTTAGTCCGGTTGCTAACTTTGAGCTGCGCTTAGAAAGATCTTTGTAGAGTTTTGGTGTTAGCTTTTTAAGGGTCCAGAGCCCAGCTTTCATTGCTAGTGGATTTCCAGATAACGTGCCTGCTTGATAGACAGGTCCTTCCGGGGCCACGAGTTTCATTAACTTAGCTTTGCCACCGTAAGCACCAACAGGCAGTCCGCCCCCAATAATTTTTCCAAGGCAAGTGAGATCAGGTTGTACACCGATGAGTGCTTGTGCTCCTCCAGCGGAGGCACGGAAGCCAGAGATCACTTCGTCGAATACGAGAATCGCTCCGTGTTTTGTACAAAGCTTTCGAAGACCTTGCAGAAAGCCATCCGTTGGCATGATAACTCCCATGTTTCCCGCGATTGGTTCAACGATGATTGCAGCGATTTTGTTAGCGTGATGTCGAAAAAGAGACTTAACAGATTCTAAGTCGTTATAAATTGCAAGGAGGGTGGCATTAGCAACAGCCTTTGGTACGCCAGGGCTAGTGGGTACAGCTAGTGTCGTAGCCCCTGACCCTGCCTTTACAAGGAAAGAATCCCCATGACCATGGTAGCAACCTTCGAATTTTACAATATGGGTTCGTCCAGTCGCGGCGCGCGCTACACGGACGGCACTCATAGTTGCTTCAGTACCTGAACTAACAAACCGAATCCGATCCATGGAGGGCATCAACATACGAACGCACTCACCAAGTTTGTGTTCAAGTAGATTCGGTGCACCGAAGCTTGTGCCAGATCGGGAAGTTATTTCTAAAGCTTTTAAGAGTCCTTTAGGTGCGTGGCCATGAATTAGTGGTCCCCACGACATGACGTAGTCAATGAAGATATTTCCATCGATATCATAAATTCGAGAACCTTTTCCGCGTTTAATGAATAGGGGGGTACTTCCAACAGCTTTGAAAGCGCGGACAGGACTATTGACGCCTCCGGGGAGTATTGCTTTGGCGTTTTTAAAATTCTTTTGGCTTTGTATAGGACGTTTCATCGATGACGCGAGTTTTCATTACAAATCGGTATTGAGCAGACGCACTGCATCGCGTGCGTAGTAAGTGATAATGATGTCGGCACCGGCACGAGCAATCGAAGTTAGTGTTTCAACCATGACACGACGTTCATCAATCCAACCATTTGCTGCAGCAGCCTTGATCATCGAATATTCGCCACTGACGTGATAGGCAGCGGTTGGTCTCATGAATCGCGATTTCACCTTTGTAATGACGTCGAGGTATGGCACTGCAGGTTTAACCATGACAATGTCGGCTCCCTCTGCCAGATCTTGCTCGACTTCATGCAGTGCTTCGTTGACGTTTGCAGGATCCATTTGATGACTGCGCCGGTCGCCGAATTGAGGCGTTGAATCAGCAGCGTCACGGAATGGTCCATAAAAGGCAGAACAGTATTTAGCAGCGTACGACATGATGCTGACTTGATCGAAGTTCTGTTCATCAAGTGTTTGTCGAATGGCACCAACACGCCCGTCCATCATGTCTGAGGGGGCAATAATGTCGGCTCCTGCTTCCGCGTGTGAAAGAGCCGTCTTTACTAATTGTTCGACCGTAGCGTCATTGACAATGTCCGTATCTTCAAGAATTCCACAATGGCCGTGGTCTGTGTATTCACATAAACAAACGTCGGTAATGACAAGAAGGTCTGGCACAGCTTTTTTAATTGCACGGATAGCTTCCTGCACAGGACCGTTAGTATCAAAGGCGGTTGAGCCCACACTATCTTTGGCAGTCGGAAGACCAAAAAGGAGCACGCCAGGGACACCCTCACTATAAGCTGTAGCAGCTTCCTTGACAGCTTCGTCAATCGAGAATTGGAAGATTCCAGGCATCGTTTCAATTTCTCGTCGTAAATTTTTCCCATCGAGAACAAATATTGGATAGATGAACGAGGCTGTAGATAACTGCGTCTCACGAACAAGATTACGAATACCTTCGGTGCGTCGCAGTCGCCGAGGACGATGCTTTAGCTTTAGGTGTGCGCGTGCTCGACGGTCTTTTATAGGCATAGATTTACTCATTGTGTGATTTCACATCAGCGGAAGTTTGGTCGCTTGAGGTGAAATGTGCAGCAATCGCATCGACCAATGCAGCAATCGTATAGGTAGTTGGCTGGATAGTCACTGGGATATCAAATTTTAAAGCCTCCTTAGCTGTTACGGGACCTATCACTGCAACGATTGTTTGTCTGCGAAGGTCGAGCATCTTCTCAGCACCGTAGGTTTTAACGAAGTTTTGAACTGCTGACCCACTCGTGAAAGTGACAACGTCAATCTGACCTTCCAGGAGCATCTGATAGATGTCTGATTCACCTTTGTTTTGTTCTTCGTCTAATTTTGTTTGATAGGCAATCACATCTGTGACGACTGCACCGCTTTTACGAAGTTCGTCACGCAACAATGTCCGGCCTATATCAGCTCTGGGGAGTAGCACGCGCACGTTTTCTAATGGTCCCTGTGTTTGCAAGGCTGCCAGTATTCCAGCTGCCGTGAACTCGCTTGGCACTAAATCGACGTGTATTTTAAACGTACTGAGTCTAGCTGCAGTTCCAGTGCCAACTGCGCAGAGTCGTGGCCCGACTAGAGCACGGATGTCACGTCCGTCTGTCAGGAATGCTTCCATGAAAGCATCGACTGCGTTCACGCTAGTAAACACGATCCAGTCAAATTGGGTTGTTTGGGTTACTGCGGTAGTGAGCGGACCTGGATCGCTTGGTGGCACAATTTTGATCATTGGTGCTTCAAGAGTCTCTGCTCCGAGAGCCTTCAGTTGTTTTAGAAGTTCGGTTGCTTGGTCGCGTGGGCGAGTTACCAGAACCCGTTTTCCGAAAAGTGGTCGATCATCAAACCAGCGTAGGTGATCACGAAATTGCACCACAGTGCCAACTACAAGGAGCGCTGGAATTTGCTCGGAGCCGAGGTGAATTTGCCAGAACAGATCCCGCAGGTCAGCCAATGTTCCAGTATCAGTTTTCTGAGTTGGAAGCGCACCATACCGCACGATTCCTGCAGGTGTGTTTGGTGAGCAACCATGTGTTATGAGTGATTTCACGATATCAGGAATTTGATGCACGCTAGCGTAGAACAATAGCGTTCCGTTTAAATGGGCTAGAGCTTTCCAATCAACGTCTGGCATCTTCTTCCCCGTAGCGTCGTGACCACGGACAATCGTAAGAGTATCTCCGCTACTAGGGTGCGTAACTGGAATGCCTGCGTACGCTGGCACACCTACGGCTATTGGTACGCCAGGCACAATTTCAAATCGAATCCCGTTTTGAGAGAGAAATAATGCTTCTTCGCCGCCACGGTCGAAAACAAAAGGATCGCCCCACTTTAACCGCGCCACAATTTTTCCCTCACGTACCTTTTCGACCAAGAGGTGACCAATGTCTTCTTTTGCAACTTGAGGCATGTACCCAACATTGATCACTTCTGCATTTGGTCGCGCCTGATTTAGGATCAATTTATTGACTTCTTGGTCGTGTATAACGACATCGGCAGACTGGAGGCAATCACGACCACGGACAGTGATCAAATCTGGGTCGCCAGGACCCACACCAATCAAGAAAACTGAGGGGCTATTCATTGTGGTGCTCCTTTAATACTGGAACGATTTCTTTCTACCTCAGCGAGAACCTCTGCTGCACCTTCAGCGAGTAGCTGATCAGCAACTTTGACGCCAAGCGCGTCAGCATTGTTAGGATCTCCATCTGCCATCGCGTGAATACAACGACTACCGTCAAGGCTAAGAACAATAGCGTCTAAGTGTAAGACATGTTCTTTTAATGAAGCGTGTGCCCCAATGGGCATTTGACACCCTCCACCGAGCCCGCGCACTATAGCTCTTTCAGCGGTTAGTACAGCAGAAGCTTCGGAGTCGTTTAGACAAGCGACTAAATCACGTACACGATTATCTTTGGCACGAATTTCAACGGCAATAATTCCTTGCCCTGGCGCTGGCATGCATATTTTTGCAGGAATTAAACACGAAATACGCTTTGAAATCCCAAGCCTAAGTAAGCCTGCGGCAGCAAGTACAAGGGCATCACAATCCCCATTTTCAAGTTTTTGAAGTCGTGTTTCGAGGTTGCCTCGGATTAGTTTGAACCTTACTGTTGGGAATACTTTTCTTAGTTGTGCTATTCGGCGGACACTGCTTGTTCCAATGCTTGCTCCATTTTCAAGTTGTGCCACAGCTGCTTTGATCGATGTAATTGGTAGTTGTGAAGTTGGGAATATAAGCGCGTCATGTGGATCTTCACGTGGTAACACAGCACCAAGATCAAGGCCGTCAGGAAGGACAGCTGGCATGTCTTTGCTGCTGTGAACGGCAAGATCAACACGGTTGTTAAGTAAGGCATCTTCAATTTCTTTTACAAATAATTGTTTGCCACCTACGTCTGACAATCTTGCCTCAGCAAGTCGATCGCCAGAGGTTTTGATGACAACAACTTCACAAGTTACAGCTGTACGTTCTTGAACTAATGCTGCAACTATATTAGCTTGGCGAAGCGCAAGCGGACTGCCACGAGTTCCTAGTCGCAGTAGTGATGTCAATCGGTTTGTCCCCGATCTTTAGTGTCGACAGAGTTTTTATCTGGTGTTGTTTGATTGACCTGCAGTCCAAAGAGTCGGCAAACTGCTTCTGTGTATGCGATTTGTGTCTCTTCGTCAGGTAATTCTTTAAGCTGTTCCGTAGGCCCAATTAGCAGTTTTTCCACAATCAATCGTGTTACTTCTTCAACGCGCTTACGAGCAGCAGGATCAAGTCCACTCAACTGTCCATCGAGACGTTGCAGTTCTGAGCGCCTGATGGCTTCTGCATGGTTACGCAATGCAACAATCGTAGGAACAGCGCCTCTTGATCGCCTCCATGATTTAAAACGATGTACTTCCTCATTAACGATTTCTTCAGCTTTCTTGATTTCTGAGGAGCGTCGAGAAAGGTTTTCTTGGACAATCATTTGTAAGTCGTCAATGTTGTAGAGAAATACTTGTTCAAGGTCGCCAGCTTCAGGCTCGATATTTCTGGGGATAGTGATGTCAATTATGAAAAGAGGACCCCGACGACGTGGTCCTATCACAGAAGCAATGTCTTTACGAGTAAGGGTTAGATTTGGTGAACCGGTAGCAGCAACAACAATATCTGCACGAGCCAATTCTTTAATTAATTCAGTCCATTCTACTGGCGTGCCATCGACAACTTCGGCAATCTGCTTGACAGGGCCCATTGTTCGGCTGGTTATAGCAATTTCTCCAACTCCCTGTGAACGTAGGTGCCTGGCTGTTAGTTTTCCCATTTCCCCAGCACCCATAACGAGGACTCGTCGATCTTTTAGGCTTCCAAAAATTTTTCGTGCAAGTTGCACAGCAGCAAAACTCACCGAAACAGCCCCAGCACCGAGGTCAGTTTCTGTTCGCACGCGTTTACCGACCGCAAAGGCTGAATGAAATAGCCTGTTTAAAAACGGTCCAGAGCATTGCTTTGCTGAGGCGATACTAAAGGCCTCTTTCACTTGTCCGAGCACTTGTGGCTCACCAATTACTAGTGAGTCCAGACCAGCTGCCACACGGTAAAGGTGGTGCACGACTTTAGAATTTTCTCGTGCAAAAAGATGTGGCACGAATGACTCGCCTGGCAATTGATGGTACTCGCTGAGAAACGACACAAGATCATCGCGAGCTTTCCCTATATCTTCAGTCAAGATGTAAAGCTCTGAACGGTTACAGGTTGAGAGAACGACACACTCAGCTGTTGTTGTGCGGGAGTAGAGTTTTTCTACAGCAACACTGATGTTACGGCTTGAA
>DDZV01000032.1:23753-34775 GCA_002346475.1 Acidobacteria bacterium UBA2999 | reverse complement strand
GAAAAATCGAGCCGTTCCCTAAGTTCGATAGGGGCCGTTCGGTGGGTTACTCCAAGAAGGAACAGATGCACAGGAACGCGGTCCTTAGAAACTATGGCTAGTAGTAACGAAGTAGCTAATTGGCAAGAAGTTTAGTAGCACGATGCCAAAACCTAAGACTGCAAGCCACGCTGCACGTCGACCGTGCCATCCCATCATTTGCCTTGCAACAAGTGCGAAAGAATACACAAGCCATGTCAGCATAGCCACGAAGATTTTTGGGTCTCCGAGTGAGAAAGCTTCTAGCAGAGGGTTGCTCGGTGCTGCGGCTCGTACTTGTGTGGCCCAAATAATTCCTACAATAAGGCCAGCTGTTAGAAACGTCCAACCAAAGATGACCGACCGTGAATTCATTACGTCTAGCACTTGTAGTGAGGGTAGTCGCGTATACAGAAATCCTAGATGCTTTTTTTTAATTTCCTTAAACTGCAGTAAATAAATCAATCCAATTACTCCAGCGAGAGCAAAACTCGCATATGCCAGTAGTAGCGACAGCATATGAACCCAGAACCAAGGGCTATCCAATAACGGATCAGTCTTAGAGCTTCCTGGATTAATCGTTGGTACTATTTGCAATACGAGTAAAACTGGCAAAATAAAAACGCCCATTGCCCGTTCGTCGGTAGTTAGTTCTGTATACAAGTAAGCAAGTGCTAAAAGCCAAACAAAAGTAGAGATCGCTTGAGAGGGATTTGAGAAAGGAGAATTCCAAACCTCTGTAGTTTCCATCCCAATAACAAAAGTGTGTCCCAGTGCGCCGAAAAGTAATAAGGTTGTTGCAATTCGCCCAGCCGTTAAATCACGCTTCGCAAAATAAAAAGCGTAAGCTGCTACTGCAAAGCAATAAAAGCCCAATGGAATAATATTCATTAGTGAGCCTCCTGGGCGTAATAGCCCCGCTTAGTTCGGGGGGTCATATCTTTTTGATTCACTTGGACAACAATATTTCTCCAGGCGCCGTCACGGACTGGGTTCTTAGAGATATACCCAAGCGTGTATTGACTTGAGAGTTCATCAGCAATTTCTGCATATAGGCTCACGAGGTCATTAACACTATTGGCAAAAAAAATCTGGCCCCCAGTTTCTTGTGCCAGCTGGCGCATTAAGAACTCCGCTTCATCAAAACCACGGGTTCGTGGTTTATTACTGGAACGAAGGCTAATGGTATAGACAGCTGTTTCTGAACGTTTGCTGAGCTCAAGCAGCTCTTCAAAGGAGATTAGGCTAGAGGTATCTTCGCCGTCACTGAATACTACAAGCGCTTGACGCCTGATCTCGTTATCCTCAAAAACTTGCACTTTGCCAAGCTCCTTTAATGCTAGGTAGATAGCATTGTGGAGCGATGTCGATCCACCGGAAGCAATTTGCAAAATAGCTGCTTTGAGATTTTCTTTTTTGTCTGTGAATGTTTGTAGAATTTCAACACGACTGTCGAAATCAATAACTTGTGCAACATCCATTGGTTGAAGACGCTGCACAAAGTTTACTGCAGCTGCTTGAAGTGTAGCTAAGTTGTCTTCCATGCTAGCGCTACTGTCAAGCAGCAATGACACTGCAACTGGTTCTTGGGTCCTATTAAAAAACGTCACATCTTGTTTAATACCGTCTTCAAAAATAAAAAAATCTGTTCCTTCAAGATTTTTTACAAACTGGTCTGATTGATTAGTAACAGTTACGTTCAGGGATACCATTTCAATACCAGCCCGGAATGGAACTGAAGAGCGGTCTTGGGCTAATAGCACTGAACCAATTATGGTTATGGTGGTCAGGCTGATGATGCTGATAACGATAGTTTTCGCGCTCAATCTTTTTGACCTTTTTATACCGTAGGCACTGTTAAAGCCAGCTACTGAGCACTAACTCGAATTCACTCTCAGTGCGGGTTGTGCATGCAGTCATGCGCTGACCCATTGACCATTCATCCTTAATTCGTTCAAAAAACAGCTAGATCTACACTCTAGATACAGATTGATATGACAGCCATAAGTTATAAAAAGACGTGTAAAAATAGCTATGGAGAACTGAATCTTCCATTCAGTCCACACTGTCAGTATAGGTTCCGTTTGAGTGGGGCGTCAAGCGAGGCATGTCCTTATAAAGCATTGTAAAAAAGTAACTTGTTGTGACAGTGCAGTTTCAAATTAGTGTTGTTGCTTAGTTGAAACAGTTCAGGGCGCATGTTATAAAAACGTGATATTCTGCAGAAAAGTTCTTTGCGTCTTAGTGAGTTGTTAAACTGAGTCGTTTGTTCGTCGTCGGGCCACTAATATACGGGCCGACGGGAGGTCCGTCACGTTGCCCCAAGAGTTTGTTCCAATAGTTCTCTTCCTGTTTGTCGCCATAGGTTTCGCATTCGTTACCCTTATTCCTTCACGATTGTTGCAGACGGTTCGCTATAACAAAGTTAAGCTTGATCCGTACGAATGTGGCATTGAACCAAAGACAGATGCTAGAGATCGTTACAGCATTCGTTATTACCTCGTTGCGATGTTGTTCGTGATCTTTGACGTTGAGACTGTATTTATGTTTCCTTGGGCCGTCATACTTGAAGACCTTGGTTTGTTTGGACTGATTGAAATGATGGTGTTCCTATTCATTCTTGTCGTTGGTTTTGTGTACGCATGGAAAAAAGGTGCACTTGAATGGGTTTGAATGTTTGCAAGCAGCTTGTGTGTAGTAATTGAGTTAAAGATTTATGGCAGACGAACCGACGACACCAGCAGGGCAATCGCCAGCTTCAACTAAACCGACAACCTCTCCAGCGAAGCCTGCTGTAGCGACGGTGCCAATTCTTCCAAAGGATCCAGAACCACCACCTGATGAAAAGATTCCCGTATTCATAGCTACGTTACAGACGACTGTGCCATCAGGTGTAACCCAACTCAGTTACTGGGTTGGGGATTGGACCGTTATCGTTCCTGCTACACAGCTATTGGACGTGGCTCATCATTTATACGAATCGGGTTTTGATTTTTGCTCAGACTTGACAGCTAGTGACTGGCCTGAGCGTCCTCAACGCTTTGATGTGATCTATGCTCTTTACTCGACGCGTGACCGCTGGCGCGTACGTCTCAAAGTTCGTGCGAGTGAGGGAGAACCAGTACCTTCTGTCAGTGGAATCTGGCCTGCAGCGAATTGGTTAGAACGTGAAGTCTATGACATGTTTGGTGTTGTATTTACTGACCATCCTGACCTTAGGCGCATCCTAATGCCAGAGGATTGGCAGGGATACCCACAGCGTAAGGATTATCCGCTTGAAGGTCCCGGCGAATTATTGATGGAGAATCCACTCGACTGGCTTCGGCTTAAGCAATCAGTGCAGGAGGCGGAGATCGAATAAATGGCAACAACCAAGCCACGTCCAATGTTTGATACAAACGAGCTTGTTCTCAATATGGGACCTCAGCATCCGAGTACGCACGGTGTGCTCAGGGTTGTTTTACGGCTCGATGGTGAACGTGTTGTTGATTGTGATGTTGTTATTGGTTACTTGCACCGCGGGATCGAAAAGCTTTGTGAGAGTCGCGACTGGACACAAATTATTCTACTGACGGATCGCATGGATTACGTGGCAGCAGCGACAAATAATGTTGGTTACTGTCAGACAGTTGAAAAGCTCATGTCAATCGAGGTGCCGCGTAGAGCTCGCTACCTTAGAACTGCAATGTGTGAATTGCAGAGGATTGCGAGCCATTGTCTATGGCTCGGCACACACGCGATGGACATTGGGGCGATGACGGTATTCCTTTATGCGTTCAGGGAGCGCGAGTTAATCCTCGATTTATTCGAAGAGTATTGCGGTGCACGCCTAACATACAACTCCATGCGGATTGGTGGTCTGCCACTTGATATTCCACCAGGTTGGGATAAGAAAGTCCTCACGTTCTGTGATGTGATGTCCAAGAAGTTGGTGGAGTATGAAGAGCTCTTGACAAACAATCGTATATGGTTGCAACGGACCAAGCAGATAGGTGTTATATCAGCAGAAGAGGCGATCGCGATTGGTCTCAGTGGGCCGGCGCTTCGTGGGTCTGGTGTCAAACGAGATATACGGAAAGATGAGCCATATGCAGCTTATGACGAAATGGCTTTTGAGGTGCCGGTAGGCAAGGCCGGGGATACATATGACCGCTATCTAGTGCGATTAGAAGAATTCCGCCAATCAATACGAATTATTCAACAGGCTATCGAAGGACTTCCCGAAGGACCAATTATAGGTAAGGTGCCACGCATGATTAAGCCTCCTGCGGGTGAAACGTACCACGCCATCGAGTCACCGAAGGGTGAGATCGGTTATTTCATTGCGGCGGATGGAAAATCAACAGCGCCATATCGCTTCCGTGTACGCCCGCCATCTTTTTGCAATTTGCAAGCGTTGCCTCGCCTTGTGAAGGGGCATCTGGTTGCAGATGTCGTTGCGCTCATTGGGTCGATTGACATCGTGCTTGGCGAGGTAGATCGATGATAGACACAATCGTCATCCCATTGCTGAAGATCTTAATTGTACTGAACGCAATACTTGTTGCTGTTACCTTCATGGTATTACTTGAGCGAAAAGTTATTGCTTGGGCGCAGGTTCGTCTTGGTCCGATGCGGGTTGGGCCACACGGCATCCTTCAGCCAATTGCAGATGTTGTCAAATTGATGATTAAGGAAGATATTACGCCAGTGAAAGCAGACCGGTGGGTGTTTACCATTGCCCCCATGCTTGTCTTAGTACCTGCGCTGGTCATGTTTTCCGTTATTCCATTTGGAGAGTCAGCATCACTTTTTGGTCGTGAAGTAACGCTTTACATCGCTGATATTAATGTCGGATTGCTCTATATAGTTGCTGTAGCGTCGATAGGTGTGTACGGCATTATTTTGGCTGGCTGGTCCTCAAACAGTAAGTATCCGTTGCTTGCAGGTTTACGTGCATCTGCACAGCTCATTAGTTACGAAGTTGCAGTAACAATGGCACTGGTGAGCATGATTATTAGTGCGGGCACACTAAGTATGGTTGAGATTGTTAATGCTCAGGCTAATGACGGTGTGTGGTATCTATTTATACAGCCTGTTGCTTTCTTTATTTTCTTTGTTGGCGGGCTTGCAGAAACAAATCGTGCGCCATTCGACATGCCTGAGGCGGAACAGGAGTTGACGGGTGGATTTCATACTGAATACAGCGGGATGCGGTTTGCTCTATTTTTTCTAGCTGAGTACGCCAACATGATCGTAGTCTCGACTGTGGCTACGACACTATTTTTGGGTGGCTGGCTACGACCATTTCCTAACGTAGAAGCACTGGCATTTTTAGGTATTCTTCCTGGTTGGTGCTGGTTTTTGTTGAAGACTTTTGTGTTCCTCTACATTTTTCTTTGGATTCGGGCAACTCTTCCACGGTACCGTTACGATCAATTGATGCGGATCGGGTGGAAAGTTTTAATTCCATTAGCCATTGCGAATATTGTGGTTTCAGGAATTTTCAAGGTCATGTTTTAAATGGCTGAAACAATCACCTTCTATACACTGGGCGGTTTAGTTCTGTTGTTTGCTCTGCTTGTGGTGAGCACGCGTAACACGGTACACGCCATTTTGTTCCTTGTTATTGACTTTTTAGCGGTAGCCCTGCTTTACGCTTCTATGAACAGCATGTTTGTCGCTGCTATCCAGGTGCTTGTATATGCGGGTGGCATTGTCGTGTTGTATTTATTTGTCGTAATGCTCGTCAATCATAAGCGACCACCTGAAGAGTATACCGATCCTAATAGACGAAACTGGGTTGGTGCGGCAATGACAGCAGCTGTGTTGGGTGAACTTGTAGTGATTGGTGTTTACGCTTCACTTCGACCTGCAGCAGCTTCAGCGTCGACTACAACAATTGGCTACGTTGAAGAAACAGCGATGATGCTTTATACAGATTACCTCATTCCATTTGAGGTGGCCTCGGTATTGTTGCTCGTAGCGATGATTGGTGCAATTGTTCTCGCGCGGAGGGAATTGTAATGGATCCCATTACTCCAACGCACTACATGTTGCTTTCGGCGGCGCTTTTTATGATTGGTGTTTTCGGTGTGATTACACGTCGAAACATTATTATTATTTTTATGTCCATAGAACTCATCTTGAATGCGGTCAACGTAAATCTAATGGCATTTTCGTTGCAATGGGGAAACTCTGTTGGACAGGTGTTTGTTCTCTTTGTTATTGCGGTGGCAGCTGCGGAAGCGGCAGTGGGCCTTGGCATTATTTTGGCGATGTATCGCAATAAGGAAACCATCAATATTGACGAAATGAATGTGCTGAAGTGGTAGTTATATTTGTAAGCCTTTTTGTTGATAAGAGATCATGGATCTAATCTGGTTAATTCCCGTGTTGCCAGCCATTGGAGCTGCCGTAAACGGGCTCTTTGGAATTCGATATTTTAATCGGTCTGTAGCAGCTGCTGTGGCTTGTGTCTCCATGGCTGGCGCCCTTGTCCTGGCACTGATCGCGTTCTGGCAGTTGCTGGAGTTGCATCCGTCGGTACGGATGCACGAAGTGATCCTGGCTCCTTGGTTTCCGAGTCTCCCGTTACAACTAACTGATGGCAGCATAGGTACTTTCGAAGTGCCTTGGGGTTTCCGTCTTGATCCACTCTCAGGAATTATGATTCTTGTTGTTACTGGAATTGGATTCCTTATTCACGTGTACGCTTCTGCGTACATGCATGATGAGCCGCCTTCTGGCTATGCTCGGTTTTTTTGCTATTTGAATCTGTTCTGTTTTTTCATGCTCCTCCTTGTCCTAGGGAGCAACTTCCTAGTGATGTTTGTAGGTTGGGAAGGAGTCGGTCTTTGCTCATACTTGCTGATTGGTTATTACTATGAGCGGAAGAGTGCTGCGGATGCTGGCAAAAAAGCTTTTATAACGAATCGTATTGGCGATTGGGGTTTTATCCTTGGTATTTTTTTGGCGTTCGTTACCTTCGGGAGCCTTGATTTTAATGTGATTGCTGAGCGGGCAGCAGCCTTGCCAGTGGAGGTTCAATTCGGAACCGTTTCTTTAATTTGCCTTTTATTGTTTATCGGCGCTACTGCTAAGAGTGCTCAAATCCCCTTATATGTTTGGCTGCCTGATGCGATGGAAGGTCCAACACCGGTGTCGGCACTGATCCATGCAGCTACCATGGTAACTGCTGGGGTATATATGGTTGGTCGGAATGCCGTTCTTTTTTCGCACGCCCCAATCATCATGGAAGTTATTGCAGTAGTTGGAATTCTTACAGCAGTGGTCGCTGCTTCAATTGGCTTAGTCCAAAATGATATTAAGCGCGTACTTGCTTACTCTACTGTTTCTCAGCTCGGCTACATGTTTACGGCGATGGGTCTAGGTGCATTTGCTGTTGGCATATTCCACCTCATGACCCATGCTTTCTTCAAGGCCCTTTTGTTCTTAGGTAGCGGGTCTGTAATCCATGCAATGGCTGGCGAACAAGACATGAACAAGATGGGTGGGCTAAAGAAGTACTTGCCGATCACTTACCTAACGATGTTAATCGGCTCGCTAGCGATTGCTGGTATCCCGCCGTTGGCAGGGTTCTTTAGTAAGGATGAGATCCTGCTTGAAGCGTTTCTTAGCAATAAAGCACTTTGGGTTGTCGCTGTTCTTACTGCTCTGATGACAGCGTTCTATATGTTCAGACTAATTTCTTTGACTTTCTACGGTGCTTATCGTGGCCCAGAGTGGACAAAGCCAGCATATGAAGATGGTGCTAGTGCTGATCAGAAAAGTCACGAAGAGGATTCAGCTGGACACGGGCATGGTAAATGGAGCGGTCCACACGAGTCGCCAAGAGCCATGACTATACCGTTAATGGCACTAGCTGTTGGTGCTGTTGTTGCTGGTTTAGTTGGCGTACCGGCTGTTTTGGGTGGCAATAATGCCATCGGCAGTTTTCTTGAGCCAAGCTTTTCAACAGCAACAGTAGTTGAGCATAGCGGCAGCAGTGAATTACATGGACTTGCTGAAGGCCACGAAGTTGCTGCCGGTGATCACGGTGACAGTTCTGGTGCTCATCATATTTCACATACTGCAGAAATAGGCCTGATGCTTTTTTCTGTTGGCATTGGCGTACTTGGAATTTTTTTCGCGTACCGGTGGTACGTGAAGCAACCCCAAGTCTCTACGCAACTCGCACAGAGGTTTAAAAATATTCATCGAGTGCTTACGAATAAGTATTACGTTGACGAAGCATATGGTCGGACAGTAATTCGTGGCACGATGGCTAGTGCACGTAACTTATGGGCTGTCGATCGGACTGTAGTCGACGGGGCTGTCAATGGTACGGGCGCAATTACAAAGCTCACATCCTGGGTTTCGGGGTTAGCTGATAAGACGATTGTTGATGGTGCGGTTAATACCGTTGGAAGAATAATAGAAGAGTCGAGTCATATTTTTAGAAGAGTACAAACTGGTTTAATTCAGAATTATGCTTTGCTAATGCTTTTTGGAGTATTTACGTTTGTTACGGTTTATCTTTTTGTACGGTAAGCGAGTTTTGGGCTGTGATCGCCGTGTCGTAGGTTCGATGGCGAGCGGTTCTTGTCAATCTTGAACAACGAATATTGAGTTGATAATCGTCTATGTCAAACACCGCTAATTTCCCACTGTTGTCCTTAATATTATTCACCCCGTTGGCTGGGGCGGTGCTCCTCTTGTTTGTGAATAAGCATCGTGAAGAGACAATCAAGTGGATCGCGAACATTGTCGCGGCCACAGGATTTCTCGTATCAGTGCCACTTTGGTTCTGGTACAACCCACAGAACCCTGAGTACCAGTTCGTGGAGAGGCTTCCTTGGATTCCATCTATTGGCGCTGACTACTTTCTAGGGGTTGACGGCTTTAGTGTGCTGTTGCTACTGCTCACGACGTTGATGGGGTTTATTGCAATCCTTTCTTCTTGGACAGCCATTACCGAGAGGGTCAAGGAGTACTACATTTTCTTATTGGTTCTACAGACAGGAATGATGGGTGCTTTTATGGCACTCGACTTCTTGCTGTTTTTCTTATTCTGGGAAGTGATGCTAGTCCCAATGTATTTTCTTATTGGGATTTGGGGCAGTTCCAATCGTCTCTACTCAGCGATTAAATTCTTTCTTTATACGCTTGTAGGCAGTGTAGTCATGTTGCTTGGGATTCTGGCTTTATATTTCAGCTTTGAAGCCGCCAATCCAGGTGTTTACACTTTTGATATTACTCGCTTCCAGGAGCATGGGTTTCCTGTAGATCTGCAGTGGTGGGTCTTCCTAGCGTTCTTTCTTGGTTTTGCGATTAAGGTCCCAATGTTTCCCTTCCATACATGGCTACCTGATGCGCATACGGATGCACCAACGGCCGGGTCAGTAATTTTGGCAGCTGTGCTATTGAAAATGGGTACCTATGGGTTCATTCGTTTTAGCCTGCCAATCTTACCTGAGGCTAGCCGTGAGTTTGTACCGATGTTGGCCATATTGTCGATCATTGGAGTGATCTATGGTGCACTCGTTGCAATGGCGCAGCAGGATTGGAAGAGGCTTGTTGCCTATTCTAGCGTCAGCCATATGGCTATGGTCATGCTAGGCATGTTTGCACTAAATCCTGTTGGAATTACTGGAAGCATTGTGCAGCAACTCAATCATGGGATTTCAACAGGTGCATTATTCTTGCTGGTTGGGCTTGTTTATGAACGTCGTCACACTAGGGAGATCTCCGAGTATGGAGGGTTATCGAAAGTGATGCCAGTGTACGCAGCTATTTTTCTGGTGATGACGATGTCATCAATTGGCCTTCCTACGTTAAATGGTTTTATTGGGGAACTGCTTATCTTGCAAGGGCTTTTCGCAGTCAACAAGCTTTGGGCTGGTGTTGCTGCAGCTGGAATTGTACTGGGTGCTGCTTACATGCTGTGGCTGTACCAACGTACGATGTTTGGAAAAATTAATAACCCCAAAAATGAGGGGCTATTAGATCTTAACTTAAGAGAGATTTCGCTTTTTGTGCCACTTCTCATTCTTGCTTTTTGGATTGGCCTCTATCCAAAACCATTTCTTGACAGGCTGGATACCTCTGTGTCACGGGTGATATCTCGTGTTAGTCCCGAGTACAGCAATCAAGGGGAACTGGCTTCTTGTGGTTCAGAGAATCTCGTGTTGGTTAATCAAACTCGACAGTCAGATTCTGTCGTGACTGTACAGGCACAGGTGGCGACTCCAAGCTTTGCTGTAGCACCATGTGTCACAGATACGACGCCATTGGTAGCAGTGCCTACAACGGGAGGCCAGCATTGACGCTGCCACCAGGCGTATCTGCCTTAGATTTCTTTTACATCATCCCTGAGATTGTGTTGGCAATCGGAGCTATGGTGGTGTTGCTGGCAGATCTTTATGTGCCTCGCGAACAGCGTGGCAAGATGATTAGTTTGTCTGTAGGTGTTGTGGCAGTAACAGCGTTCAGTGTTGTAATGATTGGCAATCCAGATACAACTATTGCTCGTGGCCTGATGTCAATCGATGCTTTCGGCATGTTCTTTAAGCTACTGTTTCTTGGAGCTGCTGCACTGACCTTAATGATGTCTGGCTCCTACCTGACTGTTGAGGATGCACCGGCTGGTGTTTATTGTTTTCTGGTACTAAGTGCCACGCTCGGCATGATGTTTGTAGCCAGCGGGATCGAACTAATCACTATTTTTATTGGATTAGAAACGATGGCGGTTGCCTTCTATATTCTTGCGGGTTATTTAAAGCCAAATCCTCGATCCAATGAAGCCGCAGTGAAGTATTTTTTACTCGGGGCTTTTTCGTTGGGCATTTTGCTTTATGGCATGTCACTGCTGTACGGACTCACTGGCTCAACAAACCTTCATGTTATTGCAACAGCTTTGGGAGAAGGTGAGAACCAACAACTCTTACCGCTTGCACTCATACTTGTAACAGCAGGGATAGGCTTTAAGATCGCTGCAGTTCCATTTCATATGTGGGCGCCAGA
>DDZV01000032.1:0-23445 GCA_002346475.1 Acidobacteria bacterium UBA2999 | reverse complement strand
CATATGTGGGCGCCAGACGTATATGAGGGTGCACCAACTCCAATTACAGCTTTCTTGTCTGTTGGTTCGAAGGCGGCTGCGTTTGCGATGTTGTTACGGATCTTCGTGGAAGGGATGCCCTCAGTCGCCATGTACTGGCAACAGTTATTTGAGGTATTGGCGATTGTAACGATGGTAGTAGGAAATATCGCAGCTATTACCCAGAACAATATCAAGCGAATGCTAGCCTATTCCTCTATTGCGCAGGCTGGGTATATCCTGATTGGCGTTGTTGCAGGGACCTCCAGAGGCGTTACTGCGATGCTAGTTTATTTGTCTGTTTATGCCCTTATGCAGCTAGGTGCCTTTGCGGTCATTATTTTTCTACGTCGGAAAGATGCGGTTGGTGACAACCTTCACGATTTTAACGGTTTATATTTTCGACGGCCTTTTGTAGCGATTGCGATGTTGCTCTTTATGCTTTCTCTGGGGGGCATTCCTCCGACGGCTGGGTTTATGGGTAAATTCTGGCTGTTTGGAGCAGCAATAGACGCTGGGTTTTATCGTCTTGCTCTGATTGGTGTCCTGAACAGTGCGGTGTCGTTGTACTACTATCTCAGGGTTGTTGTGTATATGTGGCTGAAGAACGAACCTGTCGGGTCAATGCCACAAGCAACGCCGGCCCTCGCGTTAACCATTGCTGTAGCCATGGTTGGCACGCTTGTCCTTGGTTTATACCCAGGTCCGCTCTTTGAATTAGCAGAAACTTCTGCAAGCGCACTCGGTTCTGTGGCGACTAGTGTGTCACCGTAAGCTGTTCAAGGCTTTGACCTGGCCTCCTAGCGCTTGTTAGTATTGACTGGTGTTACTTAGCTGAAGTTGCTATGACATGCGTGATGACAACCGCGGTTTTTCGCTCGCACGGTCATTGACGTACCTGCAAGAGAATCTTCGCCGATCGGGGCCAGTGATGATGGTCGGTTACACGCTGATTGGTGCTATCCTTTTGCTTGGAGGCATTGGGTATTTAATTGATCAGTGGATGCAGACTTCTCCCTGGTTGTTCCTCGTTGGACTCCTCGCTGGAGTGGTAGTTGGGTTTTACGAACTTGCGAAAACGGTCTGGCATCAATGAAATTTTTCTAGTAGATTCATATAGATGATTGGTTCTTGTCATAAACACGCCTGGATATCCGCTATCAGCTTCATCACCACAGTTGCAATTCTAGCAGCAACCTCCGGTTGGGGAATTGTTCTCGCTTGCGCTAGTGGAATGCTAGGGCCTGTGCTGGCTTGGAATGTGGACTGGGTCCTCACGAAGCGAGCTTATCGTAAAGATCTCAATCACTTCACAGCCTTTAGGGTGAAGGCATTTGCGAGTAAAATGGTTTTTTTTGGTATTTACGTGACAGGGATGTTGAGCTTGTTGCAGTTAAGTACCATGCCATTTGTAATAGGTTTCACGAGTTCTTTTATTGCGGTGTTTATAACTGAAGCATATATGTTGAAACGCCTTGTTGATAACAATATCAAAGTCACCTAACTAGTTTACTGCAAACAATAAGCATGTTTGGTTTACGCGGTCATAATTACACAGAGAAGCTTCAGCAGCATGCACAGGAGCATGCCGGTGAAGCAGATAGTCACGCGTCCGAGGGATTCAATGCGGGCGAAGTCATTATCGAACACGTGGCTAACAGTCCTTTGGACCATCCGCTAATTCATTTGCCAACAATCTTTGGCATTGATTTTTCTGTTACCAAACACGTTTTTATGCTTTGGCTTGTGGCAGTTATTGTGTTCGCTACAGTGACTTGGATTGTGCAAGCTTATCTACGACAGGAGCGCCTTGTGCCATCAGGCACGGCCAATGGTGGTCTTGAGTTCCTTGTGGAGTTTGTACGTGACTCTATTGCGTTGCCTAACTTTGGTTCAAAGTGGCTTCAAACGTGGACACCGTTAGTGCTGACTTTTTTTGTTTTTATCGTATGTGCTAATGCCATAGGTCTCATTCCAATCTTTGAAGTACTTGGTTTGCTTGACCATTACGTACTGCACACTAGTCAGGATTCTTTCTTGAAGCAAGTGTTGCATGGTGGCACGACAACAACAGCAAACTTCAACGTTACAGCTGGACTCGCTACAATAGTTTTTGCCACCATTATTTTTGCAGGGTCGAAGGCACATGGATTTATCCAACACTGGAAGAATCTCGTACCGCATGGCCTCGCTTGGCCGATCTATATCCTGCTGATTCCGATTGAACTGATGGGGCTACTTGTGCGGCCTTTCGCGCTCACGATGCGACTTGCAGCCAATATGGCTGGCGGGCACATTGCGATTCTCGCGATCCTGTCCTTTGTATTCTTATTTACGGAAATGTTTGGAACTGCACTTGCTGGAATCGGCGTCGGCGTAGCCTTTGCGGTTCCTTTGGCAGTGAGTATTAATGCACTTGAGATCATTGTGGTCTTAGTACAGGCCTATGTATTTACACTTCTGACGGCCGTTTTTATTGGCATGGCTATTCACGTTCATCACTGAGACAAGAATCATAGAGGAGAGAAGCATGGAAACTATTCATTATTTTGGGGCTGCCGTAGGCTTAGGCTTGATTGTGATTGGCGCGGGGCTTGGTATTGGTAGATTTACGGCAGCAGTAGCTGAAGGTATTGCGCGTCAACCTAGTGCTGCTTCAGAGATCAGCGGTGCTGTTATGTTGCCTCTTTTCCTGTTAGAAGGTGTGGCTATTCTGGCTGAAGTGTTTGTATTACTGGTGGTATTGCTCAAGTAGCAATATCCGTAGCGTAAGTGCTGATTGTATTCATGCACGAGAGGACAGACGATGGATAACCCACTCGTCCAAGTTGATCCAGGATTGTTTATTTGGACAATCCTAACGTTTCTCATACTCGTATCGCTTCTCACAAAGTTTGCCTGGAGACCGCTTCTCCAAGCGCTTGATCGGCGACAAAACTTAATTAAAGACTCGCTCGATAAGGCTGATCAAGCGAGGGTTGAATTAGAGCGTATTAATAGTGAAGCAGCGAAGATTCTTGACAGTGCGCGAGTTGAGGCAGATGCCATCGTGTCAAAAGGACGTTTGGCAGGTGAACGTTTACGCGAGGAGCTAAAAGAGCAAGCCCGTGAGGAATCTGCCACGCTAGTCAAGAATGCGGAACGACAGATTGAACTTGAGACTGCTAGAGCACTGCAGCAGATTAGACAAGAAACAGTTGATCTGTCTCTATCAATTGCGTCGAAGGTTATTGGCCGAAGCCTCTCGAAAGATGACAATGAACGATTAATTGAGGATGCACTAAAACAGATCGAATCTAAGAGCCACTGACTTCATAACTTTCAGTCTTTAATATACTGGTTTAGTTGTCAGAGGTAATATCAGATAGTTGCTGAAGCAATTCTGCTTTTTGCAGGTGGGTAAAGGCTAATTCAATCCTAGTACGACGGTTGCTAGGTTCAGCCTTCAGTATCTTCGAATAAAAATCGATGGCACGATTATAAATCGGTATTCTTCCTTCCAGATTATCCTGTTTGGCAGCTTTCTGGCGATAGGTATCAGCTATAGCTAGGCCAACCATGGTTAATCGAGGATTTTCAGATACAATTTTTTCATATGCGGTAATTGCGCCATCGAATTGTCCGGAATCTCGAAGCGCATTTGCGGTACTAAGGTCGTCACGAATTTGTTTTGTCAGCGCATCAGCAAGTGAGACTTTCATAGGGCTGAGCATGAAGTTGAACGAAGGACTAAATGACGTCATCCGCACGTAAATTCTTTCTTCTTTTTTTTCAAAGCCTGGTGCTTCAATGATAAAAGTCCATCGACCCTGAGATAACCCCACCATACCAAACCATCCTTTTTCATCAGTCGTAGCTGTCCAAGTTCGACGACGATCTGATGGTTTTTCAGCTTCTACAGATGCTCCACTGACAGGACGGCCAAGCGGGTCTTGCACTTTTCCACGAATAGCAATAAAGCGTTGGGCAAACGCATGCTCAGGTAAGAGGAATAGATTAAGTGTCAACAATACTGTAAAGAAATAGATTATGCGCATACTAATTCTCTGTGGGATTTTACACCAAGCGTTCTTATTAAAGTATGACGAGAAATATAATTGCAGGCCATAGAGATATCTCTATTTGTCTCAATTGATAACTACGCCTATTTAATACAGCTGATATAGCATCAGATAAACGACAACACCGGTAACAGAAACATACAGCCAGAGTGGAAGAGTCACGCGAGCTATGCGTCGATGGCGATCGTTTTGCCCACGAAGTCCACGAGCTACTGTGATTAAAGCAAGTGGAAGAATCGTTACTGCAAGTACGACATGGCTAATGAGGATAACAAAATAGACAATGCGTACGATTCCTACACCAGTGAATGGTTTCGATCCAATATTGAAGTGATAGATAAGATACGAAATGAGAAAGATAGCCGACGTTGTCATTGCGCAAAGCATGAGACGCTTGTGTATTTGCCAGTTCCCTCGCTTGATTTGTATATAGCCAAGCACAAGGAATAATGTGGCCAAGGTATTCAACGTTGCATTGACAGCTGGAAGGTCGGTGATTTCAAACAATATTTTTTGCTCCTAGTTTGTTATTTATGATAGCCATAGATGATCTATGACTAGTGCGCTCCACAGGAGTGGTAAATAGATAATTGATGCGAGAAATAGATGGTGGGCTGTCTCTATTGATAATCGTTTTGCAAAGCGGATACTAAGTGCTAGCAAGGCAACTCCAAGGGCAACAGCTACGATGACATAGTATGAACTACCAAGACCTGTGAGCACCGGAGTCAAGCTTACCGGAAGTAGTAAGGCAGTGTAGATATACGCTTGGCGACCGGTACTTCGCCCATCAGGTTCTAGCACTGGCAACAGAGGAATATCAGCACGAGCGTAGTCCTCACGATGTATCCAAGCGATTGCAAAAAAATGCGGAATCTGCCACATGAATACAATGCCAAACAATGCTATTGCTGGCAAAGCAATATCTCCAGTTACTGCCGACCAACCAATGACAGGAGGAAGAGCTCCCGGGAATGCCCCAACCATTGTGGATAACCACGTGCGTTGCTTTAATGGTGTATATAACAAAAGGTAACTAACCAGCGTGATGCCGGCTACGGTTGCTGCGATCACGTTAACGGCCCACAACAATTCGAGCAAACCAATAAAAGATAGTAACAAGCCAAAACCCATGCTTGCAGGTGTCTTGAGGCGGCCATCTGGTAGAGGTCTTGTCCGCGTACGATGCATTAAGCCATCTGTGTCCCGTTCCAAAACCTGATTTAGTGCTGCGGCGCCTCCAGCGACAAAAGCAGTTCCTAGTAGGGTATGTAGCAGGTTCGCAATTGGAACTCCGTCTGGTGTAGCAAGGTGCATACCTACCAACGTGGTTAACAGTACTAATAGATTTAGGCGTGGTTTTGTGAGTAAAAGGAGATCTAATGGACGCATCTAGGCAACACGCTTTGGTGTAAGGACTCTTTCAAGCTTTATTGTGAGCAATGATGCTATGTTAGCTTTCACTAGTCTCACGCTAGTGCTCCAGCGGGATTTCGTTCTTTGTAGGTTTTACTTCTTTTCCCAATTGAGAATCTATCTCGATGTGCTCTGAGTGTTAACACGAGTGATGTGCCAAGTACCATTGCTCCACTTACAACGTGTGCAGAGTTGATAATGAACTGTTTTGAAGTCCAAATCACATAAGCCCCAAGCGTAACTTGTACACCAAGCAGCAGCAGCAGCAGTATGGCGGGTCGCCTGAGTTCGGCATTATTTTTATAGTGGTACAACACATGTCCAGTGGTGCTAATAATCAACAGTGTCACAATTAGAGCCCCAACCCTGTGTGCAAAATGTACTGCGATGCCAGCATCCCAATGAGGAGGCAATAGATGTCCGAATGACAAGGGAAAATCAGGAATAGCTAGTCCAGCGTCAGTGTGACGCATTGTAGCGCCAATAAGAATTTGTAAATAGATAATGCTAGTAGTAATACATGCAAGTTGTCGCAAAGTATTGTCTATTGATGTTTTTGTTTCAACTGAACTACGATAAGCATCTTTCCAGCCCCGAGAGGTGACGAGAGCAATTGTAATTGTGAGACAGAAAAATATTTGTGCTAGCCCAGCGTGCGAGATAGAGATTGGATCTGGTAGAAGCCAGAGCACTGTAATGCCACCGAGAATCCCTTGTGTAACTACTGTTGCCAGTGCTATGTAAGATAGTCGCCGTACCCACGGTCGTGTTTCCGAGCGCCACAACCATATAACTAAAATTACAGTCAGGATACCTACTGTGCTGGCAATCAAACGGTGCCCGTGCTCATAGAAAATCCCTCCCACCATCTTTTCGAGTGGAAAGGCAAACATAAACCAACCGTATGTGTTCGGCCAGTCTGGAACGGCGAGTCCTGATCCTGTACTGGTTACTAAGCCACCAGCAAAGATCAGTACTAGAGTGGACAGTGCAACCAGGACCGAAAACAAGTGCAATAGCATGGGAACTGTTGTTAGCAGGTTGTGATTGTGGGTCACATCTATTTTCGCAAGCGCGACTATGAGATGTGACCCACATGCCCAGGATCGTTAGGACGTCATCTGGAACGTAAAATTAATCTCCGCAGTTTCTTGCTCGCCAATTGTTACGCTCTGTGTCATCGGACCTAATTGTTCATGCCAGGCTTCAATTTCATATGTGCCTGGTGGGAGTCCAGAGAGGTCAAACGTACCGCCCGATCCACTAACGGCAAAGAATGGGTGAGATAACACACCGGCATACGCATTCATCCAACCATGAACATCACACTTTAGAGGCACCATTACTTCTTCTGTGCTAAAAGTATGCTTAAAAACCATCCCCTCGATAGGTTGTCCGGTATTGAACTCCTGATTCTTTTCAGGAAGAGCATGAATATTGTGTAGTGTTGGGTCGCTATTGCGTACTTCAAATGGTTGACCTACTTGAATGCCAAATACATGAGGAGAGTATTGGCATCCACTCTGATCTAGTAGAACCGGATCTGATGGTGGCTGGAATCTGCGATCACCAAGTCCACTCTTTACGTAGACAAATACGTTTTGCAGTGATCCGTCTTCACCTACAATAAATGTCTCGGTCATTCCACCTTTACCCTCGCGCACACACACAGGGTCAGCGGCCATTCGAATTAGCTCAGCATCTGGTGCTAAGCCCTCAAGTGTAATGGTTCCTGTAATGTTACCTACAGTTGCTGGGTCGATCGGTGCTGCAGTGGGTGCAGCTGTTTCTGTTAGAGTGGTTGATTCTTCACTACCACCCCCACAGCCCACAACGGTCATCGTTAAGACGACTCCCGTTACTATGAATTCTTTTAACGAACGTGGTGACATTCCATTTCTCCTGATACGGCTAACGAGCTTATGACTGACGATGTAAGTAGATACGCTCAAACAAGTAATTTAATCACAAATACCATAACCTTTATACACCTGGTTATATCTCAATGTTCTATTGGTGGCAGACCACCAGCATTTCTGATTTTAAGAAAAATGCGATCATTCATCCACTTTTGATCCCACCATTCCAAGGGATTGACCGGGATACCGTCCACGAGCATCGTAAAGTGAAGATGGTCTCCTCCAGCGAGGCCTGTCATGCCACTTCGGCCGAGTTTCTGGCCTTTTTTAACCAATAAGCCTGGTGACACCTCTAGTGTCGAAAGGTGTCCATAGAGGGACTGTACGCCTAGCCCATGGTCAAGAATGACACAATTTCCGTAAATACCGAGATATCCAGAAAACAGGACTGTTCCATGTTGTGCAGCAAGAACAGGCACATTGGCGGTGACTGCAAGATCAAACCCCAAGTGTACTTGTTGATCAACTTCCTGTCCGTTATATATATAAGTTCGATGGTCAGCAAAGCGTGACTCAACTTGTGAGTTTCCGAGTTGTTGGAACGGTCCAGTCCAGAGCATTTTCTGAGCGCTCTTTTTTGCCAGTGCTGCGATTGTATTGTTATTACTTTTCCTTAGGTCTCTATTGATGCTGAGGTACGCTGCCAGTAAATTGTCTGCTGGAACTTGCAGGTCTGGTGTCCTGGAAACAATAGCTGGGATAACTCGTTGAAGAAAGCGCTCGTTGATTGTTATTTGACTATTTGCAAAGGATTTTGGAAAAGCACGATGGCCCAGGGGTGTGAGCACTTCATTGCCTGCTGGGTCACGAGCGTACAAGTTGATTGGTGTGTTTAGATCAAAATCAAATGAAAGAGTAAACAAGGCAATTCGTGCAGTTGGGTCGTCTGTAATTCCGACACTAGATGCTGGAAAACTGGGAAACCGCCTATTACCAACTTGCACTCCTGACTCAGTGTCATTTGGAGTTACACGATAAATTGCAAGTTCTGATCCTCCGTGATTTATATAGTGAAGCTTTGAGAGTCCCCAGAGGTTTGGCGGTTCCAGGCGGACAGTAAGTTCACGTGTCAACGTCGACTCAGCTTCGCGTAGTCCGTATAAAGTCGGTCTTGAAGCTTGCACAATGAGACGTGCTTGCCCAGACAAAAGATCTGGAATTACGCGACTGCCAATCTGACGGATTATAGAGATTTGATTAGGTGTACTTTGTGAAATTTCTGCGTCTGTGAGATCTTCAAGAGTAAACACTGGGAGTGTTTTCCCGTCCTGCTCAAGAACAATATTAATGCGAGAGAAGTTTCCAGCTGGTGTATCAAGTATTACTTCTAGTTGTGTTTGTTGACCGATAAATTGTTCAGGTTGTTTAACCTGTATGGCTGGTCCTTCCAGCTGCCCAGACCAAATCCATGTTCCAGCAGCACCAGTGAGGACCAACAGAATAGCAATTGCAAACCATCTTAAAATCGTCTGTTTAGCGGAATGTGGTTTTTGATATTTATACGTCAATTGTCAGTGTTCAATTGGGTTACTTACACCAGGTTGGTACCGGTACGGGGATTCGAACCCCGGTCCCGTGGCTGAGAACCACGTGTCCTGACCCCTAGACGATACCGGCGCTCAGACGTTTTATATGCCATCTTAAACTTACCAGAGTGACAATCGATGGTAACCGAACCCTCTTGGTCAGTAAAGATTAGACTCACGAAGTTTAGACGTTGGGTTCTGCTTGTGAGCACTGTAATTTGGCCAGTCGATCTAAGAGCGTCTGGAGAGGTTCTCCATCTAAAACAAAAGTTTTTGCTTCTGATGACCATGGTAATTTGTAGCTACGAGCTTGTGCAGATACCCAGATCTGGCGCACTGGCGCATTTGGACTTACAACAAACTTCGTTTCGGCAGGCTCTTCAAAGAGGATTTGCAGTACACCGTTTTGCAGTTCAACTTCAAAATCATTTAAGTCAGCTAAGGGAAGCAGCGCTTGTTGTGCTTGTCTAAGGGCGTCATCTGACTTAATACGGAATTCCTGTTCGGTTAATTGTGACATTGCAAAATCATTCAGAAAATCTCAGTTATGGCGTGCTAGTCAGGGTTTTTAAAGATGCAATATAAGACTTTCGTGCTCGAGCAGTCAGCCCAGCTTTATTTATGAGCACTTCTATTTCATGCTCTTTATTATCTAAGACCGATGCTGTAAAACCAAGCGTGTACTGGCTGTGCAATTCCTGTACTACGCGTCGGAATGTCGGGCCGAGGTCATCTGTTTTCTGTAGTTCGAAATAGCCACCGCCAGTTTCTTGAGAGAGTTTTTGAAGGTTTCTATCCGGGCGTGAACGAACCTGTTGCACACCGTTGAAGTACTCTACTTCGAGTCCAATCGCGTAAACCATCACCTCTTCGAGTTTGGCGCGATTCAGAATATTGTTCATACTAGTTTTACTTGCCGTATCATCTCCATCAGTGAATACGAGCACAACCTTCCGGCTATCTACATTCTTAAGGCGGTCCATACTTTCTGCAATGGCGTCGTAGAGTTTTGTCGGATTCCCAAATTGCAATTCTTCCAGCGCACCAATTAGCTCATCTCGATCTGATGTAAATTCTCCACTGAACTGAATTTTGTCGTTAAAAGCACCAACTTGACCTTTGTCTTCAGGAAGCATCCGGATAAGAAATTGTTCGGCTGCAGCTCTGAGACGACCAATGTTTGCTGTCATGCTAAGGCTCGTATCGAGCATAATGACTGCGGTAAATGGCTGAATTTCATTAAGGAAGAAAGTTATTTCTTGAGGTTTACCATTATCTAAAATTGTGAACGCATTTTTATCAAGAGACGGCACAAGTCGTCTGTCTGCATCTATAACTGTTGCAAAGACAGGTACAGTTTGGGTGTTTGAGCGAAAAACCGCATCTTGTGACGTCAGAGACAATCCTGTTCCAGCAACTAAGATGGCTATCAATAAAGAACGCATCTGGTCAGCTTAACAAGCTATATCCTTGTATTCAAAAAGAACTTTCAAAAAAAATTGAGATTCATCCTTGAGTTATTTTTGACAAACAGGAATTATTTGATTTTCTGAAATATTAAAGGGGGAGAGAACTTTTTTGCGACGCGACTTTGCAATATTTATAGTAGTTGCTGGAATGGCAGTGCCAGTGTATGCAGAGTTGCTCCTGATGGGGAGTGTCGTGGATTCATCTGGAGCTCCGGTGCCAGAAGCTGTCGTTACTATTTCATCTGGCGATACTGTATCCACTTTAATCACAAACAGTAGAGGAAGATTTAGTTTTTCAAAAATTCAGGATATAGAGTTAGAGGTCCGTGTTGTTGCGGAAGGTTTTGCTGAAGTGGTTCGTCACGTTTCGATTGGGACACCACTCTTACGCATTGTGCTCCAGCCTGCTCCTTTTACAGACACAGTCACTGTAACAGCTTCACGCGGGGAGCAGCGCCTAGCAACTGCGGCTAGTACCGTAGTGTTAACCTCTGCAGAGCTTCTTAATTCTGCTGCAGGTGCACTTGATGATCGGCTTCGCCATACGCCTGGATTCAGTCTGTTTCGTCGATCGTCGTCAAGGGTTGCAAATCCAACAACACAAGGCGTAACACTTCGAGGGGTTTCTGGATCAGGCGCCAGTCGAACGCGTGTGCTTGTTGACGGACTTCCATTGAATGATGTCTTTGGTAGTTGGGTGTATTGGAATCGTGTGCCACTAGCTTCGGTTGAACGGGTCGAAGTTGTGCGGGGGGCAGCAGGAGATCTCTACGGAGCTGATGCGCTCGGAGGAGTAATCCAGGTGTTAACGTTTCAGCCGAGCCGTACAAGAGTTCGAGCAACTATCGATGGAGGTTCACACGAATCTTCGAGGATATCAACATATGCTGGAATTCAGCATCACGGGTGGCATAGTACCGGCGCGGTTGAGTGGGGTCGTAACGGGAGAGTATTTACTATTGCTCCAGAGGTCCGTGGTCCAATTGACCGAAAAGCCAGCAGCAAGCACGGCACTGGTTTTATAGCAGGTGGTTATAACGCTGGTCTTTGGAGAGCTAGTGCGCGTTTCAGTCTTTATAACGAAGTACGAGGTAATGGTACGCCACTACAAGTTAATGACACAGAGTGGAAGCAGTTATCTGGTGAGGTTGCAGGTTCAGTAGGTGGTGGAGCTTTACAAGTACGTCTCAGTAGAGGACAACAGTCCTATTATCAAACGTTTACAGCTGTTTCAAGTAATCGGATGTCCGAGCGACTTGTACGGAAACAAACTATTCCCAGTACTTTCTCAAACATTTCAACGCAGTGGACACGTGGTTGGGATTCCTATGTGTTATTAACTGGCATTGAAGCAACTTACACTCAGTCGACAATTAAGCGGACTTCTTACACATGGAGTGGTGTTCCCATCGGGCCTTTTTTCAGCGGTGGAACGGAGACTAGTGGTTCTGGTTTTGTTCGTTTAGGGTTTAGTCCATCTAAGGACGTTACCCTTATGTTTGGTACGCGGGCAGATTTTTGGAAATCTAATCCACGTGATTCAACCCTATCTACACACACCTCTGTTTTTTTCAGTCCTCGTGTTTCAGCGGCTGTGCGTCTCACTGATTTGATTGGACTGCAGGGGTCTGTGTACCGATCTCACCGAACCCCAACGTTAAATGAGCTTCATCGTGGATTTCGAGTTGGTAATGTCGTTACGAATCCAAATTCAAATCTTGATCCGGAACATCTGGATGGTTTTGAAGCCAGCGTACTCTTTGAGGCTGCGAGGGCTTCAGCTAGAGTGACCGGATTTTGGAATAAACTTTATGGTGCAATTGCGAATGTGACGCTTACATCGACACCTTCTTTAATTACGCGTCAACGACAGAATGCGGATATTGTTAGGGCTCGAGGTCTAGAGATTGAAGCTGACATACGTCCACATCCCCGTTGGACGGTGGGGGCACTCATGGTGCTAACCCGTTCAAATTTTCTTCACAAAGCTACACAGTCTGTATTAACAGGGAATAGAGTTCCGCAGGTGCCGATTTATCAACTGGGCACGGCAATTACGTACGTTGATCCACGATCGTTTACAGGGTCTGTACAAATACGTTTCATTAGTGACCAATACGATGACGATCTGAATGCTTTCAAACTCAACAGCTTTTCGGTTGTTGATGTGTCTGGAAGCCAGGCTCTTAGTCGAGGCGTACACTTGTTTACTGGTGTAGAGAATTTGTTTAACAAGGATTACGACGTTGGTCGAACAAGAATCAGAATGATTGGTTGGCCAAGAACTTTTCGTGTTGGCCTTCGCATATTTTTTCCACAGTAGACTTCAATATTGTTTTGGTACAGTAGTCTCTCGCGATCGATCATTGTTTAGATCTGGAGGTTTTATCTTGTCAACAAATGTATATGTAGTTGCACAATTTATGGCGAAAGAAGGCAAAGAAGACGAACTACGAGAATTACTTCAAACGCTAGTTGCACCCACGCTTCAAGAACCAGGTTGTTACCAATATGATCTGCTCCTTAATTCAAAAGACCCCAGGAGCTTTTGTTTTGTTGAGCGTTGGGAATCTGACGAGACCCTTGACAAGCATCTTGGCGCACGTCACGTCACAGAACCACTAAAGAAAATGACTGATTTAATTCAAGAGACCCCAGAGGTACAGCGTTACACTCAGGTGTGAGATTTCAATGAAAAGAATTCTGAGTAGTATTTGTGCGGGCTTTCTTTTTTCCGTAGCCACAGTTTGGTGTCAGGAACTGCCAGGCCAAGAGGTCGGGCGTGTCGGTGAGTATGTTATTACACTTGAGGATGTTGATGCCGCTTGGAAAAAAAGCGATCCTAGCGATCATAGTCGTACGTGGCAGTCACTTTATACTGGGAGACGAAAGGCGCTCGACAATTTAATTGCCAGAGCACTGATTGCCGACGCAGCACATAACAAGGGCGTCAGCACAGACGACTTCCTTGCAGAGGAATTAGAAAAACGTATCGATCCGGTCATAGAAAAAGATGTCCTTGAGTTTTACGAACAAAACAAAGAGGAATTTCAGGGGCAGTCATTGAATGAGATGGAAAGTGCGATTCGTAAGTTTCTTGATCAACAGACTCGTCTTGTTGCTTATGACAGGTTGGTGGCTGATCTACGTAAGAACAGTTCAGTGCAAGTATCGCTTGAACCACCGCGTTCTCAGATAAATATTGATCCACAAGATCCAATACGCGGAAATGTATCAGCTGCAGTTACGATAATTGAGTTTTCTGATTTTCAGTGTCCATTTTGTGCGCGCGTTACTCCCACTCTTGCAATGTTATTAAAGGATTATAGTAATTCTGTGCGTTTAATCTGGAAAGACTTTCCGCTTTTGCAAATCCATCACAAAGCTAAGGAAGCTGCGGCAGCGGCACATTGTGCTGGCGAACAAGGTAAGTACTGGGAATATCATGACCGCTTGTTTGCCGATCAGGAATCAATCAAACACGACGGGGTTTTTCAACATGCTAATGCACTTCTGCTTGATGAGTTGCAATTTACAACTTGTGTTAGTTCAGGTAAATACGAGGATAAAATTCAAAAAAGTATTGTTGAAGGGCGTGATGTCGGAGTTAGTTCAACGCCAACCGTATTCATCAATGGTCGTCGTGTAGTAGGTGCCCAACCGTACGAGATTTTCTCAGAAATCATCGAGGAAGAACTGATACTTCTCGAGTCCCAATAACCTCCCGTTTACATTGGAATCAAAACTATTTTTCCGTGTGCACCAGGTTCTAATTGGTGTATGTGTGCTAGACGCGCGTCAGCAAGAGGAAGTTCACGTGCGATGACAGGCTGAAGAATACCGGTTTGCAGTCCAGAGATAAGGTCTGTGTGGATACTAGCAAGTTCGTCTGGTGTTGTATTAAATAAGGTCATTCCAAGAATTGTCGCATCTTTGACCATTGCTTTGCGGGGGTCAATTTCAGTACGTCCACGATTACCTATTATGACGACACGACCGTATGTCGTTAAAAAATCAAGGTCACGGTCCAGGTTTACGTTAGCAAGCATCTCGAGCACAATATCAACACCCTTACCATCCGTTAGCGTGTTGAGTTCAGACGCGTAATCTGGGGAGTTGTGATTTAGTGAAAAATGTGCCCCTTGTGCAAGGATTAGATTCCGACCTTCGTCGGTACCAGCAGTGCCAATAATCTTGAGTTTGTGAGCTTTAGCAAGTTGCACAGCTGCTACACCGACGCCACCGCTCGCGCCGTGAATGAGGATTGTTTCGCCAGCCTTCGCACATGCACGATTAAACAGAGCACGCCAGGCAGTTGCGTAAGGTATTCCTAGGGCTGCTCCTTGAGCGAAAGACACCTGGTCAGGTAACGGATACAGATGCGAAGCTTGCCAAGTTGCAATCTGCGCGTAGGCTCCAGAACCAGGGTCAACCCCATCTGAATACACGCGATCACCAGGTTTCAAGGCTGTAACATTTTTGCCTACGCTTTTAACGATGCCGCTGAGATCGCTTCCTGGCGTATAAGGCAATTCTGGTTTAATGGCATAGGTGCCACTTCTGATGTACGTATCTACTGGGTTCACTCCAACTGCATGTATTTCCACAAGCACCTGGCCTGGCCCTGGTTTTGATTCGGAGATATTCTCTAATTTAAGTACTTCAGGCCCACCAAATTCCCTTACGACAATGGCTTTTATTTCACCCATTGATGAGATTCTAGCTTCTTTCTTTGTAAAATCTCTGTCACAATTTACTGTTAGTATTTTGTGTTTACTAAAACTGTAATGAAGCAAACTCTTTTTTTCGGTTCTGGCAAGTTCAAGAAACTTGGTGAAATATCCCGTGATCTGGGATTTACCCGCGTCTTACTGGTTTCAGATCGGGATATGTTGACTACTCCATATGTTGACCAAGCATGTAGAGATCTGAGGACTTTTGGTCTTTCAGTGGAAGTATTTAGCAATTTTTCTCAGAACCCTGATTCGGCTATGGTTGAGGCTGGCCGATCATTTGCAGAGCCACTAGGTATTGATAGCGTGATAGGGCTAGGTGGTGGCAGTTCAATGGATTGCGCCAAAGGTATCAATATCGTTTTGAACAATGGCGGCACCATGTCTGACTATCGAGGTTATGGCAAGGTTGAAAAGCCATTGTTGCCTATGATTGGCGTTCCTACTACAGCAGGTACAGGTAGCGAAGCACAATCATATACATTAATTTCAGATTCCCACACACATGCCAAAATGGCGTGTGGCGATCTCAAGCTCACTTTTAATGTTGCTGTTCTTGACCCTGAGCTGACTTTTACTCAGCCGAAACAGGCAACTGCAGCTTCAGGTTACGACGCTATCTCTCATGCTGTTGAAACTTGGGTTACAACGTGTCGAACACCACTGTCTGCTCTTTTGTCCCGGGAAGCTTGGCGACTATTAAGTGAGAATTATGAGCGTGTTTTAGAAGTTCCTGATGACATTTCAGCACGTACTGGAATGCTTCTGGGTGCCCATTTTTCAGGGTCTGCCATAGAGCATTCAATGCTTGGTGCTACCCATGCTTGCGCGAATCCACTAACAGCTCGTTACGGAACTGTGCATGGAGTTGCCATTGGCTTATTACTACGACATGTTGTCCAGTGGAATGCGAGCGATTCTAATGGGACTGCATTACGGTACAAAGAATTAGATCCTGATCTGCCAGAAACGCTTTCCCGTTTTGCAAAGAGTGCTGAATTTCCATTAGGGTTACAAGCAAGTGGAGTATCTCCTGATGATTTAAATGAGTTAGCGGCTGATGCTGCTACACAGTGGACTGGTACATTTAATCCTCGCACGTTCGATGTTCACGGAGCACGGAGTATCTACGAGTTGGCTTGGTAGGAACGAGCCTGGATGTACAAAGATTAAGAACATAGAAAACACTGAGAGGGATATTGGTGAAATTTTTTGTTTCTTTTATTGTTTTATTGTTTGTTGTTGCCCTGCAACCCTTCGACCAGCAATTAGCGGCAGACACCGATGCTTGGCCTCAATTTAGAGGGAATCCATCGCTGACAGGAGTGGCACCCTTGTCTCCGCCCTCGTCCTTAAAAATGATTTGGGACTTTGAGTCAGAGGACTTGATCGAGTCTTCAGCTGCCATTGCTGACGGGCGTGTGTTTGTTGGACTTGGTTCAGGTCAGCTTATTGGACTGAGCCTTGAGGATGGCAAACAGCTTTGGGAATATACTGCTGGCGAAGCAATTGGAGAGTCGTCTCCGGCAGTAGGCAGTGGTCTCGTTTACATCGGAGATCTAACGGGTATTCTTCATGCTGTTGATGTCGCTACTGGGGATGTTGCGTGGACGTTTAAAACTGGAAGCGAAATAAAATCATCGCCTGTTGTGGTAGGAAATCGCGTTTTAATAGGCTCGTATGATGCCACGCTTTATTGTCTATCGGCGAAGAGTGGCGAGTTGTTATGGAAGTTTGAAACTGAAAGTTATGTGCATGCTACCCCAGCAGTTGTGGACGGCCTGGTATATGTAGCCGGTTGCGATGAGATTTTTCGTGCGATTCGACTAGATGACGGCAAGGAAATGTTCAATGTGCCATTTGGTTCAAACATTGGTGCATCACCGGTGCTTGCAGGAGATTATGCGTACTTTGGAACATTCAATAACGAGGTACTTGCACTCGACCTGAAACAGAAAACAATTGCTTGGCGCTACGAGCATCCAGATCGGCATTTTCCTTTCTATGCTTCAGCGGCGCTAGCAAACAATATCATTGTAGTTGGTGGTCGTGACAGGATGGTGCATGCCATTAATGCTCAAACAGGTGAGTCTAAGTGGACGTACATGACACGGGCTCGTGTGGATTCTTCGCCTGTGATTGCTGGCGGACGTGTTTACGTAGGTTCCAGTGATGGAAGATTTTATGTGTTTGATTTAATGAAAGGCAGCAAGCTCTGGGAATTCGATACAGGGAGTGCGTTATCTGCTTCGCCGGCTGTTGCTGGTGGCCGTATTGTTATTGGGTCACAGGATGGTCGGGTTATTTGTTTTGGTTAAGAAGACTTGCGTAGTGGTTTGTAATGTACGTTTCCCTGGAATTGATTGCAGCGACTATTTACTCTGTTGGTTTTGTTTTAGCTTTTATAAAAACTGACGCTAAATTATTAACAAAGTTTGGTCTTGCGTTGGCCTGGCCTCTTGGCCCACTGGCTTTTATTGTCACATTATTAACATTGTTTATTGTGCTTATCGTTGCTTTTCCGTTGGTCGGTGTTGCAATTATTGTAACTAGTGCGTTGCTAACTAGTCTGATTCTCTGATTTAATCTTTTCGACGTTTCCCGATCGCCCACAGATTATCTGCAGTTCGAATAAAGATCTGGCCGTCTGAGATGGCAGGCGAACTCAAAGTGTAGCCTTCTAGAGAGTTCTGAGAGAGGATCTGGAAAACAGATCCAGCTTTTACAACGGTTGTTAGGCCATCTTCGTTTGAGATATAGAGCTTTCCGTCTGCAAGAACGGGTGACGAACTGTAGGTTGCTGACGCCAACCGTTGAGGTCCGTAGATTTTGTTCCCTGTTTTTGCGTCAAGACACCACATAGTGCCATTGTCCCGAACAATATAGAAATACTTGCCATCGGTTACAGGTGTTGGGACGTCTGGCCCATTATCTGTTGACCAAACAGTCAGGCTACGACGATCCTCAATTTTTAGTGCCAAGAGAGGGCGTTCACGTGTAGGTGCGTATACCAAGCCATCAGCAACAATTGGAGATGCGACGATTCTGTAGTGCCCATAGCCTCGTGGGTTTAGTCCATTAACACGCCAACGCTCATCACCAGTGTCAGTGTTATGTCCAGTTACGATATCTCCGCCGGTAATCACAATTTCATTCGAAGGTCCATTCTTTAGGAGTGTAGGCGTGGAATATGAATCAGGAGATTCTCGCACTGCTGCTGTTGGCCGGTTGACTTTCCAAACAGTTTTTCCAGAGTGGCCCTGAATCTTCAAGACGTATGAAGGATCGTTGGTCAACATTCCGTGGAGAACTTGTACGTACAGTGCACCCTCATGTAAGAGGGGGGACGAGGCGTATCCCCACTGAAGACCAAAGCTTCCATAATCTTTCTGGAGATCACGCGTCCATAGCGCCTGGCCACGGAAGTCAAAAGCTGAGAGGTGCCCAGTGCCAGTGATCACCCAAACACTCTTCCCATCAGTGACTGGAGATGGCGAGGACATGTTCTGTTTCCTCATTTTACGGTTGCCATCCCCGAGCGGTCGTTTCCAGAGCACAGCACCACTGTTTCGATCAATAGCCCATAATGAAAGATTGTTGCCGTCAGCGATATTGAGAAAGAGATGGTCATTCCAAACAATAGGTGTAGAGCCACTCAAACTTGGCACTGGAAGTTTCCATGCGATATTAGTTGTGGTATTCCATTGTGTCGGGAGTCCTCTTTCAGTGGAAGTGCCGTTAATCTTTGGACCTCTCCACTGAGGCCAATTTTCTGCTGATACGGTTGCGACGAGGCAAATAAAACACACAACCAGTAAATGTATTTGTAGTGTCTGTTGCTGGCTCATAGAAAATATTTAGTAGTTAACCTTACCGTAGTTGCTAGACGTAGTGAATATCCACCTTCGCAGTGGCCATTTGTGCATAGTGAATCATTGATTTTTGAGTGCTGGCAGGAGTGCCGTTTTAGTAGCAGCACGCGTGGCCAGGATCGTGGAAAGCAAGCCACTAATGGTCACAGCAGCTAGTAATGCGAGTGTCCCCCCAAACGGAAACGCCTGGTCTCGTTCAGCATAGGCAGGTGCTACGGCAACAAGTGCACAGATCAATCCTAAAGAGAGCCCACAGGCCAGGAGGAAAAGACTTTCAGCGATAACAGTGGTAGCTAGATGATCACGACGGTACCCAGTAGCACGCAACAGTGCCAATTCACGTTGACGTTCAAGTACGTTGCGAAGAAGTACCGTGCCGAGTCCGAAAGTGCCCAGAATCAGTCCTAACGCGCCTAGTGCTTGGAAAGTACTGAGAAATGTATTTTCAACTTGGTGAAAAGCGGCTAAACGTTCAGAAGTAGATTGAACGTCCATGCCAAAATCTCGAAGCTGATCTTCAAACAGGGCAGCTACGGTATCTATTTGATCCTGTTCTGTAGCTATGAGAAACACTCGAAATCCTTCGTGTCTAGGAAATAAGCGAACAAAGTGTTCTTCACTCAAGATCAGTTCTGATTGCAGTACTGAATCACGAAGCGCACCGACAATACGTAAACGAAGTGGCTCGCCTGTTGGGCCTGGCATTATGTAATCATCACCGACACTAAGGTGAAAGACATACGATAGTGACGTGGCATCACCAATGACTGGAATAGCACCGTCCTCAAAAGACTGGTTTAATAAGTGCCAAGGATTTGCGTATTCTGCTTCGGTATCAGCGAGTGAAGCTGAAAAACTAAAGCGTCCATCCTCAATGAAATCACTAGTGGCACCAAGCAGGCGAGGGTTCTGTGGACGATAAAGATTTAAGCAACTTGCATCATCCCCAGGGCGCAGTCGAAATCGAGCTAATTCTATTCCTTCAAAGGCGCTTCCAAGACCAAGTTCCTCTTGTCCTTCTTCAGTGGCGGGGTTGTACATTAACGGAACTAGTGTTTCGGCAATGAGAGAAAATCCTCCAGAGCCTCCTCCAATGTGATCAAGATTGTCCACTCCGCGTCGGAACACACCAACTGAGACAATCAGGAATGTTGCGGAAGCAATCAATGCGATAGACAGGACACTTCGCATCGGGCGGTACTTCACATTTCGAACACCGAATTGCAGGAGTGGCCACGATCTGTTCGTAAAAGGATCTGAGAACTCACGGCGAAGCCAAATAATGAGGCTGCAAAGTCCAGCAACTAGCAATAATATTCCCGAACTAAAAAATCCAGCTGTGGCTGGGATCCACCCGAGGGCTGTAATACCGACCAGTGCACCAGCGAGCACTGTTCCCAGAATTGCAGCGACACGCATTCGGTGAAGTGGAGTCGCAATTGCTTGTCCAGGGTCAAGCCATCCACCAGACATTAATTGCCGAGCAGATGATCTCCGTAGCGTACGTAAGCTCCACGCAATACATACTAGAGCAGCGATAATTCCACCACAGGCTCCTGCGATAAGCGAGAGAGCCGAGGCATGCACTTGTAGCTCTGTTGTTCCAACGGCATCGATCCAAAGTGTTCCAAGGGCTAGCATGATCAGCGTTGAGTACCCTAAGGCACCTACTAAACCTAGCAACGCCCCTGAAACGGCTAGCACCAATCCTTCTCCTAAGAGAAGACCGTTAATTGTTCTTGCGGTATAACCGAGTGCACTTAAGAGTCCAATTTCATGTGCACGTTGCTCAACTCCTAAACGGAAGAAAAGCATCGTAAGTAGCAGGCTTGACACAACAAGAAAAAAACTGAAATAGGTGAAATATTCTCCAAAATCGGTCGTGCCAGAGGATGCTGCAAGTGCCTCTTCTTGAACTGGTATCACTCGCAACTGGGCAAGAGCTGGTGGCAAGTGTTGTGATAGCGCCAGTTGGTAGGAATGCTGGATATCCTCAACAGATCGATTGTTATCTTGCAGACGCACTGAGGTTGTCTGACCCCACTGAGATGACCAGAGAGACCGTCCGTCGGCAAGTTGGATAAAGGCTTTTGGGGCTGTCCGGTAGTCATCCCAGAAGTCTTCGTCTTTATCCCGTACTTGTGACAGGTCAATAGGAAACGGTGGATCCCAATCACCAATGTCTGCACTTGTAGAGACCCCAGGGTATTCAGGTGTCAGGTCAGGGTCGATTGCAATTCCAGTCATGGGAATAATCCCGGCTACGCTGAAAGCTTCGTTGGCATCTTGCAGCCCCTGCTCATCTGACCAGAGGTAGTACTCGAGCGAGACACGATCTCCAGCTTGTGCCTGGAGATCGTCAGCTGTCCACTGAGACAACCAGATTGGTGTATCAATACCTGGCTCGTCCGGTTGAGCATTTTTTACGGCAGACTGGATTGTGCTATTAGGCAGTGCTGACACCAGTGAGTACGGCGTGCGATGCCCGTTCGCACTGATAGCCGTAGCTAGATACGTGAGTACTGGGATCGGTTCAATATCAATTTCATGGCTAGCAGCAATGACTCCTTCAAGAAATGATTCTGATAGATAGCCCGTGCTGCTTTCGATCACTAGTGAAGGTTCAGTTTGCCCAACTTGGCGCAAGCGAATACCAAGGTCAGCAAGATTGACTTGGTCTTCGACCAAAGCGGTTAATTCTTCAATGCTGTTGACCGTTGCTTCTTTTTTTTCAAATAGAAGCATGTTTGCTCGCTGTAATAGCTCTGTATCTAACTGGAGCCGTTCCAGTGGGACAAAAATCGTACGCTTCTCACCTTGGTGTGCTCGCGGAGAAAATTCGCCGGCTTGCTCTCGTGTTAAAACACGAGCTACTTGTAGACGGACGGCACGGCCTGGTTCATTACGTCGTCCCTGGAGCACGCCAGCTGGAATGGAAGACGGTTTCTGGACACGTAATAACAACGAATCTTCGTTTGACGCCATTAATTCCCGTGCAAGGGCTTGGCTTAAGTAGGCTTCTCGATTCTCTGGGCCGCCTATTTCCTCGATTTCATTAAATTCCCAGAATTGTTGGTCCACTCCAAAAACTTGCACAGCACTTGCTAAACGGCCATTCTGTTCATGAGTGACGATTCCGTCTAGCGCAAGTACGGGAACAGCACCGCGCCAATTTTCTTCAAACTGAGACGAAGACCGTATTCGTTCTGCAAGCTTCTCAGTAAATGGTGCGGCAGCCGTTACGATGTACTCAGTTTTTCCAAGTCGTGACAGCGCGAGTTCTTTGAGACTGGTTCGAACCGATTCACCAACAATTAGGGCACCAGATAATGCAGAGACAGCTATGCCGACACCAAGAATAATGGCGAGATGCGGGCGCCAATAATAACGAAGACTCTGGCCGATAAGTTTAAGCAGAGTCACGATACAGTTATTAAGCGGCCATCGACGAGAGAGAGTCGCTGAGAAAATCTATTGGCTAAGTCAGTGCTATGCGTCACAACGACAAGCACTGTGCGCTCACTGCGATGTAGCGATAAGAGGAGTTCAGCTACTGATTCAGCGTTACGTTGATCTAGGTTTCCGGTAGGTTCATCACAGAGGAGCAGTGTTGGTTGGCAAACAAGCGCACGTGCGATTGCCACGCGTTGTTTTTCTCCGCCAGAGAGTTGCGAGGGGCGATGATCAAGCCGGTGCCCGAGATCAACTTTGTCAAGGAGTTCCCGTGCACGTGTTTGGTATTCAACGGGGGACTTTTCATTCCCGATCAATGTTGGGGTGAGCACATTTTCAAGAACAGAGCATTGAGGAAGCAAGCTGTGATCTTGAAATACAAATCCTACCTGTTGGTTTCGAAACGCTGACGCATCCTTTTCATTGAGTTCATATAGATTCTGGTTGTCCAGGGTGACTGTTCCGGAAGACGGTGGATCAAGGGCGCCAAGGATGTAAAGCAATGTGCTTTTCCCGCTTCCTGACGGTCCCATGATGGCAGCAGCGTCGCCGCGTGAAAGACTGAGAGATACATTATTCAGAATAGTAAGAGAGCCTTGCGGGGTCTGAAAAGCTTTCGTGAGGTTTGATGCAATGAGCATAGGTTCTCTATAGTCTATTGGGTTTCGAGGCCCTGCAGGGTAGGAGCGTTTACGTTGCCATTCTTGATGACCTCGCTGTATACGCGCATCATCCGTTCAGCCATATGGTTAACGCTGTAGTACTTACGAACATTCGCAGCACCTCTGTCACCCATCTCTCGAGCTTGACCTGGGTGTTGGCGAACCGCTGCTAAACCATCTGCCAAACTATCTGGATCATTAGGAGTTACAAGCAATCCGCCACTAGTTCGTTCCAGGATTTCTGGGAAGGCCCCATGGTTTGGCTGCACAACTGGTACACCGCAGGCCATAGCTTCAAGAAGATAAAGGCCTTTGG
>DDZV01000007.1 GCA_002346475.1 Acidobacteria bacterium UBA2999 | reverse complement strand
AATTGCAGCAATCTTTCCGTTTAGTATGCCCACGTGCTTCTCCTTAATTATTTCGAGTAAATCTATGACTGTAAGTATGCTTATTTTTCTAAATAATACTGCCACCATCAACAGGAATAATTGCACCTGTAATGCCTGCACCGTCTGGTGACGCGAGCAATAAAGCCACTGCAGCCACTTCTTCCACTTTGATAATTCGCTTAATTGCCGCTACTTGCGCAAAACTGTCTAAATGTTGCTCATACGTTACACCCGTAGACTTGGCAACCATCGCCCCCGCGTCCCTCATGGCATCTGTTTCCAAAGCGCCCGGGCCAATTGCATTACTCGTAATGCCTTTTGCTCCATACTCAAAAGCCACGGCCTTCGTAAATCCATTCAGTGCATGCTTATGGGTTATGTAATCGCCAAGACTTGAGTGTGTTACCGTTCTTCCCTCAAGAGAAGAAATATTGACAATGCATCCAGAACCCCGTGGCTCCATGTGTTTTAACGCAGCACGTGTCGCCCAGAAGGTGGAGTTTAAGATCCAGTTTTGCGTATGTTCCCAGGCTTCGTCTGTTATCTCTGCCACTGGGGCAAAGCCTGCCGCTCCTCCTGCGTTATTCACAAGGATGTCAATCTGTCCAAACTGATCAAGCGTGCCTTGGATAAAATTCTGAACATCTTTTTTTGAGGTGACATCACCGGCAATAAAGATTGCATGATCGCCAGCATCCATTTCTTTGATAGCCTGATCACCCTTCTCTTGACTGCGGCCATTGATTGCGACTTTCGCTCCAGCGGCCAGGTAGGCTTCTGCTATCCCGCGCCCAATCCCTCGACTTCCACCAGTAATTGCAGCAATCTTTCCGTTTAGCATGCCCACGTGCTTTTCCTTGGTCATTTCGAGTTAATCTACCACCGTATCCGGCTTTCCTCTACCCTTAGTACAAATTGGTAGGATAGACCTGACTTTAATTGATAGCGCATGAATCTCTCAAGATTAACGAGCACTCCTCGGAGCTGCAGGCAGGTGAGGACTTTGCGGTTTATGACTATATGGACGGGAACGAGATAGCTTGATGGCTGAATTTGTTCATCTGCATCTACATACCGAGTTTTCGTTGCTAGATGGTGCCTGCCGTATAGAAGAACTCCTTGATGAGGCAGTTCGCCTTAAGATGCCTGCTCTCGCAGTCACTGAACACGGCAATATGTTCTCTTCTGTCCTTTTTCACGATCACGCCAGAGATCGAGGGATTAAACCAATTCTTGGTTGCGAGGTGTATGTAGCACCAGGAAGCCGTTTTGATAAAACTGGCTCTCAAACTGAGACAAACCACCTAATTTTATTGGCAGAGAACGAGGAAGGTTACAGAAACCTAACAAAACTTGTGTCTGCAGGTTACACGGAGGGGTTTTACTATCGTCCACGTATCGACAAAGACCTCCTGGCAGAGCATTCAAAAGGTTTAATCGGTTTAAGTAGTTGCTTAAAAGGAGAGGTAGCCAGCGCGCTGAAAATCAAACAGCACCAACCAGCCCTTGAGGCAGCTGCTCGATTGCGGGACATTTTTGGACCCAACAATTTCTTTCTAGAAATGCAGTATCAAGGGTTAGAAGAACAAAAAGTGGTAAATCAAGGGATACTCCCACTAGCAAAAAATTTGAACCTCGAACTTGTATGTACTAACGATGTTCACTATTTACGTCAAGGCGATCACCAACCGCACGACATCTTGCTGTGTATTGGAACCGGAAAAAAAGTAAATGATGAGGGAAGACTCCGGTATACAGGCGACCAATTTTTTCTGAAGACGGCAGACCAAATGGCTGACGTTTTCAATGAAACTCCTCAAGCACTCCGAAACACTTTACTGATTGCAGAAAGGTGCAACGTCACCATTCCAAAGGGAGAAAGCCATCTTCCAAGTTTTGAAGTACCTGATGGTTCCAGCCTTGAAGAGTATTTTGAAAAAATTGCCACTGAAGGTTTCCAAGAACGACTACCGAGATTAAAGAAACTCGCTAGCGATGGTCATTTACGTCACAGTGTTGAGGAATACGAAAAACGTCTCATGTATGAGATTGAAATGATTAAGCGTATGGGCTACCCAGGATATTTCCTTATTGTTTGGGATTTTATTCGCTATGCCCGCGAGAAAGGAATCCCTGTAGGTCCTGGACGAGGTTCAGCCGCAGGATCCTTAGTAGCGTGGTGCCTACGTATCACAGACGTTGACCCGCTCGATTTTGAGCTTATTTTTGAACGGTTTCTTAACCCCGAACGGGTCTCACTTCCTGATATTGATGTTGACTTCTGTGAACGGAGACGAGGAGAAGTCATTGACTATGTAACTCAAAAGTACGGCCGAGACAACGTCGCACAGATCATTACTTTTGGAAAAATGAAGGCCCGGGCAGTCGTCCGAGATGTTGGGCGAGCACTTGATATTTCCTATGCTGAGGTCGATCGTATAGCAAAACAAATTCCCTTTGCTTTAGACATGACTCTTGAAAAGGCTCTTACTGAAAATCCAGTCTTGAAAGATATGGATGCCAAAGATCCGAATGTGAAAAAAGTTTTAACAATCGGACGAAGGCTTGAAGGCATGTCCAGACATGCATCTGTGCATGCAGCAGGAGTTGTTATTGCGCCAGGTCCGATTACGGACTACGCGCCCTTGTACAAAAGTGCAAGAGATGAGATCACCACGCAGTGGACGATGAATGAAATTGAAAGAGTCGGTCTCTTGAAAATGGACTTTCTTGGTTTAAGCACACTTACCTTAATCCAAGATGCGCTCCGTGAAATTAAACGAACAGAAAATATAGATCTTAATATTGAAACCATTCCTATCAATGACCCAAAAACCTACAGCCTCTTTTGTGACGGACAAACTTACGGGATTTTCCAATTTGAAAGTTCAGGAATGCGCGACCTGTTGAGAAAGGCAAAGCCAGAGAGGTTGGAAGACTTAATTGCATTGAACGCACTATACCGGCCTGGACCACTCAAGAGCGGAATGGTTGACGACTTTATTGCCAGAAAGCAGGGTAAAAAGACTGTGAAATATGAGCTGCCGGAGTTAGAGCCAATTCTTGCAGACACCTATGGCGTCATTGCCTACCAGGAACAAGTCATGCACATTGCGACAAAATTGGCAGGCTTTACCCTTGGACAGTCAGATGTACTTCGTAAAGCGATGGGAAAAAAGGATCCAGAGGTAATGGCCCGGCAACAGGAACTTTTTGTGACTGGCGCGAAAAAAAACGGCATCGATAAGAGAAAAGCAAAGAAGCTATTCAAGCTAATGGAAAATTTTGCTGGCTATGGCTTTAATAAATCCCACTCGACTGCCTACGCTTTTTTGGCGTACCAAACAGCTTATTTAAAGGCAAATTATCCATGGCATTTTGCCTCAGCATTGCTCACTATCGAGGCTCAAGATGCTAAAAAACTTTCAACTTACTTAGGAGAATGTCGAGAGCGTGAAATTCCAGTCCTGCCTCCAGACTTAAACGAGAGTCAGCTAAGATTTTCTGTAGAACCTGGACACGGCGTTCGTTTTGGTCTAACAGCCATTAAGGGTCTTGGTGAAGGTGTTATTTCAGAACTTATTACAGCACGACAGAATCTCGGCAGGAGTATTGCATCAATTTACGAACTAAGTGAAGTAGTTGATCTTCGCCATGCTAATAAGCGTGTTTTTGAAGCTCTTATAAAATCTGGGGCTTGCGATTCATTTCAGAAAAAAGAAGCTCGGGAAATTACCCCTGAGGGTGTTCGTCATTACCGGGCGCAGTTGCTGGCGAGCATTGATGCAGTATTGGACCATGGGAATCGAATACAACGAGATAAAGACTTGGGTCAAGCCGACCTTTTTGGTGAAGCTGGCTCAGGCGAAGCGGCTTCTCGTCAATACAAATTAACAGAGGCGTCCCCCTTAAGCGAACTAGAACAACTACAGTATGAAAAAGAAACAATTGGGCTCTATTGGAGTGGCCATCCAATTGATCGTTGGGCAGATAAACTGAAGGCGCTTGGAGCCGTTACGACTGCCGACCTTGCCTTAAAACAAGAAGCGCTAGGAGAGACTCCTTTGAATGGCAATGTCAATGGCAGCAATGGACACAGAGAACCTGTTGAAAATATTTCTATTGGAGGTATCGTTTCAAACATTCGCCCTCTGAAAACACGTAAGGGTGACCGCATGTGCGTGATGACTCTCGAAGATTCGCACGGTTTTCTAGAAGCAGTTGTGTTCCCTGAACCGTTTCAAATTTATAGCAAGCTCATTGAGATTGGTCAAACTGTATTAGTAAAGGGAAAATTTGAAGTCGCTGAAGATTCATTGCGAATGATTACTACAGAGATAGCCCCAATAGAAAGGCTGCTAAAGGGAGTTGCAAAGTCTATTGCAATACACTTGTCATCGCCGCCTCATAGCAAAGAAACATTTGCAAAGCTACTTGAGATTTTTAAACAACATAAGGGAGATGGATCGGTCACGTTAAGTGTTGACGATCATGAGTCTAACATTCGAGTGCATATGGATATTGAGCCCCAACTACGAGTTCACATCTCAAACTCGCTAGTCGCAAAGGTGAAAGAGCTTTGCGGCGCTGAATCTGTTACATTGAATTAAATATGCAACGCACTAATGCTATTGCTGTATTCTTTGGTCCTCTTTTGAAAGTAAAAAGAACCCATGTCAATAGACAAGCTTGAATTTGAGGAACCTATAAATCTCGCAATTGAGGAAATAGAGGCTTTATTAAAGTTGCCTCAGACTCCTCAACGTCAAGAAAAGATTAAGCAACTGCGTTCTAAAGCAGGCTCTCTTAGGGCTGAAATTTACTCGTCATTGGGCCCTTGGCAACGCGTGCTAGTAGCCAGGCATCCCAATCGTCCAACAGTTCTTGACTATATTAATTACTTGTTCACTGACTTTACTCAAATTAGTGGAGACAGGCGATTCGCTGATGACCCAGCGATCATTACGGGTTTTGCAGATTACAAGGAAACCCCCGTTCTTGTTGTCGGACACCACAAGGGTGGCAGTGATACAAAACAAAAAATCCACCGAAACTTTGGGTATGCACGGCCTGAAGGTTACAGAAAAGCCTTGCGAGCAATGAAGCTCGCTGAAAAATTTAATAGGCCAATTATTTCTTTCATTGACACTCCGGCTGCTTACCCAGGCATCGAATCTGAAGAGCGAGGTATTGCTGAAGCGATCGCGAATAATTTGCGAGAAATGGCTACACTAACAGTGCCTGTAATAGTGATCGTTCATGGAGAGGGAGGCAGTGGTGGAGCACTTGGTATCGCTGTTGGCGATCGCATACTGATGCATGAATTCGCTATTTATAGTGTGATCCCCCCCGAAGGTTGCGCAGCTATTCTGTGGAGAGACGCTGATCGTAAAGTAGAAGCCTCTGAAGCCCTTGCACTAACTGCACCAGATCTTTTGCGCTTAGGAATTGTTGATACTATTGTTCCAGAACCTGTAGGCGGCGCTCATTCAAATCCTACTGAAGCTGCCACTTTGTTGGACCTGCCACTTGAACAGACCCTCAAGAAAGTTCAATCTCTTGACCCTGATGAAATACTTGAGCAACGCTATCAAAAATTTCGGCACATGGGCGATATCGGCCTAACAGAAGTCACAAAGGATTAGTAACTAATGGGACGCTCTGAGATGCAGAAACATGATCGCATCTGGGAGACAAGATCTTTTGATCCTAAGCGTGCAGAGACTCTCACTTCTGAACTTGGTGTGTCGTCAATCACAGCGAGACTGTTGTGCCTGCGAGGAATCAATACTAGCGATCAAGCAAAACGCTTTTTATCACCCTCAATCGATCACCTTCACGATCCATTAATTCTCGCAGATATGGGTACAGCCGTTGAGCGCATCCTTCTTGCTATAGAGCAAAAAGAACGAATTGTCGTCCACGGCGATTACGATGTTGATGGTGTAACCTCAACAGTTCTTTTGCGCCGAACATTAGAATTGCTGGGCGCTAATGTAATGCACTTTCTCCCAGAAAGACTGAAGGACGGGTACGGATTGCAGTCGGCCATTGTCGAGCGCCTGCACGATCAAGGAGTGCGCCTAATTATTTCGGTTGACTGTGGGATAAATGCTTCGGAAGCAGCACTGACAGCAAAATCTCTAGGCGTTGACTTAATTATTACCGATCACCATGAGCCTGGCACAGAGCTTCCACAAGCACTAGCTGTTATAAATCCTAAGCGCTCTGATTGTAACTACCCAGACAGGAATCTAGCGGGGGTTGGCGTAGCCCTTAAATTAGTTCAAGCTATCTGTAAAAAAGCCGACCGCCATAATTGGCTACCGTCTTTTTTAAAAATAGCCGCCATTGGAACATTAGCTGATGTTGTGCCCTTAACTGGGGAGAATCGAGTTATAGCAAAGCTTGGCCTTGATCTCCTATCCAAAGGCCCAAATACCGTTGGTTTGCGCTCTCTAATCGAAGTCTGTGGGCTTTCTGGAAAAATGATTGATAGCTACCAAGTAGGATTTGCTTTGGCTCCAAGAGTAAATGCCGCTGGCCGAATGAGCACTCCAGATACTGCAGCAAAACTTTTATTGCTATCGGGCGATGAAATGGCTTCAGAGGCAAGAGCTTTAGCAAAGCAACTTGACGACGAAAATCTTAAACGTCGAAAAGAAGAAGCTGAAATTTTAGAGCAAGCCATAAAGCTTGTTGAGTCCAATAAAAATATTGGCAACTGTTCCATTATTGTTGTTGCTGCAGAAGGATGGCATCGTGGTGTTATCGGGATAGTTGCTTCCAGGCTGGTAAATAGGTTTTCTCGCCCATCCATAGTCCTTTCTACAGACGGCGCCCTTGCTTACGGTTCCTGCAGGAGTGTTCCTTCATTAGATATCCTTGAAGCACTTAAATCCTGCGGGGATTTAATGGTTCGGTTTGGAGGTCACACTCAAGCTGCTGGCCTAGAAATTGAGGCAACTCGAATTGATGATTTACGAAACAGAATAAATAACTTTGCACAACTTCATTTAGAAAAAGTTGATTTGAAACCAAGGCTTGCGATTGATGCGAGTCTTTCGCTTTCTGATATTTCTGAGGGATTGTTGTTCGAAATAGAAAAATTCGCACCGTTTGGTGCCGGAAATCCAAGACCTATTTTTCAAGCACGTAATGTGCAGATTGTTGATGGCCCGCGTCGGCTGAAAGGGCAGCATTTAAAAGTTGGACTTCGTCAGGGAGGGAGAAGTATTCGGGGAATAGCCTGGCGAGCTGTTGAGAAGGAAAGCCTTGTTGCTACAAACCGTAGTTCAATTGATGTGGCTTTCTCAATTGTTCAAAATGTTTGGAATGGTCAAAGTCAGTTACAGCTTGAGATAGCTGACTTTAGGGCTCCTACCGATAAAAACTAAAAGCTTCAGGGCAACTTCCTATAGTTGCTGGTATTCTGTAAGGAAATAATGAGTTGGCAACGAAAAGTTCGCTTCGCAATGGCCATGCTTGGCTTTGGATTTTTAGTTCTAGTCTTTCTTTCTTTTGAAGGCAGGGAACCTTTAGAGCCTCAGTCTGCCCCTGTTCGATTAGACCCAAAATCTATCCTTGAAAGTTCAGAAGTTATTTTTCGTCAGCTAAATGGCGTCGAGAAAGATTACGAGGTTCAGGCTGACCAACAACTCGTGTATGAAGACGGTTCTGTGAAACTATTTGATGTTGTGATAAGCGTCCGTGGAAAAACAGGCGAAGATTTTCTTATTACGGGAAGAGAAGCTTTAGCAGAGGGAGAAAACTCAGAAATAGTTGTGCAAGGATCAGCAAAGCTTTCAGCTAACGATGGCCTAGAAGTGCTCTCAGACAACATGGAAATCTTTACAGAACCTAACGGAATCGTTCGAGCCCCTGGACCTTTAAGCTTTAGTCGAGGACGTTTCAATGGCACAGGGGTTGGCATGACCTACGACAATGCTTCTGACGTCTTGACTATTGATGACAACTCTAAGGTTAACTTAGGCGCTTCTGTTTCTGAAGAGATGGAATTTGAAGGCGGCAGTTCAACTTTCTCTCGGCGTGGTGACTTTCTGTTAATTGAACATGACGTTCAAGCTCGTCGAGGAGAGGAGGTCTTGAAGGCAAACCAAGTTACCGCTTATTTAACAGAAAACGAAGAAAGCATTCTCTACCTTGAACTTCGAGGAAATGCCTACGTGCTTGGTGATTCTGATGCGTTTGACTATCTTGCTGCTGAAAATATAGACCTCGACTACAGTGATGACGGGAAGTCGCTTGAACAAATAAAACTATCGGGACAAGGAAAAGTAGCGCTAGCTTCGTCTGGAACTCAAGCTGGCACACTCATTTCCGCTGGCTCTCTCGTAATAGACATTGACAATCAAGGTTCTCTGTCAGCAGTTACAGGTAACAATGGCATTCAGTTTTATTTACCGTTAGAACCAGAACCTTCTGCAAGAACAATTAGCTCTCAATCAATTGATGCAATTGGCATTCCAGGCGGTGGCTTAACGTCAGCTTTATTTCTAGGCGACATTGAATACAAAGAAAAGGCCTCCGAATCAGAAAGTGTTGATCGCGTAATAAGTTCAGAAAAACTAGAGATCACCCTGCAGGACAAAGAAATCTCAAATGCTATTTTTACTCAAGATGTGCAATTCGAGGGTGATGGGATTGTTGCAAGTGCTGGAGAAGTTCTCTATAACCCCCTGATCGGAACATTGGAACTTCAAAAGATGCACGAAGAAAGTTTGCCGCATGTGGAAGATGCGCAGGTTGATATTCGTGCTGAAAAAATAGATGTAGGACTTAAAACTCTTGAGATCCTTGCCAGCGGAGCAGTAAAGACAGAACTGCAGCCTAACCATGAGGAAACTCTTGGGAAGCTACCTGGCCTACTGGTTCAAGGACAACCAGCTTACGCACACGCCGAGGAGCTTAATTACAATGGCAACCATGGTCGCGGCTTCTATAATGGAAATGCACAGCTCTGGCAGGGAGAAACAGCACTAAGAGCGAATAGGATTTTTCTTGATAGATCTAAGGGAGACTTAACAGCTACCGGAAACGCCAGATCGCTAATTAGTTTTAGCGAAGGCCTGTCTACTGGTGAAGCTAACGAAATTCACTACGAAGAGGCAGTTCGAAGAATTCAATATCTTACCAAGACTCCCGAAAGCTCCGAACAACCCTTGGCAACGTTGTCAGGGCCTCAAGGGAATTTATCTGCCCGAGAGATTGTTGCTATTCTTTCAACTAACGAAAACCACGTGGATCGACTTGAAGCTCGCGAGCAGGTTACAGTACGTCTTGATTCACCGCCAGACATGCGAGTAGCAACTGGCGAGAACCTAATTTATTACTCAGCAGACGAACGCTATGAAATTTCATCAGCATCAATTAAACCAGTCAAAGTAATAGAAAGATGTCGAGAAACCATCGGACAAACGTTGACGTTTTTTAAAACGGCTAATCAAATTACAGTTGGCGGAAACAATACAACACGCACTCAAACAAGTACTGAGGAGCCCTGCCAAGAAGCTGGTGCATTCTGATGTCAACTCTGAGCACTCACGAGCTTTCAAAATCATACAGTGGTCGTATGGTTGTTAAAAAGGTGAGCCTTGATGTTAAATCTGGCGAAGTCGTTGGGTTGCTTGGGCCGAATGGTGCTGGAAAAACAACTACTTTCTATATGACGATTGGCTTAATTCCAGCTGATTCTGGCAATGTCATTCTAGACGGACAAGATGTAACTACCGACCCAATGTACATTAGAGCTAGAAAAGGAATTGGGTACTTACCTCAAGAGCCCTCTGTTTTTAGAGGCCTTACCGTAGAGCAAAATATTTTAGCGATTCTTGAAACAATTGATCTTGAGAACTCAGAGAGAAAAGAACGGCTTCACACACTCCTGTCAGAGCTTGGCCTAGAATCTCTTGCACAGTCTCCAGCGCATACCTTGTCGGGAGGTGAACGGCGACGGGTCGAGATTACCAGAGCCCTGGTTGTATCCCCAAGATTCATCTTGCTCGACGAGCCATTTTCAGGGATAGATCCGATAGCAGTTTCCGACATTCAAAACATTATTTTTCATTTAAAAGAACGTGGGATTGGCGTATTGGTAACCGATCACAATGTTCGAGAAACCCTTCGAATAACAGACCGTGCATACATTGTTCATGACGGCGAAATCTTTCGAAGTGGCACTCCAGAGAGCCTAGCCTCTGACGAAGAAGTTCGCCGGATTTATCTCGGCACTGACTTTCGCCTGGACTAAGATACGTTCAAGTAAAAGGAAGCCTGGCTAAACCAAAAAACACCATGGCAATTCAGCAAAAACTTCAAACTAAGCTGGTCCAGAAGCTCGTCCTAACACCATCGCTTCAGCAGGCCCTTAAGTTGCTTCCAATGTCTAAAATGGAGTTGTCAGAACTCCTTAATCAGGAAATGGCAGAGAACCCTCTACTTGAAGAAATTCCAACAGAAGATGCACAAGAGGTTGAGGGCGTTAACGAAAGACCTGATGAAGAAAAAAGCTCTGAGCAGGATAACAACTTTGATGATCAAGACTACGACTATTTCTTCGAAGAATATCTTGAAGGCAACTCTCTGCCTCGAACACAGAAAGAAACAAGCGAATTTCCGTCAATAGAAAGCACTTTATCGTCAGCACCTTCTCTAGCAGATCATCTTTCCTGGCAATTATCTATGCAAGCTGACGACTCTTTATTACGAGAGATAGGCGAGGCAATTATTGGAAATTTAGATGATGATGGAATGCTTGTTGCTACGATCGATGAAATTGCAATAATGGGGTCGTGGCCTACTACTGACGTTGAAACAGCTCTCGCTCTCATTCAGAGCTTAGATCCTACTGGAGTAGGTGCCAGGAATTTACAGGAATGCTTAATCCTGCAACTAAAACAGCTGGGAATGGAAGGTTCTCCGAGTGAAACAATCGTAACCAAATATTTACACTTGTTGCAAACTAATCAAATTAAAGATCTTGCACGAAAATTAGGAATGTCACCTGAAAAGGTTCATCCTCATATTGAAATTATTAAACACCTTGATCCTAAGCCTGGTGGTCGATTAAATCATTCCCAGTCTCAGCACGTAATTCCTGACGTGCAAGTAGTCAAGCTAGAAGGTTCGTACGTAGCGATCTTGAATGACGAAGGGCTTCCGCAGCTTCGCATTAGCGCAATGTATCGAGAACTCCTTAGGAAAAATTCTAAGTGCACTAACGAAACCAGAAATTACGTCAAAGACAAGTTTAAATCGGCACTATGGCTAATAAAATCTGTCGAACAAAGGAGAAAAACAATTTATAAAACTGCGACAAGTATTATTAACTTCCAGCAAGAGTTTCTAGATCTCGGCGTTAAGTATCTTCGCCCCCTCGTCCTCCGTGAAGTTGCAGACGACATTGGCATGCACGAATCAACAGTTAGCCGAGTTGTTACTAACAAGTACATCCACACGCCGCAAGGTGTCTTTGAAATGAAATATTTCTTTCATAGTGGAATTGCCAGTTCGTACGGTGGTTCAGTTTCATCAATTACTGTAAAAGAACGGATGAAAAAAATTATTGAAGATGAAAACCCAAAAAGTCCTTTAAGCGACTCAAAGATCCTTAACATTCTGCAAGGTGAAGGCCTGTGGCTTGCACGAAGAACAATTGCTAAGTACAGAGAAGAGCTAAAAATACCAGTTTCAACACATAGAAGGGTTCATTATTAGTGCAAAGACTGCTTCTTTTATGAAAGCATTTAATTAAAAATAAAAACCAGGAAGGGGATCTTAGGTGAAAACTCGTCCTCGAAAAAAAAGTGTCACTGTAGCTCAAAAACCTACTCGAAGCCATAGGTTTATTATCGTTACAGGCTTGTCTGGTTCTGGAAAATCTCATGCAATTCGGGCACTTGAAGACTTAGGTTATTTTTGTATTGACAATCTTCCGACCCAGTTAATTCAAACTGTCGCCGAACTTGCTAGACGAGAAGATGCTGGACTCTCAAAGATTGCTATCGTTGTAGATATTAGAGAAGGAGCATTTCTTCAAGACTTTCCAAAAGTTTATCGAAAACTGAAGGGGCTTTCAGGAGTCTCTCCGATGCTTGTTTTTCTTGAGGCGAATGATGCCGCTCTTCTGAGAAGATTCAGCGAGACAAGGAGGCCACATCCATTAGCAAAAGAGCGTTCTGTTGGAGAAGGAATCCTCGAAGAACGTAAAAAACTCAATCTAATCCGAAGGATGGCAAACTTAATAATTGATACTACTAATTTAACTGTGCACGACTTAAGAAATGCCTTCGTCGAACTGTCGAGAGGGACTGGCCGTAGAGCAGACCTAGTCGTTAATTTGCTGAGCTTTGGATATAAATATGGTGTTCCACTTGATTCTGATTTAATTTTTGATGTTCGTTGTTTGCCAAATCCACATTTTGTTGAAAGGCTACGAAACTTAACTGGGCGGGACCGCCCAGTATCTCAGTACATGCGTCGGAGTCCAGAGACACGTGAATTTATCGATCAGCTAGCTTTGTTTTTAAAGTTTTCGTTACCACATTATGTGAGAGAGGGAAAAACCTATTTAACAATAGGCCTTGGATGCACTGGTGGACGTCACAGATCAGTAATGGTGGCGGAATCGTTAAAAAAAACCCTGGCCGGTGTTGCTCGTGTAACTCTTCGTGTTACACATAGAGATAGTTAGATTAAATATTTAAGACACCAAATGGAGCTAAAGGTTTAGTTTAATGAATAAAGTAAAACGTGTTAGCAAGCCTTGGGGTTACGAGCTACATTGGGCCGCTACAGATCGTTACGTTGGAAAGATCCTCCATGTTGAAGCTGGCCATGCGCTCAGTTTGCAGTACCACGCTATAAAAGACGAGACCATTTACGTTTATTCTGGTCGTCTTCTTTATGAAATAGAACAAGAAGGGAAGCTCGTAAAACAGGAGATGGGACCTGGCGATAGCATGCGGGTTCCTCCTTTAACCGTTCATAGAATTACAGCTATAGAAGATACAGATATTTTAGAGGCTTCCACTCCAGAACTAGATGATGTGGTTAGATTAGAAGATCGGTACGGACGAGCACCGGACAAGTCTTCCTAATACTTTGACTAGAAGGGAATATCGTCGTCGGTAATTGGATTGACTGCGCCCCCATCCTCAGCAGACTCAGGTTGGTTGCTTGAACGACCTTCCCCAGCATTAGATCGCCCAGACCCACCGCCTAGCAAGGTAAGTCGATCCGCTTTAACCTCAGTGGTATAACGCTTGTTACCATCTTTATCATCCCACTGACGTGTCTGGAGCCGCCCTTCAACATAAATCTGTTTTCCTTTTTTTAAATATTCCTGTAGAGATTCTGCCTGCTTCCCCCAAAGAATAATTCGATGCCACTCAGTACGTTCCTGTCGCTGACCACTCTTATCATTCCAAACCTCAGCAGTCGCCAGACTGAGAGTTGCTACAGCTGCACCGCCAGGGGTGTAACGAAGTTCAACATCACGCCCAAGGTTTCCCACGAGGATTACTTTATTGACACTTCCCATAGTAGTTACTCCAAAATCATTTTCATGCTGAATAGACTTTAGCTTAAATCAAATTAGAGCGAGTTTGAGGACGTTCGATCCAGGGCCTGCTTCGCTAAACGGCCAGCGTCACTGTCTGGATATGTTTCCAACACAAATTCCCAGGAAGTCCGTGCTCCACCAAGGTCTCCAAGACGTTCTAAGGCCAAGCCTCCTTTGAAATAAGCCGCTGGTGTCGAATTCGAATCAGGGTACCTTTGGATTACTTGATTGTAGGCATTTACTGCTTCCTCGTAACGGCCAGACAGATAATGTGTTTCGCCAACGTAGTACTGAGCGTCATCCGTTTGATCTGACATTGGAAAAGTTCTAATAAATGCTTGAAAGCCTTCAATTGCTAGAGCCCATTGTCCAGCTCCATAGTCAGCAAAGGCTTGATCGTACATTCTCATGGGAGAAAGCCCTGCCACTGACGGCGTGACTGTTGGAATGTCAGGAGGCTCGGGGAACTCGCTCAGATCGCTATCGCCAGAATCTGGCCTAGGCAAAGCTACTGCAGGTGGCAATGGCAATGCATACATTGGTGGTGGAATTGATTGACGAACCGCTTCAAGCTCTTGTTCAAGCGATGAAAGGCGAACATTAGTTTCATCTGCACGTTCTCTTATTACCTGAAGATTTGAGCCGATGTTGTCAACCAGCGACCTTTGGCTAGCGAACGCTTTTAAATTGACCTCTTCTTGGCGATCCATGCGTTCGTCTATTCCTTTTAAGGCTTCAGCTAGACGTGACACTGCAATCGCAAGTTGTTGAGCTTGTTCTTGGAGCATTCGAACATCTGCCATAATTTGCTGATGTTCACGGTCTGCTGCTACAAACCTCGCTTGAAGAGGCAAAAGCATTAGCATTGCTGTTAAAAATAGAATGCCACGGTCTATATTCATGACAGCTCTCTTTACTTCGACGTAATAACAAAATGGGCACGTCGGTTCTCAGCCCATGCGCTCTCACCCTGTCCAGGGTCGAAAGGAAACTCTTTCCCGTAACTTACAACTCGAATACGGTCACTGTTAATGCCAAGTTCCAGCAAGTAATCTTTAGCAGCAGCTGCCCGTTTTTCACCGAGAGCTAAATTGTACTCTGCTGTGCCACGTTCGTCACAATGTCCCTCAATAGTAACAAGCCATGTAGGATTGTTAAGCAATACTCGGGAATTCTCTGAAACGACATCCTGCGCTGCAGTATCGAGTTCTGCACTATCATATTTGAAAAAAGCGGCTTTAAGGAGTGCTTCTCGATTCAGATCGTCTATAGATTGTCCGGCGATCAATTCCTCTTCTAGAGGCACCGAAGAAACAGGGGAAGACTCCCTTGGCGACTTTAATGGCTTAGGTTTATCAACTTCTGCTGAGGATAAGGCCTGGGCAGGCTCAACTACTGTTTCGGTAACCAAAGGCTCTTTTGTTGCACATGCAACCGCCAATGTTGCAAGAAACAAAATAATAGCAAGGAACCAAAGGTTATTGGCCTGAATCATAGATTTCTCTTTATCGTCCATTCAATCTTTACAAAAACTCAAGCTTTACTGCGACCAATTTGGAGTGTGATTATTTCCTTGGCGAGTTACTCTCCGAAGCCCTTGACCATCTCGACCTATAGTAAAAATGTGCGAAGGCCCTCTTCGTGTTGACATAAAAGCCAGGTGGCGACCATTTGGCGAGTAAGAGGGACTTTCATTACTGCCCTGACTAAACGTAATCTGCCTAGTGACTCCTGTTGCAAGATCGTAAATTTTAATGTCGTATCCCAATCCTGTTCGAGCTGCAAACGCAATCTCATTAAAAGGCGCCGGCGACCAGGTCGGACGATCTGCATAAGTTTCATTAGTAGTGATCCGCCTTGGCGCACCAAGCCCATCTGAGCTCATGATGTAAATTTGTGGAGTTCCAACTCTGTTAGAAGTAAACGCAATCTGTGTTCCAGTTGGCGACCAAGTCGGGCTAACGTCCACTGCGGGATGACGCGTGAGGCGACGAAGGTTTGAGCCGTCAATGTTGACCGTATAGATTTCAGAATTACCATCTCTGCTTGAAGTAAAGGCAATCTGCGATCCATCAGGTGACCAAGCTGGGAGAAAATTATTTCCAATACTTCCTGTTGGATTATCTAAAAGCCCTTCGTAAATTCTAGCAATTGCAATATCAGGAAAACCCTTACTGTAAGAAGTGTAGGCAATGGATCGTACGTCCGGAGACCAAGCAGGCGTAATGTTTAGTTGCCGGTTAACCGTAATTCGTCGCTGATTGGCACCATCGTAATCAGAAATGTATACCTCTTTAACGTCTCTGTTTTCGATTGTTCCAGAAACCTTTTCTCGGTCCCGATCAGACGAGAATGTTATTTTCGTTCGAGCAACTCCCCTGAGTGCTCGCTGCTGTTGATGAATTTCATCTGCAATAGTGTGTGCGTACAACCTAACATTGGTATTTGATCCACCATATTCTTTTGAAAAAACTGCGCGACGAGAACGAACATTAAAAAGACGTACTTCTACACGAAGCGTGTCCTCGGTTCTCTCTAGGAGGCCGAATATAACACCGTCAGCTCCTAACTGATTCCAGTCATTAAAAGGTAGTTGCTCAACTGAACGAGCTGAAGGGATGGTTGAATATGTGTCTCTGGGAACCATGTAGAACTCTCGCTCAAAGGCAAGATCATTCCAGAGAACACGAGCAAGTGTTTTTCCTAGCTCTTCGTCCTCAGGAGATTGCGCTACAAAATCTGGGACGGCGAATCTTGGCGGGGTTCCAGGATCTCCACTAATTGTCAGCTCAATTTCTGTAGGCTGTTGTGGTAATTGAGGTGCTTGAAATTTTGCAAGAGTCACCCCAGTGGCAACAAGAAAAAGAGCCGTCAATCCAAGTAAAAATAACTTTATTTTAATCATCGATGATACTCAAACCAGAGATGGACAGTTAAAGTGTCGTTGTCAAACAAATCTGGTAGTGGGGGAGCCTGCCTGGTAACTAAGAGTGCACGTTGTGCTGCCATATCGAGCGCAAAAAATCCACTGGGACGTTCGACGACTACGTCTTCAAGGATTCCATTTCTGAGAATTATAAATTTTACTAGCGTTGAACCAGTAGTGTTATGTTTTGAATTCCAGTTTCTTTGGATAGCTTGAGTTACAGCCTGAAGATACTCCGGACAGCAAAAGTTAGCCACGTCAACATAAGCACCTGAGGTTCCAGAACCACCACTTGTTGTTAAACCAAAACCTTGCCCCCTGGCCCCAGTCTCTGCAAGTGCAGTGCCTTGCTGAATAGTTTCTCCTGTGGTTGGACGACTATTAACTCCGTTTCTTGCCGAAACTTCTGGTTGAACACGGGGTCGAGCTGTTACAACATTCTCTGGAGGTAAAACCATCTCAGGTGCTTTTCGTGCTGGCGCTGGCAGGCCCATTGGCGGACCTGGGTCTACTGGAACTGGAGCTTGCACTGGTCTTGCACCCATCGGAGTCATTCCACCAGCATCTGCCCCTGGCGCACCGCCAAGACTAATAGTCATAACAGGTTCTAAGTCTGTTTCTGGCAATCCAAGAGGAGGCACAAAGATAACCAGGGTGACAAATACGGCATGTGCTAGAACCGACAGGGCTACCATCAGCGTTAACCGTTCCTCTGTCCCCGAACGAGAAGCAATAATTTGACTGACTTCGTGCATCATCTCAGTCCATTCTAAATCATTGCTCACCTGGTAGACGTGCTACCAGGCCAACATTCTCAATTCCTCCAGCCTTAAGCGCATCAAGGATTTCCATGAGCTCCTGGTACTCTATTCCTTGGTCACCTCGCAAGAACACTTCTTTGTCTGTGCGAGTTAACATTACCTGTCTGACACGTTCTGGTAATAACTCAACACCAATAGCTTCTTCGCCAATGTAGACTTCGCGTTGTTCTCGAAACGAGATGGGAATATTTATAAAAATACGCTCACCAGAAATTTCAGACGAGCGCGTGGCCACTGGGAGTTTTACGTCAACTCCTCGCTGAAGCATCGGTGCTGCAATCATGAATATGATCAGAAGTACGAGCATGACGTCAACCAGAGGAACTACATTGATTTCTGAAAGCGCCTGGGGAGTTCGATGGCCGCGTCGGTGACGGCCAGCACCAGTGTGGGCGTCAGAAAGAGCTGTCGGCATTCGTCACTCTAGGTAAAGTTACGTTCAGCAATATTTAGAAACTCAAGCATGAAGTCGTCCACGTTCGACGAGAAGCCCTTCAAACGATTTGTAAAATAGTTATAGGAATAAACCGCTGGTATTGCTGCGAGCAACCCCGCCGCCGTTGCAATAAGTGCTTCGCTGATTCCAGGAGCCACCACTGCAAGGTTAGTAGAGCCTGTGACACCAATTCGCTGAAAAGCAATCATGATGCCCCACACTGTTCCGAACAAACCAATAAACGGTGCAGCGCTGGCAGTTGTTGCAAGGAATGTTAGCCGTCGTTCAAGCTTACTTATTTCTGATGCAGCTGCTCTAATCAACGCGCGGTCTACCGCATCTAAACTTTTCAGCATTGGCGTACCACTAGAAACAGATGATTGAGACTCAGAATTTTTTGTTAAGTGAAACTGCGAATTCATTTCAGCATAGCCTGCTTGAAAAACCCCTACAAGCGGACTCTCTGACAGAGAAGGGCAGGCCTCTTGTACTTCAGAAAACTTACTGCTTCGACGAAACACATCAAAAAACTGAACTGTTTGCTGATCAACCTTTCTAAACAAAGAGTACTTTAGAAAAATGATCACCCAGGAGACTATTGACGAAAGTAGCAATAGTGCAAAGACCACCTGATTTACAGGATGAGTTTGTAAAAGGAGTTCGACAATGTTGCCGGTCCCAGCGATGGGGGCAATGTCCTCCTGCACCTGCAGTGCTAGGGCAAAGCAACCAAGCGTATTCAAACGAAGCCTCCGGTTGTCTATGGCGCGTCGCTGGGAAGAGACGCCTTTAAGTTGAGCCTAGCACGGGCCAAAAGTGCTGTCAAACATATGATACGATGGAAGTTCCGCCCACATGCTTCAGCATCTTTGCATTCGTAATCTTGCTGTTATTGAAGCTATCGATATTGATTTTGAGTCTGGTTTCAATGTGCTTAGCGGGGAAACCGGTGCTGGAAAATCAATTCTTGTCGAAGCGATAGGTCTGCTACTTGGGGGACGTGCAACTCAAGATCTAGTTCGAACAGGAGAGAGCCAAGCAACTCTCGAGGCTGTGTTTAAAAATGCTAACCAGGGCAAGGTAACGGTTCGCAGAGAAATCACAGCTGGTGGCAGGAGTCGTGCTTTCGTTGACGGCAAGGCAGTGACCGCGGCGACCCTTCGTGAAGAAGTAGGACAACACGTAGAACTATACGGTCAACATGAGCACCATGCTCTATGCGATCCTTTAAATCATCTATTAATGCTTGATGATTATGCTCAATTGAATAAGTTGTCAGGCCAGGTTAGAGACTATTGGAGCAACATTAAGGCTATACGTGATCGGCTTAAACGAATTCAAATGGGTGACCGAGAAAAAAAAGCTCGCTTGGAACTTATCAACTTCCAACTTAAAGAAATAGAAAGCGTTTCACCGTTATCTAACGAAGACAAGGACCTGGCCTCAAAACGTCAGATCCTTGCTTCTGCAGAAAGAGTGCTTTCACTCTGCCACGAAAGCCACAACGCCCTCTACGATAACGACACTTCCGTATTAGCAAGTCTTTCGTCAATTTGGAAGAACGTTGAAGAACTCTCCGAGCTCGACCCACGCTTCTCTCCATATCTAATCGCAGGTGATGAGATTAAATCCCAACTCGAAGATCTATCTGATTTTTTACGTGACTATGCAGGCCAGATTGATACTTCCCCTGGCCAGCTCCAATTAGTAGAAGAAAGACTTTCAAGCATCGATCGGCTGAAAGGCAAGTACGGTCCAACTCTAGAGGAAGTCATAGAACTTTGTTCAGAACTTAAAAGGGAGAAGCTTCTCTTAACCGAGACCCAAGAGGGGAGCGAGGTTCTTGAAAAAAACCTAAAAGAAGCAAGCAGTAATTACTTAGCTAAAGCAAAGGAGCTTTCAAAGCTTAGAAAATCAGGCGCTAAACATTTCAGTCTTGAACTTTCTAAACTACTTGCTGAACTAGCAATAAAACAGGCCAGGTTCGAGGTGCGCTTCACATCGGAAGAGTTATCTGAAGATCGCTGGGGCGAGCGTGGCCTTGAAAATGCTGAGTTCTTCTTTTCTCCAAATCCCGGTGAAGATCTAAGACCCCTTGCGCGTATTGCTTCAGGAGGAGAACTCTCTCGTATCCTACTTGCTCTTAAAAGCCTCTCTGGTGAAAGACCTAGTGATACGACACTTATTTTTGACGAGGTTGACACTGGGATTGGTGGCCGTGTAGCTGACGTTGTTGGATCACACCTCGCTATTCTTGGAAGTAAATTCCAAGTCCTTTGCATTACACATTTACCTCAAATTGCTGCTCACGGAAGTTCTCATTTTCGTATTGATAAAAATGTCCAAAAAGGACGCACCCTCACATCGGTAACGCGACTGGATACAGATCAAAGAGTTGAAGAAATAGCTCGAATGATGGGAGGAAGTCTGGTAACTAAAGAGATCATTGCAAGTGCTAAAGTGCTTTTAACTAGCAGGGGCAGGGGGGCGAAAGGAGAAAAAAGAACGAATGCGAAAGTGTGAACGTAATTTTCTGTTATTCGTTAAAAAGTATCCCGCTGGTAATATGCTTTCGAGTTGTGCCTAAAAATTACCTAATAGAAACTTTTGGTTGTCAGATGAATGTTCATGACTCAGAGCGCATGGCTGGCTTACTTGAACAATCAGGCTACGAGCGCACTGAAAACAGCCAGGACGCAGACATCATAGTAATCAATACCTGTAGCGTTCGCGACCACGCTGAGTCAAAGCTTTATACAAGACTCGGAGAGATTCGGGTAATGGCTCACAACACTGGGCACAAGCCAATTGTCGCAATTGCTGGATGTGTCGCACAACAAGAAGGAACATCACTCACTGCAGGCACTAACGGACATGTAGTTGATATCGTCCTGGGAACTCAACGCCAAAAGCTTCTTCCCATGATGATTCAAAAAAACCAGCTTTCAAGGCTTCAGGAAGTAGATATCAGGCCCTTAGACGACGTTACTTTTCCACTTGGCATCGCTAAACGAAGCGACCCAGTCAAAGCCTATGTGAATATTATTGAAGGCTGCAATGATCACTGTGCATTTTGTGTTGTTCCAAACACGAGGGGCCATGAGCGCATGAGATCTAAAGCAGATATTCTGACTGAAGTAAAAGAGGCCATAGATACAGGTAGACGAGAAATCCATCTTCTTGGCCAGATTGTGAATCATTACCAAGCTCCGGATGACCAAGCCTGCGACTTTCCAGAATTGCTATCTCTTATTAATAATATTTCTGGGGTAGAGCGCATTCGTTTTGCAAGTCCACACCCACGGCACACTGGAAAAAGACTCATCCAAGCCATTCGCGACCTGCCGCACCTCTGCAAACATCTTCACCTGCCAGTGCAGTCAGGCTCCACACAAATACTTCAGGCTATGAGACGTCGCCACTCCAGAGAAGAATATCTGCAACTTATCAACTTAGTTCGTGAGACTGTCCCTGAAATCCAAATTTCAACAGATATCATTGTTGGGTTTCCTGGAGAATCTCAAAAAGACTTTGAATCAACCTTGTCGTTAGTTAAGGAGGTTGGTTACCACAGCATGTTTTCTTTTAAATATTCGCCTAGGCCAAATACTTTAGCGTCAAAAAGGATGAGAGATGATGTGCCTGAAGAAGAGAAAACAGCCAGGATTGTGAACCTTCAATCACTACAAAAAGAGATTCAAACAAAACTCAATAAAAAGACCGTTGGAAAAACTGTAGAAGTACTTATAGATACGGTAAGCCATAAAGACAAAACGGAGCTTTGCGGTCGAACCAGCGGAAATACGGTTGTAAGTTTTCCCCCTCTTAGCGCTGAAAAAGAAAAACTCCCCATGAACAATTGGGTTGGTCGCTTAGCTAAAGTTAATATAAAAAGAGCTGGACCCCATAGCCTATGGGGAGAAATGTCAGCTGACTAGCCACTTAGTCGCGGAAACTCTTGCAAGCTTAGCTTTATAACAAGGAAGTGTTGCGATGCTCGTTGAAATGACTATTAAAGGCCTAATGATTGATCCGATAACTAACATGCCAATCGTAATACTGAAAGACAAGAGTGGCGACAAAGTGCTTCCAATTTGGGTTGGAATCTTCGAAGCTAACGCAATTGCCCTCCAGGTTGAAAATATAGAAACGACTCGTCCAATGACTCACGACCTTATTCGAAATATTGTGAATGACCTTGGAGGAAAAGTAGACAGGGTGGTTATTGCCGATCTGAAAGAGAGCACCTTCTATGCAACCATTCAGCTGAAAATAAAAGGAGAAGAGATTGCTGTAGACGCACGCCCCAGCGATGCTATCGCAGTTGCTCTTAGAACAAGCTCTCCTATTCTCGTGGAAGAAACCGTCATTGAAACTGCAAAGACAACCGATTTTTCAACGCAACGACCAGACTCTGAACGCTTAGAGAAATGGCTCGAAGGGCTCGATCCAGCAGACCTTGGCAAATATAAAATGTAGATGTCGGCCGGCCGACATAGCAATAGGGAAGTGCTTTAATTGACACTCCCGTGTCTGCCCCCCTAGAATTAGCTCGCTACCTCATCATATGTGCGTGCCATCTGATAACTGAGTTCCTAATGATTGTTGCTATAGCCAATCAAAAGGGCGGAGTCGGTAAAACCACTACGGCAGTGAACCTCGCAGCTGCCCTCGCTCTTCGTGGGCAACGAACCTTGCTTATTGATCTGGACCCGCAAGCAAACAGCAGCATTTCATTTATAGACTTACAAGCAGCAACCCTCAGTACTTACGATGCCATTTCTGATCCGAAGATTCCTCTTCGGGACGTAATACTTCCAGCATCGGTAGACAATCTATTTGTCGCCCCGGCTCGGATCTCACTTGCAAAGCTGGAAGCTACTTTAGTGGGGGAACTAGACGCTCATTTTCGTCTAAAAGAAAAGATTCAAGAGCTTGACGGTGAGTACACCCATGTAGTCATTGATTGCCCTCCAGCTCTTGGCCTGCTAACAGTAAACGCACTTGTTGCCGCCACTCATCTGTTAATACCTATTCAGTCCTCTTACTTTGCACTTGAAGGGACGGATGACTTGCTAGAAACAATTGAAAAGGTGCGGCGTCGTCCAAATCCTGAACTAAGAATTCTTGGCGTTGTTATTACTATGTATGACAAACGAACATCACTTGGTCGAGATATTCGGGAACAAATCCAGAAAGTCTTCGGCGGGAAAGTTTTTAAAACAGTAATTTCCAAGAGCGTACGTCTCGAGGAAAGCCCCGCTTATAAAGAATCTATATTTGCTTTTGCTCCTGATTCTGTTGGAGCAACTGATTACTACAGTCTTTGTGAGGAGGTTATAGAACGTGCCGAAACGCGGACTACCTGACACTATACGCATGAGACATGACCGACATTATGTTGACGCCTTGGCGGCATCTGCTGGTGCTCCTGTTGGTCAAATGGTGGCGATTGATCTCTTAGATCCAAACCCTAGCCAACCTCGACAAGTTATGGGCGACCTTTCAGAACTAATGGCTTCCGTTTCCGAAAAAGGAATTATCGAACCGCTGATAGTTAGACCAAGTGGCGGACGTTTTCAGATTATCGCTGGCGAGAGACGGTATCACGCGGCTGTTCAAGTCGGTCTTCGTGAGGTCCCAGTAATACTCAGAGAGGTTGAAGAGTCTGAAATTATGGAGATTGCGTTAATAGAAAATATTCAACGTAAGGATTTAACTCCTTTTGAAGAATCCGAAGCATTGGGTCAATTAGCTCATGAATGCCATTACACCCATGAGGATATGGCTCGCAAGCTAGGAAAGTCTCGAACTTCCATCACAGAGTCGCTCGCTTTGGCTGCTATGCCCGAGGACGTTCGTAATCTTTGCCGCTTAGCAGATATAACTTCCAAATCGACCCTGCTTCAGATAGTGCGTCAAGGCGATGTAGAAAAGATGACTACCCTTGTTGAAAAAATCTCAACAGAGGGAACTAAGACAAGGAAGCAAGTCAGAGAAGAGGTTTCTAAAGCAAAGCCACGTAAATCTAGCAAGCCTTTCATTTTCAACTTCAAACCAAAAGAGAAGTCCTTTAACTTAAAGCTAACATTTCGTAAGGGACGTGTAGAAACCTCTGAAATTATCAAAGCTCTAGAATCAGCAATAAAGAAACTGAGGTCTGGCAGGTAGGGAGCGCTGACCTAAACACACTCATTCTTAAGCCTATTTTTTAAATGTCGCATAATATTTGTTATGTTAACTTTTAAATATATGCTCAGATAAGGTGCTTTTAATCTATCTAGCTAACTGAACCTGGCTCCCCTGGCCCAGTGCAAGGCATAATCTGATAGTCACAATGCGCCTTATTGATCGCTATATTCTCCGCCAAGTAGCTATACCTGGAGCGCTAGCTCTCCTAGTCTTTACCTTCCTTTTAATCATTCCGTTTCTAGTGGAGCAAGCTGAAGAACTGATCGCAAAGGATGTTCCAACTCTAACTATCCTTAGTTTATTCACAACGCTGCTACCGCAAGCTCTAGGTGTTGCTATTCCAATGGCGCTTCTTTTAGGTCTTCTTATGGCCCTTGGGCGTTTGTCCGTTGATAGAGAAATAGTCGCATTGCAATCCTGTGGCATTAGTCTCTGGCGCTTACTTAAGCCTGTAAGCATCATTTCCGTCGCTGCCTTCGGTATAACTCTCTATGTACTCCTAGTCGCACTACCAAATTCAAATCAGCGGTTTCGTGAAATCAGCTTCAATATCCTGGCTGAGCGTGCTGAGGGAGAAGTAAAGCCCAGGGTCTTCTTTGATCAGTTTCCCGATCTAGTAATTTACGTTAGAGAAATTTCTAGTTCTTCTGGATGGAAAGATGTTTTCTTAGCCGATAACAGGCCAGGACAATCTGAGAGCATCTACACAGCTCAGAGTGGACGCGTTGCCATTAATAGGGAGGAAGAAACCGTAGCCTTAATTTTAGAAGATGGCAGACGTCACACTGCAGGTAAAGAACAAGATTACGAGGTCTACGAGTTTGACAGCCTCTTTCTCAGTGTTAGCCCAGATAGAATTTTTCCTAGCAGCGGGCCTTCTAGAAGCGAACGCGAGATGTCAATTGGTGAACTGAACATGCGCATCGTAGAGCGTGAAAACCTTGGCCTTTCCACAGAGAGCGCCCTCATTGAAATTCATAAGAAATTTTCTATTCCATTTGCGTGTTTAGTGCTTGGACTTGCCGGATTAGGACTCGGTGCAAGCAACCGAAGAGAAGGAAGGCTTTCAAGCTTTGTTATAGGCATTGTTGTCATCTTCTTTTATTACGCAATGCTTGAAGCTTCATCTAGTCTCGGGAAAGGACAAATTATTCCAATCTGGCTCTCTGTCTGGTTACCCAATATATTCTTTGGGGGACTTGGTGCTTGGTTTTTTAAAAAGAGCCTTAGGGGAAGTGAGCTTAACCTTAGACTTCCCTCTTGGATCAACCAGATCTTTAAAGCTCTAACTAACAAGAAGCCCGGCAAAGCTTCCCTGGCCTCTTCACGTTTTTCCTTTGCTCGCCTGCCACTTCTTGGACTGCTAGATCGCTACGTAACACTAACCTACTTAAAAATGTTTCTACTCTCAGCATGCGGATTACTAACCGTTTTTTACATTTCTACTTTCCTAGATCTTTCAGACGAAGTAACGCGGGGTGAAGCAACCTGGACCATGCTGATAGGCCACCTTCGGTACGCAACCCCTCAGTACATTTACTACGTTGTACCTATCGCAGTATTGCTAGCTTCCCTTATCACCGTAGGCCTCCTAACTAGAAATAGCGAAATGGTTGTTATGAAGGCATGTGGAATCAGCCTTTACCGTGCTTCCCTGCCAATCTTAATTAGCGCTATTGCAGCAGCTGCTGTTCTTGCTTTGCTTCAGGAAAGTATTTTAGGGTCTTGGAACAGACAGGCTGAAGCCGCTCGCAATGTCATTAGTGGAGGATCCCCTCAAACTATCGATGTTCTGAATAGACGTTGGAGTATTGGCAATGACGGCCAGATCTACCACTACTCTCGTTTCGAACCACAAGACCAGCAACTACACGGGTTATCAATTTATCGCTTTCAAAAAAACGATCTGACACAAATTGCTAGCCGAACATACATTGAGAGAGCATCCCACACTGGTCAACCAGATGCATCTAAATGGCAGGCTCAAAGTGGATGGACTCGAGATTTCGATGAAACAAATGGAAACGCTGTTACTTTTACGTCCTTTGAAACACTAGATCTGGATCTTGAACCAGCCTCTTACTTTTCGGATCAGAGTCCAGTGCCTGATTTTATGAATTACTCTGAACTTCGTACTTATATTGAAAGCCTGAAACAGAGTGGATTTGATGTAACAAGCCAAATGGTTGCGCTTTACCGAAAGCTGTCATTTCCAATGACAACCTTGATTATGACTCTTATCGCTGTTCCGTTTGCTGTAACTGTGGGGCGTCGTGGCGCATTGTATGGAGTCGGCGCAGGAATTACTCTTGCAATCATTTACTGGGGAGCCATGAGTATTAGCGCTGCCCTTGGCACCGGTGGCGCGTTAACGCCTCTTCTTGCCGCCTGGACACCAAACATTCTTTTTGGCGCAGCAGCTGTTTATCTTTTTTTTACCGTTCGGACCTAAGGCTCTTCAGAATCTATCTTCTCGTATCTTAGGTTTTCCAATCCTATGCTTCCGGAAGAACCAACCAATGTATTTACAGTATCAATCACAAAAAGAAGTGTTTCAGTGTGATTGAGTGATGGATAGGGATCTAGCGTCTCTAGCACAGGCTTCATATCGTCAAACCGTAAAGAGATCGTACGAGGCGTGGTATCAGCGTAAACAGACCTCCTCCACCGTCCTTCTTTAGCATTTAAATCAGGTTCTGATAGATCTGGCAACAAGGCCCGGAGCTGAACTGAAACCCGCGCCGGCTTATCAGAACGAATGCTAAAGGTAAGAGCATCGTAGTCAGTAATATTCTTCACCACAGGCACTGCTGCGGCAACGTATGCGCTAGATTCTTTTCCTTCGCCGCTAAGCGCATATCTAAATAGCAACTGAAAGCCTTCAATTGTTGGTGTAAGGTCCAGGGCCCCTTCTGCAAGTCCGCTACTCTCAATGCTCCAGTTCTCTTCCTTAAGTTCGAAGGGCAAGCTTGCAGAAACTCTTTCGAAGGGTGGCTCTTTTACGGAGGGTCTGCCTTTTTTGACATAAATAGGGTTTGAAATAATCCAAGGTACTGGAGGACTCCCCGGAGCTAATGGCACATCTATCTCAACTCTATAAACACCAGAAGCCTCCTCACCAGTTTGATACTCTAAAGTTTGACCTGGAACTCTCATAAGGATTTGACCGTTTTTGACTAACGAAATTTGGGTGTCTAAAGGCCCCGCAACAGAAGCAATAATAGTGGCTGACCCATTCACAATAAGCTCTTCCCCGCCAATTACGCTTTGATCGCCACTTGTAGCACTAAAAGACAATGCCCCTGAACGAGCAATGCCGTCAATTAGCGTGTACAGGCGCCCAGCACGAACTTCTTCAACAACAGCGATCGCATCGTGTTCTGCCTCACCAATTAACGATAGTTTTGGAAGTCCAATTGAAAACGTTTTAAAAATAGCTTCATAGCTAGGCAACGGAACAGAGTAACGATCCCGATCGGGGTGATTGTTAGCAGAGAGACTAGTTCCAATACGTGCATGCGCATCTGCAGAAGCGATTCCAACCACCTTTCGTTCAGACAGCAAAGTGTCCCAAAGTCTTAGAGCTTCCTCTGGCCTGTCAAGAAGTAGCGTCAACGCTTCTGGGCTTCGAAATGGATATCCCAGGAGCACGCGAGTTAGCCCTACTATAGATTCGTCTCGCCAAGCACTATCGCCGTTCAGCAGTTCAATGCCATCAAGAGGGACATTCCAATCTTTCCATTCTGTTGAAGGCCTTTTTGAAACTGGATGAGCTGCGATGCTAAATCCGCCAAGTCGATTTATATCTTCAACAACGTCTCTAGCTTCACCGCCTAGGCGATAGGGAAACTTTGGTAATCCCAATGCCACTAAATGGCCATGCTCTGTCGTTATTTCTACTGCATCAATTACTAAAACTTCCCCATAGTATGTTGGGGGATCTGGGGGGCCTATCCCTTCAAAACCATTACCAAAACTTACGCGGGGGCCATGATCCGTAACGATAACGAATTGAAGGCCAGCAGCGGAAGCGGCTTCGGCTACTGTTTCCATAGTTCCAGTACCGTCAGATCGACGAGTATGGACATGGATTGCTCCTCGTATGGGTCTCGAAATGCTAGATTCAGAAGAAACTATTGATGCTGGTAGCGGAGCTCCGAAATAAAGCCCCGCGACAAAAGTCCCTAAACAAACTAGCAAGAGTAAGTTTCTTCCCATAGATAGCCTTCTACTAAGACCTTGGATGGAACTGATCATAGATAGTCCTCATCCGGTGCTCCAATACTTGTGTGTAAATTTGTGTCGTTGAAAGGTCTGCATGCCCAAGCATCGTCTGGATTGATCTTAGATCAGCCCCCCGTTCAAGCAAGTGTGTTGCAAAAGAATGCCTAAGCATGTGAGGACTCAGTGAATTCTTTAATCCGGCACGCTCGCCATACTCTTTTAGAATCTTCCAAAATCCTACTCGTGTCAGTCCAACTCCTCCCCCACGCCGCATATTTACAAACAACCATGGACTAGAACGTTTCCCTAAAAGAATCAATCGTGAGTCCTCAAGGTATCGTTGCACCCATTTAGCAGCTTGTTTCCCTATGGGTATGATGCGTTGTTTATCTCCTTTCCCAGTGCAGGTTAAATATGACGCCTCAAGATTTACATCTGCCGGCTTCAAGCTTACAAGTTCTGAAACTCTTGCCCCAGTGGCATAGAGAAGCTCAATCAGTGCTCGATCACGTAATCCTCGAGGGGTTTTAATGTCTGGTTGTGCAATAAGTCGATCAACATCTTCTACTGAGAGGTAGCGTGGAAGAGATTGCCAGGCTTTAGGAGGACGTAGGTCTTCAGCTGGATTTTCACTCAAACTACCATCAAGAACCAAGAATCGATAAAATCCTCGAAAACAGGCCACGGCCCTAGCAACGGAACGAGGCGACCTACCCTGAGCCATGCGATCTCTGACAAGTTTTTCAAGATCTGGCCGCGTTAATATTTCAACAGAACTACCCTGTTTAGTTGCGTAATCGAAGAGTATGCTTAGATCACGAGCGTAACTTTCAACTGTATTTCTAGCCAGCCGTCGCTCGACAGTTAAGTGGGTTAGATAAGCATCTAAGAATGAATGAGAACTTGAACGCACCACAGCCTGTAGAATTGTAGGTCAATTATAGAAAAGAAGATGTCTAACTGCTTGAAATGTCCCACACTGCCAGCAAAAGTGACTCGCGAAACTACAGGCATGAAAACAGTCTTGCTTGGCGCAACTCTAGCACTTGCTTTTACTATGGGCGAATCGAGCGTAGCAGCCCCCGATGAAGTTCGCGCGCTCTGGGTCCAACGTGCAACTCTCAATTCGTCCGAAAGTATTACTCGGATGGTCTCTACCGCAAGCTCAAATGGCTTCAACACAATATTTGTTCAAATTAGAGAACGTGGAGACGCTTACTTCAATAGTGGCGTAGAAGAGAGAGCTTCATCCCTCACCGGAACACCGGAAGACTTTGATCCACTTGGTGAAACTATCGCCAGAGCCAGGTCCGTCGGGCTTAGTGTCCATGCTTGGGTTGTTGTCAATTTAGTTTCAAGCGCAACAGATCTTCCCGCATCCTCAGACCATGTAATCTATCAGCGCCCAAACTGGCTTATGGTTCCTCGTGCTATTGCACCAGAGTTAATGAAAATAAACTTTAGCAACCCTGAATACCTAGGATTATTGACTCGGTGGACTCGAGCCAACGCCGAGAGAATCGAAGGCTTGTACTTATCGCCAATAAATCCAGACGCTCTTACCTATACAACTCAAGTAGTTGAAGATCTTGTCACGCGCTATGATGTTGACGGCGTCCATCTTGACTACGTTCGTTATCCAAGTAACAACTTTGATTACAGCAAGTACGCTGTTGAGAAGTTTAAAGCTGAAGTCAGGTCAATAATCAGCCCGGACGAACGTGCTCGCGTTGACAAATTGGAATCTATAGATCCATTTGCTTACCCAGAAAATTTTCCTAACCAGTGGAAGCAAATGCGTATGGCACAACTAACCGCACTTATTGCAAGGCTTAGCAACGCAATTCATAGGATCCGACCGTCAGCGCTTGTCAGTGTAGCGGTGACCCCCGATTACACGGACGCTCTTGAAAATACACTGCAGGACTGGCGAACATGGGTAGACAATGGCTTCATTGACTCCTTATGCCCGATGGTCTACACAATTGATGCTGAGATATTTGCTAAGCAAATCAAAGAAATTCGTGCTCTAACTCCAAACTCTCAGCTTTGGGCAGGAATAGGTGCCTACCGCCTGTCGCCACGCCAGACGCTTGAAAATATCAATACTGCTAAAGAGCTTGGTGCGAACGGCATAATTCTTTTTTCTTACGATGATCTGGCTGGTCCCTCTAACGATTCCAACTATTTAGCTGTAATTGCAAGAGCATTTGCTCATGAAGGTGACGAATAACCGCTTTTGAGTAAGAGCAAATGACCTTCGAAAAACCTAGATCTATTCTACAAAAAGCACTTGCAGACCATTGTTTCCCTGCTGCCGTAGCAGAAGTTGGAAATGTTTCAACCGTGCTTTGGCGTGAGGCCTTCGGTCGCCAAACCTATGACAATAATTCCATGGCTACACAGGAAGAAACAATTTTTGACCTCGCATCCCTCACAAAAATACTTGCTACTACCCCGCTCTTAATGGCCTACATCGAACGAGAACTCGTCTCACTTGATCGAGGTCTTGGTAGCTTATTTAATGACTGGAAACATTCAGGATTAAAGACAGCAACCGTTAAAGACTTGCTGTCTCACTCTTCCGGACTCAAAGACTACTTGCCCCTATTTCAAAAGTATAAAAGTCGTAAGGACTTTGAAGCTGCTATTTGTAAGCATCCTCTTAGTTATCAGCCTTCAACAAAGTCCGTCTATAGCGACCTTGGTTTTATCCTGCTCGCGTTTCTCATAGAGGACTTAGGAGAAAAGTCTTTCACTGCGCAATTTAACGAAATAAAGAATCAGCTGGAAATAAAAGATGGGCTTAGATTTAATCCTCCACAGAGTTGGATAAAGCTAACCGCACCCACAGAGATCGACTCTTGGAGAGGCAGACTTTTAAAGGGAGAGGTCCACGACGAGAATGCATGGGCACTTGGTGGTGCAGCAGGTCATTCTGGCCTCTTCGGTACAGTTAGCACCGTAGGAATCTTTGCAAGACACTTTCTTAAAATATTAGAAGGCTCAGGAGGCCTGTTCTCTTCTTCTACAGTTAGACTTTTTACTGGTTGCAGGAACGAAGTTCCTGGCAGTTCTCGAGGTCTTGGGTGGGACACAATGCTTCCAACCTCATCATGCGGTCATCTACTCTCTAAATCGGCCTTCGGTCATACCGGCTTTACGGGCACATCTCTATGGATTGATCCTGACCGAAGCCTGTACATTATTTTGCTAACAAATCGAGTTTATCCAACAAGAAACAACAACGCTATAACCAAGATTCGTCCAGCTTTTCACAATGCAGTAATCGAAACGATCTCAGAATAAGACAGTTTGGCCTGCCATCCCTTGCTACAAACTATCCTTAACTCAACATGACAAAAAAGCCTTAGTCAAGTTGACGAGCTATAGCCTCTAATTCGTCCTTAAGGACAAGCTTGCGCTTTTTTATAAGTCCTGCTTCTATTTTTTCGTCTGCTAAAAGATGGTTTCTTGAAGAAAGTTCACTTAGGCGGGTTTCGAGTTCTTGGTGCTCTGTAAAGATTCGGCGATATTCAGAGTTCTCTGCCATTAATTGACGCTTTATGTCGTCCGTCTCATCCTGATTCATGATCAGTACCCTCCTCGCTTCTCTGGCAATTAAAACGAACTAGGCCTGCGTTTTGTGGACACTAACACGAAGACTAAAACCCATCAAGCTGACTTTAGGAATGGACATATTTTCTTTAAAAATAAAAGAGTTCTCAGATATTTTTGGAAGCCTTCTCATCCAGGCGAAGCACTAGAGCATCTTCAACAGGATTGCTGTAATAAGCCAACCGCGTACCTGCTACCTCAAACCCAAATCGCTCGTACAGTTTTTTAGCTTCTGCGTTTGAGCGCCTAACTTCTAATATAGAAAATCGTGCACCAAGGCGAAAAGCCTCTGTTAGAACATGGCTTATGAGCGCTGAACCTAAACCGCGACCCCGGTAGGATGGACGAACTGCAAGATTGTTAATATGCATCTGATCTACAACCAACCAAAATGCACAAAAACCAGCTACTCGACAAGCTGAAACGCGTACAACGTAAATATGACAAACGTTAGGATTCCTTAACTCAGAGTCATACATTTCTCTGGTCCAGGGATTTGTAAAACTTTCTTTCTCAACCTCTAATACACCGTTAAGATCTTCTTCTCCAACAAGAGGATCGATTGTAAAAGAATCTAGAGTCAAAGCTTCTTCCTTGGCTTCTTTTTTTGTTCCTGGCTAACCTCAGCATCTGGACGTCGCACATAAAGTGGCCGAATACTATCTGGCAGAGAAACTAAACCTTCCGTAAACATTTCACACGCTAGCCTCCCAACAACGCCAGCCAAAGGCGGTGAAACCGGATCGGCAATATGAGCCTCCGCCCCTAACCTGTTACGAATTAAGGATTCACAACCTGGAACACCATCACCAACAAAAAGAATATTAGAAAACTCATTTTTAAGCTTTTCTCTTAAGCTTTCTAGAAATGTTTCTGGAGAACCCACTGTCGGAGGCAAAACCTCTTGTCCATCCTTATAGAGAGCTCCGTAGACTTCACCACGCCAAGCATTAATCCAAGTGGCAACTAAACCAACATCGTTAGGTGTACCCACTGCAGCTAAAGCGTCTAGTGCTGAGACACCAATTAGCGGTAATTTTCTGGAAAATGCTAAACCTTGCATAGTCGCAATACCAACCCTTAGACCTGTAAAAGACCCAGGTCCGACAGCCACAGCACAGAGGCTCACCCGGCTGATATCAAGTCTGTTACGCTCCAAAAGGCCATTTAGATCTCCTGGAAGTCGTTCAGTCCAAGATTGAAGAGAATCCCCAGTAAACTCTTCAATAATGTCACTTCCTGACAACAATGCGACGCTTCCTGTCCGAGTACTTGTATCAAGTGCCAGAATAATCATCTTGTTGAATCATAATAGGTATCAGTGGCTTACCGCATTAGGTAACACTATCTTTCTACTAATGAGAGCTTATGCCTTCCCTCTCTAAGGCTACGCCCGCAATGAGGCAGTACTTAGAGGCCAAGCGTCAACATCAAGACTCCCTTGTCTTCTTTAGGATGGGAGATTTTTATGAGATGTTCTACGAGGATGCTCTAGTAGCAGCACGTGCCTTAGACCTCACACTTACATCACGATCAAAAGACTCTAACGGAAATGGAATCCCAATGTGTGGAGTACCCCACCATGCTTCAGATGGGTACATTGGCAAGCTAGTCAAAAAAGGCTACCGCGTAGCGATATGCGAACAAGTAGAAGACCCCCGAAAAGCTAAAGGCCTTGTTAAAAGAGAAGTTGTTCGAGTAGTTTCGCCAGGCACTCTTATTGACAGTAATTTTCTTGAAGCAAATGAACCTTCATTTCTTCTGTCTCTAGCAGAATATTCAAACAAGCCCCTTATCGGAGCTGCGCTCTTAGATATCTCAACAGGTGAATTCACAACTGCGGAATATGCTGGACCAGAGGGGCTCTCTGCTTTAAATGATGAAATAGCAATTATCAAACCTCGAGAAATTGTAATTCCGACTGGATCATCTATCTCTGATCAGCTTCCAGAAATCCTAAATCTTAAATCACTAGTTACTGAAGCCGCCCCCCAAGCTTTTGACATAGAAGTTGCATCTCAAGCACTACTTGACCAACTTGGAATCCTAGATCTAGAAGGTTTTGATCTCCACAATTATCCTGCGGCAACTCAAGCAGCTGGAGGACTACTTGCACACCTTCAAACATCACATAGAGCCAATCTTTCTCACATTCAAACAATTAACCTTAAAACCACTACTGACTGCCTTGTCCTCGACTCAATCACCCTGAAACACCTTGAGGTTATAACCGGTACGGATGGGTTGCTAAACGGTTCGTTGCTGAGTGAAATTGACCGAACAATGACAGCTATGGGCGCTCGTCTACTCCGCCACTGGCTGCTAAAGCCATTAAGAACCTTAGAACGAATTCAAGATCGTCTTGATGCGGTTGAGGAACTAGCTTATCGGACGACCAATCGTGGAAAATGCCTCGAACTACTACGAAAAGTTCAAGATCTCGAGCGTCTGATTTCACGAGTTTCATTTGGCACCGCAGGACCACGAGACATTGTTTCGCTTAAACAATCACTAGATGTTGTCCCTGCCCTCATTAACATTCTTAAGGATCTACGTGCACCTCTAATACGCAGTCTAATTTCATCGCTCGATACGATGGACGACTTGCGAACCCTCATAGATCAGACATTAATTGAAGACCCTCCAGCCATCATTCGCGATGGGGGTTTCACTCGTGATGGTGTAGATCCCGATCTAGACAAGTTACGAACAACTAGTCGTTCTGCGAGAAAAAGTATCGCGTCAATGGAAGAAGCTGAACGAAGCCGAACTGGTATTTCGTCCTTAAAAGTCGGCTTTAATAGAGTGTTTGGGTATTACATAGAAGTTTCAAAAGCAAATCTAAAATCCGTGCCTCCTGAATATGAACGCAAGCAAACACTTGCAAACGGCGAACGGTATACAACTAAAGAGCTAAAAGAGTATGAGAGCCAAGTCCTCGGTGCTGATGAAAAAATCCTTGAGAGAGAACTAAGTATTTTTGAGTCACTTAGAATAAAAATAACAACCGAAGCTTCTCGAGTCCAGGAGACTGCGCGAGCCATGGCAGGGCTAGACGTCTTGTCAGGGTTAGCTGAAACAGCAACAGTTAAAAACTACACGAAACCAAACCTACACAACGGAAATGAAATGCTCGTAGTAGAGGCTCGGCACCCCGTTGTAGAAAATGTCTCAAAAGACAGCTTTGTACCAAACAACATCACTCTTGATGGAAAGCAAAAACAGCTCTTGATCCTTACTGGGCCTAATATGGGTGGAAAATCTACATACTTACGGCAAACAGCCCTTCTGCCAATATTGGCTCAAGCAGGCTCCTTTGTGCCAGCTCGCGAAGCGAAACTTCCAATTGTTGACAGAATTTTTGCAAGGGTTGGAGCATCAGACAACATAGCCAAAGGTCACTCAACATTCATGGTTGAAATGCAAGAAACTGCAAATATCCTTAATGCAGCTACCTCTCAAAGTTTAGTCATACTTGATGAGATTGGGCGAGGAACTTCTACTTTTGATGGCTTGAGTATTGCTTGGGCTGTTGCGGAATATCTAGCGACAAACGAACGGGCTAGACCAAAAACTCTATTTGCTACTCATTATCATGAACTAACAGACTTGGCCAATCTACTTGACGGCATTGTGAATGCACACGTATCTGCGCGTGAATATAAAGATAAAATTGTATTTTTAAGGAAGATAGTGCCAGGATGTTCGGATCGTAGTTATGGTATCCAAGTAGCTAACTTAGCTGGGTTACCAACTGCCGTTACCGCACGTGCCAAGGAAATCCTTGCTGGATTAGAGAACGACCAACTCTCCCGTAGCGGCCAACCTACCCTTTCTAAAACACCGCATGGTCCAAAATCTTCCCAGCTTGGTCTCTTTGCCGCACAGTCTGTACCTCAAGAAACAAAGAGCCTCCCAGAAGACAAGGCAATCAAAGATAAATTAAAAGACACAGACCTTGACAATACAACTCCTCGACAAGCACTTACTCTACTTGCCGAACTAAAAAATCTTCTCGAGGAAAAATGAATAGACTCTTTTTAAAGCTGGCACGTGTGAAAAACCTTTTTGAGTGGAACCATGTGACTGCACTCCTCCTATCCTTGACGTTGCTCAGCACCCTTTCGTGTTCAAATCAATTAGGGGGGCTCCCTGACAACGAAACTAAGGGTTTTATCACTATCGCTATCAGCACGCCGCCAAACAACTTTGACCCGAGACTTACCAACGATCAGGCTTCATCTAGGATTTTTCAACTGGTATACAGCAGTCTTATGGTTCTTGACGATGACCTCCAAGTAAAACCGAGTCTTGCCCTAGATCTTAAAAATCCAGACCCCTTAACGTACATAGCGCACCTTAAACAGGGAGTCTACTTTCATAATAATCAAGAACTTACCTCTGCAGATGTAGTTTTTACTTTTGAAAGCATCATTGATCAAAATTCAATCTCTCCTAGGAAAGGAGCCTATCGCGCGCTGGACTCTATAACTGCACTAGACAGATACACCGTGCAATTCAAACTTGCTGAGCCTTTTGGGGCCTTTCCGATGCAACTAGTAATGCCAATAGTTCCAAAGGAAGCTAGTCGCCCCCTTCAATCTTTTCCAATCGGCACAGGGCCCTACCAATTTGAACGGTACCTTGTAGACGACCAAGTAGTTCTTTCTTCGTTTGAAAACTACTATGACGGGAAAGCTCTTAACAACGGTCTAGTTCTTAAGGTTATCCCTGACGACACAATGCGGGGACTTGAGTTGCGAAAAGGAACAATTGATATCGTTATAAACGATATCTCGCCAGACATTGTCAGCCAGCTTATGAAGGATGGCCACCTTCGTGTAGTTACATCCCCAGGAACTGATTACGCGTACATTGGGCTTAATCTTAGAGATCCGATGCTTTCAGAGAAGCAAGTTCGTCATGCTCTAGGCTATGCCATCAATCGAGAAGCTATTGTTAAACATCTCAGACAAGGTTTTGCAAGTGTCTCGATCGGAATACTCCCACCCTACATGTGGGCATTTGAACCAGCTGTTTATCGCTTCAAATACGATCCTGACCGGTCACGTCAAATCCTCGACAACGCTGGTTACACAGACCCCGATGGCGAAGGACCGCTCCCTCGATTTAATTTATCGCTAAAAATATCAAACAATGAATTTGTTAGATTACAAGCAGCTGTCATTCAAGAGGACCTTCGACGAGTAGGCATCGGACTGGATGTTCGTTCGTACGAATTTTCAACGATGTATGCAGACCTTTTAAAAGGAAGCTTTCAACTGGTAACCATGCAATGGGTTGGAGGCTCTGTGGCTGATCCAGATATTCTTCGCCGCATCTTCCATTCAGATCAATCGCCACCTAACGGGTTTAATCGGGGCCACTACAGCAACCCTAAGGTAGATACGCTCCTCAACAGTGCATCAAGAGCAATAGATATCAATTCCAGAAAAAAATTATACGGAGCTGCGCAACGTGAAATTGCAATTGATGCTCCGTATATTAGCTTGTGGCATAAAACAAACGTGGCAGTAACTCAGTCCTCAATTTCTGGACTAAAGCTTTCCCCAGACGCTGCTTTTATTAACTTGAAAGACGTTACACGAGTCGCGGCATTAGAAGAAACCGCTACTAATTAAGCATCTCTTTTCTTGCTTCAGCGGAATACGGTGAAGCCGGATACTCATGTACGATTCGACTAAAAGCCTCTTGAGCCTCATTAGCGCTTCCGGCCGCCTGATATGTACGAGCCAGCTTTAGCAGCACGGCATCTACAGGAACGCCAGCCTCTGAAAGATCTAATAACTGAGAGTACGCCTCTATTGCAGATTCGTACTGCTCAAGCAAAACATATGTATTGCCTTTTCCAAGTCTGGCCATACGTCCATATAAAGACTCTCCAGTACGTTCAATCACAACCTCGTACGCTAAAAGAGCCTCCTCAAACTTATTCAGAGCTGCTAATGTTCCGGCCAAATGATAGGCTGCCTGGATGCCGGCATCCGTATCTGGATAAGCATCAACAACATTTTGAAGTCTTTCCAGAGCATCTTCTCTTTTTGCATTTTCAGTTGGATAGGTTCCGGGAGCCTGAAAGGCCGGAGTTCCTGGTGCTTCCTCAGATTCTTCGATCTCAGGAATAGGTGGCTGCACAGGAGATCCAAGAACAACCATCGCCTCGCCAAACATTTGTTTCGCTACAGATTGTGCCTGCTGCCCAAGAACAAAATTGTAGGCAACCCCAGCCAGAAGAACTAAGGCAATCGCAAGTACAGTGACTATCTGACGTTGCTTTTCTAACAGAAATCCTTGAAAAGAGGTCACTGCGATAGCCAGCTTATTTTCTTTTAAATGTTGACGTTCAATTCGTTTCATATCTTGTATATATAACTAGTAATGGCGTCCTCGAGCAACAATTTTTGGCGTCCCCGGGCAGATTCGAACTGCCGACCTCACGCTTAGGAGGCGCGCGCTCTATCCAGCTGAGCTACGGGGACCAGATAATCCCTATTGTATCAACGCCTGTAGCGACTTTGCTGTGCGGATGTATTCTTCATAACGTGCCTGGTACCGTTGAAGTTTCTCGTTCTGCAGATGGCTAAGGCGCGCCTTGAGACGTTCTGCCTCGTCTCCAGAGGCTAACTTGAGTTCTTGATTAAGTAGATCTTCTTTGAATCGATATTCCTCATCATGAGAAACTTCCCAGGCAAGCCACGCGCCTGTCCATCTATCATGTGCCTCTTCTAGAAACTCTTTTGAAAATGGGAATCTATAACCAACTGCTTTATCAAGCGCCAGAAAAGCTCTAGGGAATAAACCTCTAGACGCCTTAGCCAGCGGTTCCCAGACTAATAATTGTTTTGGATCGTCGCTGACAGAGGCCTTCGCTGAACCAAACGTAGCCAGCAACGATTGGATCGCTCTCTCTTCCCTCGAGCGACGTTTAGAAAAGAATAAAATAACTACTACGAACGTGATGCTGGCGAGGACTATCAGCCAGAAAAGAAAGATCGCAAGCGCACCAGATCCAGCAGTGATTTCAATGTTCATTTATTCGTACTGAACTATCGAATAGACATTTTGACCTTGTAGCTTTTTTCGCCCGTCAAGGAAAAGTAGCTCAATTAAAAACGCTACTCCGTGTAAATCGCCTCCGAGTTTATTCACTAGGTTAACCGCAGCGAGCGCGGTCCCTCCAGTGGCAAGCACGTCATCAAGAATCAAAACCTTTTGCCCAGACACTACCGCGTCTTTGTGAATTTCAAGACTATCCTGACCGTACTCTAATTCGTAAGTTTCTTTAATTGATTCAGCTGGAAGTTTCCCAGGTTTTCGAATAGGAATAAAACCAGCACCAATACGATCTGCCACTGCACTGCCAAAAATAAACCCTCGACTTTCAATACCGATAACGCTATCGATACCCTTCCCGACGAAAGGCTCAGACAACATGTCCAGTGCCCCACTCAACACCTTGGCGTCCCCAAGCAATGTCGTGATGTCATAAAAGAGGATTCCTGGCTTAGGAAAATCCTGAATGTGTCGAATATGCTTTTTAAGATCCATTGGTAGTCCTAGTAGAGTCCAGATGTGTTGCCACTGGAGAATTTGTTATCGAATGACAAAACTATCATACGTCTTGTCAGATTCCTCGTTTCTAACTAAAACAGACTCAACTCTTGCCCCGGCAGGGCCTAATCGTGCAGCACTCTCTACTTTTGCTACTGCCTCACTATTCCCTTGAATAAATGCCTCTACACAACCGTCAGGTAGATTCATCACGTAACCTGTGACCCCAGCCCTTGCAGCAACATTCTGAATAAAATATCTAAAACCAACGCCTTGAACTCGGCCCGTAATTAATAAATGTCTCCCTATTCCCATCAAGAATGGAAATTATACTGCGTGAAGTTCAGAGCAGTCGTATGATGTTGAGAGTGGAGAATTTACTTGGCTAATATTCTTAGAAGCGTTCCAGTCAACCAGAAGGTGGGCATGGCTTTCTCGGGAGGACTCGACACAAGCGCTGCCCTGCACTGGATGCGACAAAAGGGTTCTATTCCTTATTCGTATACTGCTAATCTCGGCCAGCCCGATGAAACGGACTACGAGGAAATTCCTCGCAAAGCTCTTGAGTACGGAGCAGAGGTCGCAAGACTGATTGATTGTCGGGAAGCTATTGTCGCTGAAGGTCTAGCAGCTCTAAGGTGTGGCGCCTTTCATATCTCAACTGCAGGCGTTCCGTACTTTAATACCACTCCACTTGGACGAGCTGTCACTGGCACAGCTCTCGTCTCCGCCATGAAAAAAGACGGTGTCAATATTTGGAGTGACGGCAGCACCTATAAAGGAAATGACATCGAACGATTCTACAGGTACGGACTCCTGGTAAATCCAGAGCTGCATGTATACAAGCCATGGCTCGATCAAGACTTTCTCGAGGAACTTGGCGGACGCCGGGAAATGTCAGCTTATCTAAAAAAGGCTGGCTTCACGTATCGAATGAGCACAGACAAAGCCTACTCAACTGACTCCAATATTCTTGGAGCAACTCACGAGGCTAAGGACCTCGAACAGCTTGATACTGGCATGACTATCGTAGATCCCATCATGGGTGTGCCCTTTTGGAAGCAAGAAACCCTTATAAAAGCAGAAACAGTCACTGTAAAGTTCAATGAAGGCGAGCCAACATCAATCAGTGGGAAAAAGTTTTCAAATTTAGTCGAATTAATGCTTGAGGCAAACGCTGTCGGTGGACGGCATGGCCTTGGAATGAGCGATCAAATTGAAAACAGAATCATAGAAGCAAAAAGTCGTGGAATCTATGAAGCGCCTGGCATGGCCCTTCTATTTATTGCGTACGAGCGTTTAATTACAGGAATCCACAACGAAGACACAATTGAACAATATCGACATCACGGACAAAGATTAGGACGTCTCTTATACCAAGGACGCTGGTTTGATCCTCAAGCTATGATGCTACGGGAAGCTTCTCAGAGCTGGATCGGGAAAGCCATCACTGGAGAAGTTGTCTTAGAATTAAGAAGAGGCAATGACTATTCCATTCTTGATACAAAGAGTCCTAATCTAACTTACTCACCAGAGCGCTTAACAATGGAAAAAGGTGGCTCTGACTTCTCTCCACAGGACCGTATTGGGCAACTAACAATGCGCAACCTTGACATCGCAGATACGCGAGAGAAACTAACCACGTACGTTAAAAGTGGCGTAACTAATGATCCGTTTAGAAAAAAAGGGAAATAAGATCCCTGCATCCTGCACTCATTAGAGTTATCTCTGAGAGATGGATTTCAAAGACTACTACAAAATTCTCGGTGTAAGTAAAACTGCTTCTAGCAAGGAAATAAAACAAGCTTTTCGAAAACTTGCTCGTAAATACCATCCCGATAAAAACCCTGGTGACAGCTCTGCAGAGCAACGTTTTAAAGATATTAACGAGGCCAATGAAATTCTTACAGACCCAGAAAAACGGCAGAAGTATGAAGCCCTTAGAACAAACTGGAACACGTACGGGAGTCCTAGAGGAGGCGACCAGAGCCCTTTCTACTCTGGAAGAAGAGGCAGCAATGTAAGGACGATGACCCCAGAAGAAATGCAAAACCTTTTCAAAGGGATGGGCTCAGGTTCGGATTTTTTCAGCACCTTCTTTGGTTCTCAATTTGGCAATAGTGCAAGCACAAGGGATTTTCGTTCGTCGAGAAATAAACCTTCTCGACCCAACAAAGACTATGAGTTAAAGCTAACGCTAGAAGCGGCTTATAGTGGGACCACACATCGACTGATAATTAACGAGGACAGCGGATCTCGCACTCTGGATGTAAAAATTCCCGCAGGCGTTAACGAAGGCTCCCGGATTAGAATATTAGGAAAGCGTACTGCCAATTCTCCCAACAGTACGGATCAAGAAATTTATCTCAAGGTGCACCTAACACCACATGCTATTTTTCAAAGAAAAGGTAACGACCTGCATACAAATATTTCAGTTGAACTAACAACAGCAATCCTCGGAGGGACAGTTGAAGTGCCGACTATTAGTGGAGAACCTGTCCAGCTAAAAATCCCTCCGCTTACTAAACAGGATCAACTGTTTCGCCTTAAAGGCTACGGAATGCCTATCGTTAACAAACTCAAAAACAAGGGCGACACTTATGCGAAAATTGAAATCAAACTCCCGACAAAACTTACAAAAGAAGAACGTCAGCATTACCAAGAACTCGATCGTCTTAATAAATTGAAAGCATAATGTACAATAGGTTAAGTTTATTCTCTTGGCCAACAACCTCTCTATCGAATCGATTCTTCAAAAAATAAAAACTAGTCGCGTGTACGATGTGGCCTCACAAAGCCCTCTTCAGGAGGCTCCAAAATTATCAGAAAGAGTTGGAGTTAAATTTTTTCTTAAACGTGAAGATTTACAGCCAATCTTTAGCTTTAAACTACGTGGTGCCTACAATAAAATTGCCAACCTTAGCTCAGAAGAACGGAATCAGGGAATAATTGCGGCAAGTGCAGGCAACCACGCCCAAGGCGTAGCTTTTTCTGCCAAAGAACTTGGGCTTCGGGCTGTTATTGTAATGCCTGTTACGACACCACAAATTAAAGTTAAAGCTGTCGAAAATTTGGGGGCCGAAGTCGTACTGTTTGGTGATACATACGATGATGCAGCTCTCCACTGTGAAAAAATAATACAACGCGAAGGCCTTGTTTATATCCACCCATTTGACGACCCGCTTGTAATAGCAGGGCAAGGAACTATCGGAATAGAAATTCTCAAACAGTCCGAAGAGCCCCTTGGAGCAATCTTTGTTCCGGTCGGCGGAGGCGGATTGATTGCAGGAATTAGTGCTTATATAAAATCTCAAGATCCTAATATAAAAATCATCGGCGTTGAACCTTTCGAAGCAGATGCTATGTTTCAGTCTCTAAAAAACGGAAACCGCGTTCACCTTGACCACGTTGGTCTCTTTGTCGATGGCGTTGCTGTCCATGAAGTTGGAGAAAAAACATTTAAAATCGCAAAAGAGACCGTAGATGAAATTGTTCGTGTCAACAACGACGAGATCTGCGCTGCCATTAAAGATGTCTTTGATAATACCCGAACAATAATGGAACCCGCTGGAAGCCTGAGTGTCGCCGGGGCTAAGGCTTGGCTCAATCAACATCCAGAACAAAACAAACCAGTCGCAGCGATTTTAAGTGGAGCGAATATGAATTTCGATCGTCTTCGCTTCGTCGCTGAAAGAGCTGAACTGGGAGAAGAACGGGAAGCTCTTCTTGCAGTCACAATTCCAGAACGTCCAGGCGCTTTTCATGAATTCTGTGCAACCATTGGAAAACGAGTAGTAACCGAATTTAATTATCGATTAAGCGGCCGTCAAGAAGCTCATATCTTCGTTGGCGTGGCAACAACATCTCGTGCAGATGCAAAAACTCTGATATCTCGACTTACTAAACAAGGCTACGCCACCGCTGAACTTAGCGAAAATGAAATGGCTAAAATACATGTTCGGCATATGGTTGGTGGTCGAGCTTCGGGGGTTGCAAACGAAAGACTTTGTCGATTTGAATTTCCAGAACGACCTGGTGCACTAATGGAATTTCTTGAGAGCCTTGGCGGACGATGGAATATTAGCCTTTTCCATTATCGTAATCATGGCGCAGATTTTGGGCGTGTACTTGCTGGCTTTGAAATTGCCAATGATGAAACAGGGGCCTTTAAGACGTTTCTAGATAAACTTGGATACCCGTACGTAGAAGAAACTAGCAATACAGCTTACGATTTTTTTCTACGTTAAGCTTTCTGGAAAAATGTTAGTCCTGGGGTTAGGTTTCTTATTCGTTACTACTATTGCGCTTAGCTGGCTCCCCGCCAGAAAATCCTGCTTTTGAGTGTGCGCCATCACAAAATGGTTTCTTTTCTGATGCTCCACATCGACAGAGTGCTACTGGTAAACGAGCTACAGAATATTCAGACCCATTCCAATCAACAACAGAGACATCATCTTCTTCTACAAGCAAAGGTCCATTCTGTAATACTTTTATAGATGCCATTGGTTACCCCATTTTCTGCATCTTGTCTAAAAATTCACCGTTTGATTTTGTTTTTCCCATCTTGTCAAGAAGAAGCTCCATAGCTTCCACAGGCGACAGTGGGTTCAATACCTTTCTAAGAACCCAAACACGATTCAGATCTTCCTTCGGTAAAAGAAGCTCTTCTTTTCTGGTGCCACTTTTAGTAATGTCAATTGACGGAAAAACACGCTTGTCTGTTAACTTGCGATCTAAATGAATCTCCATGTTTCCAGTGCCTTTAAATTCTTCAAAA
>DDZV01000002.1 GCA_002346475.1 Acidobacteria bacterium UBA2999 | reverse complement strand
CAAGTAGTTGATGAAGGGGTATCGTTTGCCACTGAGCACTTTAGGACTTCTACAGGGCTAGAGGTTAGGTTTTTTATGCCAGTTGTTAATGTTCCATTTCGTTTGATTTTTGCTAAGAATCCTCAACGAGGAGATGTACTTGATAATAATCTTCGTCCGCAACAAGATTTTTCGTTTAAGTTTGCGGTCGGTTCGTCATTTTAGAAAGGACGTAAGAGCCATGAAATTTCCGTTTGCTGCTGCAGTGCTTAGCGTGCTGCTATTAATAACTCCAAGCTTTGGTCAGCAGGCGGAGGAGTTGGAAGCACAGCAGGATGATGCCCAGGCACAAATTGATGCAGAGGCTGCAGCACTCCTCGCTCCACTAGCGCCACCATTTCCAGAAGGTGTCAAGTATGGATTTGTCAATTTGCAACTAGTTGCTGGTCAGTCTGATGCTGGCCAAGAAGCGGGTCAAAGAATTGCATCGCTTCAACAACGCAAAGAAGCTGAGATTGGTGAAATGCAGGAATCCCTTCAGGCTGAACAACAGAAATTACAATCTAGCGGAAGCGTGATGAGTGTGTCTGCGCGTATTGATCTTGAGCGTAGAATTGAGCGCCAAGATCTTGACCTTCAGCGTGCGGTTCAAGATGCTCAGCAGGAAGTCCAAGAGCTAACTGAGACACTGCAAGTTGAATTCCAGGACAGGCTTATTCCTGCACTTCAACAAGTTGCTACAGAGAAGAGCTTGCACTTCATATTCGATACTGCTGGCGGAGGACTCATATGGGGGGATCCTTCTCTTGATTTGACACCTGATGTAATTGAAAAGATTAACGCATCACAACCGTGAACCCGAAGCCTTTAATGGTAGAAAGTTCTGGATCTTCTAGTCCTGCACCTATAGATCTTTCAGCTCTACTGGATCGCCTCTATTACCGCTATCCTTCATTTCTAATCGATGCTGTTACAGATCATGAGCCTGGGGTACGTCTAACTGCTATTAAGAATGTAACGGTCAACGAAGAATTTTTTCAAGGCCACTTTCCCGGTTCACCTCTTATGCCTGGGGTTCTAATGATAGAAGCTTTGACACAAGCTTCTGCTGTTTTGGTCCTTGAGCGAATGGGTATGTCAGAGACCGCTAGAGTGTTTCTTAAAGGTGTTGACAACGCTAAATTTCGTCGACAGGTCGTACCTGGAGATCGACTTCATTTAGATATTCGCATTCTTAAGATTGACTCTCAGTTGGCATCGGTCCGAACAAAGGCTTTTGTGGATAAGCAGCCAGTGGCTGAGGCTGATTTATTGCTGGAGATCAAAACTGGGGCTGCTTATATAGACGAGAAAGCAATCGTAGACCCTGGTGCACAAATTGGTGCCGGGTCAACAATAGGCCCTTACGCGAAGATTGGCCCAAATGTAAGGATAGGATCTCGCTGCGAGATTGGCGCGTCGGCAGTCATTGATGGATTAACTGAGATAGGAGATGAAACGATTGTTTATCCTATGGCTTCAATAGGACTTGCACCTCAAGATCTTAAATATAAAGGTGGTCCAACACGCTTGACGATTGGTTGCAAAAACACTTTCCGTGAATTCACTACTATTAACCGTGGTACCGAAAGTGGCGGCGGTCATACGCGGATTGGAGACAAAAATTTATTTATGGCTAATGTTCACATTGCACACGATTGCGAGGTAGGCAATAACGTCATACTTGGGAATGGTGCGACGCTAGGCGGGCATGTCAGCGTTGGCGATTTTGCCACAGTTAGCGCCTACTCAGGAGTTCATCAGTTTTGTCGAATTGGACGTCATGCGTTTGTAGGTGGTTATTCTGTAGTCACGAAGGATGCGCTTCCATTTGCAAAGTCTGTTGGCAACAGAAGTCGTATCTATGGATTAAACACTATAGGGTTGGTGCGTCGAGGTTTTTCTGAGAAGACAATTGCACAGCTCAAGTTAGCTTTTCGTTACTTATTAATGTCAAAGCTAAATACTGCAAGAGCGCTGGCAGCAATTCAGCGGGATGTCAACCTTACAGATCCGGAAGTCCACTATCTCGTCAAGTTCATTAAGTCTTCTTCCCGTGGCGTTATTCTAAAGCGTCCTCTAAGAGGACAGATGGAAGAAATGTTGCTTGATGACTAAAGAGCGCCGAATCAACATCACATGCAGCTAGGTTTAATCGCTGGAAACGGCCGGTTTCCGTTTCTTATGCTTGAGGCAGCGTGTGCCCAAAAGCACAAGGTAACAATTGTGGCGGCAAAGGAGGAGGGATCTCCAGATCTTTCAAAAGCAGCTGCGCAACACCAGGCTGACATCCACTGGGTTTCAATTGGCCAGCTTGGGAAATGTATAGATATTTTTAAACAGGCTGGCGTTACTCAGGTTGTTATGGCTGGACAAATTAAACACACACGTATCTTTTCAGGCGAAATTGTTCCTGACCTTACTTTTTTATCGGTGCTTTCAAAGTTAGCGACGCGAAACACTGATGGATTAATTGGTGCTGTAACAAAATTTTTCAATGAACATGGACTTGAAGTAATCGATTCAACGGCACTGATAACTCCTATGCTGGCTACGGAGGGTGTTCTGACTGAACGAGCCCCTACTGAAATAGAAAAAGAAGAATTCTCCTTCGGTTATCAAATGGCAGAAGCAATTGCCAGTCTTGATATAGGTCAAACGGTTGCAGTTAAAGAGAGAGCCGTAGTGGCTGTTGAGGCTATGGAGGGAACAGACGCAGTTATTTCTAGAGCAGGGAAGCTAGCTGGACCGGGTGTTTGCATTGTTAAAGTAGCTAAACCCAGCCAAGACATGCGCTTTGATGTTCCAGTAATTGGATTAGAAACGGTCAAATCAATGGTTCAAGCAGGTGCAGTTGCATTGTCTGTCGATGCAGAGAAAACACTGATTATGGACAAGTCAGAAACCTTAAAAGCTGCGAGTAAGGCGGACGTTACCATTTTTGGACGGGGCAGTAAGTGAAACGTAGTGTGCAAATGGCTGTGGTGGGAGTTGGTCATCATGGTCAGCACCACGTACGAATCTTATCTGAAATGAAAGGGGTAAGTCTCGTTGGAGTTGCTGATATTAACGATAAGCGGGTATCCGAAGTAGCAGCCAAGTATGGCGTTAAATCATTTCTAGACGTCAGAGAAGTGATTAATCACGTTGATGCAGTAGTTGTTGCCGTTCCAACGAGTGCTCATGTTGAGGTAGCTCTGCCATTTCTAGAGCATGGCATTGATGTGTTAGTTGAAAAACCAATTGCAGCCTCCCTCTTAGAGGCCGATCAGTTGCTTTCCGCCTCGAAAGATTTAGATGTTTTGTTGGGTGTTGGACATACAGAGAGATTTAATCCTGCCATTGCCGTTGCTAGTCCATTAATTATAAAACCAAGATTTGTTGAAGTGCATCGGTTGGGAGTATTCCAGGAGCGGAGTCTTGATATTAACGTTATTTACGATCTGATGATTCACGATCTTGATGTGTTGCTTGCATTGGTAAGTTCTGAGGTTGTTTCTGTCGAAGCAGTAGGTGTAGCGGTATTGAGCAAGAATACTGATATAGCAAATGCTAGGATCCGTTTTAATTCTGGGTGCATCGCTAATGTGACTGCTAGCCGTATAAGTCGTGATCGTGTTCGTAAGATTCGCTTCTTTCAGGAAGATTCCTACGTTTCTATTGATTACGCCGCACAACAAGTAGAAGCCTATACTGTTCTTTCTCAAGACGGGCGTTCAGTAATTAAAGGAGGCTCTCTTGATACAAAGAACGAAGAGCCATTAGTTAGAGAACTGCGTAATTTTGTGGAATCTGTTCAGATGCGCCGACCCCCTCTTGTTAGCGGGCTGTCAGGTCGGAATGCATTAGATCTAGCGACAAAAATTGAAGAGAAAATGACAATTGGTTGATTATGGTTGATGAAGTTTTATTAAGTCGAGTGGCTCAGAAAGAAGTACTTAATCGGAGCGATGTAGAAGACTTAGCGTCTACTCACGACATACTTTCATTGGGAGTCATTGCTGACGAGAAACGAAAACGGACATGTGGAAATAAGGTAAGTTACGTTCGTGTAATGAAGAATCAATTTGATAAGCCACTGCAAAATGAAGTTTTACCTAGTGCGGCAGAAATTCGTCTTACTGGAACACCGACGTCAATTGCCGAAGCTATTGCTGCTGTCGAGGTAGCAAGATCTATCGTTGGCGAGGGCTTTCTGTCAGGTTTTTCTTTGGCAAATCTTAGCGAGCTCACACAGGAGAGAGGGTTACTAGCAACTCTTCGTGAGCTTAGACAGGCAGGGCTTGACATGGTATCAGAGCTTCCTTTAGATAACTGTGCTCAGCCAGAGGTTTCTATTCAAAACTTAGCAGAAGCTGGCTTTAAGCAAGTTCGTCTAACTATTCAGAAAGCTCCAAAAGAGAACCGTGTTGAATTACTAATGAGTGCAAGGATGCTTTCTAAGCAGTGCCCGATTGCTTTGGCCTTCAGTCCTTTGCCAACTAAGTTTGATGGTTTACGTCCAACTACAGGTTTTGAGGACACTAGACTTGTAGCTTTAGCAAGAATCGTTACTAATATTTCAACTATTCAAGTTGATTGGCAACAGTACGGACCAAAACTCGCGCAAGTTGCTCTCATGTTTGGGGCTGATGATTTAGATAATGTGTCTGGTTTAGACACGGAGCTTAATGGTCCTAGACGTTCACCAGTTGCTGAGTTAGAAAAGAATATAAAAGCGGCTGGCTTTGTTCCAGAAGAACGTAACGGATATTTCAAAGTCCCCTAAGGAGCCCGTGTTAGTTCCTTCCTCGCCCATGCATGTTGGTGCAGTTTCTTATCTTAATGCACGTCCGTTGACGTTTGCTCTCGATCGTGACGTTAAGCACTGGTTTGTGAGGTACGATACACCGTCAGCGTGCGCTGCCTTATTACATCGCGGTGATATCGAACTTGGTTTAATACCTTCAATAGATTTTCTTCAAAGTTCAGATTACTGTCTAGTCCCGGGGGTAGCTGTTGCTTCTTATGGACCCGTGGTCTCTGTTGCACTTTACACGTCAAAGCCTGTCAACGACCTTGCAAGTGTAGCAGTCGACATAAGTTCAAAAACTTCTGTGGCGCTTTTAAAGGTTTTGTGTGCTAAACATTTTCATGTCGATCCAGTATTTATGCCACACAAGCCAGATCTATCTGCAATGATAAAAGATAACGATGCGGCGCTAGTAATAGGAGATCCTGCGTTAGAGGCAAAGCACGACATCCTTGGATTAGAAAAAATAGATCTTGGGCTTGAATGGACAAATTTAACGAAGCTTCCATTTGTTTACGCGGCATGGACTGGAAAACGTGGTGTGATTAGTAAAGAGGATGTTGAATTGTTGCAGCTTGCAAAAATACAAGGAATTGCTGAGATTGATGCAATTGCAGCGGAGTACGCTGCTGGAAACTCTACGATGGAAGATCGGGCCGCAGCGTATTTAAGAGAAAATGTTCGTTATGAACTTGGCTCTGATGAAATTTCAGGACTTCAACTCTTTCTTGATTATGCTTCTGATGTTGGATACGGTTTTGGTCGCCGGGCTCTTGAGTTTTATTAGACAGCCTCTCCAGGCGGGCTGAATGAATGTAAAAATGCTAGATCAAATTAAGCGAAAAGTTCTTAGCGGGGGACGCCTTGATGGAAAAGAGGCGCTCAAACTGTACCGTGATGCTCCAACGCACACCCTTGCTTTTCTAGCTAACTCAGTAAGGTTGCGTCGGCATAATGACGGTATCGTTACTTACATAATTGATAGAAATATTAACTACACAAATGTCTGTGTTGCCCGTTGTAATTTTTGTGCGTTTTATCGTCAAGTTGGATCGTCGGAAGGCTATGTTTTAGCTTTTGAAGAAATTATTAAAAAAATTGACGAGACTATTGAGGTCGGAGGGAATCAGGCTTTGCTTCAGGGTGGCCATAACCCAGATCTGCCAATTGAGTGGTATGAAGATTTATTTAAGGCTGTAAAACAGAAGCACCCAGATTTCAGGCTTCATGCCTTATCACCCCCGGAACTTCTTCATATAGCTCGACTAAGTCAAATAAGTGTAACTGCTGTTATTGAAAGATTGGTGGCGGCTGGATTAGATAGTGTTCCCGGAGGTGGCGCAGAAATGCTTGTTGATCGAGTCAGGAAGCTATTGAACTGCTATTCCAAAGCTTCTGCTGATGAGTGGATTGGAGTAATGCGAGATGTGCACCGTGCGGGTCTTCGGACTACTGCAACAATGATGTATGGAACTGTAGAAGGTCTAGAGGAGCGTATTGAGCATTTGATGAGACTGCGGGATTTGCAGGATGAAACCGGAGGCTTTACTGCATTTATTGCGTGGAGTTATCAACCTGAGAATACAGAGAGAGGCGGCAGTGAAGTTACTGGAGTTGATTACTTGCGTACGCTTGCGCTGGCGCGATTAGTTTTAGACAATTTTGAAAACTTACAAGCATCTTGGGTAACTCAAGGTGGAAAAGTTGGCCAGTTAAGTCTTGCTTTCGGTGCTAATGACATGGGGAGTGTAATGATTGAGGAAAATGTCGTCAGATCTGCGGGTGCCAGTTATTGCATGGATGAGCTAGAGATTGTTTTAAACGTTGAAGACGCAGGTTTTGTTCCAAAGCGGAGAAATATGCACTATGAAATACTCGGTGATCCAGTTTGTCGAAGACAAGTTGTTCCTCGAATGCTATCTCTAGCGACGGCTCGGACAGACGGAGAGCCAGTACACGACAGCGAGCTCCTGAACTACCCAGCCAAGAGTCGTTTTGAAAAACAGCGCCGTCTATTAGACGACTAAGGGAGTTTGTTCTGTCGGCGACTACTTATCGGGCTCGCTGGATCTTGCCAATGGTAGGTGCGCCATTGTGCAATTCGTGGATAACAGTCGAAGGTGGTCGAATTAAAGCTATTGGTAAATCCAACGATTATTTACATTCCGGTATCGATCTTGGGTCGGTTGCAGTTATTCCAGGTTTAGTTAACGCTCATACACACTTAGAGCTTTCTCATTTAAGTGGGCGTGTCCCTCAGTCTGGGCATTTCATAGGGTGGGTTCGGAGCCTTATCTTGAACCGAAATAAATTTCACGATCAAGATAATTTAAATATTGAACAGGCAGCTGTTAACGGTATCAGGGAAGCAAAGGCATCTGGCACTGCATTAGTCGGTGACATTAGCAACACTCTGTTGACTGTTAAATTGATGCACGAGGCTTCGCTTGGTGGTGTCGTATTTCACGAACTGCTTGGTTTTGATATGACTAAAGTGAAGCCATTCGTACGTGAGGCCAGAAAAAAAATTGACGCACTTTCGGTTTTTTCTGACATTCGAATCAGTCTTGCACCACATGCGCCTTATTCAGTTTCTGCAGAAATGTTTCGTGAGATCCGTCGAGACCTTGATGCACATCCTGAGGTAGTCACAAGTGTACATCTCGGAGAGTCAGCAGAAGAACTAGAGTTCATTGCTTTTGGAACAGGAGCGTGGCGGGAAGAACTTAAAATTCTTGGGGTTTGGACAAATGCCTGGAAGGCGGCAGGGGAAACTCCTGTTGAGTATTTAGTCAACCTCGGCTTTTTAGATCGACAAGTGTTAGTAGTTCATGGTGTCCATTTTAGAGAATTTGATCTGAGTCAACTAGCTCGTTTAGGTATCTCAATAGTTACGTGTCCGAGAAGTAATAGATATGTAGGAGTAGGTAGCCCCCCCTTGGAGAATTTCTATAAAGCTGGGCTAAACGTTGCAATTGGCACGGACAGTCTTGCTAGTGCTTCAGATTTAAATATCTTTTCAGAGCTCTTTGAGGCGAGGCGGATAGCTCCGAGTGTTCCTGCGAGGACTCTTCTTCAAAGTGCAACAATCAATGGAGCACGAGCACTGGGGTTTGGCAAAGACTATGGCTCAATTGAGCCAGGAAAGAGAGCCTCTTTAGTTACAGTTGACATGCCTCCCAATGAAGAGAATGTTGAGGAATATCTTTTGTCAGGCATTCAACCTTCTGATGTAAATTGGATAGAGGCGGAAATATAAATTTCTAAAGGTTCGGCTTTGAGACTGAAAAAACTAAAAACATATTTATCCTTTATACGGTTTAGCCATACTGTGTTTGCGTTGCCATTTGCATTGATAGGCGGATTGCTGGCATGGCGTGAGCACCAATTTTTTTGGGCTCAATTGATCTTAATAGTGATCTGCATGGTTTGTGCACGTACTGCGGCGATGGGATTTAACCGTCTTGTAGACGCACGTTTTGATGCTCTAAATCCCCGCACTGCATTGCGGGAATTACCCACAGGCGCTATGACAAGTAGAGAGGGTATTTTTCTCGTAGTTGGAGCGTCGGCGATATTTATAGCGGCGACTGGATTTTTAAACCCACTTTGCTTTGCACTTTCACCGTTGGCCTTGGTGGCTGTGTTCTGGTATTCAGTTTCAAAACGTTACACTCCGTATACTCAGCTCTTTCTTGGTCTAGCTATGGCGATAGCACCGGTTGGTGGATGGCTTGCCGCGGGCGGTGGCCTCGGCTTGGAGCCTTGGCTTCTTGGAGCAGGGGTTGGACTGTGGGTCGGTGGGTTTGACATTTTGTATGCATGTCAGGACTTTGAATTTGATCGTTCTCATGGCCTGAAATCAATCCCAACCTACTTTGGTATTTCTTGGGCTATTCGTTTTTCTCGTGTGTTGCATGTCGGAACAGTAACTTGTTTGGCGGCGTTGCTAGGCGTGGCTGACTTGCCATTGACCTATTTGTCAGGGGTAATAATTGTTGCAGTGCTGCTAATTTACGAACAATCACTTGTTAGCGTGAAAGACTTATCGCAGGTAAAACGAGCCTTTGATATCAATGGATGGGTTGGGGTTGTGTATTTTATATCGACAGCGTGCTCAATTTATTATTCGTAATCTATCCTTATTTTTATAAGAATTGTATTAGTGCATGTTTTTTAATTCGAGTGTCCATTTACTATTTAATAAATTTTCGAGTTGAGCTTTGATACTTACTTCTGCAGGGCAAGATAAAAAACCTGAGCGTATTTCAGGAATGTTTAATGCGATAGCCCCTAGTTATGACTTCCTTAATCATGTGCTTACGATTGGAATAGATAGGCTGTGGAGAAAAAAAGCAATTGCTTCGTTAGAGCTCAAAGAGTGTGACGTTTTACTTGATGTTTGTACTGGCACTGGAGATATGGCTCTAGAAGCTAGAAAAGCAAGCAATGCTTCACTGGTGATAGGTGTCGATTTTGCGAGTGCTATGTTGAAAAAAGGTTTGGATAAAGTGAAAGACGCAGGGGAGTCTAAGCAAATTTTCTTAATCAACGGAGATGCAACAAGATTGCCCTTGTGTAATGGAAGCGTAGATGCAACTGCGGTAGCCTTTGGAATTCGTAATGTGGAACATCCAGACAAGGCTTGTCAAGAAATGGCGCGAACGTTAAGGCCTGGAGGTAAACTTGCGATTCTGGAGTTCATGGAGCCTAGAATGTTTGGGCTGTCAGTGCTTTATAGTTGGTATTTTAAGTACCTTCTTCCTTTAATAGGCAGAACGTTGTCTGGTCATAAGGGAGCATATTCATATCTTCCAGCATCTGTATCAGCGTTTCTAACCCCAGAAGAGTTCATTCAATTGCTTGAAAGGAGCGGGTTTAAGAATCTTCAGGCAATACCGCTGACATTTGGGATTGTGTGTCTCTACACTGCTACACGTTGATATCATATAAGTCTAGTAGCTGTGATTCAGTTTGATATTGATTCTCGTTATATAGGTAAACAAGTTGTTGGTAGCGCTATTACCAGGCGTGATGGCGTAGCACTATCAATAGTGGTTCACGCTTTATTGTTGCTCGTTGCTATCTACATTCCGAAACTGTCAATTTTTCAGATTAGCCCTGAAGAAAGACAGCGAATTGAAGAAGCACGGTTACAAGCTCAATCACGAGAAGAAGCAAACCGTACTTTTGTTTTTGTTCAACCAAGAGTTGATTTAAGAGCCTTGCAACCACTAGAGGATGCCCCTCTATCCGATCAAGATCGTTTGGCTAGGGCGCCTGAAGTTTCACCAAATCCAACCAATCCTCTTCCATTTGCAAGTGGAAACAGTTCTCAGCCAGTTGAACCTACTGACATGTTGAGTTCAGATCAGTCTTCCAATAAACCAGGAGAATTGATCGAGGAAAATATGGATGAGCGAGAGAATCTTTTTTCATCGGCTCCTAACGCTCTTTTAGCACCGCCAGCACAGAGACGACAGTCCCAAGTAGGGAGGAGGCCATTAGGTGAAGCGCTCGAAAACTTAGATCGCTATGTTGAAGAGGAAGCATTTAATAATCCTCGAGGCGGTGCACCATTTTCACCAGGAGCAACCATTCAATTCGATACGATGGGTGTTGAATTTGGCCCCTGGGTTCGTCGCTTTGTGGCACAGGTTAAGCGAAATTGGTTTGTACCTCAGGCGGCCTGGTTGCTACGAGGGTGGGTTGTACTGCAATTTAATATTCATAAAGATGGACAAATATCGAACCTTTCAATTGTGAGACCCTCTGAGGTTGTTGCATTTAATAACGCTGCTGCTAATGCTATCCGCACATCAAACCCGACAGAACCTTTGCCTCCAGAATATCCTGCGCCGGAAGCCTTTTTTACAGTTACTTTTTACTATAACGAGACCCCGCCATTGTATTAACCAGGTTTTGCACAGAAGCTTTACATGTTTATTGTTGCCTACCATATTTGCACGATTCATTTACTAAGAAGTTGAACAGATTGTGACTCGTAATAACTTAGATCAAATTCAGTCTACGGTCCTTGCTATTCTTGGTCCCACAGCGTCTGGCAAGAGTGCTTTGGGGCTCGCTGTAGCCGAGCGATACGATGGAGAAATTATTAATTGTGATTCCACAGCAGTCTATAGAGGTTTTGATATCGGCACAGACAAGCTTCCAGTTTCAGCGCGTAAAGGCATTCCGCATCACCTAATTGATATAGCTGATCCTGTAGATACTTATAGTGCTGCCCAATTTTCTAAAGAGGCTTCGAATATAGTTCGAGAGATTCAAGCACGTGGCAAGGTTCCTATTTTGGTCGGAGGAACGGGTTTTTACTATCGTGCGTTAACGAGAGGTTTATTTCCTGGGCCTGGGGCAGACGATGTTCTTCGTTCGCGACTAATGCGTATCTCGAGACGTTACGGCAATGATCGCTTACATCGCGTGTTAAGGCGAGTGGACCCTGAATCTGGAAATAGAATAATGCCGAGAGATCGTTTAAGGCTTATACGTGCTCTGGAAGTTTATTTTACGACCGGCGAGTCATTAACAAGTCATTTTTCTCGGACTATTTCGCCAATACAAGATCTTCGTGTTGTAGCTTTTGCGCTTCATTTACCGCCTGATGTTACTGCAAAACGTGTGGCCCGTCGTGTCGATCAGCAGTTTGATAGGGGAATTGTGGAAGAAGCGAGACAATTGCTAGCACAAGGAGTACCTGCCAGCGCACGTCCATTTGGTGGCTTAGTATATAGACAAATTTTAAAGCAATTACGTGGCGAGCAAACTGAAGAGGAAACTCGAGAACTCATTGTGCGTGAGAATAGACGTTATGCAAGGAGACAGTTGATTTGGCTTCGCAAAGAACCTAATCTTGTCTGGCTTAATGGTGCAGGTGACCAGTCTGATGTCTTAGAGAGTGTTCATAGCGTGCTCTTAGATAGCAGAGTGGTATAGAGTGAATAAGAACTGAGTAGCTAACTATCTTAAGGCTTTGAAGTTCAGCTTAGCATAGCAATTTCTACAAGCGGTTTTTAAGGACATCTTTTAATGAAGATCCGTGAAGCTCTCGAAAAACGTGAGCATGAAATACTTGCTCCTCAAGCATCTAAAAGTTCAGAGTCTAGGGGTCGAGCTCGGTTAGAGTCTGAAGATGACGTAAGGCCAGCCTTCCAACACGATCGTGATCGAATAATACATTCTAAGGCTTTTCGGCGTTTAAAGCATAAGACGCAAGTCTTTTTCGCTCCTACTGGTGACCATTACCGTACGCGGCTCACCCATACTCTTGAGGTTTCGCAGATTGCTAGAACAGTCGCTAAGGTTTTACGGTTACACGAGGAATTAACAGAAGGAATTGCACTTGGGCATGATTTGGGACATCCACCATTTGGCCATGCCGGTGAACGCGTTCTTCAGTCTCTTGTTCCAGGTGGTTTTAATCATTATGAACAGAGTCTTCGTATTGTGGACGTGCTTGAAAATGATGGCCAAGGACTAAATCTGACGTGGGAAGTGAGGGATGGAATTGCCCACCATTCAAAAGGTAAAAAAGGTGCTCCAGTCGGACTGAAGCCTTCCGAACGTGCTTCTACTCTTGAAGGACAAATAATGAGAGTTGCCGATCTAATTGCATATGTAAATCACGACATTGACGATGCTATAAGAGCAGGATTGCTGATGGAGGGAGACCTCCCAATTAATGCTATTAGGGTGCTTGGCAATGCTTCCTCAATGCGCATAGGGCGAATGGTGCGTGACGTTGTTGTCGAAACAGAGCGGAGTGGCTTATCTGAAATCTGTATGAGTAAAGAAGTTTTAGAAGCCACCCTTGAGATGCGAAGCTTTCTATTTGAAGTCTTATATGAAAATGGTAAGTCAACATCTGAGTTTAAAAAAGCTAGCGGTGTGATTACTGGGTTATGGGAGAAGCTTCGAGAATTACCAGAACAATTTTTAGACAAGAAGATTGTTAAGAGGGATGGATTAGACATTGCCGCAAAGGATTTTTTAGCTGGAATGACTGATCGCTATGCGATTGGTCTGTTTGAACAGATTTTTATCCCTAAACCTTGGATTGGGACTCCTGTTTCTTAAAAATTGCCTAGGCATCAGAATCTGATATTGGCGACGCTGAACTATAATTGTTTGCAGTTTTTGTTTCTAAAAGGAAATCGTGTCAGTCAACATGCAGCTTGACCTTAGTCGGATAGGACAGAATAAGTGTCAATTTGAGTGGCTATTAAAGCCATCAGAAGTTTTGCAAGCTGACAATTCTTACCATATTGTTCGGCCAGTCGATTTAAAAATTGAACTTTATAAAGACAAGAAAAGAATTCATCTTATTGGACAAGTTTTAACGGAACTTGAGCTTCCTTGCAGTCGGTGTCTTGAGCCTTATCGAATGCCTATAGATGTTGGTTTTGATCACCAGTACCTACCAGTGGAAGAAGATTTAGAAGTTTCTGAAGCTGAGGTTGAAGAGGAGGAGCTTGAAATTAGCTACTACAAAGAGGCGCTTATCGACATCAACGCCTTGCTACATGAGCAATTTTGTTTGGCGCTTCCAATGAAGCCATTATGTATAGATAACTGTCGAGGGCTTTGTGTGAACTGTGGTGCAAATTTGAACACTAGTCCATGCTCTTGCGAGACTGATTGGGAGGACCCCAGGCTTGAGCCATTGAAGAACCTTCTCTTTTAATAATAGAACAGGAAAGCCCGATTTGGCTGTAGGCGCTTCCGTTCCACTCGTTGTGAATGTAAACTAATAAAATCTAAGTTATTGTTGTTTGTAGATCGCAGGTAAACATCGTTATTAATCATGCCAAATCCAAAACGTAGACATTCTAAGACTCGTACCGCAAAGCGAAGAACACACGACGCCCTGCGAGCGACAACTACTAGCCTTTGTCCTCAGTGTCAGGAGCCGAAAGTTCCTCACCGGGTTTGTCCGAATTGTGGCTATTACCGGCAGCGACAGGTGCGATCCGTCGACGAGGAGTAGTCGGCGGGTTGTTCTGGCATAGCATGCTGATGGGAGCCTTCAACTCTAACGATGTGGTTAAGCCTCAAGACGTATACCTTTTTATCCATTCATGATACGACTGGCTATTGATGCGATGGGTGGCGACAACTCGCCATCTGTTGTGGTAGACGGTGCAGTTGCTGCAGCTCGACACTTAGATGTTTCTTTAGCCTTAGTCGGACAACCAGAAAAAATCGAGAGTTGTTTAGCTGTTCATCCTGACTGGCAGACTGTAGGAATAGAAGTTGTTCCGGCAGCAGATGTAATTGATATGGCCGATCAACCTTCGGTAGCCCTAAGAAGAAAACCGTTAGCGTCTATACGTGTAGCAACTGACTTAGTTGCTCAGGGAAAAGCAGACGCTGTTTTCAGCGCTGGGAATACCGGTGCTACGGTCATTGCAGCGCATGCAGCTTTTGGAATGATTCAAGGTGTAGGTCGTCCGGCTTTAGCTACGACTATTCCAACTACTAAAGAGCCAGCCGTGTTGCTTGATGCAGGGGCAAATACAGAATGCAGAGCTGAACATCTTTTGCAGTTTGGCCTTATGGGGAGTGCCTATGCTCAATTAGCTCTTGGAGTTAAGAACCCTCGCATTGGGCTTTTATCTATTGGCGAGGAAGAAACCAAGGGGAATGAGTTGACCCGAGATGCGTATCACCAACTAAAAACTTCATCTGTGGAGTTCATCGGGAGCGTTGAAGCACGTGACGTTTACCGTGGAGTTGCAGATGTAATTGTTTGCGACGGGTTTACTGGAAATGTTGTGCTTAAGGTAAGCGAAGGGCTTGTTGAAGCAGTTGAGTTATTACTTGGGGATGAATTAAAAGGTACATTCTCAAGCCAAGTTGGGTACTTATTGTCACAAAGAGCATTCCGAAGATTTAGGAAAAGAGTCGATTATTCTGAATATGGTGGTGCGCCACTCATGGGAGTGGCAGGATTAACTGTAGTGGGGCATGGCCGGTCTTCAGTTAAAGCCATTCGTAATGCAATTGTAATGGCCTATCGTTTTGTATCTACAGATTTTGTGAAACGTATAGAAGAAGAAGTCTCAATAACGGTTCAAAATAAATGATAGCCGTAATATTTCCTGGTCAGGGTTCCCAGAAAGCTGGAATGGGCCAAGGGTTGAAAGAGAGCTTTCCTGAAAGCAAGAAAATCTATGACATTGCTGACTCTCTGATAACTGATGGCATGTCAGAGTCGCTGAGCCAGCTAATAGCAGAGGATCAAGAAAAGAAATTAACGCTAACGGAATACACTCAACCAGCGGTACTCACTGTAAGCATCGCTGCGTATTGCGCACTGAAGGCTCGCGGTCTTCAGCCAGCATGGGTTGCTGGTCACAGCCTTGGAGAATACTCAGCACATGTTGCAGCTGGAACATTAAAATTTAAAGATGCTGTTCGGATTGTTCGTCGGAGAGGTCGTTATATGCAGGAAGCTGTCCCTGTAGGTCAGGGTGCGATGGCTGCTATTCTGGGTTTGGACGAAGATACTGTCAAACGTGCTTGCCTAGAGGTTGCTGAGGGAGATGTTGTGACACCTGCTAATCTCAATGGAGGCAGCCAAATTGTTATAGCTGGTGAAAAGAAGGCGGTTTATCGAGCTGTTGAGAGAGCTAAGGCGTTAGGAGCCAGAAGGGCAATTCCGCTACCTGTGAGTGCTCCGTTTCACTGCACTCTTATGAGGTCAGCTCAGGATCGCCTTGAGCCTGAACTTCGGGTGTTGCCTGTCTCAGATCCAGTGTATCCAGTTATTGCTAATGTAGATGCAGAGCCCAAGCGCGATTCAAAGTCAGCAATTCAGGCATTGGTGGATCAAGTATCTGCCCCAGTTCAATGGGAGGCAGTGGTTAAACGTCTTGCCACTGAGGGTGTTACAACGTATGTTGAGGTTGGGCCAGGAACCGTGTTGAGTGGCTTGATTAGAAAAATTCACCCTGAAGCAAAAACTTTGCACTTTGGAGCACCTACAGACCTTCCAAAGGTCAGCAGCGTATTAGCCTCATGACTAAAATCATTCAGGAATAGGGTTTGTTTTCAATATACAGTCACCAAATAACAGCGATGAGAATTTATAATTAACAAGGTCAGTATTGTCTTAAAAATGTTTAATCTAACAGGTAAGGTAGCCATCGTGACCGGAGCTTCTAGAGGCATAGGCAAATCTATAGCCGTGCTTTTAGCATCTAATGGGGCAACTGTTGTCGCAGCTGCCCGTGAGGATCATGCCTCTGAAACAGTAGCTGAGATTACGGCGGCCGGGGGGCATGCGGAAATTGCCTCGCTTGATGTAAATAAAGCGTCTGAAATAGAAGAGTTAGTTGCCGCAACAGTTAAGCGCCATAGTTCTATTGATATTCTTATTAACAATGCTGGCATTGCTCGCGATCAGTTAGCGTTACGTATGAAGAGCTCTGACTGGGACGCTGTAATTGCAACTAACCTGACAGCATCTTTTCTATGCTCGCAGGCTGTATTAAAGCCGATGATTCGTAAAAGGAATGGACGAATTGTTAATATTAGTTCTGTAGTTGGGCAAATGGGAAATGCAGGGCAAGTGAATTATGCTGCCTCTAAAGCTGGGCTGATTGGCCTGACGAAGTCTTTAGCACGTGAGGTCGCGTCAAGAAACATCACAGTCAATGCAGTGACGCCTGGCCTGATTGATACAGATATGTCGAAAGATATTCTTGGAAAGGCTCAAGATAGCTGGAAAGGGCAGATTCCGCTTGGTCGTATGGGAACAACGACCGATGTTGCAGTTGCAGTATGTTTTCTTGTCTCTGATGAGGCATCGTATATTACTGGTCAGGCGCTCGCCGTTAATGGCGGCATGTATATGTAGGAGGGACTAATGGCCGTTGCAGAGAAGGTCAAGAGCATCATAGTAGAACAGTTAGGGGTAGACGAAGAGGAGGTAACACCGGACGCCTCATTTATTGATGATCTTGGCGCTGATTCATTGGACACTGTCGAGCTTGTTATGGCATTTGAAGAGGAGTTCGGAATAGAAATTTCTGATGATGATGCTGGAAAAATAACACGCGTTAAAGAAGCGATTGACTACATGGAAGGTCATCCTAAGAAGAAAAAGTAAATTAGCAGCCATGCTTTAGTTAAGAGTTTTTGAAGGCGCTGGAGGTGATTTGGGTAGGCGAGTTGTAATAACTGGTATTGGATTGGTATCTCCTGTTGGGATTGGAACTAGTGAAAACTGGAAGGCCCTGTGCGAAGGCAGTAGTGGGGTCGGGAAAATCACTAAGTTCGACGCTACGGGGTATCCTGCTCAAATCGCTGGAGAAGTGAAGGGCTTTGACCCTTTAGCGTTCATTGAAAAAAAAGAAGTAAAAAAGATGGATGTGTTTATCCAGTACGCAATTGCCGCGTCGCAATTTGCGATGGATGATTCTAATCTCAGTGTTGACTCAAGCAATGCTACGCGCGTTGGTGTTTTTATTGCATCTGGAATAGGCGGTTTCACCACAATTGAAAGAGAGCATAAAGCCTTGTTGAAGGGTGGACCGAGGAAGCTTTCACCTTTCTTTATACCTTCTGCCATTATTAATCTTGCGGCTGGACAGGTCTCTATTCGGTTTGGAGCCAAAGGCCCAAATTCTGCTACCTGTACGGCCTGCACAGCATCTGCCCACGCGATAGGGGATGCGTACGAAATAATTCGACGTGATGATGCTGATGCGATGATTGCAGGAGGTTCTGAAGCTGCGGTTTGTGCTATGGGTGTTGGTGGATTTGCAGCAATGAGAGCCTTATCTACCAGAAACGACGAACCGAAGAGGGCTAGCAGGCCTTTTGAGCGAGATCGAGATGGGTTTGTACTTGGTGAAGGTTCTGGTGTTTTAGTACTTGAGGAGCTAGAGCATGCAAGAAGACGGGGAGCTAAGGTTTATGCAGAACTCATCGGGTACGGCATGTCAGCAGATGCGCACCATATAACGGCACCTGCTGAGGATGGAGATGGAGCCGCTCGGGTAATGGGTTTGGCAATTGAACGCGGGGGCATTCAGCCAGACGAGGTCGACTACATTAATGCTCATGGAACCGCAACTCCCTACAACGATAAATTGGAAACACTTGCTATCAAGAAAAAATTTGGTTCTCATGCTCGAAAAATTTTAATTTCGTCAACAAAGTCTATGACAGGTCACCTCCTTGGGGCTGCCGGTGGTGTTGAGGCAGGTATTACAGCTCTAGCGGTGCACCGACAAACTATTCCTCCTACAATTAATCTTGAGAATGCTGATCCAGAGTGCGATCTTGACTATGTTCCCTACAAAAGCAGAGTAGCGACTATTCGTCATGCCCTTTCGAATTCATTTGGTTTTGGAGGCACCAACGGTGCCTTGTTATTTAAGAGGTATGAGGATTAACTGAACGGCTAGTTTTCTATATTACGTAACATAGTTTAGGCAGCGAAGAGTTTAATTGTGAAAGCGAAAGGCCTGATGAATTATGAAGATTGCGGTCTGTATTAAACAAGTACCTACACGAGAGTGGCAACCACGGCTTGCTGAAGACAGGAAGTGGATTCAAGAACAAGACGTGAGTTACGAAATGAATGAGCCAGATGCTTATGCCTTAGAAGAGGCACTTCGTTTAAGAGAAAAACATGGTGGAGAAGTAGTTGTTTGTTCAGCGGGACCTTCACGTGTAGCTAAAGTGCTTCGTGAGGCCTTGGCACGCGGTGCTGACAGAGGGTTGCATATAGAGGCTGACAGTCTTGGTTCTGCTGACGCGTTTGTTGTTGCCGATTCTTTAGTAGCCGCTATGAAAGAGGAATCTTTCGACCTTGTTTTAACTGGCTTGCAGTCTGACGATCAAGGGCACGCTCAAATGGGTGTGATTCTAGCGGAGAAGCTTGGTATTCCTCATTCGACAATTATTATGGAGGTACAAATAAAGGATAGGGAGCTACGAATTAAACGCGAGCTTGAAGGTGGTTGGTTTCAATGGATTTCTACGGATTTGCCAGCGCTCTTAACAATTCAAAGCGGAATTAACCAATTACGTTACGCAACGCTGAAGGGGATCATGGCTGCCAAGAAGAAAGAGATCAAGAAGGTTTCTCTGCCTGAGGGCTTACAAGAGTCACAGGTGATTCTTAGTTTAGCTGTTCCTGTTAAGAGTAAAAAAACTCGAATGATTGAAGGGTCTCCAGATAAAGCCGCCGAAGAGCTGGCACGTTGTTTAAAGGAAGAGGCAAGGGTTCTATGATTTTAGTCGTTGCGGAACAGAAAAACGGAAAACTAAATCGGGCTACTTTGGAGACTCTTGTAGCTGTAAAACAGCTAAGCGGAGAAATGCCAGTCAAGGTTCTTGTTCTTGGGGCTTCTGTTGGAGATGTGTTATCGGAGTTCACGGTTTCTCAAGTTCAAGAAGTTTTGATCGTCGAAGACAAGTTGCTAGATCCGTATACTTCAGAAGCTTTCGTTGCCGTGCTTCAGAAGGTTATAGAAACTGAGAAGCCAAGCATAGTCGCTTTCTCTCACACTTATCAGACTAGAGATTTTGCACCGATGCTTGCCGCGAGGATTCAAAGCCCTCTGATTACAGATATAACAGCTTTAAAAGGGACTGGAACCTCAGCAACCTATATGCGACCTATGTTTCAAGGAAAATTAGTAGCTGAAGTTTCTCCTCAAGGTGAAAAACCGTATCTTGTAAGTTTTCAAATAGGCGCTTTTCGAGTTAACGACACAGAGAATGACAGCACCCCAGTGTCATCTAGGAAAATAAACGTAGAGATTGACGCAGCCTCCATTCGCATGAAGCCAGAGCAGCCATTTCAGGAGGCAAAACAAGCTGTTGATCTTACGCAAGCTGAAAGAATTGTTGCAGTTGGGAGAGGGATTAAATCAGAGGAAAATTTAAGCATTGTAGAGAACCTTGCGAAGGCTGTTGGTGCGCAGGTTGCAGCTTCTCGACCAATTTGTGATAGTGGCTGGTTACCAATGGAGCGGCAAATTGGCAGTTCTGGGCAGACAGTAGCACCAAAACTTTACATTGCTCTTGGGATTTCTGGTGCAATTCAGCATTTAGTTGGCATGAAGGGTTCACGAACAATTGTTGCAATCAATAAAGACGCTGATGCGCCAATTTTTGAAGTTGCTGACTACGGCATGGTTGGCGATTTATTTGATATCGTGCCTGCACTAGTAACAGAGCTTGAGAAAGACTAGTAAAATTTAACTCTAAATCACTTGAAGGCTTAGGCCTTTGCCTTGAACTGATAGCGAATGGAACAAGAGACCCTCGAAGTAGATGTTCTAATAGTCGGAGGCGGCCCAGCTGGTTTATCAGCAGCGCTTCGACTAACTCAGTTGCAGAAAGAGACAAAAAGCGAGCCTCTTTCTATTGCGGTTCTTGAAAAATCTAGAGAAGCAGGATCCCACATGCTTTCTGGTGCTGTTCTAGATACATCAAGTCTCAGAGATCTAATTCCAAATTTTAAAGAAAAAGGCGCGCCACTTGCAGCCGAAGTGCATAAAGATCATGTATATTTTCTTACCAAAAATCTGAAAATTCCATTTCCAATCATCCCGCCGCCTCTTCAGAACCATGGCAATTACGTTATTTCATTAAATAAGTTTGTTCATTGGTTATCTGAGCAGGCTGAGGCAGAGGGTGTCGACATATTCTCTGGATTTTCTGGCCAAGAAGTAATCCTAGAGGGCGATCGTGTTTGTGGGGTTCGTACAGGGGATCGCGGTATAGGTAAAGATGGAAAGCAAAGAGAAAGCTTTGAGCCTGGCGTAGACATTAAAGCAAAGGTAACGATTTTTTGTGACGGCGTTCGTGGCAATTTAACAAAACAGCTTTTACACAAACTGAAACTTGGAAAAAACTCTGATCCTGAGCAATTTGCCATTGGAATTAAAGAGCTGTGGGAACTTAAACCTGACACTCTTGCTGCTGGGACTGTTATTCATACGATCGGCTATCCATTGAAGCATGAAGAATTTGGTGGAGGCTTTCTTTATGCGCTGCCAGGTAACCAAGCTTCCGTCGGATTTGTTACTGGCTTGGACTATAAAGATCCCTTGTTTGACCCACACATGGCCTTTAATAATTTTAAGAAGCATCCTGCCATAGCGAACTTATTAAAAGGTGGCCAGATGCTTCGTTATGGAGCAAAGGCGTTGCCTGAAGGTGGCTGGAATACGATTCCTCAGGTACACATGGATGGGGGCCTAATAGCGGGAGATGCTGGCGGGTTTTTAAATTCAATGCGCCTAAAGGGTATCCATCTCGCTATGCGTACAGGAATGCTAGCAGCTCAAGCTGCGTTTGACGCGATTGGTGAAAAAAACACGTCAGTCTCTGGACTTGCTCGATATAAGGCATTGATTGAGATTGGCCATGTGCGCCGTGAGCTGTATCCAGTTAGAAATATTCACCAGTCTTTTGGATATGGCTTGATTCCAGGCTTGATTTATTCTGCCCTAGCTCTTCTGACAAAAGGTTGGTGGGTAGGTGGCAAGATTCTTAGCCATGCCGGCCACGAACAGATGAAGAAAGTAAAAGACTACTATGGAACAACTGGCAGTCCCGGGGATATTCCCCCTCCAAGTAACATGGCGATTGTTGATAGAACCCTAACCTTCGATAAGGTGACGAATGTTCATTATTCTGGAACATCTCATGAAGAGAACCAGCCTTCACATTTACTCGTTCAAACCGATGTGTGCCACTCTGTTTGTGGAGAAGAATACGGTTATCCGTGCATTCGTTTTTGTCCTGCAAATGTTTACGAGATAGTAGAAGACATTAAGAACGGCAAGCAACTGCAGATCAATGCATCAAATTGCGTGCACTGTAAAACCTGCGACATTATGGATCCCTACAGTGTTATCACCTGGGTACCTCCAGAAGGTGGAGGCGGTCCGCAGTACAACGGGATGTAAGGATACGCATTTCAAGTCTCCATCAGTTAATTGATGTGTAAACTTGCAAGTAGAGGATTTAAATAAAACATCAAGTTGTCAAAATAGTTGATTTAGCCACTTTAGTGTCATCAAGGAGTGATGCCAAATTAAATGATAGAAAAGAAAGACTGGCAATCGTCTTGGTTAAAGAGGCTGCAAGTTGCAGTTATTGCTGGCATTGGCTATCAGTTGATCAAGGTTATTGGGCACACTCTTAAATGGCGAACTACAGGGCTGGAGAATTTTGAATCAATACAAACATCAGGCTCTCAGCCTATCCTAGGGTTTTGGCATGGGCGTATTTTAGCTGCGACCTTTTATTTCAGACAACGAGGAATAGTCGTTATAACAAGTCAAAATTTTGATGGAGAATGGATCGCACGAATTATTGAACGCTTTGGTTATAAAACAGCGCGTGGCTCAACATCACGCGGGGCTCTTCGTGCAGTGAATCAACTTGTAAAAGATATGAATCGTGGTTGTATGGTTGGTTTTACTCTTGATGGTCCACGAGGCCCAACTCGTGTTGCCAAGCCTGGCGCAGCCTGGCTAGCAAAAAAAACGGGTAATCCCGTACTTCCATTTCATATGGAAGCATCAAACTCTTGGACACTGTGCAGTTGGGATAATTCACAAATTCCAAAACCTTTTAGCACAGTGGCTCTTGTGGTTGGAGACCCAATTACTGTTCCAGCTAACGCAAGTGCAGACATTCTTGCAGACGCGTCAAGAAAAATAGAAATTCATTTAGAGGCACTTGAGCAGCAGGCGAAAAATCTGTTGCTGTCCTCGGATTAAGCGCCTAGGATTTGATACGCGTACATCCATTCTATGTCTGAATATAAACCACAGGACTTTGATAAAAAATGGCAGGGGAAGTGGGCATCAAACCGAACCTTTGAAGTCAATATTGATCCTGCCCGGCCAAAATTTTATTGCCTAGAAATGTTTGCCTATCCATCTGGTCATGCGCATGTTGGCCATGTAAGAAACTACATTATTGGCGATGTTGTAGCACGAACGAAGCGAATGTTAGGTTTTAATGTTTTGCATCCCTTCGGATGGGATGCATTTGGTCTTCCAGCTGAGAATGCTGCAATTAAGCACGGTATTCATCCAGAGGAATCGACGCGTGGAAATATTTCACACATGAAGGCTCAGTTGCAGCGCCTTGGGATTAGCTATGCGTGGGAGAGAGAGTTTGCCACGTGCGATTCGAGTTATTACAAATGGAATCAGTGGTTATTTATTCGAATGTTCGAAAAGGGCTTGGCGTACCGAAAACGCTCATCCGTTAATTGGTGTCCTAAGTGCGATACAGTGCTCGCCAATGAGCAGGTCGTAGAAGATGGATGTTGGCGTTGTGGAACTCTTACAGAGATAAGAGATTTAGAGCAATGGTTTTTTCGAATTACTAAATACGCTAATGAAATACTCGAGGCAACAGGTAAGCTTGCAAAGTGGCCGGAAAAAGTCTTGTCCATGCAAAAAAATTGGATTGGACGTTCGGAAGGTTCAAAAATTAAATTTAAAATGGAAGGAGGCCTCGAGGAAAATATAGAGATCTTTACTACAAGACTTGACACTGTTTTTGGTGTCACTGCTTTAATATTGTCTCCCGAGCATCCACTTGTAGATCGGCTATCTTTGCTCTCTTCTGATAAGTCAGAATTTCAAAAAAAAGTCTTAGAATTTCGATCTCAAGATCGCTCAGCTCGTTTGAGCGGAGAAGTAGAAAAAGAAGGCTTCAATACAGGACAAAAAGCGAGAAATCCATTTGATGGAAGTTCTGTTGAAGTTTGGATTGCTAACTTTGTATTAGGTGAATACGGTACCGGTGCTGTGATGGCTGTGCCTGCGCATGACCAACGAGATTTTGAGTTCGCACGCAAGTTTGGGTTACCGATAAAATTTGTTGTTTGTCCGAACGGAGGCTCTGTTCCTACTTCAATGGATCAAATAACAGAAGCATCAATTGACTATGGAAAGTTAGTTAATTCTGGCGAGTTTACGGAACTAACGAGCCTTGAGGCCAAGAAGCAAATGTCTGCTTGGGCTCAAGAACGTGGAGTAGGAGAGCCAAGCATCCAGTTTCGTTTAAAGGACTGGGGCATCTCTCGCCAAAGGTACTGGGGTACTCCTATTCCGATGCTTTCATGTAAAAAAGATGGGATTGTACCTGTTCCTGACTCAGATTTACCTGTCCTTTTGCCACCAATGACAAATTTTACTGGGCAAGGACGTTCTCCCTTGTCTCAAATTTCAGAGTTTGTGAATACAACTTGTCCAGTTTGTGGAGGACCTGCCAGTCGTGAAACAGACACGATGGATACTTTTGTTGATTCGTCTTGGTATTTTTATCGATTTGCCGATCCGCTGAATAATGAGGCGCCATTTTCAGCAAAAACCGTAAAGTACTGGCTCCCTGTTGATTTTTATAGTGGAGGAGTAGAACATGCGATTCTTCATCTAATCTACTCACGGTTTTTTGCAAGAGTATTTAGAGATCTTGAAATGGTAGATCACGACGAACCATTTGATCAGTTATTAACGCAGGGGATGGTCCTAAAAAATGGTTCAGCAATGTCAAAATCAAAAGGAAATGTCATTGATCCTGACAGTATGATTCAAAAATATGGCGCTGATGCACTTCGTCTCTACGTTATGTTTGTTGCTCCTCCAGAGAAGGAAGTTGAATGGACAGATTCAGGCCTAGAAGGTAGTTACCGCTTTTTAACTCGTGTGTGGCGACTAGCAGATAAATGGAAAGAAGCACTGACGAGTTCCGGGATACCTGGAGCCAGCGAACTAACAGACTTCTCTTCTAAGGAAAAAACTCTTCGTCAAAAAACACACGATACTATTCGTCGGGTAACAGTGGACATAGAAGAGCGCCATCAATTCAACACAGCTATTTCTGCAATGATGGAACTCGTGAATGAAATTTACAGTTTTGGTGAGAGCAGTGAAATAGATAAGAGGAGGCAAGAGGTAGAAAATCTCAAACAAAAGAGTTCCATTCAAGCCTTTAAAGCAGTTACGGTTGTTGCAGAAGCTATTGAAGCGTTGGTTCGCATGCTTTCTCCTTTTGCTCCTCATATGTGTGAAGAACTATGGGATATGCTGGGGAAGCAAGAAGATCTAACCAACGCTGAGTGGCCTATTTTTGACGAGAAAGTTGCTAGATTAGAAGAGTTTATTGTTCCAGTCCAAATAAATGGAAAAATGAGAAGCCGATTAACGGTGGCAGCAGGCATGCCAGAAAAAGAGCTTAAATCTCTCGCATTAAAAGATCCGGCAGTCCGGAAGCATCTGCTGGAGAAAAAAATAGTAAAAGTTATTGTGGCAAAAGGACGTTTAGTTAATCTGGTGACAAAGTGAATAATCAGTCCTTTCAAAAAGTTCGGAATGCGCTTTCAGTGTTTAGCGCATTTTTTATTTTAACTTCTTTAGGATGTGGTTATTCGTTAGCTGGTCGAGGGTCATACCTCCCAGAAACAATTAGCGAAATTGGAATACCAGTACTTGTTAATCAAAGCACTTTCTTCGATGTAGAGCTAATTTTAACTGAAAAAATTAGAGCAGAGTTTATTGGCCGAGGTAAGTACCGCGTACTTCCAGACGAGTTAGGGGACGCGATACTAACTGGTGAGATTGTTTCAATAACTGTAAATCCAGTGGGTTTTACTGATCAGCAGTTAGCCTCAAGATATCAATTTGCTTTAACAATGAGCGTTGAATTTACAGACGCTCAAACTGGAGAAGTGCTGTGGGTTAACGACTCAGTGACATTTAGGGAAGAATATGAGTTAGCAACCCGTAGTAATCTTGCGCTTGAAGGGTCAAGCTTTCTCGATCAAGAGAGGAGCGCCTTTGATCGTATTGCAACAGATATTGCTAGATCGCTAGCGACAGCTGTCCTTGAAGCGTTTTAAAAGAAGCAGTTTTTAAAAGAATCAAGAACCTTCTAGTTTAAAGATGGCTAAAAAGGAACCCTCCCTCGAAAATAAAATTTCAACCGGCTCGACGGCACCGCTCTATATGCTTGTTGGCGATGATGATGCAGAGAAGTTAGATTTAGTTAATAGTTTTATCAAAATGATTGACGAAGAACTGCACGCTTTTAATATAGATCGCTTCTCTGGGTCAGAAGTTAAGGTTGATCAACTTATTGATGCAGCTAGCATGTTACCGATGATGGCCCCACGTCGAATCGTTATCGTGCTCCACGCTGAACACTTGCTTGTTCCAAAACGTGACACAAAATCCTCTGAAAAAGAACAGGCTAAGCTTGAGAAGTTCTTACTCAATCCACCAGAGCATGCGACGGTTATTTTTGTATGCAGTTCTCTAGATGCTCGTCGAAGGCTTGTTAAATTAGCACGAAAGCAGGCAACTGTTATTGATTGTGGTTCTGCAGGAAATACTTACGATGCCGAAAGCTGGCTTCTAAGAAAAGCTGAAAAGTTAAATATTAAAATAGAAAAAACAGCAGTTAGTTCTCTTGTCGATCGTATTGGTCCAGAAATTTCTAAACTACGTGCTGGCTTGGAGAGGGTAGCTCTTTATGTATCTGAAGAGGCTGTTATAACTTCAAATGACGTCTGTCAGGTTATAGCTATAACGCCTCAAGGCCGTGAAGATTTTGGCATTGCTAATGCAATTAAACGGCATGACTCATTAGACGCGCTTCGCCAACTTAAATTAGAGCTTGATGCCGGAACGATGCCTGTTGTGCTGCTAGGCCAGATTAGATTTGCTGTAGAAGCAAAGTTACCAGCAAATGAAATCAAAAGGGGAGTGACTGCAGTTTTAAGGACGGATCTTGCACTTAAATCTTCAGGTGGAAACCCTCGCGTTTTACTCGAGAGATTAGTTGTAGAGATATGTGCTCAGTCAAAATCTCGGCCAGGAAGGGGAAGTTAAGAGCTCTTTAACTTGAAGAAAGATTTGCTAGTTGCGTAGAAAGTCGAGATTTATAACGGCCAGCTGTATTTGAGTGAATGATTTTCTTGCTAGCCATCTTATCAATTAGTGAAACAGTTTTTCCTAAGGAGTTCTTTGCTCCCTCAAGGTCTTTTTCATCCAGCATAGCCCGAATGGCTTTGAGAGCTCCTCGAAGTTTAGATCTCATTTCACGATTATGGCTCCGTCGCTTGATATTTTGACGGTTTGCTTTTAACCCTGCTTTAATTCGATTAGCCAAGCTGAGCATTCCTTTTTCTATTCATAAATATGATTTTAGCATAACAGGGTAGATGTTGAAACGGAGGAAGCAGTAAAGAGACTGACGTTTCACTGGCTGGGGTTCATTTTTTTAAAATATTTTCAATAGCATCTTTTGCAGTTGAAAGCATCTGGTCGATCTTTTTGGGCTCTTTCCCTCCAGCTTCTGCAAAGTCAGCTCTTCCACCTCCACGTCCGCCAATCACAGGGGCGAGAATTTTAGCTATCTGGTTAGCTGGGACTTTTTTTGAGAGATTGCTTGTTACACTGACTATGGCAGTAACCTTGCCCTCTGTATGCGACGCGACGATTACGACAGCTTGATCTAGTTTAGAGCGATGCTGATCAACTAATGTTCTGAGATCTTTTTTATTAAGTCCGCTCATTTTGAGCGTAAGTAGCGTAATCCCATTTATTTTAACGATCTTTTTGTTGTCGCCAGAGGCCCCTTTCAGAGCAGTCTCTCTTTTTAAATTTTCAAGTTCTCGTGTGAGGCGCTGGTAGTCTTCTTGCAAGACAGTAACTTTTTCCAGAACCTCTTCAGGTGTCGTTTTTAAAGTCTTAGAAAGGTATGCTAGTTGAGATCTTTGCTGTCTAAACGAAGCAACTGTTCCCAGGCCCGTAGTTGCCTCTATGCGTCTAACCCCAGAGGCGACGCTGTTTTCTGAGCGTATGGTAAATAATCCAATGTCTCCAGTTGCTTTGACGTGGGTTCCCCCACATAGTTCTAAACTGAAAGACGGTATTGATACGACCCTTGCTTGATCGCCGTATTTTTCTCCAAAGAGCGCCGTTGCTCCCGAGGAAATAGCTTCTTCAGTTGAGCGAATTTCAGTTTTTATTTTTGTATTTTTAAGAATTTCGTCATTGACAAGATTCTCTACGGATTGAATCTGTTCTGTAGTTAAAGAACTAAAGTGCACAAAGTCAAAACGTAGCCGGTCTGTTGAGACAAGCGACCCAGCCTGCTTGACATGGTTTCCTAAGATATCCCTAAGAGCGGCATGTAGAAGGTGAGTCGCTGTGTGATTACGTTCAGTGCTTTCTCTGGCAGGGGCGTTTACTTTAACTGTTAGAGACATGTCCGGTCGAAGTGCGCCACTACCCATGCTGACAAAGTGGGCACGTGGAAAATCAGGCTCCAGCCTAACAACGTTTTTTACAGTTGCCTCGATCCCTTCTTTTGCATTTACGAGACGGCCCGTATCTGAAATTTGCCCGCCTCCTTCTATATAAAATGGTGTTCTAGCAAGCAACACGTAACCTTCGTCTCCTTGGGTAAGTTCCTTTGCTTGATTACGCTCTTTATCAAATAGTGCAAGTACGGGCACATCGTTAGCAGTCAAGCTTTCGTAGCCTATAAATTCATCTGCTGTTTTACGTAAGCTGCTACGAAGCTTTGTGTCAATTTTTCCTAAGCCCTGTTGGGGCGCCTTCTTATCAAAACCATGTTTTGATCGTGCTCTTTGACGTTGGTTTTCCATGAGTTTCTCAAAGGCTTCGTGGTCTACGGTTAAGTTAAAGTTTTGTGCTTCATTTTCAATAATATCTCTTGGTAGTCCATGCGTGTCGTAAAGACGAAAAGCAACTGATGCCAATTCCTCTTTAGTTTCAAGATCCAAATCAGCTAGCAGCTTCTTTCCCTCAGACTCTGGCATTTTTGCAAATGCTTCTGTTTTTATTCTAGATTTTTTATAAATTTCCTTGAGCTCAGATTCCAGAAGAGGAAGTCCTTCATTAAGCACAGAATCAAACCGCTGTTCTTCACTACGAATTACCTCTATGACTAAATCTTTCCCCGTTTCGAGCGCTGGATAAAAATGGCCAAACTCTTGAACAAGAGTATCTACGAGTCTATGTAAAAATGGCTCGGAAGTTTTGAGGCGCTTCGAGTGTCGCATGGCTCGTCGCATTATTTTTCGTAATACATACCCGCGCCATTCGTTAGAAGGGACAACACCGTCAGCAATGAGAAACACCATCGCTCTTAGATGATCTGCGACAACACGCATAGAAATGTCAGCAGGTTCCATAGAACCGGTGTATTGCTTTTTAACTATTTCGCTTAAATTCTTAAATAAAGGACTAAATAGATCTGTGTCGTAGTTTGATGTGTGGCCTTGAAGTACCGCTGCGATACGTTCGAGACCCATGCCTGTGTCAATCGAAGGCGTAGGAAGAGGGAGCAAGGTGCCATCAGCTTGACGGTCAAACTCCATAAAAACATTATTCCAAATTTCAACAAAGCGATTACAAGAGCACTCCAGGCCTAAGCATGGTTTTCCTGAAAGCTCTGTTGCGCATAAAACTTCAGCTCCCTGGAAGTAATAAATTTCGGTGCATCTACCACACGGGCCAGTTTCACCCATTTGCCAGAAGTTTTCAGAGAATCCAAGCTCGCCAATTTTCTTTTCAGGCAAGAATTTTTTCCAGAGAGTTTTAGCTTCTTCATCTTTAGGAACGCTGTCTCCGCCTTTAAAAATTGTTACGTATAGGCGATCTGCTGGAAGTTTCCATTCTTTGGTTAGCAAGTTCCATGCAAAGGGGATAGCGTCAGTTTTGAAGTAGTCTCCAAATGAGAAGTTGCCAAGCATCTCAAAAAAAGTATGGTGGTGAAAAGATGGGCCAACGTTGTCAAGGTCGTTATGTTTTCCACTTACACGAAGACATTTCTGCACGCTGGCAGCCCGAACATAATCTTGCTTACTTTTTCCAAGAAAGAGGTCCTTAAATTGGTTCATGCCCGCATTGGCAAAGAGCAAGGATGGATCATCCAGCGGAGCCAGAGATGAGCTAGGGATTATGCGGTGACCCTGGCTTTTGAAGTAAGAAGTAAATGAGAGACGGATGTCTTTAGAGGTCATGAATAAAAATTTAGTCTGCCAGAGAATCGTGGTCGCCGTCCTTTATTATGGAAGCGTCATGATTGTTTCGTCGACGAAAAACAAGTTCGGCAACTTTAGAGGGCTCGAAACCTTGAGCGATAAGGTATCTGTAGATCCGACGAAGACTTGCTTGATCCGTCAGAGACGCCCCTTGCTCAAGGCGCTTTTCTAAGAGATTGCTAAGTAACTCGCCTTCATTAATGTTAGAAAAAACCTCAGTAACTGCATCTAGGGCGATTTCTTTTGAAATTCCAATATTTTTAAGTTGGCTCAGTATGCGAATGCGTCCCCGTTGACGCAAGGAAATCTCACTCCTCGCAAAAGCGCGTGCAGTACGTCGATCATCGAGGGACCCATCATTGCGAAGCTGGCAAATAGCATCCTCGACTTCTTTAGAAGTAAATTTACGCCGAGCAAGTTTTGTTCTCAGCTGAGTCTCTGAGAGCTCTCGTCGCCCAAGTAGGCGAAGACCCACAATATACGGGCTCGTACGATCCGGACACATGCTCTCACCGACGCTTGCGACTGGAAAGGGGGATTGATTCCATGCGTTCAATTACTATTAACGTTTAACAGCCAGCCATGAGTGTCAGGTTTGCGACCACTGACTGTCTCTGAGAACCGGTCCAGAATTTCTCTCGTAATAGGGCCGCATGAGCCTTTTCCGATCTTTATCTTATCGACAGATCTTATAGGTGCTACTTCTACGGCTGTGCCAACGAAGAAGACTTCGTCTGCAAGGTAGAGAGTTTCTCTTGGGAGTGATTGCTCACGCACTTCGTAACCTAGTTCCTTAGCTAGAACTATTGCTGAATCACGCGTAATTCCCAGGAGGACAGATGAAGCAATTGGAGGCGTGTAAATGATTCCGTCTCTTACAATAAAAATATTTTGGCCACTGCCTTCGCTAAGGTTTCCATCAGTGTCCAAGGCGATGCCCTCATCGTACCCTTCAGCGCTTGCCTCCATTTTGACAAGCTGAGAGTTCGCATAATTAGCTACACATTTTGTCATCGTGGGAAGCGTGTTTGGCGCCATCCTTGCCCAGGTGCTAATTTTTACATCGAGACCTTGTTCTAGAGCTTCTTTTGTGTAGTAAGTGCCCCATTCCCATACAAGAATTGCAACCTCGATAGGGCAAGGGAAAGGAGTAATACCAAGAGAGTCGTATCCTCTGTAAATAATTGGTCGAATATAGCAGTGCGAGAAACCATTAACGCGAATTGTTTCAAGCGCAGCTTCAGTAATTTGTTCTTCGGTATAGGGCGGGTCCATACGATAGACCCTTGCAGAATCCACTAAACGTCTGATATGTGCTCCCAGACGGAAGCACGCAGGGCCCTGAGGTGTTTCGTAGCACCGGGCTCCTTCAAACACACCGCTACCATAGTGAACGACGTGGGAGGCAACATGGATCTTAGCATCTTTCCAGTCAACAAATTGCCCATTCATCCAAATTTTGCCGGTGCCGGGGAACGTCGCCATCAAAGAGCTCCTCAAGTTTAATAACCACAGCTCAGCCCAGAAAGGCTTGCTATACGAATGTTAACATCTTACTGGCGTTCTCCACAGAACGGGCAACGATCTGAGCTGGCATGTAGTGGCTTGTTGCACTGCCAGCAAAAGCCTGGCTCCGGTAAATTTCTTGGACGTAATCGAGAGTTTATATCTTCTAAGCTGTCAGTTTTAATAGCCCTCTTATGGGTTTTTACCGATTGAGGTGCTCCCTGCTGACGTGCTATGAGGAGCTCCTCAAGCAAATCCCCAGCCCTGGTATAACGCACAGTTAAATCTGGCGAAAGTGCTTTTAAGACAATATCGTTAATTGGTTTTGGAATTTGAGGGTTGTGGACACGTGGCTCAGTTACAAGCTCTCCGCTCATAAGTCGTTCAATGTCAGCCGGAGAAGGTGTTTCGTAGGGGAGGACGCCAGTTAACATTTGATACATCGTTACCCCAATGGAGTAAATATCACTAGCAAAGACAGCCTTTCCGTTAAATTGCTCAGGCGCCATATAGGGTGGACTGCCAATAATCGTTGTGCCGTGAGCAGCAATTTCAAGGAATCTTGATGTTCCAAAATCTGTTATTTTCACTAGCCCAGTTTCAGAAATAAGGATATTGCCTGGCCTGATATCTCGATGAATTACTCCAGCATGGTGGGCATGATCAACGGCATTGCTAATTTGACACATAAAATCAAGAGCCAGATCCATGCCAAGGGCTCCTTCTCGTGCAATTAGTTCATCCAGTGTTTCTCCTGGCACATATTCCATTACTATAAAGAAGGTTTCTTCCTGTTTTTCTGTTGTAAGCATCGTGACAATATTGGGATGATTTAAACTCGCTAATAGTCGAGGTTCTTTAAGCAACTCAGTGAAGTCAATCTGTTGCTTGTGCGGAACCTTGATTGCAACTTTTTTGTCGATCCAGGTATCCTCAGCAAGGTAAACACTTCCGAAACCACCGCTACCAAGTGGTTGAAGTATCCTGTACTTTCCGACGGTCTGACCGTTAAAGAACATCTCTTTTGAGTATATGCTGGTTTTCGGAGACCTCAATGCGCCCACGTTTTTATGCCCCAAAAGCTAATATATCTGGGGAGAATATTGTCCTTCCAGATTACGAAGGCCGACATTTAAGACAAGTGTTGCGATTGACACCTGGAGCAGAAGTAGCTCTGTTTGATGGTAATGGGAATGAGTTCTCTGGGATTGTTCAAGACGTTGCAGGTAATTCAGTAGTGGTAAGAGTTGGTTCTCAATCATCACCTCCAGCGCTTGAGCCAGGCATAGCTATTACTGTAGTTTCGGCGGTACTTAAAAGCCATTTGATGGACAACGTCATCAAATACTCAACACTTTTTGGAGTAAGTGCAATTCAGCCAATAGTGTCAGTTAGATCTGAGGTTTCTCTTTCTTCTCTGAAACAAGGTAAACGAATGGAGCGCTGGAGAAGAATAGCAGTTTCAGCTACTAAACAATGTGGTGGAGCTACAGTGCCTTCAATTTTGTCGCCTTGTAGTTTTAACGAATTAAGTAAAAACTTGACTGAGGTCCTTGATCCTGAAAGCCCACAGCTAATGCTTGTTGAACCTTCTTCTTCCCATGACTGTCTTAGTATCAGTGAACTTAAGAAGCCAGAAAATAGGAGGGCTGCTCTCATTGTTGGTCCTGAGGGTGGATGGGAAACTGAAGAGATCGAGAAAGGTTCGACTCTTTTTAAATTAGTAACATTAGGCAGTCGAACCTTCCGTGCAGAAGTAGCTCCCTTAGTGGCTCTAGCGTCCTTGTTTACAGCCTGGAAAGAATTTTAATTTAGTTACTGTTTAAGAGTTTGAGCACGTCATTAATTTCTTTTGGAACAGTACTTGTTAATACTTTTGAGCCATCATTGGTAATAAGAATTGTATCCTCAATTCTCACGTGAATTTGATCGTCAGGAAGGTCAAGAAGTGGTTCCAAGGCGATAACCATTCCAGCTTTAAAGGGCAGGCCCCAAGGGCCCACGTCATGTACAGACATTCCAACATAATGACCAATGAAAGCTGTTGATTTGTTTTTACCAAAACCGTACGACTCATAAATGCGTTCTCCCACACTTCGTAATTCTTTGTGAGTGACACCGGGACGAATTGCTTGAATCATAGCTTTCTGTGCCTCTAAAACACATCTGTACGCTTTTTCCTGGGCGCTAGTAAAAACACCAGAGACAGGCCAGGTTCTTGTAATGTCGATAGTTAAGTAATCTAACGCACCGCCGTAGTCCATAACAACGAGTTCGCCCCCTTTCATTTGTCGGCCATTGTCTTCGTAGTGCCACTGATTTCCATTTGGCCCTGAACCAACTATTGCAGGATAGGCGGAAGCTTGCAGTCCGTGCTTAAAGAGCCAATAGGTAGCTTCTGCCTCAAGCTCGTACTCAAACTTTCCCGGAGCGGTAGCAACAATTGCACGATTAATTGCCTCTGCACTAATACGTCCATTCTTTGTGAGTCGTTCAATTTCTCGTTCAGTTTTAATCAGTCTGAGACGATCTAGATCAGGAGAGATGTCTTGCAGTTTGTAGTAGGGGAATTGCTCTCGGATAGTTACGATTCTAGCCGCATCCTCTGTTGGATAATGTGCGAATGGATTTGATTGTCGCCGAGCTATTTTGAGAGCAGTGTCAAACCTGCTCTGATTTATAAAATCAGGTTCGGACAGTCTTGTCCACAACACCTCAGTTCCGGAAACTCGTCGGCTTTGTGCTAAAAAGTTATGCAGTTCTTCAAGAGATTGAATTGTTTTGAATCCTCGTTTACGTGCTGGGTCAGTTTCGTTAAGCCAGTTGTTGCCTTCATACTTGATCTCGGAAGCACTCAGTTTTGGTAAAAAAAGATGGGAGTCCCCATTAGACAAATCCATGACAAGCACTGCGTTTAAGGACTCGTTCCCAGTCAAATAAAAAAAATCGTGATCTTGTCTAAAACGAATGCCTGGAGTCGGTAATGTTGAACTAAACATTATCAAGAGCCCGCCATCGACATTTCTTGCTAGAAGCTCTCGTCTGGCTAAGAACTCTTCTGGCGGATATTCGAGTCGTTCTGCTAAAGCTGTGGTCGTTGGGATCGCAAGAGCGATGAATATTCCTAGAATAAATTTTTCCCATTTCATGATCGCAGTCTCCAGAATTATCAAGGTCCTTAAAAATTTCTAGTCAAAACAATGCCAACCCATCCATCTTCTTTTTTTCGATATTGCAATTTCCAAGAAGGGAAAGCTAAAAGAATTGCCGCTTCTTCAGATACAGTAAAGCCACTAAGGATGAGTTTTTCTTTTCCAAGAGCTTCTATTTTTTTTGATTTTCGGATCAAGAGATCGGCACTTAGATTCGAGACGAGGAAATTTTTCTGAAGAAAAACTGCGTTTTCAAGATCTGTATTTAGAAACGTCACTTTAGAAATTCTTGCCAGGGCAAGGTTTTTTTTGGCAGCAAGGATTGCATCTAAGTCGTTATCAATAGCGACAACGCGATCTGCGCCTAGGCAAGCAGCTGAGAGTGCTAGTACTCCAGAGCCTGTCCCAATATCAATCAACGTTTGTCCGTGCAAGTCAAGTTGCTGCAATCCCCACAAACTAAGACGTGTTGTTGGGTGGTGGCCTGTCCCAAATCCCATCGATGGCTCGATAATTATTACAAGCGGATCTTTGGTTCCCGGATATAAATTACAGCTTTTAACAGATCTTGGGTTAAGAGGCACATCCCAAGGTGGCGCAAGGATAACATTTCCAATTCGTATAGCACGAAGGCCATCCTGTGATTTTATCGCCCAGTCATTGTCATTAATTGTTAGAGAAGAGATTTTGAGTATTTTAATGGAAGGGTAATTACTTATAGCCTGCATTGCTTTGTCTCGAGAAAGCTCATCATAAAAACATATTCGCCAGGAGCTTAGTAAGCTCGGGTGGCCCTTCTCTTCGATGGCAGTGACTTGGAAGTCCATTAGAATTCCAGGGAGAATTTCTAACGACTTTGTTTTTATGATTTGAAGTTCAAGCGCCGGCCACCGACGCATGGCTAGCCGAAAATTCCCTTAACTCGATCAAACAATCCTTTGCCCTCCTGGTTTGAACTAGGAGTAGGTTCGAATTGGTCTTTAGGAAGAGAAGCGGCGAATTTTTCTAGATGCTTTCGTTGTTCACTAGTAATTGTTTTCGGAATATCGATTCGAATCTTAATGAACAGATCTCCAAGTCCTCGTCCATTAACATTTTTAATGCCCTGGCCTTTTAAGCGAAAAGTTGCCCCGGCTTGTGTGGCTTCAGGAATTTTTATCGATTCGGTTCCCTCTAGGGTGGGAACAGTTATTTCTCCACCTAACGTTGCAGTTGGAAAGCTAACAGGAACTTCGCAGAAGAGATCGTCCCCCTCACGTTGAAAAAATTGATGATCTTGCACATAAATGACAACATAAAGGTCTCCAGACGGACCACCTCCAGCTCCGCCTTCACCTTCACCGCCGAGTCTAAGTCTCTGTCCTGTAGCAATGCCAGGAGGAATCTTTACTTTTATCTTTCGTTCTTTTTGTATTCGACCATCCCCACGACAATCTTGGCACGGTGAAGTGATAATTGAACCAAGACCGCGGCAATTGCTACAAGTGCGAGCAACAGTAAAAAAGCCCTGCTGATATCTAACCTGGCCGTGACCCTGGCACTGTGTGCAGGTTTTTGGCTTAGAACCTGGCGCAGCCCCTGTCCCATGACAGTTATCGCACTGCTCTTGTCTTGGAATTTGGATAGAGGTCTCTGTTCCGTTAGCAGATTCTTTAAATGTGATTTCTAGGTCATATCTAAGGTCAGCGCCACGAGCTTGACCACCTCTTCCTCTAGCGCCGAAGGCACCCTCAAAACCAAAAACATCTCCGAGGCCTCCAAGAATATCTTCAAAACCAGTAAAGACTGACGGATCAAATCCAGAGCCTCCAGTAGCAGCTGAACCTAAGCCAGAGTGGCCGAATCGATCGTAAACACGTTTTTTGTCTGGGTCTGCAAGAACCGCGTAAGCCTCTGCGGCTTCTTTAAATTTTTCTTCAGCGTCCTTGCTTCCTTGGTTTCTGTCTGGGTGGTACTTTAATGCGAGTTTCCGGTAGGCACTTTTAATGTCTTGGTCGCTAGAGCCCTTTGGAATATCAAGCACTTCATAGTAATCACGTTTAGTCACGATGATTTTGCCACTTTTACCATGGATGGTCTTAGAAGGCGCCCGCCAATTGTATAGCCGCGTCTCAATTCTTCTATCACTTCGCCATCTTTATGGTCGGTAGAGGGTTCATGCACCACAGCCTCATGGTAGTTTGGATCGAAATCGACACCGAGTGCTTCGATTGGTTTTACATCTCGCTTGCGAAGAAGTTCTAACATTTGTCGCAGTATAAGTTCTACCCCCTGACGATATGTTTCGGCATTGTTTTCAGCTGGTGCATGAATAGCTCGCTCAAGGTCATCTATTACAGCTAGCAACTCCAACATTATGTCAGTAGCTGCAAGAGCTGATCTTTCTCGACGTTCTCGTTCAATGCGCTTCCGGTAGTTTTCAAATTCAGCAGTGCTACGGAGTAGCTGATCGTACAGTTCTTCCTTTTCCTTGCGCACCTCTGTGAGCATTGCTTCGGAAGAGATCTCCATTTCTTTTGGAGGGTCGTTCTGATCGGAAGCTTTCTCTGTTGTTTCGGCTGAAATAGGACTCTCTTCTGGAAGTTCTCCAGATTCTTCAACGTTGTCCGGATTCGCCTCTTCAGGTTGCTTATCAGGCATTTTACTGACTATTAATTAACAAGAAACTATTCATCCACAGTTAAATAGAACTAGGTTTCATTATACTAAACGTCAGGCCACCATATAATTTACCTATGAACCAAGAGGTCTTCGAAGCTTTAGCCGTGGCTCTCAGACGTGGAGAGGAAGTTGCCCTTGTTACGATAACGGCATCTAGCGGATCTACTCCGCAGCGCGTAGGGGCAAAGATGCTGGTATATGCCGACGGACGAACCGTTGGGACCATTGGCGGCGGGTGCTATGAGAATGATGCTTTCAAAAAAGCTAGAGAGGCCTTGAGAACTAGGCAGCCAGTAATAGAGAAATACGAGTTAAGTGACGACTTTGCTGAAGAGTCTGGCTTAATTTGTGGTGGCCAGATGGAAGTGTTTATTGAGCCTGTTGAACCAGCTCCAGAGCTGTATGTTTTTGGCGCAGGACATGTCGGGTTTAGCCTGGCTCTAATGGCTTATGAGACAGGTTTTAGCGTTCATGTTATTGACGACCGAGTTAAGTTTGCCAACAGCGAACGGTTTCCTAAAGGCATAGAGGTTCTTGTGGATGACATTCCTTCCTGGCTTGAGCAACACGAACTTCCTCCTACTGCGTACGCTGTAATTGTTACGCGTGGTCATACACACGATCTTGAGGTTCTCAGGATATTAACCCCTTACCAACTGCGATACCTTGGCTTAATCGGAAGCAGAGCAAAAGTTAGAAGGATCTTCGACGTTCTTGTTTCTGAAGGCCTAAGTTCAGATTCACTTTCGCGCGTCCATGCCCCTATAGGTCTTGATATTGGCGCAATAACTCCACAGGAAATAGCTGTCAGCATCCTTGCTGAACTAGTGGCAGTAAAACATGGCAAAGTCTCAGCTGCAGAGAATATTGTGGGGAGCCTTAACTGGAGCAGCAAGGCCTAAGCTTCCAACCTTTCAGCCTCAAAAGATCTTTACGGTGTTAGAATCCAGTGCTTTTCCGTATCAAGCGTTAAAGCTTCATTCAGCCTGTCGATTAGTGATGGACCGTATCGATTAAGGAAATAAATGAATCCAAGGTTTCGTTCTTGCGGCTTACCTCCCGGAAAAATTTGATTTTTAGCATGCAAAAATTGACGGTGCAATACTTCGTTTTTACGTTTAGAAGCCTGGGTTGTTTTTCCACGAAGTTTATTTAAGTTGTCTTGTATACGCTTTAACGTTGAATGCGATGCACCCTCAAGCGTACTGTCTATCACCGAGAGGTTTCTAGTAAGTGTTTCGAAAGAATGATTTATTGAATCTGTAGTTTCCTGAAAAGTGTTCTCGACAGAGACTGGCAGTAGGTTGGCAATCAAATTATTAAGAGCTTTCTCATCGTCGGCTTGAAGTTGTTCTATTGGAATTTTATATCTGTCTATAAAACGTCTTGTATTCGCATCAATCAAAGTAGCAGAAGCCCGTTGGTATATTACCGGCATCGGAACTTCAAATGATTTGTAGGTGCTGCCTAGCTGGGCAAGGTAGGCTAGCTCGCCTGGACCAGCCACATAACACACTGTTGGAAATATAGCATCTTGCACTATTGGTCGAAGCAAAACATTCGGACTAAACAACTCTGGTTGTTGCCTGGCCAGCTCACTTAAAGACTTGAGGGTTTCTTTTTTATCACCAAAGAAGTAGTCACCCTTTTTATGGCGGATTTGTAAACGTTTTTTGTCAAGAAAGAAAAGCGCAAGATTTCCTTCAGTCGGTGTTGCTTGCGAGTGGTAGCCTTTAGCCTCAAGTAGTTTTCCAGCCTCTTTCACTAAATAGTTCGTTTGCCCAGCGTTTTTAATCTCATCAGTAAAAATTTTTGCTACCAGTGGCTTTGATGCAGGGTCTGAAGAGTCGTAAACCACCAAGCCACGGCGGCCAAGGATGTTCTCTAGAAGCCTTCCGAAAGCCTCCCCCATAGTGGCTTCTTGACGGTACGCTTTTTTAAGATTCGCAATGAGGTTTTCTGTAAATTCAGTGACAGGAAGGGCCTTCTCAAGAGCGCTGAGGGCCTCACTGGTTTCTTTTCCGAGAATAATTGATCCGGCGGCGCGATCGCTGTCTCCTGGTCTATCACTTAGAGATATTTTTTTTAGTTCAAATTCAGAGTTTAATAATTGGAAAGTTCTTATTTCATTCCAGTCGTGGTCTTCAGAATGAATCCAAAACACAGGCACTGCAACAATATTAAATTTATTTGAAAGATGCCTGGAAAGCTGAATAGTGGTAATAGCTTTAAGAAGAGTGTAAAGCGGGCCACCAAAGAGCCCTGCCTGCTGGCCTGTTACAACTGCCACGGTTTCTTTGTCCTTGAGCTTCTGTGTCGCAAGGAGGGCTTCTTTTGGCGCCTCTCGACGTTTTTGTTGTACCGTGAGCAATTCGACTAGTTGCTTTCTCTGTCGCTTAAAATTTTTCGTATTAGAAAGAGCTTTTACCCAGGTTTCTTCGTCAGCAGGGTTGCCAGGAAAAAATTCAGCCAGACGTGTATATGCAGAGGAGTAGTCAACTGAAAGAGCTTTAATCCAAGGGAAACGATGTATGTCAATAGGGGTCGACATTCTTCTAGGTTTCGAATCTAAGTTTTTGTAAATCTTTATGGTTAAGGTACTGTTGCAGAGCCTCGCTAATGCTGTCAAGATCGAAGTGTTTAGTAGCTTGTGTTAAAACAGGTTTAATTATTTATTAATTTGAATAATCAGCTATGAATGCAATTCTCGCGCTTGAAGACGGAACCTGGTACAAGGGCATTGCTGTTGGCGCCAAGGGGGTAGCCTCAGGCGAAGTTGTCTTCAACACTAGCATGACAGGTTACCAGGAAGTATTAACAGATCCCTCTTACGCCGGACAGCTAGTTACGATGACGGCGCCGCAAATTGGAAATTATGGAGTGTCTCCTGCAGACGAAGAGTCTGTAGCACCGAGAGTAGCGGGTTTTATTGTCAGAGAGGCTTCTCCTATTTCTAGCAACTGGAGAGCTCAGAGCACTCTTCAGGACTACTTTGTTCAACACAACATTGTAGCAATTGCAGACATTGACACCCGTGCTCTAACTCGCGTTCTTCGGGTTGCTGGAGTTATGCGAGGAGTAATTGCTACAGGAAACGCTGATCCTTCGGAGTTAGTCGGACGTGCCAAAGAGATACCTCAAATGGAGGGCACAGACCTTGTTCGTGGAGTTACCTGCGAAGCCCCTTACGAGTGGTCTGAGCTAGGACAAAATCACGGTGAGATTGAAAACGTCTCTTTTGGAATAAAGCCAGAAACCCGTGCAAGAAAACCAAGACGTGTAGCGGCTTACGACTTTGGGATTAAATACAACATCCTTCGAAGGCTTACAACATATGGGTGCGAAGTACGTGTTTTTCCTGCGACGGCTTCAGCGGAAGACTTGCTGTCTATCAACCCTGATGGGATTTTTTTAAGTAACGGTCCTGGAGATCCAGCTGCAGTGCCTTATGCCATAGAAAACGTGCGTACATTATTAAAATCAGACAGGCCAGTCTTTGGTATTTGCCTTGGTCATCAGATTCTTGGGTTAGCCTCTGGTGGTCAAACATTTAAGCTAAAATTTGGACACCGTGGCTCAAATCACCCAGTAAAAGACCTCAAGTCTGGAAAAATTCAAATTACATCTCAGAACCATGGGTTTGCAGTTGATCCAGACTCTTTGCCTTCAAACATAGCTGTTACTCACTTGAATCTATATGACGGCACAGTTGAGGGATTCCGCCACACTTCCAAGCCTGTATTTTCAGTGCAATATCATCCTGAGGCATCGCCTGGTCCACACGATGCAGATTATTTGTTTGGTGATTTTCTTAAAGCGATGAGCAAGTAGTGATTTTCAAAAAATATTTTTTAAAAACTTTAATGATTTACTCATAAGCATGCCAAAGAGAGCCGATATTAAAAGTGTTCTTGTGATAGGTTCCGGACCAATTGTTATTGGCCAGGCATGTGAGTTTGATTATTCAGGTACTCAGGCATGCAAAGCGCTTCGCTCTGAAGGCTTAAGAGTCATTCTGGTTAACAGTAATCCCGCAACGATTATGACTGACCCAGAACTAGCAGATCGCACTTACGTTGAGCCTCTAACAGTTGATTTAGTTAGCCAAATTATCAAGAAAGAACGTCCAGATGCATTGTTACCAACTGTCGGAGGACAGACCGCACTTAATTTAGCTGTGGCACTTTCAGAGCAAGGAGTCCTTGATAAATTTAAAGTCAAGCTTATTGGTGCTTCCTTAGAATCGATCAAGGTTGCTGAAGATCGGCTACTTTTTCGAGACGCTATGGCTGAAATAAAGGTGGACGTTCCAAAAAGCGGGTTAGCTAGGTCGTTAAGCGACGGCCTTGAATTAGTTGAAAAACTTGGATTCCCAGCGATCATCCGCCCATCTTTCACTCTTGGTGGGGTAGGTGGAGGAATTGCTTACAACCTTGATGAATTCAAAGAAATGGCTGAGCGCGGTCTTAGCTTTAGCCCTGTGGGTGAAATTCTTATCGAAGAGTCTGTTATTGGTTGGAAGGAATTTGAACTTGAAGTCATGAGGGACACGAGCGACAACTTTGTTGTTGTTTGTTCTATTGAGAACATTGATCCGATGGGCGTACATACTGGAGACAGTGTTACGGTGGCACCAGCACTAACCCTTACGGACAAAGAATATCAGCGCATGAGAGATATAGGGCGTCGAATAATACGTCGTGTTGGTGTTGACACTGGCGGATCTAATATTCAGTTCGCAATTAATCCTAATGATGGTCGCATTGTTGCAATTGAGATGAACCCAAGGGTCTCTCGATCTTCGGCCTTGGCGTCGAAGGCAACAGGATTTCCAATTGCTAAAATAGCGGCGAAGCTGGCGCTGGGATATAACCTAGATGAAATCCCTAATGACATAACACGATTAACTCCGGCGTCCTTTGAGCCGACTATTGACTATGTTGTAGTTAAATATCCACGTTGGAATTTTGAAAAATTTCCACTAGCAGACAGCACCCTTACAACTCAAATGAAGTCAGTGGGGGAGGCAATGGCTATTGGACGAACATTTAAGGAGGCCTTTCTAAAGGCAGTGCGCTCATTAGAGCTTGGTCGTAGTGTAGCCTTGTTTAAAAAGAAACGGGAAGAATTAGACGACGGCGAAGAAGATCAAGCAGCTTTAAGAAAGCAACTCATCATTCCGAATGAACGTCGAATCTGGTTTGTTTTTGAAGCACTTCAGCAGGATTGGGAGATTGATGAGATTCATGAACTAACAAAAATTGACAAGTGGTTTTTGAAGCAATTTTCTGAAATTGTCGAGTTGCGAAAAATGGCAGCTCTTTGTGAGTTTAGGGAGATGTCAACAGATTTACTTCGGACACTGAAACGAACTGGTTTTAGCGATATAGAGATCAGCGCTGTCTTTGGCATTAATGAATCGCTAGTTTATAGCAGACGTGTTGAAGAAGGCCTGATTCCAGCCTATAAGTGCATCGATACTTGCGCAGCTGAGTTTGAATCTTTTACCCCGTACCTTTATGGGACTTACGAACAGAGTTGTGAGGCTAACCCTACAAATAAAAAAAAGGTCATCATTTTAGGGAGCGGTCCAAACCGTATTGGACAAGGCATCGAGTTTGATTACTGTTGCTGTCACGCTGTTTTTGGTTTTCGCAAAGAGGGCTTTGAAACAGTGATGGTCAATTGCAATCCTGAGACTGTTTCAACTGACTATGACACTGCCGACCGTCTTTATTTTGAGCCACTTACATTTGAGGATGTAATGGCTGTTATTGAGAGAGAGCGAAGTGCTGGGGCTGACGTTTCTTGCGTTGTGCAGTTTGGGGGGCAGACGCCACTCAAGTTGGCACTGCTGCTTCAGGAAGCGGGAGTCAAAATCCTTGGAACTTCTCCAGACTCAATAGATTTAGCAGAAGATCGAAAACGGTTTTCTGAGCTTCTATGGGACCTCGGTATTCCACAGCCTCCTAGTGGTGTTGCTACATCTAGAGAGGAAGCTCGTGCTGTTGCTGAACGTGTGGCCTACCCCGTAGTTGTGCGCCCATCTTATGTTCTCGGTGGTCGTGGAATGGCAATTGTTTTTGACTCGAAATCCTTAAATCGTTATATGACTGAGGCAGTAGATGTTTCTCATGATCGGCCAGTTCTGATTGATAAGTTCCTTGAAGATGCTTTTGAGTTTGATGTTGATGCAGTTGCTGATGCAGATGGCTCGGTCGTACTTGGAGGCATTATGGAACATATTGAAGAGGCGGGCATCCATTCTGGCGACAGTTCAAGTGTGGTGCCGTCTTTTTTGGCAGGCGAAAAACACCTCAGTACAATGAGAGATTACACGCGCCGCATAGCACGGGCACTAAATGTCGTTGGTTTAATGAATGTGCAGTACGCTGTCAAAGACGATACAGTTTATGTCCTTGAAGTTAATCCAAGATCTTCCAGAACCGTTCCATATATTTCCAAGGCTACCGGCATACCGCTTGCAAAGGCGGCAGCGCAAGTATCTGCTGGCAGGAGCTTAGTTGAACTTGGGCTTGTCGACGATCTTGAAGCTGCTGGTGTTTTTGTTAAGTCTCCAGTGTTTCCCTTTGTTCGATTCCCTGGAGTCGATACGATCCTTGGTCCGGAAATGAAATCCACAGGAGAGGTAATGGGCTGCTCAGACAACTTTGGTGTAGCTTTTATTAAGGCGATGCAGGGGGCCGGACAGGGGCTACCAGAAAGCGGGTGTGTCTTTATCAGCGTTAATAACAGTGATAAGGCTGCCATGTTGCCTATTGCGAAAGACTTAGCTGAATTAAATTTTAAATTGACAGCCAGTCGAGGAACAGCTGCTTTTCTTCGTGGACATGGAGTCGACGTTGAAGTTGTTTATAAAGTGAATGAAGGTCGCCCAAACGTAGCTGACTATATTGTCAACAAAAAGATTGACCTTGTTATCAACACACCCCTTGGTCGAGAATCATTCTTTGACGATCGCTCCGTTCGAAGAGCAGCAACAATGGCACAGGTTCCTTGCATTACTACATTAACTGGCGCAGCAGCTTCAGTAATGGCCATAAGAGCACTTCGAGATCGCGGACTGTCAGTTTGTTCGCTGCAGGAGTACTACGAAGGCAAGGCTCCTTAAGCTTAAAATAAATTTTGAGGCTAGACCTCTTGCTCCTGGCTTTTTATTAAATCCCATTCTTTATCCATAGCCGTAAGAGAAGCTTCAAGAAGAGAGCAACCCCTGCGGTTAAAGTTCTTTTCCATTTTTTCAAAACGGTTTATAAATTTTTCTGTTGATTTTCGAAGTGCGCTCTCAGGTTCTATTTCAAGTTTTCTTGCGAGATTAACAATTGTAAAAAGAAGATCCCCAAGCTCTATCTCAGCCTTTAATTTATCGTCACCGAGCCCGGATTCTACTTCACAACGTAATTCAGAGACCTCTTCCTCAATTTTATTGATAGAATCGTCTAACTTTTTCCAATCAAACCCAACGCTTGCCGCCAGACTGTTAATCTTATAGGCCCTGAGAAGTGCTGGAAGTGCCGACGGAACATCGCTAAGAGTTTGAACTTTACGAACAGAAGATTGTCTCCCGGACGCTAATTTTTCTTCAGCCTTTATAGCTTTCCATATTTGAAGAGCTTCTTCGCTTGTGGTTGGAATGTTTTGAATAGATTTTTTATTAAACACATAGGGATGTCGACGAATCAACTTTTCACAAACAGTATTAAGAACATCTCCAATGGAAAAATCCCCGGCCTCCTCACTTAATTGGGCAACAAAGACTGCTTCAAAAATGTAATCTCCGAGTTCTTCCCTTAGCGAGACAGGGTTATTTGAGTCAATGGCATCAATTACTTCGTAAGTTTCTTCAAGTAGAAACCGACGTAACGAGGAGCGTGTTTGCTCCTGGTCCCAGGGGCATCCGTCTGGACCTCTGAGAATACGCATTATTTGGACTAGGCGTTCAAATTGTTTGTCAGCAGCGTTTTTCATATTGTCTCCGTGCCGTATGCTACCATTCAGTTTTAAATCTTATGACCGACGAACCCATGACAGAAGCTAACAAAAAAGACCAAGAAGAAGAACCCTCAGTTAATTTCGTATCATTTATTTTGTCACTTACCCATACCGCGGCTTTGCATTTTGGGGACGTGGCTGATCCAAGCACAGGGAAGCCTGGAAAAGCTAACCTGCCGGCAGCTCAACAGATAATAGATATTCTGAATTTGCTGTCTACTAAGACAAAGGGGAATTTAAGCACTGAGGAGCGCCAGCTCCTTGAACAGGTACTGTACGAGCTTCGATTACGCTTTGTTGAGGCAAAAAAAGCCGAGTCCCCAATAATCCAGCCTTGACTGACCTCGCGCGAGTTACAGTTCTTGGAAGCGGCACTTCGCATGGGGTGCCGCTTATTGGTTGCGAATGCGTTACCTGCAGCTCAAACGATCCGCGCGATCAACGCATGAGGCCTTCAATCTATATTGAGCTGTCTAGCGGAAAGAATATTTTAATTGATACATCAACAGACTTACGACAACAAGCCTTACGTTTTAAGCTGAAGTCTGTGGACGCAGTTTTCTACACGCATAGCCATGCAGATCACATTATGGGGCTTGATGAACTTCGGAGATTCAATGTTCTAAAAGGTGGACCTATAACATGTTATGCAGACGCAAGAACTTGGGAGGGATTACGAAAAACATTCTTCTACATCTTTGAAAATAGAAGCCAACAAGGTGGCGGGATCCCAAAGCTGGAGGTTGAAGAAATTACTGGACCGTTCTTGGTAGGGGACACGGCTGTCGTGCCTATTCCGCTATTGCATGGAGCAACTCCGATCCTTGGATTCCGGATTGGTTCATTTGCATACCTAACAGATTGCAGTAAAATTCCTGAGTCCTCTTGGGTGCTTTTAAAAGGGTTAGATACACTAATTTTAGACGCGTTACGCCATCGGCCTCATTCAACCCACTTTTCTGTCTCAGAAGCACTCGACGTAGTTACGCGCCTCAAGCCAAACCGCACATACCTGACACACATTTGCCATGAACTTCCTCATAGTGAAACAACAGCTTCCTTACCAGCCGGTGTTGGTCTAGCTTATGATGGCCTGTCGTTTAGTTTTGATATGGACACTGATTAAGGTTGCATTGTGAAAGTCATTTACTTTCCAGAAGATTTAAAGCCACCCAGGCTTGCATATCCAGTTCTAGCTCTTGGTAATTTTGACGGGCTTCACCGCGGTCATTTAAAGATTGTTGAGCAGGTAAAAAAATCTTCCAGTGAACATGGCGGTACGGCTATGGCAATGACCTTTGACCCGCATCCGCCTAAAATCATTCGACCGGAGAAGGCCCCCAAACTACTCATGACGACTGAACAGCGGTTAGAGGCTCTGCAGAACGCTGGAATTGAAGTTGTTGTCGTAGTTAACTTCACCTATGAGCTGTCACGTTGGGAGCCAGAAAAATTTGTCGAAAAGGTTCTTGTTCAATGGCTAAAGGTTGCAGAGGTTTTGGTTGGTTCAAATTTTTTGTTTGGTCGCGATCGTACTGGAGGGTTTTCCCTGCTTCGACGGTTAGGTCAAGAGCATGGATTCAGGGCAGAGAAGATTGACCCGGTTAGATATAAACAGTTTATTGTCAGTAGCACTCGGGTGCGTCGGCTTGTCAGCGAGGGTAAAGTTGACGAAGCAGCGGCACTCCTCGGACACTCCTATCGGTTAGACGGAAAAGTAGTTCAGGGTGAAAAACGGGGAAGAAAGCTCGGCTATCCAACTGCGAATATCATTACTAACAACGCGCTGATTCCTCCGAATGGTGTTTATGCTACAACACTTGAAGTAGACGGTATCTCTCGAGCAGGATTAACCAATATTGGCGTGCGCCCAACTTACTCAGATAGCGACAGCGTAACTATCGAAACTCATGTGTTGAATCATCAAGAAGAGCTTTACGGATCTTCAATTCGTTTAGGATTTGTACAACGACTTCGTGATGAGAAAAAATTTAGTGACGCTGACTCTTTGCGTGCCCAAATAAAGATCGACGAGGAAACAGCTAAGAGGCTTTTTGACAAGCTTTCAGTTTGACATGGTAGCGTTACCCCAATGCGGGTGCCTATGGCTTTGTTGTTCAGTAGGCTAGAGCTTTAATTTTGAGTGCTTTTGATGTTGCAGATTTACAACACTTTAAGTCGTAAGAAAGAAGAGTTTCAGCCAGCAAAAAGCAAGCATGTTCGCATGTACGTTTGCGGACCAACTGTTTACGCAAGAGGCCATATCGGTAATTTTCGGACATTTGTCTGTCTTGATGTATTGCGACGAGTACTTCGAAACATTTGCAACTACCCGATTAAAGAAGTGATCAACTTTACAGATGTTGATGACAAGACTATTGCTGGTGCTTCCGATGAGGGATTGTCTTTACGTGAATATACAGACCAACACATTAAAGATTTCCAAAGCGACTGGTTAGCCCTGGGCATTCAGCCGGTAGAAGAAAACCCTCGTGCTACTGATAATGAGAATATCGAAGCAATGGGAAATTTAGTTAAAGAGCTTGAGAGGAAGGGGCATACCTATCAAAGTGAAGGATCTATTTATTTCAGGATCGCTACTCATCCCGAGTATGGGAAATTATCTAGACTTGATAAAAAAGGGATAAAACCTGGAGCACGTATTAATGTAGACGAGTACGACAAAGAGGATGTTAGAGATTTTGTTTTGTGGAAACCAGTAAAAGCTGGGGAACCTTCTTGGGATATTGGGTTTGGGCCTGGACGTCCAGGTTGGCATCTTGAATGCTCTGCGATGGCGCTTCGCTTGCTTGGCGAGCCACCTATAGATATACACGCTGGTGGTGTCGATCTTATTTTTCCACATCACGAGAACGAAATAGCTCAGAGTGAAACAGCTACTGGAAAATTATTTTCACGATTCTGGATCCATGTAGAGCATCTATTTGTTGAAGGAAAAAAAATGTCTAAGTCGACTGGAAATGTCTTCACATTGCCAGAGATAGTATCTAAAGGATATCGACCATCAGCGCTTCGATATTTACTTCTGTCTTCGCATTATCGAAAACAGCTTAATTTTACTTGGTCTGGCATTGAACAAGCTGAAGAGTCGTTGCGGCGTCTTACCGACTTTCTAGCTCGACTAGACGCGGAAACTTCAGTTAAGAAAGCTGGTCAGTCTAGGGTTAAAGTAAAAGTTGAAAATGCTCGCAACAGATTTTTTGAAGCCCTCAGCGATGACTTAAACACGGCTGAAGGGTTAGGGGCTATTTTTGATTTTGTACGCGATGTGAATGTCTTGCTTGACTCTGGCCCGCTCATACAATCTGACTTGGTTGCCATTCAAAAAACTATGGATGACTTTGATCTAGTGCTTGGCGTAATGGCGCTTAGAAAACAGGAGGACTTACAGCTTGAGGCTCCCGTCGAGGAGATTAACCGTCTTATTGAGAGTCGAGAACAAGCCAGAAAGAGGCGAGATTTTTCATTTGCCGACAAGATTCGTAAAGATCTACTAAGCCGGGGTATCGTATTAGAGGATATTGCTGGAGGGACTCGCTGGAAAAAACGTTAACCTAAAAGGAGCCCTCTTTTATGGGCTCAGAGCAATGCTCGTGCTTGAACGATTTGGGATCGCTGTGGTACGCTTCCCGCTCGGCAAAGGCGGGAATAACTCAGTGGTAGAGTGCGACCTTGCCAAGGTCGAAGTCGCGGGTTCGAATCCCGTTTCCCGCTCCAGTATTTTTTAAGCCCGCCGTTGCGGGTTTTTTTGTGTCCGTGGTCTATTTTAATAGGCGCCGTCGCCAAGTGGTAAGGCAGAGGTCTGCAAAACCTCCATCCCCGGTTCAAATCCGGGCGGCGCCTCCATTTTTATAGTCCTAGATTCATCTAAAAAGTAAGGGCCTTTCTTTCAAACAATAATCAAACAGAGTGCCTGATCAAGCTTCTAAAAATCTCTGCCACGGTAGTTCTTCGAATCCTTTTGTTTATGTGCATAATAGGCTTTCATTGAATTGTTTGAGATGACAACTTCATTAAAGCCTAGAAAAGCTATATTGCCAAAACAGGGTAAAGCTGGTCGTCCGATATCTGCTTTTATTGAACACCACTTTCGCCACTTTAACGCTGCTTCTGTGGTAGATGCAGCACGAGCCTACGGCAAGCATGTCGACGACGGCGGGCTAATGATGGTGACAATCGCCGGAGCGATGAGCACTGGAGAGCTTGGGCTATCTCTGGCAGAGATGATTAGAAACGGTAAGGTCCATGCTATTTGTTGTACTGGCGCAAACTTAGAAGAAGATATTTTTAATCTAATTGCTCACAAATCCTATGTGAGAATTCAGCAGTATCGCGATCTCACTCCAGAAGAAGAGCAGGGGCTACTTGAGCGCCACCTCAATCGTGTTACTGATACTTGTATACCTGAGACAGAAGCTATGCGTCGGATTGAACGTCTTGTGGCAGAAGAGTGGCGTGGAGCAGAACGTTCTAAGGAGCGTTGCTTTCCTCACGAAATCCTCTACCGCGTGCTTAAACGAACCGAGCTCATAAAAAATGCGCAAATTCCAACATCAGACAGCTGGCTATACGCTGCGATGGAGCACAACCTTCCTATTTTTGTGCCTGGATGGGAAGACTCTACTTTAGGGAACATGTACGTTGCTGGATGCCTTACCGGTGAATTTCGTTCTGCTTATACGGTTCGTTCGGGTCTTGAGGCCATGATGTCGCTTGCTGAATGGTACAAGGGTAAGTCCTCAGATCACCCGATTGGGTTTTTCCAGATCGGTGGTGGAATAGCAGGGGATTTTGCAATTTGTGTTGTACCCATGCTCCGACAGGACCTAAGGCAGGATGTGCCTCTTTGGCAGTATTTTTGTCAGATAAGTGATTCAACAACTAGTTACGGTTCGTACTCAGGGGCATCGCCGAACGAGAAGATAACCTGGGAAAAGCTTAGTGTTTCTACACCAAAATATATTATTGAATCGGACGCAACAATCGTCGCACCGTTATTATTTGCTCACGTCCTCGGCTGGTAATTTATTTTTTAATTTAAATCCAGGTCATCGGCCAGCACTAATTTCTCCTCAGGTCTAACGCAACCAGCGTGTCATTGTTACGCAAATAAACAACACCTGAAGCAACTGCGGGTAAGGCGCGCACTGTCGGGGCTAACACTTTTGCTCTTGTCACTATTGAAAACTCGGCTGGCGTCGCAGGAACCATAATTAGCTCACCATTTTCATGAGCTATTAGCAGATGTTCGTTTGTGAGAGTTACGCTACCGCCACCGAAGCGTTCTTCGCTCCAAGAGATCTGGCCTGTTTCTAAATTTACAGCTCTAAAACTTGGGCTGAACTCTTGCCGTCCATGAAACCCATAAAGATAGCCGTCCTTATGCACGCTTGTTGCATAGTGATTAGACATGACTTGATTTGAATCCCAGACGGGCATTAAGGTTTCTCCGCTCACTTCAAGCAACCCAGCTCCTGGACCATACTCAGCAGAAACAAAAACTCGATTTTTAAAAATGAGTGGAGTTGCCGCGTTGACAGACGAAAGCATTCTGGCTCGCCAGTATTTTTTAAAACCAATCTTTCCAGACCTAACTTTTACACCAAGAAGGCCCGTTCGTGTCAAAAAGACGGCGTGCAACTCATTGTCAAACCAACCCAAGGCTGGCGACGAATAACTAGCTCCCTGCCTTGTGGCTGTCCAAACTACATTGCCAGTAAACTCGTTAAATGCCACAATCCCTGCATCTAGTCCTCCAATATTGGCAATAACTAAGCCCTGACTTACAACAGGCGATCCTGATTGGCCAAAAAAATTTTTGGGAACATTGAATTCGGCCATCGTGGCTCTTTCCCAGATTGGTTTCCCCGTAACAGCATCAAGCGCCGTTAGTTGCCCCTGAGCTCCAAATGTAAAAACACGCCCATTTGTTACAACTGGCACTGCACGGGGACCCTCGTCAAACCCAAAATCATCCCTATATGAAGTACGGTAGGCATAACGCCATATTTTTCCACCAGTTAAGGCGTCAAATGCTTCCACAACTTCTTCGTTACGAATACGATGAAAAATAATTAAACGGCCGTTCGAAACAACAGGACCAGCAAGGCCGGCACCAATTGGTACTCGCCAAAGCTCAGCAGGGCCTGACTCTGGCCACGAAGTTGCAAGTTCTGGGCCGGTGTACACCCCATTACGCAACGGTCCAAGTATCTGAGGCCAACCTTTTTCATTTGAAGCAACCTCAACAAAGCTTGGATTAAGCAGCGAAAGGTTTATGATAAGAGCAACAGAAAACCGGTTCATTAGAATAGCCTATAGTATTTTCGCTTCCTTGACCGCATTAACAACGCATAGTACGGTTGGTTCCTTGTCGACTTCTTCTCTGCCTTCTTCAAAGAAAACGCCTCTCCATGGCTGTCACCTAGCGTTAAATGCACGGATGATGTCATTTGCTAGCTGGGAAATGCCAGTTGAATACAGCGGGGTCATTAAAGAGCATCTTGCAGTTAGATCTAGTGCTGGAATATTTGATGTGAGCCACATGGGTGAAATCGAAATTGCTGGTGGGGAAGCCCTGAAGGCAGTTCAGCATATCAGTAGTAATGATGCTAGCCGCTTGAGAGTAGGGCAGATCCAGTACTCAGCTCTAACGACACTAAGTGGAACATTTGTTGACGATATTTTGATCTACCGGCTTTCCGAGAATCATTTTATGCTGGTTGTAAATGCTGCCAACACTGATAAAGATTACAACTGGATATCTGAGCAAATCGAAGGATACTCTGCTGCGATAGTTAACTCTAGTAGTCGTTATGCACTAATTGCTCTCCAGGGACCGAGCGCAATTAAAATTCTTGAGCAAACAACAGGAATTGATTTAATGCCCCTTAAATACTACTGGTTTAGTCACGGAGAAGTAGCTAACGCTAGAGCAATAGTGTCAAGAACTGGATATACAGGCGAAGATGGGTTTGAAATATTTGTACAGCCAAATCAAGCTGCAGGAGTTTGGAATACTCTTTTAGAGGTTGGAAAAAACGCTAAAATCTTGCCTTGCGGATTGGCGGCACGAGACACTTTACGTTTAGAGGCGGCAATGCGTCTCTATGGTAATGATATCGATGAAACGACGAGTGTTCTTGAGGCAGGACTTGAATGGATCGTTTCTTGGGAAAAATCTTCTTTCATAGGTCGAGAAGTTCTAGAACGCCAAAAAAACACTGGAACTGAACGCCAACTAGTAGGGTTTGAAATGATCGAGCCTGGAATTGCAAGACATGGTTACGAGGTTAGGCAAGATGGCTTGAAAATTGGGATTGTCACCAGCGGAACTAAGACTCCCTATCTTAATAAGGCCATTGGAATGGCTTATATTCCAGCAGACCGAGCCAGGGTAGGAACCGAGTTAGAAGTTGATATTCGTGGTCGCTTAGCAAGGGCGCAAGTGACTTCACTACCATTTTATAAACGAAGCAGGTAGAGATTAAACAGTGAGTGGAGATTCAATGTATCCGGAAGAATTAAAATACACGAAGGATCATGAATGGGTTCGTGTAGTCGACAACATTGCTGAAGTTGGTGTGACTAACTATGCACAGGAGCAGCTGGGAGATGTTGTTTTTGTTGACTTGCCAGAGGTTGGGGAAGAGGTTGTTGCTGGAAAGTCTTTCGGATCTATAGAATCAGTAAAAGCTGTCTCAGAGCTTTTTTCACCGATCGGCGGAAAAATCATTGACGTGAACTCGGCTTTAAGCGAACACCCCGAAGAGGTTAATTCTAAACCTCACAGTACGTGGATGGTAAAAATTCAAATTCCAAGCTCTGAAAGCATTCCAGAGTTACTGAATCACAATGAATACACACAGCTAGTCAATGGATAGTTTGCCAAATTCAAATTTATTCAGGTCTCGTCATATTGGGCCCTCGCCTGATGAACGCGATCAAATGCTTGAACTAATTGGCATTAAGTCGCTTGAAGGATTAATCGACAAATCTATTCCTCCATCGATCAGGCTAAAACAAGCACTAGAACTACCTCCTGCAGAAAGTGAGCATGGGTACACTCGTCGTCTAGGTGGCATCGCAAGTACCAACAAGATCTTTCGTTCCTACATCGGTCTTGGCTACCATGACACTGTCACCCCAAGTGTTCTTCGTAGACTTGTTTTAGAAAACCCAGGCTGGTACACACCATACACACCATACCAAGCAGAAATTGCTCAGGGACGTCTTGAGTCGCTGCTTAATTTTCAAACTATGGTTAGCGATCTGACTGGAATGGAAGTGTCTAACGCTTCGCTGCTGGATGAGGCGACGGCAGCTGCTGAGGGCATGTCGCTTTTATATCGTGTAAATACAAAGCAAGGCTCGGCCAATAAACGTCGCATCTGCCTTGTCAGTGACAAGTGCTTTCCCCAAGTAATCGAAGTGTTATTAGGACGCGCTGAACCTCTGGGTATTGATATTCGAGTCCAATCCGAAGCCTCAATGAACTTCGATAGCAATGTATTTGGTGTAATAGTGCAATACCCAAATTCTGACGGGGTCCTGGAGGACCTGAGAGAACTTATCCGAAGTGCCCACGATGCCGGAGCTCTTGTGGCAGTCGGCACAGACCTCTTGGCGCTTTCTATTGTTACACCTCCAGGGGAAATGGGCGCAGATGTTGTTTATGGGAATTCTCAGAGATTTGGAGTCCCTTTAGGATATGGTGGCCCGCACGCAGCCTTTTTTGCTACACGAAAGAAGCACGTTCGAGAAATGCCTGGTCGCATCATCGGAGTTTCAGTAGACGCGGATGGTCAAACAGCATATCGGATGGCCTTGGCAACACGAGAACAGCATATTAGACGAGAAAAAGCAAAATCAAACATCTGTACTTCTCAAGCTCTCCTTGCAAACATGGCGGCAATGTACGCTGTTTACCATGGCCCGAATGGTCTCAAAGCAATTGCAAGTCGCGTACATATGCTTGCGCGCACACTTGATCTTCAGCAGCAAAAGCTCGGTTTAAAACAAAAAAACCATGCCTACTTCGACACTCTCCGTATAGAAGCACCGGAAAACCTAAAGACCTTAAAAGAAGAAGCTCTTGCAGTTGGTATTAATTTTCGGTATTTCGGCGATCAATCTATAGGTATCTCTCTAAATGAAACTGTCGAAGAAGTAGACCTGAAGAATATTCTTAGTGTGTTTGCAAAAACTATTGGCGTTACTAAGCCAAACTTAGATTTTAAATTTGAGAAATTTTCATTAAAAGATTCTTTGCCAAGCTCACTTTGTCGAAGCACTGCTTATTTAGAGCATCCTGTCTTTAATCGCTACCACTCTGAAACTGAGATGATGAGGTATGTGAGAAAGCTGGAAAGAAAAGACGTAGGGCTTGATACTTCAATGATTCCACTTGGTTCATGCACAATGAAACTAAACAGTGCAACAGAGATGCTACCAATAACATGGGATAGCTTTAGTCAAATACACCCGTGGGCACCAATGAATCAATGTGAAGGCTACTCAAAGATAATCAAAGAACTAGAGGTTGCACTTAAAACTATTACTGGATTCAGTCAAATTTCATTACAACCAAACTCTGGAGCTCAGGGTGAATTTGCAGGCTTGATGGTAATCCGTGCTTACCATAAAGACAGGGGTGAGAGTCACAGAGATGTTGTACTTATTCCGGCTTCTGCTCATGGGACCAATCCAGCAAGTGCTGCAATGGCTGGATTACGTGTCCTGGTTGTTGCTTCAGCGGAAGACGGGAGCATAGACGTAAACGACCTTCGCCAAAAGGCTGAAAAAAATCGTGAGCATCTAGCTTGCTTGATGGTTACATACCCATCCACTCATGGAGTATTTGAAGATTCCATAAAAGAAATCTGTTCGATAATCCATGATTGTGGAGGACAGGTCTACATGGACGGGGCCAACATGAACGCACAAGTAGGCTTGACGAGTCCATCAACTATTGGGGCCGACGTATGCCATCTTAACCTACATAAAACTTTTGCAATCCCTCACGGTGGGGGCGGACCAGGCATGGGACCAATTGGGGTTTCTTCTCACTTACAACAGTACCTTCCCAGGCACCCTCTAGTTAAAATAGGACAAGACAAGTCAATCCGATCTGTTTCTGGAGCACCGTGGGGAAGTGCAAGCATTTTAATTGTCTCCCACGCTTATATTAGAATGCTTGGCTCCGAAGGCATGACAGAAGCCTCGCGGTACGCAATCTTAAATGCTAACTATATAAAAGCAAGGCTCGAAGACTACTACCCAGTTTTATATACTCGATCTAATGGACTTGTAGCGCATGAGTTAATCTTCGATCTTCGAAATTTTAAATCCGCTGGAATCAGCGAAACTGACATTGCAAAGAGGCTAATGGACTATGGTTTTCATGCTCCTACCATGTCCTTCCCGGTAGCAGGCACGATTATGGTTGAGCCTACCGAAAGTGAAAGCAAAGTAGAGCTAGATCGTTTTTGTGACGCAATGCTTCAGATTCGAAAAGAGATAGAAGCAGTGCTTACAGGCAAGGTTGATAAAAACGACAACGTCCTCAAAAATGCTCCCCATACAGCTCTGGCAGTTTGTTCTAATGAATGGACTCACGGATATTCACGAGAAGAGGCAGCGTTTCCTCTACCATTTGTCCGAGCTAACAAATTTTGGCCAAGTGTTGAGCGTATTGACAATCCTTATGGAGATCGAAACTTATTTTGCTCATGCCCGCCGATTGAAGAGTAGTTGAACACCTCTTAGGCGGCGTGTGCTCTAACCCTAAAAGCTTCAAGTAATTTTTTAGTGATTGGCCCAGGCGATCCGTCGCCAATTTTATTTCCATCAACCTTAACAATGGGCACAAGTTCTCGAGTAGTGCTTGTGAGAAAGGCTTCTTCCGCGTTGAAAAGGTCCTCGTCTTTGAGCACTTCTTCTTTAACAATGATGTTTGTATCTTTAGCAACCTCAAAAAGAAACGCTCTGGTGATTCCTGGAAGTAGGCCAGCCTCGATTGGTGGTGTTACAGCTGTATTATTTGTAACTATAAATAAGTTTGCTGTTGTACATTCTGTTAATTCACCCTTGTAATTTCTCATCACCCCTTCAAAAGCACCACGCCGAATTGCTTCCTGCATTGCAAGAGCACTGTTCAAAAGGTTATTACTTTTAATTTTTGGATTGACTGTACTTGGGTGATTTCGAACAACCTTTGTAATAACTACGTTGACCCCCTCTTGATAGGCTGCTTGTGGCGGGTCAATCTGATCTTTAACAATTATTACAAGTGAGGGTTTTGGCGTATCTCGTGGATCATATGTGAGATCGCCAATACCACGTGTCAAAAGTATTCGAATATAGGCTTCGTCTCTTATAGTCGCAGCAGACATTGTCTTCTGAAGCTCAGTAGCAATCTCACTGTCGCTAAATGGAACATTGAGTGTAAGCATGTCCGCCGATTGACGGAGTCGTACCATGTGTCGATCAAAGAGGAAAGGACGGCGCCTGTAAGTTCGTAAGGTTTCGTAAATACCTTCACCATAAAGAAACCCGTGATCAAATATTGATATAACGGCTTTCTCTTTATCTGCGATTCGACCGTTAACGTTAATGGCTACTGTCATATAAAAAAGTGAGGTTACTCTTTATGTTACACTGCGCGCAAGTCGAGAACTTGAGTTTTCAGTTCTAAAATTTGTTAAACAGGCAGAACCTATTAATGAGAATCCTTAACGCTGCTCAAATGCGTGAAGCTGACCGTAGCACTATTGAAGAGATTGGCATTTCTTCAACTGTGCTAATGGAAAATGCTGGACGCCAGGTTGTCGCAGCAATTGAAAGTTCTTACGGAGAATTTCTTGACGGAAGGGTTGCGGTTCTTTGCGGCCAAGGAAATAACGGAGGCGACGGCTTTGTTGTTGCACGTACGCTCTTGCAACGACACGTTGATGTTTCTGTTTTCTTGCTTGCCCCTATTTCTGAAATGCAAGGTGACGCACTTCTTAATTTAGAGATCCTTAGCCATCTTGGATTCTCAATTGTAGAAATAACTGACGAACAAACATGGGAATTGCATTTCTCAGAAATATCTGAATGCAGTCTTGTAGTTGATGGCCTCTTTGGAACTGGACTAAAGGCGCCTCTGAGTGGAATGTTAGAGACAGTTGTCGCAGATTTAAATACGTGCGGAATTCCAATTGTATCTATCGATCTTCCGAGCGGCTTGTCTGCAGACACCTCTTTTGTCCCTGGCGTTGCGGTTGAAGCTTCCATGACCGTCACTCTGGCAGCTCCAAAAATTCCTCTCGTCTTGCCTCCTGGTGAAAATCAAGTTGGAGATTTGATAGTAGCTGATATTGGAATTCCAGATGAAGTAATTGAAAATATTGAAGGACCTCGGCTTAATTTCCTAACTAAAAAAGATATAGCTGAACTGATTGAACCACGCGTTGCCGATGCACATAAAGGTGATTTTGGTCGTGTAAGTTTGGTTGCTGGATCTCAAGGAAAAACGGGAGCTGCCTATTTAGCAGCAATGGGAGCCTTGAAATCCGGGGCGGGTCTGGTGTCTGTAGCCACACCTTCATCGTGTTTGTCGATTGTTTCATCTTTAGCGCCAGAGTTTATGGCTGAGTCTCTTAAAGAAGATGAAAAAGGTCAGATCTCTGGAGAAGCAATCTCTAAAGTGCTCCAATTAAAACAGGATGTCATTGCATGTGGTCCTGGCATTGGCAGGGGCGCTGGCGTGACCGACTTTGTCAAACTTCTTCTTGACCACGCTGAAGTGCCTTTAGTTTTAGATGCTGATGCACTAACTGCGGTTTCTGGGGATCCAGAATGTCTAGTTGGGCGTGATGAAAGAGATGTAATTATTACTCCTCATCCAGGAGAAATGGGATCGTTAGTTGGCTGCACCTCTGATGAGATTCAATCTGATCGAATAGGAATTTCCAAAGAGTTTGCAACAACTCATCGTGTTTACGTTGTCCTTAAGGGGCACAGGACTCTCATTGCAACACCATCTGGAGATGTATTTATTAATTCAACTGGAAACCCAGGTATGGCAACTGGAGGCACGGGAGACATCCTCACTGGAATGATCGCGGCCTGGTTGGCACAAACTCTTGATCCTGAAGCAGCCTGTCAATTGGGGGTCTACTTACACGGCGTGGCTGGAGACATAGCTTCTTCCATCGAAGGAGAAGTCTCTATGACAGCTGTCGATCTGCTTGGCAACATCGGTGAGGCAGTTTCTAGCGTGATGGAGCCAGAAGAAAATGCCGAAACTGCCTCTCATTGAAGAACACGTTACAAGATCAGAATTCGACACAGTAAAATTAGCTCGTAGCTTTGCAGACTGTCTAAAGATTGGGGATGTCCTATTCTTGTCTGGAGGCCTAGGTTCTGGAAAAACTGTATTTGTGAAGGGCTTGGCGGCCGGCCTTGGAATTAACCCGCACGATGTCAGCAGTCCTTCTTTCTCTCTAATTAACCAATATAAAGGTACTCAGTTTTTGCTCTATCATGCAGATCTTTATCGTTTAGATAAAGCAGGCGCTTTAGATCTTGGCCTTGAAGAGCTTGGGGCCGCTGATGGAATTCTGGCTATCGAATGGCCAGAGCGCCTAGCTTACGATCTTCCTGCAAACGTTAGTTTAGAAATACAAATATTAGATGAAACTAAAAGGAAGATTACGATAAAACGTAACCTTTAGCCCCGGAAAAAGAGAAAGGTTCAGCCTACTCCATTCTGTAGTTGGGGGCCTCTTTAGTTATTGCAACATTATGGACATGGCTCTCTCTAGCGCCAGCTGGAGTTACTCTAATGAGGGTTGCCTTTTTCTGAAGGGTAGAAACATTCTCACAACCAGCGTAGCCCATGCCTGCCCGTAAGCCTCCGACAAGTTGATGAATCATCGCAGATAAGCTTCCCTTGTGAGCAACCCTTCCCTCGATACCCTCAGGGACAAGCTTTTCTGTAGAGTCGCCATTTTCTAAATCAAATTCATCCTGAAAATAGCGATCACTGCTTCCACGACGCATCGCACCTATGGAGCCCATCCCTCGGTACTCTTTATAGCTTCGGCCTTGATAAAGAATTAGTTCGCCAGGACTTTCGTCTGTTCCAGCAAAGAGGTTCCCAATCATGACACAGCTAGCGCCAACAGAAAGTGCTTTTACAATATCCCCAGAGTACCGAATGCCCCCATCGCCAACAATCGGGATATCCTTTGAATTTGCAACGCGAGAACATTCAGTTATCGCTGTAACCATGGGAACACCAATTCCAGCGACAACACGTGTTGTACAAATAGAACCGGCACCTAGTCCAACCTTAACCGCATCAACTCCAACATTAATTAGTGCTTCAGTTGCAGCAGCGGTAGCAACATTTCCAGCAATAAGATCGATTTCTTGAAAATCTTGTCG